>DAHUZK010000016.1 GCA_027306605.1 Acidimicrobiaceae bacterium
GGCGGCCTGGGCCTGAGCGAGGAAGCGGGCCATGCGCTCTTCGACGCCGGCCTCGGGATAGGTGGCAGCCGCGTGCACCTGCGCCTCGATCGACGGGTCGGTCGTCCAGGCCACGATCGCCCCCAGGAACGCCGATCGAGCCGGCTCGCTACCTCGCTCCACGACGGCTTCGAGGAAGGTCCGGTCGATGTACTTGGCATCGATGTAGCCACCCTCGTAGTCACAGAACTCGGTTGAGAAGAAGGTGAGCTCGCCGCTGGCTCGGCGACGGGCGAACGCCTCGTCGGTGACGATCACGAACCCGTCGACATCGCTGTGGGCGAGGCCGTAGCCCTTGGTCAACGAACCGGCCACCACCACGGCCAGCACTTCGTCGTCGTCTGTGGCGGCCTCGGCCCAACGCTCGATGGCGTCTCGATGATGCTGTTGCACGGTCCCTCCTGGTCGACGCGATCGTGGTAGGCGCTGTCACTGCGAGCCACCTGACCGTTGTCGAGCGCCCGACATTGGCTTGTTCTCCGACGATGGCAGAGAGAAGTGACGCGGCGGCCGGTTGCCTGGGCCTTCCGACCGCCTTGAAGTCTCCCCCTCGAGTCGACACGCGGTCTTCGGGACCGACGGCACATTCGCCCAAGGAATCGTGATTCGCCAGTCGGGACGGGGGATCCCTGAATCAGGTGTACCAACCTCGTGCTCCCAGCCGTACCTCCAAGAGCTTCGACGGAAGAGCGAGTCCGCGCGTTGCCGGCAGCTCTGCCGTGTCGGTTGAGCCACTGCTCGACGAACTCGACCAGGATGCGTCGGCCCTCCATCGGGGCTCGTGCCGCCAGCACACTTCAATTCGCGACGACCACGTCGCCCGAGCTGTCGTGGTGAACTCTCAGAGCGAATCCCCCGTTGGACAGCGGTTGGAGCGTATAGCCGACTCCGTTGAGCGAGGTCTCACTGTGTAGCGCCGTGCCATCTGCAGTGACGATGGTCGGCCGGAAGCTCAGGCGCAGGACCTCGGTCGAGTCATCGTCGAAGGTTCGATAGCGGATCCGGTCGTGGCCATAATCGACGTGTTGCACGACAGAGGTCGATCCCAGCAGATGGCTTTGTCCCACAGGGGCGAGGGAAGGGATCGCGGCCATGGTCCAGTTGAAACTGCGAAGATAGTCCGAATATCCATCGCTGAACCAGTACTGGAACGTACCCAGGCTCTGTCCGCAGCATGAGACCTCACCGTTGGAAGCCTCGAAATAGGTTGCGTAGTTGAGCGAGCTGAAGGCCTGCTCTCTTGCTTGTGCGCTTCCGGTTCTTTCGTAGTAGAGGGCGTTGACCGCGGCCCACCTGGAAGTGTCGCTGCCGAGACCCGCAGTCGAACAACAGAGGTAGTGCCCGACGGCCGGGCCCTGTTCGTTGATGCCCCAGGCACCATAGAAAGGTCCGATCCCGAAATGCTGCTTGACCCACTCGATCAGATGGCTCACCTGGGCCCGCCAGTGCGGATCGACGGCGTCGAGATGAGGCAGGTTCAAGAGGTAGAGAGCCGTGTACGTCGGTGCAGCCTGGTTGAGATCGGTCTGATCCCTGGGGACGTCTTCGAAGTACCCCGTCCAATCGTCGTAGGTGCGGCTCCGCGGATTGAGCTGGTGCGATTCCAGCCAGTCCCAGGCCATCCGACGTGCCCGGAGGTAGGCCGTCACGTCGCCCTGATGGATGCGTATCAGCACATCGAAGAGCCGTAGAGGGGAAACGACGATGCCTCCGAATGTCTCCCCGTCCAGGGTGGCACCGGTCCGCCCGTCGACACGGAAGGGCCATGGTGTGTGAGTGTCATTGCCGGTCGTGACGTGTGTCGCCAATGCATCGGCACAGCGGATTGCCTCCTCGAGGTACGCGTGGTCTCCGGTGTCCTCGTACATCAGGGCGTAGCCGACGCCGACCTCGCCGACCTTGTCAGGTTCGATCCCCCCGTAATAGGTCTTCGGCATGTCCGAGAGGCATCGCCCGTAAATGGGTTGGTTCCCGCACCCGGTAGGAAAGGGGACACCCGACCAACTCCAGCGCATTGGAGTGAGGCCGTGACTGAGCAGGTAGTCGAGCATGCCCCGTACGGTCGTGACGGCGTTCTCGTCGCCCGAATAGGGGTACCAGGCGAGGGCAGAGTCGACGAACGAACCGAACACCATGGAGGGATTGCTTTGCCAATACGCTCCCTGGCCCGTGGCCCCGTTGAACACGGAGTTGACCAAGTAGGTCTTCAGGTTGGTGCCGGCCTCATCGGGGACCTGGTGCTCGAGGAAGTGCCATCCGAGCCTGAGAACCTGGTCATAGCCGAGATCTTGTAGAGGCTTGTACCACGCGAGGAGGCCGCCGCTCGCATCGGTTACAGCTGGGTGCCAGGGCAGCTCCGAGTTGACGAGCGGCGCGGGGGTTGCCGCAGCGGAAGCGAGGGTCGGATCCAAGGAGATCACCGTGGTGGTTGCTGCCGCTGCCACTGCGAGCAAACGCAGACCACGGCAGGCGCGCCTCCAGAGATCTCCGATCCGTCTTTGGCTCCTTCTTGTCTCGCATCTCGAGCGACAGCGCCCGCGGTCGTGGTCCCGATTTGGGTGAGAAACGGCCGCTCCTCTTCGCAAGGAAATAGCTCTCGGAGACTCGATCTATGGCCGCCGACGACCCAGGTGACCCGGACCAGCCAGCAGGGCAAGTACAGAGACCAGCAGGGCAAGGACAGAGAGTTGGGAGATCGACAGAGCACCGTCGTCGACACCGTGGAGGACCTTGTTCCGGTGCCCGGCCCACCTGAGCAGCGCTATGAATGTTCGCCTGGCGAAATGGACCTGCGCTTGATCTGCCATTACCCACTTTCGAACGGTGTGCACAGCCTGACCCTGGGAGGTCCGAGACTACTCCTGGTCCCCTCCGAAAGCGAGGTCCTGCTCCCTTTCATCAGCGGGGATCGATCGGCGCTGATCGGTCCCCGCTGGAATCAACGCGGTTTCAGCGCAATGGCCACCACACCCGTGTCTTCTTGTCGACCTGGATCCGGCTCCAAAGGTTCAGCCCGCGCGATGAACGAGACCGCTTCTGGATTCGTTCGGCAGAAGCTGTGAAAGCCGCAATTGAGATCGGCATCGTCGACGATAGCGACGCCCCGGGGTGTCAGCGCGTCCCAGGCGTGGTTGAGTTCGAACGTCACGTTGCGCTCGGTGTGCCTGCTGTCGTGGACGAACAGATCGATGGTGCGGATGTCCGACAGAAGCGAGCGGAGCCTTCGCCGGCTCGAGCCGGCGACGTACGTCCATGAGGGACGAAGTCGATCAGGAACGGCCATACCGATCTGGTCGTGGATTTCGGGCTCCCCAGGGGGCGGGAGATCGATACTCCAGAGGTGGCCGTGTCCGTTCTCGGCGATGGCCTCGAGGATGAAGCGAGTGGTGATACCGCGCGCGACTCCTGTCTCGAGGAGGTGGTCAGGTTGCAGGTGCAGCGTCATGCAACGGACAATCCGCGCCATAGCCATGTCGGTGTCGCCCCAACCCTCTTGACCAAAGGCGCCGCGCCCCACGTTGCTCACCTGCGCCTGCATCGAGGCGATGACATCCGACCACATGGCCGCGAAGCCTTCTTGGGCTGGGCACGGCCATGCTGCCCCGATCGCCCGGTGCAAGCCGGCCTCCCATTGGTGGTCGATTGCGTATGGACATGGAGGCCAGGGCATGAACTCCGGGCCCTCCGAGCCCTTCGATCGGTGTTCGGCCCGTTCCGCGAAGCGCTCACGAATGGAGATGGCCCATTCGATCGGATCGCTCGAAAAGCTCTTGAGTTCTCGGTTGAAGTTCAAGTTCATTTCCACTCCGATCTCGCAGATCAAAGGGTACGCCCACCTCGGGGCGAAATTGTCTCGCCCACGGGACAGCGGGAGCCCGGCCCGAGCCCCCACCGGGCGGAGCTTGAAGTGCAGCACAACGCCTGGAGGAGAGCTCCGGCGAAGCCTTGAATCGAATGGTGCCATCATGGGCTCGGTCCAGCCATTGTCGAACATGTGCGCGGTCAGTGCCGCACCGAGTCGGCCAGAGAGGTGATGACTCCGACTGCTGGAAAAATGGGCGACCATGAATGGTCAGCTGGTAACAAGAAGACGGGCTTGACGCCGACAGGCGTTCGTCGCCGGGCTGGAAGCCGCCATCGTGTCCAACCTGTGCCTCACTGTGCAGCAGTGAGGCCATCACCCTCACCCCGACTCCGAGCTCACGTTCCCGTGGCGGAGACCCTCCGGATTGCAGATGAAGTTGCCAGATCGGGCATGCGATGGTCCATCAGAGAGGATCAGCACCCTCCTCATCAGATGCAGCTCTGGCCATGATGCGGTGCCATCGAGCCCGTCGACGTGATACCCGGGTCAGACTTGTTGCGCGGGCTGCCAGGAGACGCCGTCGGGGTCAATGCTAATTCGCTTCGTGGAGTCGACGATACCGAGTGGACGATTCGATGTGTTCCGAAATGTGCGACTGGGTAGCGCGAGGAGATGGGATACGGGAGCCGGACGGCCACCAATGGGGTATCAGCCCGCTTCGTCCCCAGGCCGGCGGGCGCCACTCCGACCGGCACAGCATTGCGCTGCCGACGAAGCTTCGTCCCCCCGCAAAGGGGTCGGCATCCCTTGGGGACTAGCTCTCGATGACCAAGAAGTCGGCCACGCCGCCGACTTCGAAAGCCTTGAGTACCGAGGGAGCGGGGAAGCGCAGAACGAACTTCTGGCCATCCGCAGTGGCCTTCTTGTGGGCAGTGAGGAAGAGCGAGATGCCGGACGAGTCGATGAAGGTCAGATCTGACAGATCCAGAAGGATCTCCTCGCAGCCGCACGCTCCGTCGAGCACCCTCTGGAGATCGCCGGTCGTGCTGAGGTCCAGCTCACCTCGGAGCAGCAGCCGGACGCGGTGCCCATCCGAGAGGTCTTTGATTTCTAGCAGCTGCTCGGGCGAGTTCATCGGCGTGCCTTTCTAGGCTGATCGCAGATGTACCGGCCATGACCTAAGTCAATACCTCAACAACCGAAATGTAAACCGCAGTAGCACTCGTCGATCGTGAGTGCTCGATCGTCGCGAGTGCCAACGAGATGTCGGGAGCTCCGACAGCGAGCTCTGCGGCGTTACCGGAGGGCTCCGTGGCGTGGACCAAAGGCCGCGGGGAGTGTCGAGACGGTCAGCACTCTCATCATGACGTTCGGCCTGGCTTGACAGCTGCCAGGGGCTTCTTGACCGCCCCACCGGTGCCCGGAGCGCCCGGAGCCTGATGAACGGGCAGCCGTAGCTGCAGATTCGAAACGGAAATCGAAAAGACTCCATTCGACGGGCGCGCGTACGGCGTGTCTTGGCCAAGCAGTTCGAGCTTCGGGACGTGACCGGCCGCGAAATGCCACGCGCCCGGGAAAAGCTGGAAGATCTCGCGGCCGTCCGGCGCACTCGGGTCTATCCGGTAGATGCCGCGAGCCACGAGTGTCTCCGTGTTCATAGCCGGATCGACGTCGAGCAACCGAGCGGCGATGTATGCGAACTTGCCCGTGACCTTCAGATCGGCGACGACCGTCGGAGATCCGAGCAGGGTGTATCCGGAGCCGGTAACGGCCGGCAAGCGGTACGTCGCGACTCCGGCACCCTGATCGGTCGCAGGCACGGTGGCGCACGCTCCACCACCGAAGACCGGGTCGAACGTCTTGGAGATGGCCTGGTTGCCCGCGGCCGAGAGAATCGTCTGTGTCGGCTTGGAGCTGTAATCGACTTCGCCGGGATGAAGGGAAGCCCACGTGCTGGCGTGGTACGGACCGCCGGACGGGGCGGTCTTCGGGCAGGTCTGGGTGAGCGCGGTCACGCCCAACGTCGCCTGGGGTCCTGTTCCCTTGACATAGTGGTCGAAGAAGGCCTTGATGCGGCTGGCGAGCATGGCACTATCTGCTGGCTTGTTCTGGCCGCGCATATGGCCACCGTCGAAGTCGAACAGCGCGATCGGGTCAGATGGGTACAGCGATCGCTCGAGGTTGTAGTAGCGCACGGCCTCGTCGACCGGAAAGATATCGTCGGTGAATCCATTGGCGAGAAGCATCGGTGCCGGCGCTTCCCGGTGTGCTCCGTAGGACCCCCCTAAGAGATAGTACGGAGAGTGGAACTGGGCGATCTGGCGGATCAACGATGCGTCCGCGGGCGTATTGTATGGCTCGCCGGCAGTGATGCTCGCGTACCAGCTCGTCAGGTTGGCCTGCGCGTCGACGCCCGCGGACGCGTAGTAGCCGCTGGTGGCACCGACGGCGAACAGGCCGCCGACGATCGAAGCCTTTTCCACTCCGACCGGCGACAGGTCTGCTGTCGGCGAGGTCACTCGCGAATCCAGCGTCCGCCCGTTCGGCATCAGCGAGTAGGCCAGGTCGCTCCATCCGGCGAAGGTGGCGGCGGCCGCGACGTGAAGGGGCGTTCCCTGGGGGCTGCGCCACGCCACGAGCCGTCCGTTCGGGAGCATCACGCGGTTCATGAGAGTTGCCAGCTCGAGTGATACGCCCGCCCCATAGGACTCACCGGTCACTCCGATGCGGTTGGGGTTGGCGAGCCCCTCATCCACCAGCAGACCGATTGCGTACTGAGCGTCGCGTGCCTCGTAGCGGTAATCGTCGAGATGTATATAGCCGTTGGCGCACGCGGCCGCGTTCACGAGCCTCGATTCTGCAGTGCCACATGAGTCTCCCCAGCCCCGCGCGGTGAGCTGTAGGACGGCGTAGCCGTCTTTTGCCCATTGATCCGCTGTCGGACCGCCGTACTGTGGATCGCTCGGCCCGCTCGGGGGATCGCCCCAGCCGTGGCTCTGCACCACCAGTGGGTAGTCGCCGTGAAGGTGGGAGGAAGACATCGGAGGGAGTGTGACGTACAGCGCCAACGGCGTGCCGTCGAAGCTCTTCAGTCGGAGGTCGGCGCTGCCAACCCCGTTCTCGTCGCCGTGACACACCCGTACCCCGTCCGATTGCGTCATACACGGGATCGGCTGGCCGTTCATCGTGTGTCCGGACAGCACGCCGGTGGTTGTACTCGAGGTGCCCGGCGTGCTCGCCGCACTCGATGTGCTCGCAGGCACAGCCACGAAGACGACCAAGAGCGCGACCGATGCCAGGACAGGTCTCATCAAGCTCGTGCGCACCGTCTCACCCCACGCCGGGAGACGGGCTTCGTGCCAACGAGGTCCCGATGGCCCCCGGGACGATCAGATGAGCACGCCGACGAGGCCTTTGAGCGTTCAACGTGCGGCTCCACACGATGGCGTCATTCAAATCCTCCGCTTCTCGTGACGGCGGCAGGATAGAGCATCGATTGGGCTCGTTGCCACCGCATTGTGGAGTGCCTGTCGCCCGAGGTCGAACCGATTCCCCGCACCTCGTTTGCTGGAGCTGCAGGATCGAGAATGATCTCGTTGACCGCGTAATGTGAAGATCAACAGTAAAGCACCGTTCCTCTCGAACCGATAGTGAGACCGTGAAGACGGTTTACTCCCAGCGGCTTCGGGCTCGAAAGGCTCACGGTGCGGGAACCCTGAGCCCCGTCGAGGAAGCGTCCAGGTCCTTTGCGGATGCGAAGGCCGTGCTCGAGGCCTCCGCCGCGGGTGAATGGGTGCTCATTCATGATGGGGACGCGGTGGGAAGCTTCGATACCTTCGATGAGGCCGCCGCTCGAGCGGTCGAAGAGTTCGGAGTCGGCTCCTATCTGATCCGGACTGGTGGAGTCGTGACGGTCACCCTTCCGGCTTCCGTCGTCTTCGGGCGAACCGGATAGGTTCGCCCGCCGCGCTCCATTCCCTGACCATCAGACGTGACGTCGAGCGACGCCGACGTCTGATGGTGACGGGTGTCCCGGAGCAGTAGGGAAGGCGTCCTCCCGCAGCAGCGGGGAAGGCACTTCGGTCTTGGGGGCGTAGCCTCTCCCTGGCGCTGAAGACGGACATCACGACGGATGATGCCCGGTGTCTCATCGATAGTCACTTTCCCCTCTGGTCCCCACTGCCCATCCGCAGGGTGGACCTCGACGGCTGGGACAACACCACCTTCCGACTCGGTGAGGATCTCTCGATCCGTACGCCGAGTGCCGACCTGTACGTGCCGCAGATCGACAAGGAACATCGACGGCTGCCCGTGCTGGCTCCTCATCCACCGGTCGTGTGGCAACGAGGGATCAGATCCGCGATCTTGAGGAGTTCGCCCGGGACTTGGCTCGCTTTCTTCACGCGCTCCATCGGATCGGCCGTGCTGACGGACCTCGAGCGGGTGACCACAGCTTCAATCGGGGTGGGCCTGTGCAGCACTGGGACAAGGAAGCTGTCGCTCCATCTCTGGTGCGTGGCGGAAGGCTCGGCGGCGTCCTGGATTTCGGGTGCTGCGCCATCGGCGACCCCGCCTGCGATCTTACCATCGCCTGGAGCCTGTTCGACGGACCCTCGCGGGCAGAATTCAGGAGTGCTCTGTCTCTTGATTCCGGCACGTGGGATCGCGGCCGCGGGTGGGCGTTCTGGAAGGCATCGACGTCTTACGTGCTCGCGCTCCGCCTCAATCGCAACCCCGAACAGGCTGGAGTTGGATTCGGATGGCCTCGAAGTCCATTGCAGGTGATCGAGCAGGTATTGGCCGATACGGCGGAGCCCTGATCCGGGTGCTGGCGCTGGACTAATGTTCTTTGGTCCGTCCGCTGGTGCGTTCCACGATGTCGGCGGCGATCTCTCGAAGTTTCCGGTTCTCTCGCTGGGAAGCCCTCACAAGCAGTTGGAACGCTTCTTCGGGCGTCCGCCCTCCCGGGGCCATCAAGATCCCGATGGCCTGCTCGATGGTCGCTCGTGACCGGAGTGCAACCTGCAGGCCCTCTGCTCTCTGGCGAGCATCCCAAAAGTCCCGCGCGTTGAGGAGCAGGACGGCCGCCTGATCGACGAACTGACTCAGGGCATAGTCCGGTTGACCCACGAACTGTGCTGGGCGTCGCGAATAGAGGTTGAATGCCCCGAACGCCGAATCACTGTGGACTGCTATCGGCAGGGAGAGGATGGATATCACTCCGTGTGCGCGAGCTTCCTTGCCGAACTCCGGCCAGCGCTCGTCCGTTGCCGTGTCGTCGATCCGAATGGGCACCTGGGATCGGATGGCTTCCAGACAGGGACCCCTGCCTGCCTCGTACTGCACGTCGTCGATCGGAAGGGTCTCCGGATCCGTGTAGGTCCAGCTGCGAGGCGCGCTGTCGAGCACGACCGTGATGCCCGCCATATCGGCGCCGGACCGGTCGCGGGCCAGCTTTGCAACCCATGTTACCGTGGCGACCAGATCATGCTCGGCGAGCACGAGGCCACTCAATTCGGGCATGGTGCCCTGTGTGTCGGTCCATTCGGGCAAAGTGCCCCGGTTGTCCGCTTCAGGCGACGATTCACGCGACGCTTCCGTCACGATGCACAGGGTAAGGAGGCGCGTCCCTCGCAGGTAGGGACAATGGTCCTGACCCGACCGGTCTCGCGGTCCCCAGAATCGAGTGCCGAGAAGGACGGCACGCCACTCAAAGGCACGGGTGCAGGGCAGAACGAGCGGTCCTCGGGCTCCCACCACGGCCGGAGCGTGAACGCCGGGCCCACCGTGGGCGGTGGCCGACCCATGAGCCGTGTCAACAACCTGGCTGGCCGACACCGAGTCCGGATCGGATCGTGAGTTCCATGGTGTCGCATCGCCGATCGGAGCCGCGCCGCCCGCCGTGCATCCTCCCGGCGACAACGCAAACCTCCCGTCTCCGATTGCGGCCTGACGATTGCGTGCGGTCCGGGACTGTAACCTGAGCGGGCGCGCTCGTGACAGCAGGAAGGAGGTTGGCCGGTGCCTGCTTGCTCCCGCTGCCTTGTCGAAGTGACCCCGGGAACTACGCTCTGCCCGAAGTGCGGCGCCGCCATCAGGCCGACGGTCTTGCCGCGCCCGACACCGAAGCGGATCCGGAAGTCACGCCAACGCCTCGACGCGCTGGATCGCAGCGATCTCGTTGTCGGCCCTGCCAGCTTGGTCCTCCTGGTGTCGTTCTGGCTGCCTTGGTACCGCATCGGCCCTTTTTCGGCCGACGGGCTCAGCGCCCATGGCTGGCTGTTCATCGCGGTAATGGACGCATTCGTGCTGGTGCTCTACTTCTTGATCACCGCCTTCGGTGTGGGTGACTTGGCCGCAACAGGCCGCATGTCCAAGGAGCAGCTTCTGGCCCTGCTCACCGGGGTCAACCTGGCTCTCGTGGTCTTGGGCTTCCTGCTCAAGCCTGCCGGCTTCGGATGGGCTTGGGGCGCCTTCCTCGCGTTGGTTGCGGCCATCGTGGCGTTTGTGCCCTTCGGTGTTCCCCTGATCAAGTCCCGACGTCAGCGTTGATGCACGAGGCGAACCGGTGCGATCGTCGAGGCCCGAGACCATGCCGTACCAGAGGTGGCCTTCAGCTCGGCCCGCAGCTGCAGCTTCAGCTCCCACGCCTGCCGCGTTGCCGTGGCAACGACGGATCGGCTCGCTGCTGATCGGTCACGAGGAGCAGGAGATTCAGTCGTGCGGGCACATATGAGCTCGTTCGCTACGATGGTCCCGTCGTCGAGGCCCGCCACCGAGACCCTTGAATGAGCGAAGACTCAATCTACGAGCCGGGGGTCGCGCTGTTGGTGGTTGACCTGCAGAACGACTTCGTCGACCCTTCCGGCAGCCTGAGGGTCGAGGGCGCACAGGAGATCGTTCCCTTTGCCAATGCCCAGGTGCGTCGGGCCCGGTCAGCCGGGGCGACGGTCATCTACACGCAGGATTGGCATCCTCCGCACACTCCTCACTTCGCAGCGGACGGCGGTATCTGGCCCGTGCATTGTGTCGCCGGCACCTGGGGTGCGGCTTTCGTGCCCACGTTGTTGGTCGAGGGACCCGTTGTGCGGAAGGGAACCGGGGGAGAGGACGGCTATTCGGGATTTTCAATGCGGGACGTGGAGTCGGGCTCGATTCACTCCACCCGGCTGACCGAGCTCCTCAAAGAGGCCCACGTGCGCACTGTTGTTCTTTGCGGCGTCGCCACGGACTACTGCGTGAAGGAGACCGGGCTGGACGCCATGAAGTTGGGCTTCGACGTGATCGTGTTGCTCGATGGTGTCCGCGCCGTCGACAGAAATCCCGGCGACGGCGCGAAGGCACTCGAAGAACTCGCCGCGGTCGGCGTTCAGCTCCGTGATCGGACAAATTCGTGATCCCTGTGTCTCTCGACCTTCGGCAAGAGAAGTCGTGATCACGATCCGAGCCCGAACCTTTCCCGATCTCGAAGAGCTCACATCACTGATCGCCCGCGTGCGGATGGTCGATGGATATCCTCTCCATCTGCCCGACGACGATGCTCGGCGCTTCCTGACCGATCCAAGTCCCATCGGTGCATGGGTCGCCGACGACGGGGGTCGCGTCGTGGGCCATGTCGCCGTGAACTTGTCGTCGAACCAGGGGGTCATGGACGTGGTCCATGAGGCTGGCATCGACGGCGGCGTCGGCTTCATCGCCCGATTGCTCGTGGATCCCGATGTTCGTCGGAAAGGAATCGGCAGGCAGCTTCTGGATCGGGGCAGAGCTCACCTCCTGTCCCTCGGGCGGACTCCTGTTCTCGACGTCGTCGCTTCGTCGACGGCTGCCATTTCGCTGTACGGATCCTCGGGATGGACGGTGATCGGCACGGCGCAGTTCGAGGTGCCCGGGCAGGTGATCACCGAACTCGTCTTCACGACGCACGCCTGAGGTCATTCACTGCTGCCGATCGGCCGACTTCACTCGGGCATGCGGCTGCGAAGTGTTGCCGGCTGCGCCGCGGTCGCCCATCATGTCCTCATGAGCGGCGCCCTACTGCTGGATCTCTACGAGCTCACTATGGCCTCGAGCTACTCGCGCCGGGCCATGACCGCACCCGCCACATTCAGCCTGTTCGTCAGGCGCCTCCCGCCGGAGCGGGGTTTCCTTGTCGCTGCCGGTCTCGAACCGGTGCTGGAATTCCTCGAAGATTTCCATTTCGAGGAAGAGGATCTCTTTTACCTGAGCTCTCTGGGGATGCCCGGGGACGCTCTCGAGGCATTCTCGTCTCTTCGGTTCACCGGGGACGTCTGGGCCGTTCCCGAAGGAACGATCGTCTTCGCCAACGAACCGATCATCGAAGTCACTGCACCTTTGCCCGAGGCGCAGGTCGTCGAGACCGTCGTGCTCAACCGGATCAGCTTCAATACGGCCGTCGCATCGAAGGCTGCCCGATGTGTCATGGCGACAGAGGGTCGTATCGAACTCGTCGATTTCGGGATGCGCCGGAGCCAAGGCCTCGACGCCGCCCTGGATGCAGCTCGGACGTCGGCCATGGTTGGATTCGTCGCCACGAGCAATGTGGAGGCTGCGCGCAGATACGGACTCGTTCCCTCGGGAACGATGGCGCACTCCTATGTCGAAGCCTTCGTGGACGAAGTGCAGGCGTTTCGCGCCTTTGGCACCGACCATCCCGAACGAGCGACCTTCCTGGTCGATACCTATGACACGCTGAGCGGCGTCGGCAACGCGATCGAGGTGATTCGCGAACTGCACCTCGAGGAGAACGCGGGCATCCGCCTCGACAGCGGCGATCTCTCGTCGCTTTCCTTCGAAGCGCGTCGGCTTCTCGACGACTCGGGGCTGACGTCGGTCAAGATCGTGGTATCGGGCACCCTCGACGAGCATCGTCTCGCTCGACTGGTTGCCGATCGTGCGCCGATCGATGCTGCCGGCGTGGGCACCCGCATGAGCGTGTCGGCCGACGCGCCGTACCTCGACTCCGCTTACAAACTTGTCTCATACGGCGGCAGACCCGCGGCGAAGTTCTCCACGGGCAAGGCGACGTACCCCGGGGCCAAGCAGGCCTTCCGGAGTCCCGAATCCGGGGACCTGCTCGGACTGCGCGAGGAAGCGCCGCCACCTGGGTTCGCTCCACTGCTGGAGCAGGTGATGGAAAAGGGGCGCCGACGACAGCCCCCCGAAGCGTTGGCGACACAGCAGGCCCGTTTCCGAAGGGGCCTGTCCAACCTTTCGGCCGAGGCCCGCAGACTCGTCGATCCCGTCGCGCCGACGGCAGAGATCAGCCCGGCCCTGAAGGTCTTGACGGAGGAGGTCCGGAGCTCGATACGGGCTCAGACAGCCTGACTGGCCGAGAGATCACGATTCTGGTGAGCAGATGCACGTCCGCTCGCCCGAGCCGGACTCTCACCGTGTTACCCAGTCGTGTGGGGAAGATCCTCGTCTTCGTCGGCCTCGAGGATCGATTGCTCGAGGACGTCGGCTTCTGCTGCTTCGACGTCAGCCCTCGCCGAATGGGACCGCCCCGCCTCAGAGGACTCCCGTGCTTCTCGCTGCGTCGCAGCGGTCTCCTGCCGCTGCTCGAGCTCGTCCGCCTCGGGAACAGGCTCTTCGGTCATCGCTCACACCAACGCGTCATCCCGAAAAGAATGCCCGCGACGGGGATCATCCGTCATGTAACCTGGGTTGCAACATGCCCGGAGGCGTCCGGTCGTTCCGCCCCGCCTGGCCGAGGGGTGAATGGCGCGACGGCACCGGTGCTCCCGAGGGGCCCGCACGGACCGACGGCCAAAATCAACCGACGATCACGATCAAACAGACTGATGATCACGATCAACAGGATCGGCGCCGGCTGACGTCGCCGGTCTCCACGATCCAGCGAAGGCTGCGGACAACGGACTCCAGGCCGTGGTCGTCCAGGCCGTGGCCCATCGATTCCACGATCTCGAGACGGCTCGGTCCCGCAGCGGAGGCATGAAGGCGTTCGGACTGACGCGGTGCGATCAGCCGGTCTCGGGCGCCGTGCACGACGGCCACCGGGAGCCGTACCCGAGTGAGCGACTCCTCCGGACTCGGCCCGAGGTCCCAGCGCGGCGCTATCCGTACGCCGAGGCAACGGGCTGCGACGAGGCGGCCCGGACGAGTGCGAGTCAAGAGCACCATGGCCAGCCCCATTGGGTTGGTAGGCAGGATCCACTGGGCCGGACCGCTGACGATGGCCGCCCCGACGACGGGGGAGCGCGCCTGTGCTGTCGAGTCCAGGTAGGACGTGACGGCGATGACACCCATGGAGATACCTGTCAGCAGGACCGGTGCGCCATCATGTGCCGCTGCGGTCACCGCAGCTGCCACGTCCAGGCGTTCACGCATACCCATGCTGCATTGTCCTGTCGAGCGGCCGTGGCCGCGGCTGTCGTACGTGAGGACGTCGTAGCCAGCAGCGAGCACGTGATCGCTGAGCTGGCGGATGTGGGTGTCGTCGCTGTGCGCGGAGAATCCGTGCACGATCACGACAGTTCCCTGCGCATCCGCTCGGGTCACCCAGCGTGCGCGAAGGGCAAGACCGTCCTCGGTTCTGAGTGTCGCAACGGTGGATGTCGTCATGAGAGCACGCAGTGCTGCAGGTCCAGCGCGGTGGTCGGGGCATTCGTCGCCACCGATCCCGGCCCCCCCGGAATCGTAGGACTCCGACGGAGTGGCGGAACAGGCCGCCACGAGAGCCGGGTACACGGATGAGAACGGGTACCCGTGTTCCGGACCTCAGGATGACTCGTCGTCCGCACTCTCTGTGACTTCTGTGACTTCTGTGACTTCTGTGAATTCTGTGGCGTGCTCGGCGGCTGGTGCTCATGGCCTGTACGACGTTTGGGCGCCGTTGAAGAGGGCAAGACGACCCTCATGCTTATCGACATCCTCGTTGCCGTGATCATCGTCGCGATTGCCGCGATACTCGGAATCGTGGTGCACCCCGTGCTCTGGGTGATCGTCATCGCGGCGATCTTGTGGCTGTTCGGGCGCAGCCGCGCCCGGGCCGGCGCCCACTAGGGCCCGGCTCCCCCCGGGCTTTCGAGCGGAGGCAGGCGGGCCCTCGTTCGGTGAAGCGGGTCGGCCGGCCTTCGATGAGATCCGAGCGGTTGCACGGAGTCCGACCGTTCGACTGCACCCTGAGCGAGCGGTTGCGAAGAGTGATCAGCGACCGCTCCACACCGGCGCCCGCTTCTCGAGGAAGGCGGCGACCCCCTCGCGGGCATCGGCGGAGCGCGAGGCCGCGGCCAGGGCTTCGCCGGTGGCGTTCCAGCCGAGGTCGTCCCCGTCTGCCGTGACCTGGTTGATCGCCCGCAGGCAGGCCTGGACCGACAGCGGGGCGTTGTCGCAGATCTCCTGAGCCAGCGCGATCGCCCCCTCCAGGGCGGCACCCGGATCCGTGACCACGTTCACGAAGCCGGCCTCATAGCAGCGATGCGCGTCGATGGGTCGGCCGGTCAGGATCAGCTGTCGGGCCAGGTTGAGGGGAAGCGCCCGCGGGGCTCGGAACAGACCGGCGCACGTGGGCACGACCCCGATCCGCACCTCGGGCAGGCCGAAGCGGGCGGTGGAGGAGGCCACGACGAGGTCGCAGGCGAGCACGATCTCGAGGCCGCCCCCCAGGGCCGGGCCTTCGACAGCAGCGACGAGCGGCTTTCGCCGGTCGCGCCGGATGATCCCGTACTCACCTCCCCGCTCGGTCAGATAGTCGCCCCGAGCCGTCAAGTCGCTTCCGGCGCTGAAGACGTCGGCCGTGCCGGTGAGCACACCCGCCCACAGCTCGTCGTCGTCTTCCAGCTCGTTGAGCGCGCCGTCGAGCGCGTCGGCCAGAGAGCGGTCCACGGCATTTCTCTTGCCGGCACGCTGCATCGTGATGACCAGGACGTGACCGGTGCGTCTGCGCCCGACCAGCTCGTCGGCGTGCTCGTGTGTTTCGTTGCTCACGTGCACCCCCGATCCGTTCGCCACGGAGCGGGGGTCACCCTACTTCGCCCCTCGGGGGCGCCGTCAGGTTCCGGCCATGGCGACGACCGGCTGATTGAGGTGCTTGCCGCCCATCGAACCGTAGAAGGGTGCGTTGTAGCTGAAGATGCCGCCGTCGGTGGCGACGAAGCGGTAGCCCGAACCGTCGCGGTTGGCCTCCATGCCGACGATCGGCGCGTTCAGCGGCTTGCCGCCCATCGATCCGTAGAACGGTGCCGAGAAGGCGAACACGCCACCGTCGGATGCCACCTCCCAGTACCCTCCCGTCTGGGCGTCTGCCGCCACACCCACGATGGGCAGGTTGAGCGGTTTGCCGCCCATCGAACCCTTGAACGTCGCGTCGCCGTAGCTGAAGATGCCGCCGTCCGAGGCCACCAACCAGTATCCGTGGCCGTCGGGCGTGGCGGCCATGCCGACGATCGGTCGGTTCAGGTGGATGCCACCTGCGCTGCCATAGAAACCTGCGTCGCCGAACGCGAAGATTCCTCCGTCGGAAGCCACCTCCCAGTACCCGCCACCGTCGGGCGTGGCGGCCATGCCGACGATCGGAGCGTTCAACGGCGTGCCGCCCATGGATCCGTAGAAGCCGGCGTCACCGAAGGAGAAGATGCCCCCGTCGGAAGCGACCTCCCAGTACCCGCCGCCGTCCCGGGTGAGCGCGTCGGCCACCACCGGGCGGTTGAGATGGATGCTCCCGGTCGAGCCGCAGAACGGGATGTTGCCGTAGTCGAAGACGCCACCGTCGGTCGCGGAGAGGATGTACCCGTTGGGGCCGCCTACGGGCGCGTTGCACGGGACCTCGAGCGTGGGTCCGGGCGTGCCGGCGTTCCCGGTGAGCTGCGGATCGTGGTGGAACTGGGGCCAGGCACCCGCCTCGTAGACCGACGCACCCGAACCGCTCGTGTTGTCGATCTCCCAGTGGGTGATCACTCCCGTCAGCTGCCCGTTGATCACGGCTGAGCCGGCGCCCGTGATCCCCATGTGGCCGTTCGGGTCGTCGGTGACCAACGGCGAGTTCTGGAACGCGTCGTTGGCCCCGAGCGTCGTGAGCTGTGTCCCCGACTGCCCGTCGAAGATGTCAATACCGTTGGTGGTGGGCACGATCACGTCCTGGTAGCCACGCCCCGAGAGGTCGGCCGTGACCGGCGAGCCGATGACCTGGCCGGTGGTCGGTTGGGACCAGACGACGGCACCGGTGGCTCCGTTGAGCACGTAGATCGTGCCGGCCTGGGTCCCCTCGACGACATCGAGACCCGTGCCCTGCACGTTGGCCAGGGCCGGCGAGTCGGCGGTCACCCCGTCGAGGACGTCGCTCCAGGCGAGGCCGCAGCCCGTATTGAGCGCGAAGACCTTGTTGGAGTCGGAGGCCCCCGGGTAGTAGCTCCCGTCTCCGATGGCGATCCCGACCGCGCCGCCCGCCAGGAATTGGCCGACGGCCGGTGAGGAGCGGTCGATGTTCTGGTTGGTGTTGTACTGGCAGATGAGACCGCCGGCCGGGTTCCCGGTGAAGAGGTTGCCGGCGGTCGACAGGATCCTGATGTGGCCGCCACTGGCGTAGGTCTGGCCGTAGGCGGTACCAGCGGTGGAGTCACCGCCGTCGATGATCTGGTAGTTGCCGTTGGCGTAGAGGTCGGCCACGGCCGAGGTGGAGAACACCGAGTCGGCCTGGAACCAGGGGAACCCGGCGAGCACGGCGCCGTTCCCCGCTCCGAGCGCGTAGCTGTTCTGTCCGAGCGAACCGGCCTCGACCCCGTAGCCGTCTGCATAGGCGGCGACCGTGAGCGACGCCGCCACCGCCGAATTCGGTTGCGGATCGGTCGACGGATTGCGCGCCGGCACGAACCACTGGTCGCCGCCTCCGGGCGAGATCGCCTGGTAGCCCCCGACGGTGGGGGCGGCAGCGTCACCCGATCCGACGTAGACGGTGTCGGTCCCGCCGGCGTTGATCGGTGCGACGGAGGGCGAGGAGTCGACCGGGGCGCCGGCGTAGTACGGCCAGTGGGCCACACCGGTCCCGTTGGCCACGTGATAGGCGTAGACCCAGCCGGCCCGGTCGCCGACGACGACCGCCGGCTGCCCGTCGAGGTTCGCCACGTTGGGGGAGGAGAGGGCGATCGGACTGCCACCGTCCGGCAGCGTCACCGACCACGTCTGGTTCGGGAAGAACCCCGGCGCGTTGTGTGGGATCTGGCCCGCCTGGGCGACGGGGGTCGTCGCCACGATCATCGTCGGAACCAGCGCAGCGGCCGCGACCACCATGGCAGTCGGGAGGCGGAACCTCGGGGCGTTTGCTCTCACCATGCTCCTCTCGTTGCCGCCGGCCACAGCCACCGCGCGGTGTGCACGCCCACGAACGCCCACGAACGGTCACGAACGGTCACGAACGGTCACGCAGGGTAGTGGGGCCGGCCCGGCACGAGGGGGAAGCGTGGCAGACGTCTTTTGTGCCTGATCGGCACGCCAACGCCGCGGCTTGAACGGCGCGGATCGCGCTGGTCCCGTTGGCGGGATGCCGCACAGGGGTTGGATCGCCCGCCAGCAGGGACGGGCCGAGCACCGGAGGACAGGGAGCGATGCGGCACGGGTCACGAGGAATCGGGTGTCCGACGGAGCAAGGCCACGCTGCCGCGTCTACGCTATCTGCGTGACTACGCAGATACATCGATCTCCGCCCCGTGCAGAGATCGGCTCGGCCGTCGGCATGCTCAAACTCCTGGGCGACGAGACGCGGCTCGGGGTGATCTGGGCGCTGCTGGAGGGCGAGCACTCGGTGAACGAACTGGCCGAGATCGTGGGCGCCCAACCGGCCGCGGTGTCGCAGCACCTGGCCAAGCTGCGCTTGGCCCGTCTCGTCCAGAGCCGGCGGGTGGGGACCCGGATCTTCTACGTCGTCGACGATGCTCACGTCCGTCATCTCGTCGAAGCGGTTCTCACGCATGCCGACCACGTGACCGCCGATGGGTGAGGACCGCACCACGCACGTCGGGCACGTGCTGCCCGCTTCGGCCTCGGTGGACACGGACCGGCGCGCCCTGACGGTCGCGCTGGCGCTGCTCTGTGGCTTCATGGTCTTCGAAGTCGGCGCGGCCGTGGTGTCGAACTCGCTGGTCCTGTTGGCCGACGCCGGTCACATGCTCGTCGATGTCGGTGCCATCGCGGGATCACTCGTCGCCATCCACCTGGCGGCTCGGCCCGAGACGCAGTCACACACCTACGGCATGAAGCGAGCCGAGATCCTCGCAGCGGCCGGCAACGCGATCGCTCTGTTGATCGTGTCGGCGCTCGTGACGTGGGATGCCGTGGTACGCCTGCTCCACCCGTCGGCCGTCGACGGCGCCGTTCTGATCGTGGTCGCCGGCGTCGGCGTCGGGGTGAACGTGGCGGCCACGGTGACGATGACACGGGCGAACCGGCGCTCGCTCAACGTGGAAGGCGCCTACCGCCATATCCTGACCGATCTGTACGGCTTCGCCGGCACGCTCGTGGCCGGTGTCGTGATCGTGCTCTGGGGTTTCGACCGCGCGGACGCCGTCGCGTCGTTGCTGGTCGTCGTGCTCATGCTCAAGGCTGCAGTGGAGCTGCTGCGTCCTGCGCTGCACATCCTCTTGGAGGCCACGCCGGAGGACATCGATCTCGAGGAGGTGCGGTCTCACCTGCTCGAGCTGCCCGAGGTGCGATCGGTCCACGATCTGCACGCCTGGACCCTGACCTCGTCGCTTCCCATTCTCACCGCGCACGTGGTCGTCACGGACCAGTGCCTCAACACGGGTGATGCGGGCCGGGTGCTCGATCACCTCCAACAGTGCCTGTCGGGCCACTTCGACGTGGAGCATTCGACGCTGCAATTCGAGTCCGCTTCGCATATCGAGCACGAGCAGGGCGGCCATGCCTGAGGTCGTCTCCACAGATCAGCGCGGCGGTCGCAGCAGGGCGACGAGCTCCACGTGCTCCGTCATCGGGAAGATGTCGAAGGCGCGGAGTACGGCGAGTTCCCATCCGGCGTCGAGGAGGACGCGCGCGTCGCGCCCGAACGATGCGGGGTCGCACGAGACGTAGACGAGGCGGTCGAGGGTCGGAGCGTGGGCGGCGAGGGCACGCATGACCGCGGTGCCGGCTCCCTGGCGCGCCGGGTCGAGGACGAGGAGGCGGGGGCGGCCGATTCCCCGGGTCACGAGTTCCGGGGTGACGGAGATCTCGAGCACCCGCAACGCTCGCAGGCCTTTGCCGTTGTGACGGGCATCGGCACAGGCGCGCCGGTCGCGTTCCACGGCCAGGACGGACCCGGTGGTCCCGACGGCCTCGGCCAGGGGCACGGCGAACAGCCCGGCGCCGGCGTAGAGGTCGGCGACGTCGTCCCCCGTCGCCGGTTCGGCCAGCGCCAGGACGGCGTCGAGCAGGGCAGCCGCCGCGCCGAGGTGCACCTGCCAGAAGACCCCGGCCGAGACGCGGTAGACGCGTCCGCGCACCAAGGCGTCGACCGAGCCGGGAGGGCGGCACACGGTGCCGCCGACCACGAGGCCGGTCCGGGCACCCACCTCCGGCATCTCGAGGCGGCCCCGGCCCCGCGGGCGGACGCTGACGACGGCGCCGCCGGTGCCCATCCCGGTTGCCACCTCGATCTCGGCCGCACCGGGCCAACGGGCACCGATGACACCCGTGGCGGCCACGGCGGGTGCCGCCACCGGGCAGGCGTCGACCGGCTCGACCCGGTGCGAGCGGTGGCGACGGAAACCCGTTCGGCCGTCCCGGTCCACCGCGAGGCGGACGCGGCTGCGCCAGGCGAGGCCCTCGGTGTCGCCGGGCACGGCCTCGACCTCGGCCGACCACGTCACCCCGGCCAGCCGCGAGAGCTGCTCGGCGACGCGGAAGGCCTTGAGGCGGCGCTGAGCCGACCCAGAGACGTGCTGGTAGTCACAACCCCCGCAGCGACCGGGGCCGGCATGGGGGCACGGTGGTTCCACCCGGTCCGGTGAGCCCTGCAGGACCGTGACGGCGTCCGCCCGCAGGAAGCTGGCGGTGGCGTCGGTCACGAGCGCCCGGACGCGTTCGCCGGGCAGGGCGTGCCGGACGAAGACGACGCGGCCGTCGGGCGCCCGGGCCACGCAGCCGCCACCGGCCGCGACGGGGCCGACCTCGAGCTCGAGCAGGTCCCCGAGCTGCGTGTGGTCGGGCCGATCGGTCACGAAGCCGGCAGCGTAGGCGTCCCCGCCCGGTGCCGGCCCGTCCACGCCGGGTATCCGGGCCGTGGTGGGGCGCAGTGCCGGGTTTGACAGCGAGGAGGCCCGTTGCAATCGTCTCGCCCTGCCCGTGCCGCCCCGTCGGGACGGCGCCGGGTTCCCAAGGAGAGGACGGGTTGCATCGATGTTGCAGGACAGAGTGGCGATCATCACCGGTGGGGGGCGAGGCATCGGCCGCGAGCATGCCCTCCTGTTCGCGTCGCTGGGAGCCAAGGTGGTCGTGAACGACCTCGGTGGGGCGGTCGACGGCTCCGGCAACGACGTCTCGGCAGCTCAGTCAGTCGTCGACGAGATCACGGCGGCGGGGGGACAGGCGGTCGCCAATACCGAGAGCGTCAGCTCGTTCGCGGGGGCCAAGGCCATGGTCGACCAGGCTGTCTCGACCTTCGGTGATCTCCACGTCGTGGTGAACAACGCCGGCATCCTGCGCGACCGCATGCTCGTCTCGATGAGCGAAGAGGAGTTCGACGCCGTCATCGCGGTCCACCTCAAGGGCACGTTCAACGTCACCCGGCACGCGGCCGACTACTGGCGCGAGCAGGCGAAGTCCGGAACCACGACCGACCGCGCCGTCGTCAACACCAGCTCGGGAGCCGGTCTGCACGGCAACGTCGGTCAGACCAACTACTCCGCGGCCAAGGCCGGTATCGCCGCCATGACGGTGGTGAACTCCATGGAGCTGAACCGCTACGGGGTGCGGGCCAACTGCATCGCACCGGTCGCCCGGACCCGGCTCACGCTGCAGACGCCCGGCATGGGCGAGCCGATGCAGAACCAGCTCTTCGACCCCGAGAACGTGTCGCCGCTCGTGGCGGTGCTGGCCGCGGAGACCTGCCCGTTCAACGGCCAGGTCTTCAGCGTCTACGGCGGATCGGTCGGGATCTACGCCGGCTGGTCCATCGCCGAGAGCGTGGAGACCGAGGACCGCTGGACCGTGGATTCCCTGGCGGCGGCGATGGACACGCTGCCGCGTACGGTGCAGGTCAACAGCCAGATGACCCAGCTCGCCCAACACATGACGGGCGGCTGAGCCGGTCGCCTCCGTAGGCTGCACTCCGATGGGTGGGGAAGCTCCGACGGGTGGAGGGACCGAGCGTCGGCCCGTGGCGGGAGCCGGCGGGCTCGATGCAGCCCGCCTCCGCGCCGCCGTCGCTGCCGCCGAGGTGCACCCGCTCCTGTGCGCGGTGGCGCACCGTACCGGTGATCTGTCACTCCTCCGCCGGGAATTCGCGCCCGACCAGACCCAGCTCCTCGTCGAGGGGCGCGGGCTGACTCCCGAGCAGGAAGACGAGGCGCGCCGGTTGGCCGAAGCCGCCTTGCAGGCCCATGCCGCCTCGGGTGGAAACGACCACGAGCTCACCGGCGACGAGCTCCGTTCGCTGTTCGCGTTCCTCGTCGGGGACGCCACGACGGATCACTGGGAGGCCTTCCTCACCGAGGAGCTGGCGCTGCCGGGCGACGACCCGCGCCGACCCTCGTGGCACGTCGACGATGCAACCGGACCCTTCCGCTGCGCCGTTGTCGGTGCCGGTGCCTCGGGGATCGCCGCCGCGCACCGGTTGCGCCAGGCCGGCGTCACCGTGACCGTGTTCGAGAAGAACGAGGACGTCGGGGGCACCTGGCTCGAGAACGTCTATCCCGGCTGCCGCGTCGACGTACCCAATCAACTCTACAGCTTCTCGTTCGCCCAGACCAACGACTGGGCCTCGCGCTTCTCGGCCCAGCCCGACCTGCTGGCCTATCTCCAGAACACGGCCAAGAGCCTCGGTCTCGGTGAGTGCATCCGGTTCCGCACCGAGGTCACCGAGGCCCGCTTCGACGAGGGCGCGTGCGAGTGGACGCTGACGCTCCGCGGTCCCGACGGCTCGGAGACGACGGACACGTTCGACGGTGTCGTGTGCGCCGTGGGGCAGCTCAACCGTCCGTCGTTCCCGTCCATCCCGGGGCGCGAGGAGTTCGAGGGTCCGTGGTTCCACTCGGCCGCCTGGGACGACTCCGTGGACCTCGCCGGCCGGCGCGTGGCTGTGATCGGCTCGGGCGCCAGCGCGGCCCAATTCGTCCCCTGTGTCGTGGACGAGGTGTCGCATCTCGACGTCTACCAGCGCACGCCGCCGTGGCTGCTCCCGACGGAGAACTACGGCGATCCCTTCCCGCCGGCCTTCCACGACCTGCTGGACCTCCTGCCGGCCTACGGCCGCTGGGACCGGTTGTGGCAGTTCTGGCTGATGCACGAGGGCCTGCTGACGGCGGCCCGGGTGGACCCGGAGTGGGACGCGCACACCGAGGCGGTGAGCGCCGGCAACGACTTCGTCCGTTCCATGCTGATCGACGTCCTGCGGGCGCAGGTCGAGGACGACGATCTCTTCGAGCGAATGGTGCCCCACTTCCCGCCGTTCGCCAAGCGTGCCCTGCGCGACGACGGCCGCTGGGCGGCTGCGCTCGGCCGCTCCCATGTCGACCTGGTGACAACGCCCATCGAGCGCATCACGGCCCACGGTGTGCGCACGGTGGGCGGCGAGGACCACCCGGCGGACGTCCTCATCTACGGGACGGGCTTCACGGCATCCGACTTCGTGGCACCGATGCGGGTCTTCGGGGCGGGCGGGATCGAGCTGAACGAGGAGTGGGACGGGGACGCCCAGGCCTACCTGGGCATCACGGTGCCCGGGTTCCCGAACTTCTTCATGCTCTACGGCCCCAACACCAATCTGGTCATCAACGGCAGCATCCTGATCATGGTGGAGTGCCAGGTGCGCTACGTGGTCGATGCGATCGGGAGCCTCCTCGGCTCGGGTCACCGCGTCATGTCCTGTCGGCGCGACGTCCACCGGCGATACGGCCACGAGATGGAGGAAGGGAACGCCCTCATGGCCTGGGGTGTGGCCGACGTCCCCACCTGGTACCGCAACGCCAAGGGCCGCGTGACCCAGAACTGGCCGTTCGACCTGCACTCGTACTGGGCGCGCACCCGCCAGCCCGATCTGGCCGACTACGAGTTGCGCTGAGCCGCCGTCGCCGGGGCGACCGAGTCGAACCGTCGGAACGAGCCGGCAGCGGGATCTCCGCCGAGCCGTGTGCCCGCCGAGCCGTGTGCCCGCAGAGTGGACTCGCCGGACGCCCGAAACCCGACCCACCCGCCCTGGCGGGATGGGAGGATGCCCAGATGGACGACCGCCGACACATCTCCTCGGGCTCGCCCTTCGAGGCCGGCATCGGCTTCAGCCGTGCGCGGCGGGTCGGTGACCGTGTCGTCGTCGCCGGGACGGCGCCGGTGCTCCCCGGCGGGGGCTGCCCGGTGGGCGCCGGACCGCAGGCCCGTCGCTGCCTGGAGATCATCGAGCAGGCCCTCTCGGAGGCGGGAGCGCGTCTCGACCACGTGGTGCGCACCCGGATGTACCTGACATCGGCCGACGACGCCGGTGCCGTCGGCGCGGTGCACGCGGAGGTGCTCGGACAGGTGCGACCGGCATCGACCATGGTCGTGGTGGCGGCGTTGCTGGACCCCGCCTGGAAGGTGGAGATCGAAGCCGAGGCGGTCCTGCCCGCAGGCGGCGCGTCCTAGCTGGCCAGGCCGGCCACGGCGGCGGCCACGATGTTGGCGCCACGGAGGTCGCCGACGAGACCCGACTCCATCTTGTTCATCACGTAGCAGATGGCCAGGTCGGCGTCCTGGTCGACGATGATGACCGAGCCGCCGTACCCGCCCCAGTAGCAGGCGCGGGGGCCGAGGGGCATCTCGGGCGGGTTGCTCAGGCCGTATCCCATGCCGATGCGCTGCCGGACGCCGAGCACCTTGTCCACTCCGTCGGCCTGGACCTCGAAGATGGGATCGGTACCGCCGGCCGAGAGGAGGCGTACCCCGCGGGTCTGGCCGCGGCCGGCCACCACCGACTGTACGGCGGCCACCGAGCGGGCGTTGCCCTGGCCGTTGGCGGCGGGGATCTCGGCGCGACGCCACCACCCGTGATGGGCCATGGTGGCGTCGATGGGCGGGTTGAGGAAGGTCTTCAACATGAGGTCGGAGACCTGGCCCTCCATGTCCGCCGGATTGATCGGCGGGGGAGGGATGACGTTCGACACGCGGTGGTCCTCGCTCGGCGGCAGGCCGATGTGGAAATCGGCGTCGAGCTGCCGGGCCACCTCCCGCGCGAAGAACGTCCCGATGGAGTCGCCGGTGATGCGGCGGACGATCTCCCCGATGAGGTAGCCCTGCGTCACGGCGTGGTATCCCGAGCCCGTGCCCGGCTCCCACCACGGCGCCTGCGCGGCCAGACGTGACGTGCACAGCTCCCAGTCGGCGAGGTCCTCCGCAGCGAGGGGCTCCTCCCAGCCGCTGAGGCCGGCGGTGTGGCCCATGACGTGGCGCACCTCGATCCGCTCCTTGCCGTTGGTGCCGAACTCGGGCCAGTACCGCGCAACCGGCGCATGGAAGTCCAGCTCGCCCCGGTCGTGCAGCATCAGCGCCACGAGGAAGGTCATGGTCTTGGTCGTGGACCAGACATTGGTGAGGGTGTCGCGCTCCCACGGGCGCGTCCGCTCCGGGTCGGCCCAGCCGCCCCACAGGTCGACGACGGGTTCGCCGTGCAGGTAGACGGCGACGGACGCACCCACGTCGGCACCCGACTCGAGCTGCCCGGCCAGGGTCTGGCGTACCGCCTCGAAGCGCGGCTCGCAGGTTCCGTGCACATCTGCCATGGGGGGAACTTATCGCTCGCTAACGTCGGCCCGTGCCGGACGTGGACGCGGTCGTGGTGGGCTCGGGCCCCAACGGGCTGGCGGCCGCGCTCACGCTGCTCCGGGCCGGTGTGGGGGTGGAGGTGGTCGAGGGCGCGCCGGAGGTCGGCGGCGGGACGCGCACCGAGGCGCTCACCCTCGAGGGTTTCCGCCACGACGTGTGCTCGGCCGTGCACCCGTTGCTGACGGTCTCGCCCTTCTTCCGCTCGCTCGACCTGCCCGCTCTCGGCATCGTGCTGCGCCGGGCGCCGGTGGCCTTCGCCCATCCGCTCGACGGCGGCCGGGCCGTCGCCCTCTGCGGCAACGTCGCGGAGACCGCAGCGCGTCTCGGCGGTGACGGGCCTGCCTACCGCGGGCTGATGCAACCGTTGGTCGAGGGCCTCGACCGCATCGTCGAGCCAGTGCTGGGCCCCCTGCGCAGCCTGCCGCGGGACCCGCGTGCCCTGGCCCGCTTCGCTCTCGCCGGCCTTCCCTCGGCCCGCCATGCCACCCGGCGCTTCTCGACGGACGCGGCACGGGCACTGGTGGCCGGAGCGGCGGCGCACTCGATGCAGCCGCTGACGGCGCCCCTCACCGCGGGGTTCGGGCTACTGCTCGGCGCGATCGGGCACGCGGCGGGGTGGCCGGTCGTCCAGGGCGGCAGCGCGGCGATCGCGGAGGGGCTGGCCGGCGAGGTGCGCCGGCTGGGCGGCGTGGTGCACACGGGACGGTGGGTGACCTCGCTGGCCGAGCTGCCCCGCGCCCGCGCCGTCCTGCTCGACGTCTCGCCCCGCCAGTTCGTCACCCTGGCCGGCTCCGGGCTGACACGACGCCGGGCGCGTCCCTGGGTGCGCTTCGGACCCGGGCCGGGCACCTGCAAGGTGGACTGGGCGCTCGACGGACCGGTGCCCTGGAGAGCCGAAGCCTGCGGGCGGACCGTCACGCTGCACGTGGGCGGGACCTTCGACGACGTGGCGCGATCGGAGGCAGCCGTGGGGGCGGGCCGCCATCCCGAACGCCCCTACGTGCTGCTGGCCCAGCCCTCGGTGGTCGACCCGACCCGTGCCCCGGGGGGCAAGCAGACGTTGTGGGCGTACTGCCACGTCCCGAACGGATCCACCGTGGACATGCACGAACGGATGGAGCGGCAGATCGAACGCTTCGCTCCCGGCTTCCGCGACCGAGTGCTGGCGCGGACGGTGCGCACGGCCGCCGAGGCCGAACGGCACAACCCGAACCTCCTCGGAGGTGATGTGAACGGCGGCGCGGCGACACTGCGGCAGACGGCCTTCCGGCCGGTGGCGCGCTGGAACCCCTACCGGACGCCGCTCGAGGGTGTGTATCTCTGCTCGGCCTCGACGCCACCGGGGGGCGGGGTGCACGGGATGTGCGGTGTGGGAGCGGCGGAATCGGTGCTGCGTGACCGCTTCGGGAAGCGCTAGACGCCTAGGCGCCTAGGGGCCCGCTCGACCGTCGGTCGGCTCGTCGCGGGGGCGTCGCACCGGGTCGTCCGGGCCGGGGAGCTCGACGCGGCGGGTGAGGGCGACGGCGTCGAGCAGCCGGCGGTCGTGCGAGACCAGCAGCAACGTGCCCGTGTACCCGTCGAGGGCCGACTCGAGCTGTTCGATGGCCGGGAGGTCGAGGTGATTGGTCGGCTCGTCGAGCACGAGGAAATTGACGCCGAGCGCGGCGAAGGCGGCCAGCTCGGCGCGCGTGCGCTCGCCCGGCGACAGCGACCGGGTGGGGCGCAGGGCCGCGTCGGCACCCAGTCCGAACTTGGCGAGCTGGGAGCGGGCCCGGTCCGCCGGGAGCCCGGTGGTGGCGGCGAAGGACTCGGCCAGCACGTGAGGACCACGGAGCAGGCGCCGGTCCTGGGCGAGCTCGCCGGGCACGACGCTCGGACCGGTGCGGCGGGTGCCGCCGGCGAGGGGCAGGCGGCCGAGGATCGCCTCGACGAGGCTCGTCTTGCCCGAGCCGTTCGGGCCGACCAGGCCGACACGTTCGGCCCAGCCGATCTCGAGGGTGAGCGGCCCCAGGACGAAGTCGCCGCGCCGGACCACGGCGTCCTCGAGCCGGACCACGACGTCGCCCGACCGCGCCGCCTCGTTGATGGCGAAGCGGAGGTCCCATCCCTGCCACGGCTTGTCGACGACCTCAAGGGAGTCGAGGGCCCGCTGGGTGCGACGCGCCCGCGACGCCAGGTTCTCGGTGCGCTCGATGCGGAAGTCGCGCTGGGTCTTGTCCCTGTCCCGAGGCTGCTTCTTCTCGCGCCTGACGCCCGTGGTCGCCCACCGGCGCTCGCGGCGGGCCCTCCGGTCGAGGACGCCCCGCCGCGACTCGTAGACCGCGTAGGCCTCCTCGGCATGCGCCCGGTTGGCGGCCCGTTCCGCCTGGAAGGCTGCCCAGCCACCGGCGAACTGCCGTGAGCCGTGCGTGTGCTCGTCGAGCTCGAGCACCTCGGTCACGGTGCGCTCCAGGAAGGCCCGGTCGTGCGACACGATGACCATGGCGCCGCGCCGGCCGTCGACCACCTCCTCGAGCCGGGACAGGCCGTCGAAATCGAGGTCGTTCGTCGGCTCGTCGAGGAGGGTCACGTCGAAGCGGGCCAAGAGCACGGCAGCCAGCGCGGCACGAGCCGCCTGGCCGCCCGAGAGGGTGGCGAGCGGCAGGCCGAGGACGGTCTCGGGCAGACCCACCTGGCGGAGCGCGGCCACCAGGCGGGCCTCGAAGTCGCCGGCCGAGGTCGCCTCGTAGCGGGTCAGCGCCGCGGCGTAGCGCTCCTCGGCCGCCACAGCGCCCGTGGCGAGCGCGCCGGCCGCTTCGGCCAGCGCGGCCTCGCCGGCGGTCACGCCCGTGCGTCGCTCGAGGGCGGCTCGCACCGTGTCGTCACCTCCGGGATGCTCCTGGCCGAGATAGCCCACGGAGGCGTCGGGCGGATCGAGCACGACCTTGCCGCCGTCGGGGACGACGAGACCGGAGAGCACCTGGAGCAGGGTCGACTTGCCGGCGCCGTTGGGCCCGATCACGCCGAGACAGGTACCGGCGGCGACGCGCAGGGAGACGTCGTCGAGGACGACCCTGCCCCCCCGCTCGCAGCGGATGTGGCGGGCGACGAGGGTGGCGGCTGGTGCAGCGGGGGACGGTGGTGCAGCGGGGAAGGAGGGCATGAGTGAGCTCCGGCACAGGGACGGCGGGTGACAACGGGCGGCGGGTGACGACGACACCGATGGGCCGCGGGACGCGCTGGGGCTCTACCTCACGCCCGGCATGGTAGCTCGCGACGCCCCGGTACCGGCCACGCGATGGCAACCGCGCTGCGACGGGACCGTTCCGGTGCGCGCGGTACCGTGCCCGCACGGGTTGCTGGTTGGCCGACCGGCATGAGGGGGGAGCAGTGCGGGCGAGCGTCAAAGCCGTCGAGTCGCGCCATGTGCCGACGGCGGACGCCGCCCCTGCCGATGCGGAGGCGCCGCGGGGAGCCCCGAGCACGGCCGCCGACCCGGGCTCGACCACCAGAGCGGCGGAAGCGGCGGAAGCGGCGGGAGCGGCGGGAGCGGCGCGGCGGCCGCTGCCACCGCGGGCCGTCGAGCTGCTCGGGCTGGCACTCGGGGTCGGGTTCATCGCAGCCGTCGCGCTGAACCGTCCGCTCTCGAGCGACGAGCTGTGGTCGGTCGCCGCCGGTCAGTGGATGCTGTCCCACCACGCCATCATGGGCCTGGACCCCTTCAGCTACACCGAGGCGCATCGGCGCTGGGTGACCGACGAGTGGGGCTCCGAGGTGGTGCTGGCCTCGCTGGTCCGGTCCGTCGGCTCCTGGGCGTATGCCGTCTATGCCATCGTGCTCGGCGGGGGATGCCTGTGGGCGAGCGCCGCCTACGCCCGGGTGCTCGGCGCCCGCGGCGGGCGGGTGGCGGCCATCGTGCTGCTCTTGGCCGGCGGACTGGCCGGCACCGTGGTCTACGACCGCGGTCTCGATTTCTCGCTGGTCTGGTTCCCCCTGGATCTGCTGGTCCTCGCCAAGGCGCGCCGCGATGTGCGCTGGCTGTGGCTGTTGCCGCCCCTGTGCGTGCTCTGGGTCAACACCCACGGGTCCGTCCTGCTGGGCCTGGTGGTGATCGGTGTCGAGCTGGCTTGGTCCCTGGTCCCGCGGCGCGTCGTGCGGCGCGTCGGCGGGACGCTCCAGGCGCCGCACCCCAAGTCGTTGGCGCTGGCGCTGGCCGCCTCGCTGCTGGCCTCGTTCGTCACGCCGTACGGACCGGGCCTCCTCGTCTACGACCTGAACGTCTCGCGCAACCCGCAGATCACCAAGTACATCAACGAGTGGCATTCGCCGGACTTCCATTCCGCGATGACCCTGCTCGTCTTCCTGGTGCCCCTGGCACTGCTGGTGGCCTGCCTGTGGACCCGCCGGCTCCCGCTGTTGGAGTGCTCGCTCGCCGCCGCCCTCTTCGTCGAAGGCCTGCGCACCGAGCGCATCGCCGTCTACCTCATGCTCGTCGCCGGCGGCTTGGCCGCCTCGCTCCCGGCTCGTCGGCCCTGGAGCACCACGGCCCGGCGGGGTGCCGCGGTCGTGCTGGCCGGCCTGGGTGTCGTCATCCTGGCCGCGCCGTCGGTCCCCACCGGAAGCGTGTCGCCGGCGGAGCCCGTCGCAGCCTTCGACTTCTTGCAGTCGCACCCCGGGCGGATCTTCACGGAGTACTCGTGGGGCGACTACTCGATCATGCGCCACCGCGCCACGTTCGTGGACGGACGCACGGATCTCTTCGAGGGCAAGGTGTTGACCCAGTTCTTCGACGTGATGAACCTGACCGTCGCGCCCGACCCCATCCTGGCGGCCTATCACGTGGACTATGTCGTGTGGGCCCCCCACACGGCGCTCTCGGTCTATCTCGCCCACGACCCCCGCTGGCGGGTGGTGGAGCGCACCGCGGTGGCATCGGTGTTCGCCCGACGGGCTCAGCCCAACACGGCTGCGACGCCGCGTGTCTCACCGTCCTCGTCGGCCCAGACGTCGAGCGCGCCGAAGCCGTAGCGGGCCAGCGCCGGCTCGAGCAGCTCGGCCTGCTCCCCGCCGATCTCGAGGAGGAGCGAGCCACCTCGACGGAGCATCCGGGGCGCGTCCGCCACGGCGCGACGCAGGACGTCGGTACCGTCGGGCCCACCGTCGTAGTGCGAGGCATCCTCGAATCGGAGCGTGTCGCGGGGGAGCAGGGCCAAGTCCGGCGTGGGCACGTAGGGAACCACGGCCACCACGACGTCGAGCGCACCGTGCAACTCGCCGGGCACGGGGGCATAGAGGTCGCCGTGCACGGCATCGACGCCGTTCGACCTGGCACAGGCCACCGCGCGCGGATCGGTGTCGGTGCCCACGACGCGCGCCCGGGGCCTGGCGGCCGAGAGGCTGGCGGCGAGGGCGCCCGAGCCGGTGCACAGATCGAGGGCACAGCCGCCGGCGGGCAGCCGCGCCGCGGCACGGCGGGCCAAGGGGAGGCTCTGCCAGCGGGGCACGTAGACGCCGGGCTCGACACGCAGCTCGAGATCGCCGAAGGCGGCCCGGCCCGTGACCCATGCCAGGGGCTCGCCGCTGAGGCGGCGCTCGGCCAGGACCCCGAGCAGCGCCTCGTCGCCCCCGGCCCGGGCGATCAGCTCCTCGGCCTCCTCGGTGGCGGCCACGCACCCGGCCCGGGACAGCCGTGCGGCGAGGGCGGCGGCGGTGTCGGCGTCGGGTCGTGGTCGCGTCGTCAGTCCAACATCGCCCCGGCGACGGGGGCGTCGTCGGCGGGGCCGGAATCGGCTGCGGGCGCGCGCACCGCGGCGTGGTTCGGCAGGAAGAGCGTGGGGACGAAAGCGATGAGGATCGCCCCGACGGACCACCAGAAGGTGTGGGCGAACGCGGCCGCGACCGGGTCGGCCACGGGCGGCGGCAGCTTGACCGTGGCGCCCACCACGCCGGCGCTCCCGCCGAACTTCGCCGCGGCGGGGCCGAGGTTGGCGATGATCTGCCGCTCGAGCACGACGGCGAACAGTGCGGTGGCCACGGAGCCACCGATCAGGCGCATGATGTTCATCACCGTCGACGCCTTGGGGATCTCCGCGTGGTTCAAGTCGAAGTAGGCCGCCGCGGTCACCGGCATCATCGACAGGCCGAGCCCGAGGCCGCGCACGAAGAGCGTGACGGCCAGGAGGAGCTCGTTGGTGTCGGCCGTGACGAAGGCGAAGGGCACGGTGGCGGCGGCCATGACGAGGATGCCGAACGGCACCACCCGGCGCGGGCCGAGACGGTCGGTGATGCTGCCGGCCCAGCGCATGATGCAGGCGGCACCGATTCCCTGTGGCGCCATCAGCAGGCCCGCCATCCAGGCCTCCTGGCCACGTGCCACCTGGTAGTAGATCGGGAGCAGGAACATCGAGCCGAACAGCGTGGCACCGATGACGAAGATGCAGACGTTGGCGATGGCGAAGTTCCGGTTCTTGAACGGATGGAGGTCGAGCAGCGGATGTTTCGCGCGGACGGCGTGGAGGATGAAGCCCGCCATGAGCACGACCCCCAGGACGAAGCTGACGAGCACGGCCGGGCTGGTGTAGGAACCGGTGGTCCCGACCTCGGAGAGCGAGTAGATCAGGGCGGCGAGGCCGGGCGAGAGCAGGCAGAAGCCGACGGTGTCGAACGCGGTGCGCGAGGGACCGTCGGTGTCGAACCGCGGCAGCCACCGGCCGGAGAGGACCAAGGTCACGATCCCGATGGGGACGTTGATGTAGAAGATCCAGCGCCAGGTGTAGTTGGAGACGATGAGGCCACCGATGACGGGCCCCATGATCGGCCCGAGCACCATGGGGACCCCGATGATGCTCATTACGCGTCCCATCCGTTGCGGTCCCGAGGCGCGGGCGAGGATGGACTGGCCGACCGGCAGGAGCATCCCGCCGCCGATCCCCTGGAGGACCCGGAAGAAGATGAGCGAGTTGGCCGACCAGGCCAGCCCGCACAGGCTGGAACCGATCACGAAGAGCGCGGTCGAGCTCATCCAGATGCGCTTGGCCCCGAAACGGTCCACCGCCCATCCGGTCACGGGCGTGACGAGGGCCAGGGCGAGCAGGTAACCGGTGGCGACCCATTGGATCGTCGTCACCGAGACGTGGAAGTCGCGGCCCAGCGTGGCGAGCGCCACCGCCACGATCGTCGTGTCGAGGATCGACATGATCGATCCCAGGACCACGATGGTGGAGGTGCGGCGCAGCTCGGGCGTGAGCTTGAAGGGTGCGGCCTGCGGGCGTGCCATGGGGATTAGTTCATGTTACTCAAAGGTATGAAGTTGTCAAATATCTCCCGCGGTGGGACAATGCCGCCATGGGAGTGGCCGAGGAGGCCTTCGAGCGTCTGCGCCGGGTCGCCTTCGAGGGCGAGCACGTCGAGCGGATGGCCGCTCTCGGCGGCCGGACGAAGCTCTCGCCCGGCGTCATCAAGATGTTGATGCGCCTGGGGCGCCAGGACGGCGTCTCGATGGGCGAGATGGCCCGCGGCATCGGGTGCGACCCGTCCTACATCACGGCGCTGGTCGACGATCTCGACGAGCGGGGCCTGGCCCGGCGCCAGCCGTCGCCCGACGACCGGCGGGTGAAGACGGTCGTCCTGACCGACCGCGGGCGTGCCCTGGCCGCCGAGATCGACGCCACGCTCTCGGTGCCGCCCGCCGCCTTCGGCGCCCTTTCCGACGCCGAGCTCCGCCAGCTCCGGGACCTGCTCGACAAGGTCCTCGAGCACCGTGGCCTGACGGCCGGAGCCGCCTGAGGGGCCCTGTCGGTCGCGCGGGCCCGCACGAGGCAGACTGCATCCGATGTCTGCCGTGGCCGTCGAGCACCTCTCCAAGTCCTACGGTGACAAGGTCGCCGTGCGCGACGTCAACTTCGAGGTCCGGCGCGGCGAGGTCTTCGCGCTGTTGGGGCCCAACGGCGCGGGCAAGACGACGACAGTGGAGATCCTCGAGGGGTTTCGCCATCGCAGCGGCGGGCGGGTGGAGACGCTCGGGGTCGATCCGGCCGACAGGGCCACGCAGCGCTGGCTGCGCACCCGCATCGGCGTCATCCTCCAGGAGCTCGCCATCGAGCCCTACTACTCGGTGCGCCAGGTGCTGACGCGCAATGCCGGCTACTACCCCGACCCGCGCCCCGTCGAAGAGGTGATGGACCTGATCGGGCTGGCCCACAAGGCCGACGACCGGGTCAAGCACCTCTCGGGCGGTCAGCAGCGGCGCCTCGACGTCGGACTCGGCATCATCGGGAACCCCGAGCTGTTGTTCCTCGACGAGCCGACGACCGGACTCGACCCCTCGGGCCGGCGCGAGACGTGGGATCTCATCCGTCGTCTCGCCGCCGAAGGCACCACCGTTGTCCTCACCACGCACTACATGGACGAGGTCGAGGCCCTGGCCCACCAGGTGGCCGTGCTGTCGGACCAGCAGATCGTGGCGAGCGGCACGCCGGCGTCGATCGGCGGACGCGACCTGGGCGCCGTCACCATCCGGTTCCGCCTGCCCGAGGGCGTGTCGGCGGCGGAGCTGCCGATCCCGGTGGGCGCAGCCGGTGACGGGCTGGTCGAGATCCACACCGACGACGAGGTGCGCGTGCTGCACGACCTCACGGGCTGGGCGCTGGCCGGCGGCCACCTGCTGGCCGGTCTCGCCGTCTCGCGGGTGTCGCTGGAGGACGTCTACCTCGGCCTCACGAGGTCGGACCGGTGAGCACGGTCTCGGGACGGGACGTGTCCGCCACGGCCTCCCTGCCGGAGCAGGGGAGCTTCCGTGGCGCGCGGGACCTGGGACTGGTCGTGCGTCAGGTCGGGTTCGAGCAGCTGTCGTTCTGGCTGAACCCCATCGGCGCGCTGATGACGGTCGCCTTCTCCATGGTCTTCCTCATCCTGCTCGGGGCCACGGCCGGGAAGAGCACCGTCGCCTCCTACGGCGGCATCAAGTTGCTCGAGTACTACGTGGCCGGGTTCTGCGCCTACGGCGTGATGTCGTCGTGCTTCATGGTCCTCTCCACCACCTTGGTGAACCGTCGCGAGACCGGCCTCCTCAAGCGCCTGCGCCTGAGCCCGCTGCCCACCTGGATGCTCATGGACGCCCTCGTCATCAACGCCATGATCGTGGCCGTCCTGGGTGTGCTGCTCCTCCTCGTCGTCGGTTGGATCGGGTACGGCGTGACGGGGCCGGCCCACTGGGCCCCCTTCGTCGTCACGCTGCTCGTGGGCATGGTGTGCTTCAGCGCGATGGGCGTCGGCATGAGCACGCTGGTGCCCAACGCCGACGCCGCCGGCCCGATGGTCAGCCTCATCTTCTTCATCCTGGTGGCGCTGTCGGGCCTGTGGTTCCCCCTCACGCCGGGGTCGGGCCTGGCCACCTTCGCCGGTCTGTTCCCGATACGGCATCTGATCGACGCGCTGGTGGCGTCGTTCACCGGGCAGCCGGGGACGCCCACGTGGCCCTGGCGCGACCTGGGCGTGATGCTCCTCTGGGGGGCGGCGGGCATGGTGGTCGGCCTCCGGCGCTGGAGCTGGTCGCCGCGGCGGGGATGACCGGTCCTCGACACGTCGGCTAGAAGAGGACGGTGAGCGCCGACGAGACCCGCCCGACCCACCTGCGTCCGGGCACCTACGCCGCCAGGGACGGGGCCCGGCCCGCGGTGATCACCGGGTCGGGCGCCGTCGTCACCTTCGCCCAGCTCGAGGAGCGCTCGTGCCGGTTGGCCCAGGCGCTCCACGCCCACGGGCTCCGGCCGGGCGACCACGTGGCGGTGCTGCTCCCCAACGACGAACGGACCCACGAGGTGGCCTTCGGCCTGCAGCGCAGCGGCGTCTACTACACCTTGGCCAACTGGCACCTGACCGCGGAGGAGGCGGCCTACATCGTCAACGACTGCGGGGCGCGCACGCTGATCACCTCCTCTGCTCTGGCGGCCCTGGCCGAGGAGCTCGTCGACTTGACGCCCGAGGTCGGCCTGCGGCTGGTGCTGGGTGACGACGTGCCACCCGGTCACGTCTCCTACGACCAGTTCGTGGCCGGCTTCCCCGGCGAGCCGCTGGCCCGGGAGCTCGAGGGCTTCGCCATGCTCTACTCGTCGGGCACCACGGGCCATCCCAAGGGCATCCGGCGTCCGCTGAGCGAAGAGCCGTTCGGCACCAGCGCCACGCTCGTGCCGATGCTCGGGCGCGTCATGGGTTTCGGTGAGGGGAGCATCTACCTGAGCCCGGCGCCCCTCTACCACTCGGCGCCTCTGGTGTGGTCGATGACCGCTCAGCGCATGGGGGGCACGGTCGTGCTGATGGAGCACTTCGACCCCGAGCGCTGCCTGGCGCTCATCGAGCAGTACCGGGTGACCCACGCCCAGTTCGTCCCCACGATGTTCGTGCGCATGCTCAAGCTGCCCGCCGAGGTCCGGTCCCGCTACGACCTCTCGTCGCTGCGCTCCGTGGTGCACGCGGCGGCTCCGTGCGCCCCCGAGGTGAAGCGCCGGATGATCGAGTGGTGGGGCCCGATCGTCCACGAGTACTACTCGGGCACCGAAGGGCTGGGCATGACCTGGATCACCTCGGAGGAGGCGCTCACCCACCCGGGCTCGGTGGGCCGCGCCATCTGGGGCGAGGTTCACGTCTGCGGGGACGACGGCGAGGAGCTCCCCGTCGGGCAGGACGGGGTCGTCTACTTCGGCAGCGGCACCCGTACGGTCACCTTCGAGTACAACCACGACCCGGAGAAGACCAGGGAGACGTTCAACGACAAGGGATGGGCCACGCTGTGGGACGTCGGCCACCTCGACGAGGACGGCTTCCTCTACCTCACGGACCGCAAGCTGTTCATGATCGTCTCGGGCGGCGTGAACATCTACCCGCAGGAGATCGAGGACGTGCTCGTGCTGCACCCGGCGGTGGAGGACGTCGCCGTCTTCGGCGTCCCCGAACCAGAGATGGGGGAGGAGGTCAAGGCCGTCGTCCAGCCGGCGCCGGGCGTCGCGCCCGGTCCCGAGCTCGAGGCGGAGATCTTGGAGTTCTGCCGGGACCACCTGTCCCACTACAAGTGCCCACGCTCGGTCGATTTCACAGAGGCGATGCCTCGCGGGGAGAACGGCAAGCTCTACAAGAAGGTGCTGCGCGAGGCCTACTGGGCCAGTTCGGCCCCCAGCACCAGCTGAAGGTCCGGAGGGGAGCGCACATCGGCGTACCAGGCGAGCACGAGGGCGACGACGGCGCCGAAGAGCAGCACGTTGGTGATCCCGACCGCGGCCACGACGGGTCCGACGAGCAGGTTGCCGATGCCGACGGTGCCGCCGAACCCCATCATCCACAGCGCCAGGACGCGCCCACGCACGCTCTCGTGCAGCCGCTCCTGCAGCGTGGTGTTGAGCGCCGTGATGAAGGCGAAGTAGAAGGCGCCGGTGACGGCGACGACGATGTCGGCGGGAACGGGCGCCCGCTGGAGAGCGAAGGCGCAGAGCGCCACCGAGTACCCCACCAGACAGACCCGGACGAGCAGGGGTTTGGACGTGCGGGCGAACACGGTCCCGATGGAGATCGCTCCGGCCAGAGCGCCGGCTCCGAAGCAGGCGTAGAGGATCCCGTAGTCGGCCGACTTGGAGAGGTCGATGCCCAGGTTGTGGGCGGCCACCACCGGCATCTGGCCGATGAAGGCGAGGGCCAGCAGCGAGAAGACGAACACGGTCACCAGAGAGCGCCCGACGACCCGGTCCTGGCGGGCCACGGTGATGCCCGCGGTGAGCTGGCGCCAGCGACTGGCCGGCGTCGCCGGCTGGGGCACGACGGGGAGCGTCACCACGAGGAGCGCGGCCACCACGAACAGGTACGTGGCCGCGTTGCCGGCGAAGACCCATGCCGGTCCGATGAGGGAGTACAGCACGCCACCGATCACCGGGCCGATCACCCGGGAGGCGTTCATCTGGGCGGAGTTCAGCGAGATCGCCCCGGGGAGGTCCTCGCGACCGACCAGGCCCGGGAGGATGGCCGAGTAGGCCGGACCGAACATGGCGCTGCCCGCACCGACGAAGAGGACCATCACCACCAGCAGGACGTGGGAAGGATGCGCGGAGAGGGCGACGAGCGCGACCCCGAGCGAGAACACGAGCTGCTCGATGGAGAGGAGGATGAGGAAGCGCTTGCGGTCAACCTTGTCCGCCAGCAACCCGCCGATCATGGGCAGGACCAAGGTCGGCCCGAGCTGGGCGAAGATGATGAGACCGACGAACGCGCTGGAGTGGGTCAGGTCGTAGGCGTAGGCGCCGAGGACGACGTTCTGCATCCAGGTGCCGATGTTCGAGGCAAAGGCGCCGAAGAAGACGATGCGAAACGTGCGGTGCGAGAGGGCCGCCTTGGCCGTGCCGCGGCGAGCCCCCAGCGGTGAATCACCGTCGACGACCGCGTCCTCGATCTCCTCGATGGAGATCGGACCCTGTGCCGCCTCCACCTCCCCGCGCTCGCGCTGGGGGAGAGGCTCGGCTTCGGGCGGCACGCCCCCATGGTACGGGAGGCCCTCCGACCGACTCACCGCCCATGCGGGGGACGGCCGCGGGGTGAGGCCCAGGCCACCCCGGGAGCGGGCCACCTTGAAGTGTCAACCTCAAGGTGAGATTCAGACTGAGACAGGCATATCAACCTCAAGTAGAGGTCGGGAGATATCTCATGCTCAAGTTTACGTTCAGCATTCCTCACTCCAGGGAGGACCGCATGGCGTCGGCCAGCTCGCTCGAGGGGCGGACGGCCGAGATGAGGGCAGCGGCCACGGAGATCGCCGCCAGGACGTACGACGTGATGGAGAAGGCGTGCCGGGCCGCCAGGGTGCCGCCGTCGCCCCCGGCTGCCACGAAGACGGTGCCGGTCACGGCCAGCCCGAGGGCGGTGCCGGTGCCGCGGGTCATGTTGAGGACGCCCGACGCCATCCCGGCCTGTTGCGGCGGTGCGGCGCCCATGATCGATGCGTTGTTGGGCGAGGTGAACAGGCCCATCCCCACGCCCAATGCGGCCAGGAGCAAGAGGAAGCCGACCGTTCCCGTGGTCAGGGCGCCCATGAGGATCAGGGCGGCCGCGACGATGACCATGCCGCCCACGGTCAGCGGCCGTGCCCCGATGCGGTCGGCCAAGCGGCCCGCCATCGGCGCCACGATGCCGAAGGCGAGGGGCATGGCCATCAGCTCGAGCCCGGACCGGGCCGTCCCGAACCCCAGTCCGCGTTCGAAGTAGAAGGGCACCAGCAGCAGCACACCGAACATGACGAGGTAGGAGCCCACGCCGCTCAGGATCCCCGTCGAGAATTGGGTGCTGCGGAACAGCCCGAGGTCCAACATGGGGTCGCCGTCACGCCGTTCGTGCCAGACGAAGACCGCCGTGAGCACGGCGGCCGCGACGAAGAGGAAGACGATGACCGTGGTGCCCCACCCGATGGAGGCACCGAACGTGATGGCCGAGAGCAGCGCCGCCACCGCCGGGAAGAAGATCGCGAGACCCGTCCAGTCGAAACGCACGCGTTCCATCAGGTTCTTGCTGCGCGGCACGAGGAGCACCGCGGCCAGCGCACCGAGGAAGCCGAAGGGGACGTTCACGAAGAAGATGAGCCGCCAGCCACCCGCCGCCAGCAGCAACCCGCCGACGGTGGGCCCCATGGCCAGTCCCAGCGCCTGAGCGGCGCCCTGCATCCCGATGGCCTTCCCCAGGGCGCGGCCGGGCACCACGAGCACGATGATGGCCAGGCTGTTCGCCTGCAACATGGCGGCACCGACGGCCTGGAGACCGCGAAAACCGCACAGCGCGACGAGGCTCGGCGCCAATCCGCAGAGCGCCGAAGCCACCGTGAAGAGCAGGAATCCGTAGACGTAGAGGAGCTTGCGGCCCCACATGTCGGCGAAGCGGCCGACGGCGGTCACGGTGGCCACGAGGACGAGGAGATAGGCCAGGCCGACCCACGTCACGGCCCCGACGGAGGCATCGAACGTGCGCTGCAGCGTCGGGAGCGCCACGGTGACGATGGACGCGTCCAGCTGTCCCATGAAGGCGCCCACGCAGACGGCGGCGACCGCGTACCAGTGTGCGTCGGGCCGCTCGCGGATGGCCTGGGGCCGGCGCGGCTCGACGAGGAGCCGGTCCCAGGCCAGGGTCCACAGCCGTGACGTGTCCGGTGCGTTCTTGCGGTCGCCGGCGTGGTCCGTCATGCCGGCAGCTCGCCCTGCCACTCGATCTCGGTCGAGGCGCGTATGTCGCGCGAGGAGGCCCCGACGAGCACCTCGTAGCGTCCCGGGTCCGCTCGCCAGGCGTGCGTGGCGACGTCCCAGTAGCGGAAGGCGTCGGCGCCCAGGGCGATCTCCACCGTGGTCTCGGCCCCGGGTTCGAGCGAGACCTTGGCGAACCCCGCCAGCTCCCGGTCGGGGCGACGGAGCGGCGCCTCCGGCGCGCGCACGTAGACCTGGACGACCTCGGTGCCCGGGCGCACCCCTTTGTTGAGGAGGCGGACCGACACGCGCTCGCCGCTGGCCTGGACGTCCTCGAAGGCGATGTCCCCGTAGGACAGCCCGAAGCCGAACTCGAAGCGCGGTGCCAGTCGGGAGGTCTCGTAGAAGCGGTAGCCCACGAGCACGCCCTCGCCGTACTCGACCCGTCCCTCGATGCCGGGGTACCGCGCCCCTTCGATCCCGAGACCCGCCGGCCCGTCCTCGGCCCGGGCCGGGAAGGTCACGGGAAGCCGGCCGGAGGGCTCGGCCAGGCCCACCACGATGTCGGCCAGCGCGTCGGCTCCCTCCTCGCCCGGGTACCAGGCCATCAGGACAGCGCCGGCACGGTCGGCCCAGGGCATCTCGACGGGCGAGCCGGCGTTCACGACGACCACGCTGCGGGGGTTGGCCTCGAGCACGGCTTCGACGAGCTCGCGTTGGCGTCCGGGCAGGGAGAGGTCAGGGCGGTCGTGACCCTCGGATTCCCACTCCCCGTTGGATCCCACCACGACCACGGCGACGTCGGCCTCGGCCGCGGCGCGCACCGCACGCTCGAACTCGTCGCCCGTGTCCGGTGGCGAGGCCCCGATGCGTGCACCCATGATCGGCGACGAGACGCTCCGGGGCCAGACCTCCACCGCCAGCTCGTAGGTGCGGCCCGCCGCCAGGTCGACCGTCACCTCGACCGGTGCGCTGCCGGCTCCGTAGAACCCGTGACCTCTGGTCGGCTCCGAGTTGTCCACCACGACGTCGCCGTCGAGGCGCAGGACGGCCCGCCCGGCACTCTCGAGCCCGACACGCCAGGCTCCGGCGGCGTCGGGGGTGAAGCGGCCCTTGATGCGCACCGAGCAGGCCCCGACCCGCAGACCCGGCAGCGGTGGGCCGATCCACATGACCCTGGCCGAATGGGCGCGACCGGTGGCGACCGGCTCGCCGGCCAGGTCGACGTTGTCGAAGTACTCCACCTCGAAGCCGTTCGCCTCCACCAGGTTCAGGTCGACGGGCCGCAGCCCGCGGTCGATGCGGCAGCCCGTCTCGTAGGAGACGGTCGCCGCCGGCAGTCGTTCGGCCAGGGCGTCGGCCACACTGCGCCACCGGTGGGGGGTGACCTCCGAACTGCCTCCGCCCATGGCCAGCTGGCGGGCGTTGGGGCCCACGACGGCCAGGCGGGACACCGCGCCGGGGTCGAGCGGGAGCAGACCGTCGTTGACCAGCAGGACGGTGCCCTCCGCGGCGAGGCGCCGGGCCACGGCGCGCCGGGCCGGGTCGTTGTGCTCGCCCTCGTCGGTGGGGACGGTGCCGCGGCCGAGGATGCCGACACGCCCCATGAGGCGCAGCATGCGACGCACCTGGGCGTCCACCACCGACTCGTCGAGCTCGCCGTTGCGGACCGCGGCGGCCAGGGTCGGCCCGAGCCAGGCCGACGGTCCCGGCATCTCGAGATCCAGTCCGGCCCGGGCTGCCGGCACCGTCGAGTGGGTGCCGAACCAGTCCGACATGACCAGGCCGTCGAAGCCCCAGTCCTCGCGCAGGATCCCACCGATGAGATCGGGCTGCTCGCCGCAGTAGGTCCCGTTGACCTTGTTGTAGGCGGTCATCACCGACCAGACGCCGGCCTCCTTGACCGCCTGCTCGAAGGGCACCAGATGGATCTCGTGCAGGGTCCGCTCGTCCACCTCGGCGCTGATGGTCATGCGCTCGTGCTCCTGGTCGTTGCAGGCGAAGTGCTTGATGCAACAGGCGACGCCGCCTTGCTGGACTCCGCGCACATAGGCGACGGCGAGGCGTGCCGTGAGGAGCGGGTCCTCGGAGAAGGACTCGAAGGTGCGGCCGGCCAGCGGTGTGCGCACGATGCACACGGTCGGGCCGAGGAGGACGTGCACGTTCTTCGAACGGGCCTCGGCGGCCAGCGCCTCGCCCATCTGCCCGGCCAGCGCCGGGTTCCACGACGACCCGACCGCCGTGCCGCACGGGAACGAGAGCGAGCGGCGCCCGACGAGACTGTCGCCGCGCACGCCCGACGGTCCGTCCGACACCTTGAGCGAGGGGATGCCGAGGCGTTCGACGGCAGGGACGTACCAGAGGCTCGTGCCCGCGGTGAGCGAGGCCTTCTCGTCGAGGGTCATCTCCCCGATCAGATGCTCGATCTCTGCCTCCGGCGTCGTTGTCACGCGTTCCCTCCTCTGCTCACCAGGTGTCGACGAACGGCCTGCGCTGTCGCGGCTCGGCGGACCAGTGCGGGCGCGGCCCCGCTGCGTCCAGCGCATGCAGGAAGCGCCCCCGCGTGGCGGCAGGGTCGATCACGTCGTCGATCTCGAAGTGCTCGGCCACGTTGAGCGCCTTGCCGTGTTCGTAGGCGCGCGCCACCATGGAGTCGAATGCGGCCGCCCGCTCGGCCTCGTCGGCGATCGCTTCGAGCTCACGCCGGAAGCCGAGGCGCACCGCGCCCTCGAGTCCCATGCCACCGAGCTCGCCGGTCGGCCAGGCGACCGTGAAGACCGGCCGGCGGAAGCTGCCGCCGGCCATCGCCTGTGCTCCCAACCCGTAGCCCTTGCGCAGCACGACGCACGCGAAGGGCACGGTGAGCGACGCTCCCACGACGAACATGCGACTGACGTGACGGACGAGGGCGGTCTCCTCGGCCTCGGGCCCCACCATGAAGCCCGGGGTGTCGCAGAGGAACAGCAGCGGCAGCCCGAACGCCTCGCACAGCTGCATGAAGCGGGCGGCCTTGTCGGCGTTGCCGGCGTCGATGGCCCCCGCCAGGTGCATCGGGTTGTTGGCGATCACCCCGACCGGCCGCCCTTCCATACGCACGAGGGCGGTGACGAGACCCGGTGAGAAGGACGGCCGGAGCTCGAGCACCGAGTTCTCGTCGGCCAGCAGCGCGGCCGCCCGCCGGACGTCGTAGACCCTGCGCCGGTCGGCCGGGACGACGTCGCGCAGCAGCGTCTGGTCGGCGCAGGTCCACTCGGCGCGGTCGCCCTGGAAGTAGGACAGGTAGCGGCGGGCCACCTCGACGGCGGCCTTCTCGTCGTCGCAGAGGACGTCGACCACCCCGTTCGGCACCTGGACCGACACCGGCCCGACGTCCTCGGGGGCGAACGCGCCGAGGCCGCCACCCTCGATCATGGCCGGCCCGCCCATGCCGATGTTGGCGTCGGGGGTGGCGATCACGGCGTGGCAGCAGCCGAGCAGAGCGGCGTTGCCGGCGAAACAGCGTCCCGAGACGACCCCGACCAGCGGCACGCGCCCGCTGAGGGCGCCGAAGAGGGCGAAGGCCTCGGTGTCGAGCCCGGTGACGGTGGCGTGGTCGGTGTCGCCCGGCCGGCCGCCGCCACCCTCGGCGAAGAGGACGACGGGCAAGCGCAAGCGGTCCACCAGCGCGAACAGCCGGTCCTTCTTCTGGTGGTTCATCTGGCCTTGGGTCCCGGCCAGGACCGAGTAGTCGTACGACAGCACGGCGCAGCGCGCCCGCTGCGGCTCGAAGAGGTCTCCGTTGACCCGGCCGATCCCGGCGATCAGCCCGTCGGCGGGGGTGTTGGCGACGAGGTCCTCCGCGCTGCGCCTGGCGCGCTGCGCCGCCACGACGAGGCCCCCGTACTCCTCGAAGCTGCCCGCGTCGCAGAGGTCCTCGACGTTCTCGCGGGCCGTGCGCCGCCCCTGGGCGTGCCGGCGCTGGGTCGCGGCGGGCCGGCTCGGGTCGAGCGTTCGGGCCACGCGGGCACGCAACTCGGCCAGCTCCGGTCGCTCCGCGCGCCTCGCGTCCGCCGTGGGCCCCGCGTCCGCCGTGGGCCCCGCGTGGTCCGCGTGGTCCGCGTGGTCCGGAGCCGCCGCAAACGCTGCGGCCGACCCAGCACCGTGGTCCGGCCGCACCCGCACGAGGACGTCACCGGTCTGCACGGCGTCGCCCGGCGCCACGTCCACCGAGTCGATACGACCGGGCGTGGCGGCCTCGACCAGATGCTCCATCTTCATGGACTCGAGCACCACCAAGAGCGCGCCGGCCGGCACCATGTCGCCCGCGGTGACGGCGACGCGCAGCACCGTGCCGGCGAAGGAGGCCAGAACCGGCGCGCTCCGCGGGCGCGCCGCATCGCTCACCCCGGCCACAGGGGCTGGTCGACGGTGAAGCCGATGTCCGCGCCCCAGGTGTTGCGGTACGAGACCCGGTGCGCCGGCACCCGGGCGCCGACACCCCAGGTGCCCGTGGGGTACCCGAAGCTGACGGTGCCCGAGAGGATCCAGCCCTCGTCGGCGGGCACGCCGAGGATCTCGAACGTCTCGTCGGGGTGGAAGAACTGGAGCAGCGCCGTGAGGCAGCTGCCGATGCCCTCGGCCCGGGCGGCCAGCATGGCGCTCCAGACGGCGGGGTAGATGGAGCCGCCGGTCGGGTCGTACTGGCTGAAGGGGAACAGGTAGAGCGGGACGTCCTCGAAGTGGTCCGCCAGCCACTGCGCCGAGCGCTGCACCTTCAGCATCTGCACGGACTCGGGCGCGTCGGGGTCGGCGGCCGCCGCCTCGAGCTGGGGCTTGTAGACGGTCTTCCAGAGCTCGCCCATGGCGTGCTGGTACAGGGGGGCCAGGGCGGCCCGCTTCGCCGGGTCGTCGAGCAGCAGGAAGCGCCAGTTCTGCTGGTTGCCGCCGGAGGGGGCGTGGATGGCGGCATCGAGGATGCGGGCCTGCACGTCGAGGGGGATGGGGTCCTTCTTGACCCGGCGCATGGCGCGCGTCGTGTAGAGGGCCTCGTGGAGATCCATGGCGCCGACCTTACGCCGGGGGGGCCGAGCAGACGAAGCCGATCTCTCCGAGTGCCGAAGAGGGAAAGGGCGGGCGGTCTCGACCGATGCCGCGTCGGCCTCGGCCTCGGCCTCGCCCCGGCCCGGCCCGGCCCGGCCCGGCACGCCGGCGGTGCTCAGGCCGTGGTGCCCTCGTTCACCCTCTGCAGCCGCTCGGTCGCCTCGATGTACTCCTCGACCATCCCCAACACCACGTCCTTGGTGCGTCGCACCTGCGTGGCCCTGCCGATGATCTGGCCGCAGGGGTTGAAGTTCACGTCGCGCGCCTCTTCGGGGTAGGCATGCCCGCGCGAGACGCAGTCGATCGCCACCATCATCTGCAGCGGCATCCCGAGGGGCTTGGGGTTGTCCGGTGCCTCCCAGGCCTCGGTCCAGTCGTTCTTGAGCATCCGGCACGGCTTGCCGGTGAACGAGCGCGACCGGATGGTGTCGCGCGAGCTCGCCCTGAGATACGACTCCATCTGCTTGGGCGGCACATCGGCCTCCTCGACGGTCAGCCAGAGCGAGCCCGTCCACACCCCGGCGGCACCCAGGACCATGGCCGCCGCCATCTGGCGTCCCGAGCCCACGCCCCCCGCCGCCAGCACCGGCGTGGGCGCCACGGCGTCGATCACCTCGGGCCACAACACGATCGACCCGACGTCGCCGGTGTGGCCCCCGCCCTCGGAGCCCTGGCAGATCACGATGTCGACCCCCGCCGCCTTGTGGTTGAGGGCGTGCTTGACCGAGCCGGCCAGTGCGGCCATGAGCATGCCGTGCTCGTGCACCTGGGCGATGACGTCGTCGGGCGGCGTGCCCAGCGCGTTCGCCACCAACTTCACCTTGGGGTGGCGCAGGATCACCTCGACCAGCGGTGCCGCGGTGGCCGCGGTCCAGCCGAGCAGCTCGCGCCGCGGTCCCCCCTCGATCTCGGGCACGCCGTGGTCGGCCAGGATCTTCTTGGCGAAGGTGCGGTGCTCCTCGGGGATCATGGCGCGCAACTCGGCCTCGAGCTTGACCGGGTCGATCTCGTCCATGCCCTCGTACTTGCCGGGGATGACGATGTCGACGCCGTAGGGGTTCTCGCCCACGTGCTCGTCGAGCCAGCCGAGCTCGACCTCGAGCTCGTCGGCGCTGAAGCCGACTGCGCCGAGGACGCCCAGGCCGCCCGCGTTCGACACGGCGGCCGCCACGTCGCGGCAGTGGGTGAAGGCGAAGATCGGGAACTCGATGCCGAGGCGATCGCAGAGTTCGTTGTGCACGTCGGGACCTCCTGCTCGGCCCCCGCGGGGCCCGCCGCCCGTCGGCGGCACGGTTGCCCGGGTCCGTCCCGGCAACTAGAACAGATTCTAGTTTGCGCCGGCAGGAGAGCGAGAAAGGGGACCACGCCGACATGCCCATACGCACCGAGCCCGTGCTCCCCGAGGACGACTGGCAGCTCCGCCTCGAGCCGCCGACCGACGGCAGCGGGGTGGGCACGCTGACGCTCGACTATCCCGAGAAGCTGAACATGTGGTCGTGGGAGGCCACCCGCCAGCTCGGCGTGTTGGCCGACCGGGCCCGCTTCGACGACACCATCCGCGTCCTCCTCGTCAAGGCGGAGGGCCGGGCCTTCTGCGCCGGCGTCGATCTCGGCATGCCCGAGGACCGCGTCACGGGACGCTCGCCGGCCGAGAAGGTGCGCAACTACTACGAGGGCATCCGCTGGGTGCACGAGCGCTTCCGCGTCTTCCACGAGCTGCCGCAGCCGATCGTCGCCGCGGTGCACGGTTACTGCCTCGGTTTCGGCTTCGAGCTGGCGCTCATGTGCGACGTGCGCGTGGCGGCCGACGACGCGGTCTTCGCGCTGCCCGAGGCTCAGGTCGGCGTGTCGATCGATGCCGGTGGGGACCTGCGGCTGGCGCACGAGATCGGCGCGGGCCACGCCAAGCTGCTCGCGTTGACCGGCCGGCGCATCGATGCGGCGGAGGCTCACCGCCTCGGCATCGTCCAACAGGTCACGGGTGGCGACGAGCTCGCGCCGACGGCGCTGGGGATCGCGCGGGAGATCGCGGCCAACGCCCCGCTGGCCGTGCAGTCGATCAAGCGCACCATCGACGCCTTCGCCTACCGGGGCCTGCCCGAGGCGCTGAAATTCGAGGCGATGAGCGCATCCGTCGAGTTCGTGTCCGACGACATGCCGGCCGGCTATGCGGCGAAGGCGAAGAAGCAGCAGGCCGACTTCGAGGGCAAGTAGGAGCAGGGAGGCCACCGCCATGGGACTGCCCGAACCACCGCCGGCGGGGTCCACCTTCCTGCCCCCCGACACCTTGGACGGTGCGGTGGCCATCGTGACCGGGGGAGGCACCGGCCTCGGCCGTGCCATCGCGGTGGAGCTCGCCCGCGCCGGCGCGGCCGTCGGTGTGATCTCGCGCGCGGAGGAGCACCGGCGTGCCGGCGTGGCCGCGGTGGAGGCCGTCGGCGGCCGGGCCGCCCACGCCGGGGCCGACGTCCGCGAGCCCGATCAGGTCGCCGAGGCGTTCGACGCCCTCGAGTCGGTGCTCGGCCCGGCCCGCATCCTGGTCAACAACGCGGCGGCCAACTTCCCGGTGCTCGCGGGCGACATGCGGCCCAACGCCTTCCGCTCGGTGACGAACATCGTGCTGGACGGGACGTTCTTCTGCAGCCAGGAGCTCCACCGGCGCATCACGGGCGACGCGGCGCGCCGCGGGGCCGGGGGCGCCGTGGTCAACATCTTGGCCACGCAGTCCTTCACCGGTGGACCCGGCATGGCGCACAACGCGGCGGCCAAGGCCGGTGTGGGGAACCTGACGAAGTCGCTCGCCGTCGAGTGGGCCCCCGACGGCATACGGGTCAACGCCTTGGCGCCCGGGCTCTTCCCGCACGAGGACATGCGCGAGGACCTCAAGGCGCTGCGTCCCGAGGGCGAGTCCGTCGACGCCCGGCGCTCGCCGGCCGGGCGGCTGGGACGGCTGCACGAGCTGGGCTGGGCCGTGACGTGGCTCTGCTCGCCCTACGCCGCCTTCGTCACGGGCCACACCCTGGTCGTCGACGGGGCGAACTGGCTGCGCCGTGACTTCGTGATGCCCGTCTTCACCCCCGTCGCCGAGCAGCTCTCGGAGGTCCTGCGCCCTCCCGGGTGACGAGGCGCCCGTCCCGGGCCGCCGGCCCTCAGCCGCTGCCTGCTGCCTGAGCCTCCGCGTCCTCCTGGTCGGCGAATTGCGTTCGGTAGAGCTCGGCGTAGAGGCCGTTCTCGGCCAACAGGCTGGCGTGCGAGCCGCGCTCGACGATGCGGCCGTCGTCGAACACGAGGAGCTCGTCGGCCTCACGCACGGTGGAGAGCCGGTGGGCGATGACCAGCGAGGTGCGGCCAGCGAGCGTCTCGCGCAGCGCCTGCTGCACTGCCGCCTCGGACTCCGAGTCCAGATGCGCCGTCGCCTCGTCCAGGACGACGATGTCGGGTGCCTTCAGCAGGAGCCGGGCCAGCGCGACCCGCTGCTTCTCCCCGCCCGAGAGCCGGTAGCCCCGCTCGCCGATCACCGTGTCGAGCCCGTCGGGAAGCTCGGCCGCGATGTGGCCGATCTGCGCCTGGCTGAGCGCCTCGAGCACCTCGTCCTCGGTGGCGGCGGGTCTGGCGTAGAGCAGGTTGGCCCGCAGCGTGTCGTGGAACAGGTGCGGATCCTGGGTGACGACGCCGACCACGTCGCGCAGCGAGGCCATGGTCGCCCGGCGCACGTCGATGCCGTTGATGCGCACCGCGCCTCCGGTGACGTCGTAGAGGCGGGGGACGAGGTTGGACACCGTGGTCTTGCCGGCGCCCGACGGCCCGACCAGGGCGACCATCGTGCCGGGCCGGACCTCGAAGCTGATGCCGTGCAGGACCTCGTTGCGCTGCCCCGACTCGAGGACGGCCACGGACTCGAGCGAGGCCAGGGACACCTCGCCCGCGCTCGGGTAGGTGAAGCGCACGTGATCGAACTCGATGGAGGCGCGGCCACGGGGCACGGCGACGGCGTCGGGGGCCTCGTCGATCATGGGAGCGATGTCGAGCACCTCGAAGAGGCGCTCGAAGGAGACCAGGGCGGTCATGATGTCCAAGTTGAGGTTCGAGAGCTGGGTCAGCGGCTGGTAGAGGCGCGTCAGGTAGCTGGTCAGGGCGACCACGGTGCCCACCGCCAGCTCGCCGTGGACGGCGGCGACGCCCCCGATGCCGTAGACCACGGCCGTCGCCAGCGACGCCGTCAACGTCAGCGCCACGAAGAAGATCCGCGCGTACGTCGCCTGGGAGATCCCGATGTCGCGGACCCGCCCGGCCTTCGACTCGAAGGTGGTCGCCTCGACGTCGGGCCGCCCCATCAGCTTGACCAGCATGGCGCCTCCGACCTGGAAGCGTTCCTGCATCACCATGTTCATCTCGCTGTTGAGGTCGTACCCCTCCTTGGTGAGCGAGCCGATGCGCCGACCCACGAACCGGGAGGGGACGAGGAAGAGGGGGACCAGGAGCAGCGCGGCCAGCGTGATCTGCCAGCTCAGGACGAACATGGCGGCGATCACGATGACGACGGTGACCAGGTTGCCCACGACGTTCGAGAGCAGGTCGGTGAAGGCTTGCTGGGCGCCGATCACGTCGTTGTTGAGCCGGCTTACCAGGGCGCCGGTCTGTGTGCGCGTGAAGAAGGCCAGCGGCATCCGCTGGATGTGCCGGAACACCTTGCTGCGCATGTCGTAGATCAGGCTCTCGCCGATGTAGGCGGAGATACGGCGCTCGGTCAGGGCGAGGCCGCCGTCGAAGACGGCGAGACCCGCCACGAGCAGGGCCAGCGCGACGACGAGGTGCGCGTCCTTCTTCAAGATGCCGTTGTCGATGAGCGAGCGCAGGATGAGCGGGTTCACCGCGGCGATCACGGCGTCGAGGATCACCACGGGGATGAAGACGGCCAGGATCTTGCGGTAGGGGACGGCGAAGGTGAGCATCCGTCGCGCCGTGCCCTTCTTGACGCGGTGTTGGAGGACGGCGCGGTCCTGGCGCATGGAACGCATGCCCACCCAGGCGCCGCCGCGGCCTCCCATCCCGTGCCCTCGCATGGCCATGCCTGCAACCTACAGTCGAGACTGCGGACCGACGGCCGCCCGAGGCGGGATCGGTCCCGCTCAGGACGATCTGCTCAGGACGATCCGCCGACGGCGTGGACGCCACCGTCGACGTGCACGATCTCGCCCGTCGTCATCGGGAAGAGGTCGCTGAACAGAGCGACGCACGCCTTGGCGACGGCCGTCGCATCGTGGACGTCCCAGCCCAGGGGCGCCTGGTCCGCCCACGTGTCCTCGAACGCGCTGAAGCCGGGGATCGACTTGGCCGCCATGGTCCGGACGGGGCCGGCGGCGACCAGGTTCACGCGGATGCCGCGCCGCCCGAGCTCCTTGGCGAGATAGCGCGAGAGCGATTCGAGCCCCGCCTTGGCCACGCCCATCCAGTCGTAGACCGGCCAGGCCACCGTGGCGTCGAAGTCGAGCCCGACCACCGAGGCGCCACCGTCCCGCCCCGCCGACTCCAAGAGCGGCATGAAGGCGTCGACGAGGGCCTTGAGCGAGTAGGTCGAGATGTGGAGGGCGACGGACACGTCGTTCCAGCCGGCGGCGAACATGCCGTTGCCGAGGCAGTCGGGCGGGGCGAACCCGATGGCGTGCAGCAGGCCGTCGAGCCCGTCCCACCGCTCGGCCAGCGCGTGTCCGGCTGCGGAGAGCTGCTCGTCCGACGTCACGTCGATCTCGAGCACCTCGGGCGTCCGCGGGAGCTTGCGCGCCGTGCGCTGCGTGAGTGAGAGCGCCCGCCCTGCACCCGACAGCACGATCTCGGCGCCTTCTTCCTGCGCCAGCCGCGCCACGGCGAAGGCCAACGACGCGTCGGTCAGCACGCCGGTGACGAGGAGCCGCTTTCCGTCCAGGAGTCCCACTGCGGCAGCGAGGTTATGCGAAGGTAGGGGCGTGCACGTCGGAATACTCGGTGGTACGGGCCCGGCCGGTCGCGGGGTGGCCGTTCGCCTCGCCGAGGTGGGAGTCCAGGTCACGATCGGCTCGCGGGAGGCCGAGCGGGCGGCCGGTGTCGCGGCCGGGCTCGTGGAGCGGTGGCCGGAGCGAGACCTCCCCCTGGCGGGTGCCGACAATGCCGGCGCCGCCGAAGCGGATCTCGTGGTGGTCGCCACCCCGTGGGACAGCTGCATCCCGACCGTGCGCTCCCTGCAAGAGCCCCTGGCCGGCAAGGTGGTCGTCTCGATGGCCAACGCGCTCCAGAAGGAAGGACGCGAGATGCTGGCCCTCGTCCCGCCCCGCGGCTCGGTGGCCGCCGCCGTCCAGGCAGCACTGCCCGGCAGCCAGGTGGCGGCGGCCTTCCATCACCTGCCGGCCTCGGAAATGGAGGACCTGGCTTCGGGGTTGGAAGCTGACGTGCTGGTGTGTTCGGACCACCCCGGGGCGACGGCGGCGACCATCGAGCTCGTGGAGCGGATGCGGGGCCTGCGGCCCCTCGATGCGGGGAGCCTGAGCCAGGCGGCCGCCATCGAGGCCTTCACGGCCGTGTGCATCACCTTGAACATCCGACACAAGGCGCACTCCACGCTGCGAATGGCCGGTATCTAGTCGTGCGGCTGTACGACACGGCCCGGCGCGCCGTGGTCCCGTTCGAGCCGGGACCGCTGGTGACGATGTACTCGTGCGGCATCACCCCCTACGACGCCGCCCACCTGGGCCATGCGGCCGTGTACCTCCACTTCGACATGCTGCAGCGACGTCTCCGCGACGCCGGATACGAGACCCGTTGCGTGCGCAACGTCACCGACGTCGATGACGACATCTTGCGCAAGGCACGCGAGCTCGGCGTCCACTACCTGGACCTGGCGGCAGAGGAGATGGCGCGGTTCGACGCCGAGATGGGCCTCCTCAACCTGCTGCCCGTCCACTGCGAGCCACGGGCCACATCGGCCATCCCGGAGATCCTCTCGCTCATCGGGGCTGCGCTCGAGGGCGGCCATGCCTACGAGTCGGGCGGATCCGTCTACTTCAGCGTCGCCAGCTTTCCCGAGTTCGGCCGCATCAGCGGCTACGACCGCACCCGAATGCTGGCGCTGGCCGCCGAGCACGGCGGGAATCCCGAGGACCCGAACAAGCGCGATCCCCTCGACTTCGTCTTGTGGCAGCCCTCCCTGCCCGACGAGCCGGCGTGGGAGTCGCGCTGGGGCCCGGGTCGTCCCGGCTGGCACATCGAGTGCTCGGCGCTGGCCCTGCGGGAGCTGGGGGAGACCATCGACATCCACGGTGGCGGCCGCGACCTCGTCTTCCCGCACCACGAATGCGAGACGGCGCAGTCCGAAGCAGTCACCGGGCAGCCCTTCGTCCGCCTGTGGTTCCACGTCGGCCTCGTGGGTCTCGAGGGGACGAAGATGTCCAAGTCGCTCGGCAATCTCGTCTTCGTCGGGGACCTCTGCAAGGAGTGGGATCCCGCCGCGGTGCGACTGGCGCTGCTGGCGCACCACTATCGCCACGACTGGGACTGGCGGACGGACGTGGACATGCCCGAGGCTGCGGCGCGCCTCGCCTCGTGGCGGAGCCCGCCGGCCGTCGCGTCCGATCGCTCCCCGGGCGGCCTGCCCGAAGGCCGTAACGGCTCCGTCGAGACGGGCCTCGAAGCGGTCCGGGAGGCGCTCGACGACGACCTCGACACGCCGCGGGCGCTGCGCGCGCTCGACCAGGAGGCGGCGGCGGGCCGGCCGGTGGTGGCGGGCGCGCATTTGCTCGGCATCGACCTCTGATCCCTTCCCCGCCGCGCCGCTCCGGGGCTCGTGCGGGGCCTCCCGCCGGGTCGGGGCGGCAGGGACCGTCCAGTACCCTTGTCCCCCAAGGAACGAGTGCGGGCGGACCACGATTCTCCCGACGACCAGGAAAGGGTGCACGATGGCTGGCGTCTCGGTTGGTCTTCCCGACGGCTCGACACGGGAGCTGGCCGAGGGCACCACGGCGGCCGATCTCGCCCGCGCCATCGGTTCCCGCCTGGCCAAGGCGGCTGTCGTCGCCACCATCGACGGCCACGAGGTCGATCTGGACACGCGTCTGCCCGACGGGGCGCAGGTGGCCATCGTCACCGACGACTCCGAGGCAGGACGCGAGGTGCTGCGTCACTCCACGGCACACGTCATGGCCCAGGCCGTGCGGCGACTGTGGCCCGGGGCCAAGTACGCCATCGGACCGGTGATCGAGAACGGCTTCTACTACGACTTCGAGCTGCCGGGCGGCGCCCACTTCAGCGACGACGACCTGGAGCGGATCGAGGCGGAGATGCGGGTGATCATCGCGGAGGACCAGCCTTTCGTCCGCCACGAGCACGACATCGAAGAAGGCCTCGAGATCTTCGCCGACCAACCCTTCAAGGAGGAGATCATCGAGGCCGTCGCCGCCGGGGCGGACGAGGTCGACGCAGAGGGTTCCGTGGTCAGCACGTACCGCAACTCCGACGCCTTCATCGACTTGTGCCGCGGGCCTCACGTGCCCTCGACGGGACGGCTCGGTCACTTCAAGCTGATGCGGGTCGCCGGCGCCTACTGGCGGGGCGACGAGAAGCGCGAGCAATTGCAGCGGATCTACGGGACGGCCTGGGAGTCCGAGAAGGCCCTGGCGGCATACCTGCACCAGCTCGAGGAGGCGGAGCGACGGGACCACCGCAAGCTCGGGGCCGAGCTCGACCTCTACAGCTTCCCCGACGAGATCGGCGCGGGGCTCGCCGTCTTCCATCCGAAGGGCGGGACGATCCGGCGCCTGATGGAGGACTATTCGCGCCAGCGCCACGTGGAGTCGGGTTACGAATTCGTGCACTCGCCGCACATCACGAAGAGCGCGCTCTTCGAGGAATCGGGCCATCTCGACTGGTTCGCCGACGGCATGTACCCGCCGATGGAGCTCGATGGCGGCACGCAGTACTACCTCAAACCGATGAACTGCCCGTTCCACATCCTGGTGTACCGCAGCCATCAGCGCTCCTACCGGGAACTGCCGATGCGGCTGTTCGAGTTCGGGAGCGTCTACCGCTACGAGAAGTCGGGGGTGCTCCAGGGGCTCACCCGGGTGCGTGGCATGACGCAGGACGACGCCCATATCTTCTGTACCCGCGACCAGATGGACACCGAGCTCGTCCGCACCCTCACCTTCGTCCTCGACCTGCTGCGTGACTACGGCCTGAACGACTTCTACCTCGAGCTCTCGACGAAGCCACCGGGGAAGGCCGTCGGGTCGGACGAGGAATGGGAGGTCGCGACCGAGGCCCTGCGGACGACCGCGCTCGAGATGGGCCTCGAGCTGGTGATGGACGAAGGTGGCGGCGCCTTCTACGGCCCGAAGATCTCGGTGCAGGCGCGCGACGCCATCGGCCGGACCTGGCAGATGTCGACGGTGCAGCTCGACTTCCAGCTGCCCCAGCGCTTCGGACTCGAGTACGTGGGTCCCGACAATCAACGCCACCGGCCGATCATGGTCCACCGGGCGCTCTTCGGATCCGTGGAGCGGTTCATGGCCGTGCTCATCGAGCATTACGCCGGAGCGTTGCCGACATGGCTCTGCCCGGAGCAGGTCCGGGTCATCCCCGTGACCGACGAGCACCTCGACTACGCACATTCGGTCGTCGACGCCTGCGCCACCGCCGGTCTGCGGGCGACGGTGGACACCACCGACGGGAAGATGGGCGCACACATCCGCCGGGCGAGGACGGCCAAGATCCCCTACGTCCTCGTCGTCGGCGAGCAGGATCGCACCGCCGGATCGGTCGGGGTGAACCGCCGGGGCTGGAGCGGGAAGCCGGAACTGGGCATGCCACTCGCCGCGCTGATCGGCGAGGTCGCCGACGAGGTCGAACGGAAGGGACTGCCCGAGGACCGAGCCCCCGGCTCGGGCGAGGACGGCCGAGGCGACCAGGGCGCGGCTCCGCCCGCATCGGCCACGCGGGCGGCCGAGCCGGCGTCGGCGTGATGCGGGCGAGCGTGACGACGTGAGCCTGGAGCACCTGTGGGCCGGGTGGCGGCGCGAGTACATCGTCGAGGCGACGGCGCGTGAGCGGGCCGGCGCGATCCTCCACGGCGCCGACCAGTGCGTCTTCTGCCGGCTGGCGGCCAGCGGGCCGCCCTCGGAGGACAACTGCGTGGTGTGGCGGGGCGAGCACGCCTTCGCCGCGCTGAACGCGTATCCGTACGCCAGCGGCCACTTGCTGGTGCTGCCGTTGCGACACGTGGGGCCGCTTTCCGACCTGTCGGAGGACGAATCGGCCGAGCTGTGGTCGGCGACCCGGCAGTCGGTGGCGGCGATCGAGGTCGCCTACGAGCCGGACGGGCACAACCTTGGTGCCAATCTCGGGCGTGCCGCCGGCGCCGGACTGCCCGCACATCTGCACGTGCACGTCCTGCCCCGTTGGTCGGGCGACACCAACTTCATGACCTCGGTGGCGGAGACCCGCGTGATGCCCGAAACGCTGCAGCAGTCCTGGAAGAGGCTCACCGACGCCTGGTCCCGATAGCAGGACGCCGCCCGGAGACGCCGCCCCCGCCGCTCCCGGCGACCCCGGCACTCCCGACACTCCCGGCGGCCCGGGCGTGCCGCCGGTGGGGACGGGTGCCGATCCGGTCGCGGCTGCGGAGGTCCCCGCCGATCCTTCGGCGAACGCCGTGCCGCACCGAGGCAGGCGGCGCTTCGTGCGGACTGCCTGGCCCGCCATCCGCATCGTGGTCGGTTTCGGCCTGGTGGGGTTGGCGGTATGGGTGCTGTCGTCCAAGGGCACGGAGCTCTCCGGATTCGCCAACATCATCAAGACGCTCGATTGGTGGTGGGTGCCGCTGGCCTTCGCGGCGGAGGTCCTCTCCTACGTGTGCTTCTCCGCCATGCAGTACGAGCTCTTCCGGGCGGGCCACCTCGTCCCGCCCTGGCGCCCCCTGGTCAAGCTTTCGTTCGCCTCGCAGGCCCTGACCAATTCATTGCCGGTGGGCAACGCCGTCGCGACCGTGTACGGCTTTCGCTGGTTCCGCCGCTTCGGCGCCGACAACACCTTGGCGGTGTGGGCCCTCGCCGGCACCCTCGTCGCGGCCATGGTCAGCCTCTCGCTCGTCGCCGTCATCGGTCTCGGGCTGGCGACCAACCAGGGCGCATCCCTCGATCTCGTCCCCGTGCTCATCGGGGCGTTCGTCTTCGCGCTCACCCTCGGATCTCTGTTCGTGTACGAACGACCGCTCAACGCCGTGGTGTCCGCGGCACTGCGCGTGTCGGTGCGGCTGACCGGGCGGCCACGAGGCGACACCCACCAACAGGTCGATTCGGTCATGACCTGGATGACGGCGGTCCGGCTCAGCTGGTCGCAGATCGGCCGCATCGTCAGCTGGGGCACGTTCAACTGGCTGCTCGACTGCGCCTGCTTCGCCATGATGTTCCTGGCCATCCATGCACCCATCCCGTGGAAGGGTCTGCTGCTGGCCTACGGCGCCGGACAGCTGGCCGCCACGCTGCCGATCACGCCGGGGGGGCTCGGTGTCGTCGAGGGCAGCATCACCGTCGCCCTGGTGGCGTTCGGCGGGGCCGAGAGCAGCACGGCCTATGCGGTGCTGCTCTATCGCATCATCAGCTTCTGGTTCATCCTGGTCGTCGGGTGGCTCTTCATCGGGCAGCTGGCGCTGCAGGTGCGCTGGGGGCGCTGGACCCGCCAGGCCATGGCCAGTGACGTCGAGGCTGGACCGGTGGCGTACGAGCCGGCGGTCTCCACGGTGGGGGAGGAAGCAGAATGAGAAGAGCTCGGTGCCGGTCCGGCGTGACGCGCCTCGCCGGCGCGACCGCCGCCCTCGTTCTCGCCGCCTCGCTGCTCGCTGCCTGTTCGTCGGCCCGCACCGACATCGGGACCACCAACGAGTCCTGCTACCTCGCCCTGCCGACGGCGGCCAAGGCGGTCGGTGGACACGCCCATCTCGACGGGGTCCGCAAGTACTCGCTCGGCGCAATGAAGACCATCGCTCCCCGGCTCTACGGCCGGCTGGCCGACCACGTCCCGAAGGGGAAGAGCGTGTGCCTCGCCGCCTACACGGGTCATTTCACGCACGACTCGGTCTCGAAGCCGCTCGGCCGTCCGGTCGGGACCTTCGCGGTGGCGGTCGTCACGATCCCGGGGGACGACCTCTTGGGCACGCTCGTCCTCAGGAAGCTCCCGGTGCGCTTCCAGGATCTCTTCTGACGTCGGACGGGCCACATCCTGACGTCGGACCAGCCGGAACGACCAGGAGCTCGGACCTATCGGACCTAGGAGTCCTCCGCCTTGGCGATCGAGGCCATCAGGTGCTCGGGCACCGGGTCGTAGTGGTCGTAGGCGGCGGAGAACGTGCCCCGGCCGCCCGTCAAGGCCCGCAGGTCCACGGCGTAGCGGGTGATCTCCGCCGTCGGCACGGTCGCCGTCACGGTCTGGTATCCCTCCGTGTCGGCCGGGTCCGTCCCCACGATGCGGGCCCGGCGTGACGAGAGGTCACCCAGCACGTCGCCCTGGCAGTCGTCGGGGATGGTCACCGACAGTCGCGACACCGGCTCCAGCACGATAGGGCCCGCGTCCGCCATGGCGGCCTTGACGGCCAGGGCGGCCGCCATCTTGAAGCTCACCTCGTTGGAGTCGACGGAGTGCGCCTTGTCGTCGTCGACGGTCACTGCGACGTCGACCACCGGGAAGCCGTACACACCGCCCCCCGCGAAGGACTCGAGGACCCCCTTCTCCACCGCGGGGATGTACTGCCGCGGGATGGCGCCGCCCACCACCTCGTCGTGGAACTCGAAGCCGGTGCCACGTGGCAGCGGCTCGAGCCGCAGGTGCGCCACCCCGAACTGGCCGTGCCCGCCCGACTGCTTCTTGTGCTTGCCCTCCGCCGCCGCCGGTTTGGTGATGGTCTCCCGGTAGGGGATGCGGAGGTCCTCCCGTTCGACGTGGACGTTGAACTTGCGTTCCAGTCGTTCCACGGTCACCGCGAGATGCACCTCACCACTCACGCCGAGGATGGTCTGATGCGTCTCGTCGTCCCGGGTCACCGTCAACGAGGGATCCTCGTCGCACAGACGTTGTAGCGCGGACATGAGCTTGTCGTCGTCGGCCCGGGAAGCGGGCTTCACGGCGACGTGGAGCGCCGGCGGGGGCAGCTCCGCCGGCAGGACCGTGACCGACTGGCCCTTGGCGGACAGGGTGTCACCCGTCCGCGCGCCGTTCAGCCGCGGCACCGCCACGAAGTCCCCGGCCACCACGGCCCCCGAGACGGACGACGCGGTGTGCCCGGAGAGGCTCTGCAGCGCGTGCAGCCGCTCCTCTTCGCGGCTCCGTGAGTTGACCAGCACGGCGTCGGGCTGGAGGGTGCCCGAGACGACCTTGCACAGCGACACCTTCCCGGTGTGGCCGTCGTTGAAGGTCTTGGTCACCGTCAGGACCGTCGGGCCCGACGGGTCGGCCGGGATCTCGATCGGCTCGGTCCCCGCCATGGCCAGCGCCGGGGTGCGCGAGCCCGGCGTGGGGCACAGCTCCTCGATCAGCCGGGCCAGCCGGTCCACGCCCACGCCGCTGGCGGCGGAGCAGCAGAGGACCGGGAACACGGCGGCGGCCGCCACCCCTCCAGCCAGGCTCTTCTCGAGCTCGGCGTAGTCGAGGGTCTCGCCGTTGAGATAGCGCTCCATCAGGTCGTCGTCCCCGACCACGATGCCCTCCACCAGCTGCTCGTGGACGGTGTGCTCCTCGTCGACCAGCTCGTCGGGGATCGGTCCCTCGTGCCCGCTCGGTGGCACCGTGCCGTCGACCGCGGCGCCGCCGGCCGGCACGTCGTAGTGCGTCGCCGTGTCGTCGAGCAGGTCGATGACGCCGTGGAACTCGGCCTCGTGGCCGATGGGCAGCTCGACGGGCGCCACGCCGGCGCCGAACGACGAGCGGATCTCCGCCAGCACGCGGTCGAAGTCGGCCCGCTCCCGGTCGAGCTTGTTGACCACGATCACCCTCGGCACGCCCAGCCGGGCCGCGGCGCGCCAGGCGTCGTGGGTCTGGGCCTGCACGCCGTCGGTGGCGCTCACGACGAGGACGGCCAGGTCGACGTTGGCCAGGGCCGTCACCATCTCGCCGGCGAAGTCGGCGTACCCGGGCGTGTCGAGCAGGTTGACCTTGACCCCGTTGACCGTGAAGGGCGCCAGGCTGCTCGAGATCGACAGCTGACGGGCCACCTCCTCGGGCTCGGAGTCCATGACGGTGGTGCCCTTTTCGACCGAACCCCGCCTGCCGATGGAGCCGGTGGCGGCCAGCAGGGCTTCGGCCAGGGTCGTCTTTCCCGCCCCGTGATGCCCGACGAGGGCCACGTTGCGGATTGCGGTCGGGTCGTGTGGCACCTGGTCCTCCGTCCGTCCTCGCCCGGTGAGGCCTCCCCCCGCACCGGCTCGTGATGACGAGTGTACGACCGCCCGCCCCGGGCTGCCCGGTGCCGTCCCGCCTCCGCCGCCCCGCCCTAGCGCTCGCGCCCGTCCTCGCCACCGACGGCGGGAGCGAGGGCATCGCCGGCTGCGGTGCGGGCGGCCAGCGCGTCCTCGTACTCGCGCCGCACGGCGTAGCGGACGAAGAGCCCGAGGGTGTCGACCAGGAGCCGCCACACGGCCCTGAGCGAGATCGTGCTGCCGAACCGCTCCTCGATCCGCACCGGCGCTTCCACCAGGCGGGTGTAGCCCAGTCGCCGCGCCAGGACCAGCAGCTCGAGGTCGAGCGCGAAGCGGCTCTCCCGCAGCAGGGGCAACACGTCGCTGACCACGGTGCGGTCCACCAGCTTGATCCCGACCTGCGTGTCCTTGACGTTGAGGCGGAAGAGGAGGTGGATGAGACGTTGGTAGCCCCAGGAGTAGAGGCGGCGCAGGGGCGGGTAGTGGACCGACGACTCGGGATGGCGTTTGGAGCCGATGATGATGTCGGGTTCCTCGGACTGCATGACGGAGACGAAGGAGCCGACGAACTCGGGCGAGATGTCCCCGTCGGCGTCGATGAAGCCGAGATACCGCCCCCGTCCCATCCCCAGCCCCGACCGCAGCGCGTGGCCCTTGCCGACGTTGTCGGGGAAGGAGACCTGGCGCACCACGCTCTCGGGGAAGCCGTCGAGGGTGAACGGGCTGCCGTCGGTCGAGCCGTCGGAGACGGTGATGATCTCGAAGGTCATGCCCGAGGTGTCGAGCACCCGCACCATGTGCTCGACGGTCGAGCGCAGGCGTTCGCCGGGGTTGTAATAGGGGACGACGATGGTCACGTCGAGCGTCGGCTCCGGGAGTGTGGTGACGTGGCGTCGGGGTTCCCCCGCGCTCTTGGACTCGGTCACCGGCACTGTTGCCTCACGTGCTGTTGCCTCACGTGCTCCCCGTTCCGCCTCGCCACCGGTCATGCCCGTGTCCGACGCGGCATCAGCTGGCGAGGCTACCGGCCCGCGCCAGGGTGCGGACCCGCGCCACCCCGCAGAGCCGGGCCCCCCGGGTCATCACCGATGTGGCCGCCGCTGCTCGGCGCGTTGACCAGGACATCCACCGGGTCTCTTCCGATCGCGGCCACATCGGGCCTGCTCCTGGGCGCCGAGAATCGGGGTCGCGATGGTAGAGTCCTGTGAGAGCGCCGCCCCCCGCCCGGGCCGCGCACTAGAGGAGTCACATTGTTCGACGGCCGCTGGCGCAACGGCGTGGACCGGACCACGGGTCCGGTCGGCCAGGCCCTCCACCGCCATGGCATCACCGCCGATGTGCTCACCGCCACCGGCTTGGTCTCGGCTACCGGCACGGCCATCCTGGTGGCCAGCGGCCACCTGCACTGGGCCATCCTGCTGCTGATCGTGACGGGTATGCACGACCTGCTCGACGGGCCTGTGGCCAAGGCGGCGGGCACCGCATCGGTGCGGGGGGCGTTCTTCGATTCCGTCGTCGACCGCATCGCCGACGCCGTCCTCATGATGGGCTGTGCCTGGTTCCTGCTCGACCAGGGGAGTGGCCACCTCGCGCTCCTGCCCATGGCCATCCTGGCGGTGACCGCTCTGATCTCCTACGAGCGGGCGAAGGCGGAGTCGCTCGGCCTCTCGGCGAAGGGCGGGCTCATGGAGCGCGGCGAGCGCATGTTCGTGCTGGGCGTCGCCTTCTTGAGCCAGGCCATCTTCGTTCCGGTGCTCTGGATCCTCTTCGCACTCGTCTCGTTCACCGCCATCGCGCGCTTCGTCAAGGTCTGGAACGCAGCTTCGGGCCGCGACGAGGTCATCCGGCGGCGCATCGAGGCCTGGCGTGAGGGCCGCGTCGACTCGCGCTGGCGTGCCTGGCGGGAGGGCCGTGAGTTCGCAGGCCGGCCACGCCGCGAGCACGCGAGGGCACGGACGACCACCGGTGCACCGGTGGGTCGCTGGCGGGCCCGTCGCCAGGAGACGCCGAGCAGCCGATCGGGCCGGACCATGCGTGAGCGCCGCCGCGCCGCCCGGCGTCACCCTGACGGTGCCACCGCACCCCGAACCGGCGTGACCGGGCGTGCCGCCGGTCGGCGGACGCCGCCGCCGTCCGGCACGCGCTGAGGAACGGCGGACCCACGACCCGCGTCCCACGCCGCACGACCACCCTCCGCCCTCCGTCGCCCACCCGTCCCGACCTGCTGACCGGCTTCTCTCGATCCCGCCATGACCTGCCCGTGAGAGCCCGAGACCAGGGCACGCCGCCGCTCGAGACCCGGCCACACGGCGCCGGTCCACACGGCGCCGGTCCAGGGCACTGGCGCGACACGGCGCGCTACGCGACGTATCGAGGGCTGGGGTTCGCACTGGGCCATGTCCCAGAACAGGTCGCGTACGGGGTCGCTGATGTCGTGTCGCGATTCATGGCACGCGGTGACACGTTGGCGATGAACCAACGGCACATGCGGCGGGTGCTCGCCAGCGAATGCCCCGACGGTGTGGAGCCCGATCCCGAGCTGGTGCGACGCTGGAGCAAGCGGACGTTCACGTCGTATGCGCGCTACTGGGCCGACGGTGCCCGACTGCCCTACGTCGGACCCGACGGCGTCCGCGCACGCTGGCGCCTCGAATGCGGGGTGGAGCACCTGCGCGCTGCCGTGACGCAGGGAAAGGGTGCCGTCGTCGCGTTGCCGCACGTCGGGAGCTGGGAGTGGGGCGGGTATTGGCTCGGCCTCGAGGGCATGCCCATGACGGCGGTCGTGGAGCGCCTCGAGCCCGAGCAGCTGTTCGAGTGGTTCGTGACCCAGAGGGCGGCGATGGGCCTGACGGCGGTGCCCTTGGGCGAGGGGTCCAGCATGGCGCTCATTCGCGCCCTGAAACAGAACCGTCTGGCGGGACTCGTGAGTGACCGCGACCTCGTGGGCAACGGCGTCGAGGTGGAATTCTTCGGCGAGAAGACGACCATGCCCGGCGGCGCCGCCACGCTTGCTCTCCGCACGGGCGCGCCGCTGATACCCGTCGTGGTCTACTCGGGACCCGGCAGCTGGCACACCGGTGTCGTGCACGAGCCGATCGAGACGGTGCGCAGGGGCACGTTGCGCGAGGACATCGAACGGGTGACCCAGGATCTCGCCAAGGTGTTCGAGCACGACATCCGTTGTCACCCCGAGCAGTGGCACCTGTACCAGCCGAACTGGCCGAGCGACAGAGGGTGGAGCGAGCGACAGGCGGTGAGCGAGCGACAGGCGGTGAGGACGACGGACGACCGGTCATTCAGGTCATGAGGATCGCCATGGTGTCGCCCTATGCGCTCACCCGGCCCGGTGGCGTGCAAGGGCAGGTGATCGGACTGGCGCATGCCCTGCGGGAGCGAGGGCACGAGGTGACGATCGTGTGCCCTCTCGATGAGGACCGGCCGGTCCCGCAGGGTCTCGGCGACCACTACCCGATCGGGCATCCCACCGGGCTGCGTTCCAATGGCTCTGTCGCCCCGGTCGCCTTCTGTCCCACGGCGTCGGTCCGTGTCGAGCGGTTCGCCCGGAAGGGCGGATTCGACGTGCTGCACGTGCACGAGCCCCTGGCGCCGATGGCTGCATACGGACTGGTGCTCACCGCGCCCCTGCCCATGGTCGGCACCTACCACCGCGCCGGGGTGAGCCGATGGGTGTGGATCCTCAAGCCGCTGGCCGAGCTGGTGGGGCGCCGGATGCAGGTCCGCGTCGCGGTCTCGGAAGCGGCGCGCCAAACGGGTCTGCGCTCTGGCGGAGGCGAATTCGAGGTGCTCTTCAACGGCGTGGACATGCAGCGCTTCGAATCGGCGGAGCCCGTGCGCGACCCGGCGGGACGGCCCACGGTGCTGTTCCTCGGCCGCCACGAGGAGCGCAAGGGCCTGAGCGTCCTCCTCGACGCCTTCGCCATGTTGGAACGTCCCGCCGTGCTGTGGATCGCAGGGGGCGGATCGGCGGGGGACGTGCAGCGTCGGCGCCATCCCGAATCGGACCGGGTCCACTGGCTCGGCATCCTGAGCGACGACGAGGTGGCCTCCCGGCTGGCCGGGGCGGACGTGCTCTGCGCGCCATCGCTCTACGGCGAGTCCTTCGGGATGGTCCTCCTGGAGGGCATGGCAGCGGGATGCGCTGTGGTCGCCTCCGATATCGAGGGCTACCGGATGGCGGCGGGCGGGCACGCCTCGCTCGTGCCCCCGGGTGACACGCGGGCGTTGTCCCGCGCCCTGGGCGTGGCGCTGGCGGACGCCGTCGAGGGGAGCGGGCTGTCGACCGCCGAGGCGCGCAAGGCCGCCGTCGAGCACGCCCGTGCCTGGTCGATGGACACCCTGGCCGAGCGCTACCTGGAGATCTACGAGCGGGCCATTGCCCTCTCCCGTGCTGGGAAACGGTGAGGGCAGGCCTGGTCGGATCCGGACCACGACGGGTCCTGCCGTAGGCTGGTCCCGTCATGGCTGAGCGCAGCGACGAGTCGGGCACGCCGAGCACGCCCAGGCCCAGCGGAGGCGGCGGCCCAGGTGCCAGCTCTGGCCCGTCCGGCTCCGCGGGCGGCGCGGGCGGTGCAGGCAGCCCGGGGAGCCCGGGCAGCGCCGGAAGCCGCAACGGCCGGAGTCGCAACCGGAACCGCAATCGCAACAAGAACCACAACCGGAACCAGCCGGCAGGGAGCTCCGGCGGCGCCGGCGGTGCTGGCTCGGGCCCGGGAAAGGCGGGCGGGCAACGTCAGGGGCAGGCCAGCGCGAGGAACGGGCGCGGTGGGGGCGGCGGGGGCGGCGGGGGCGGAGCCAGGCGCTCCGGCCAGCAGAACCGGGGCGGCGGGAAGGCCGCCGGCCGGTCCCGAGGCGGGTCGTCAGGCTCGTCGTCGGGGGCCCGCACCACGCAGCCGCGGGAGGCGGTCGCCGTCGCTCCGGCGCCACCGACCGAGACACTCGATCTGCAGCTGAGCCTCGGAGCATCGCATGTCTTGCCGGCCGAGGTTGCCGCCAACCGCCGGCGCGCCGTCCGCCTGTGCGCCTGGACGGCCGTCGTCCCCGCGCTGCTGGTCGGGATCCTGCTGGGCGCCTCGGTCGATCTGCTCTTGGGCGTGGTGGCGTTCGTCGTGGTCGGCGCCGCCGTCATGTACGGGCTCTGGCGCTTCGCCCCGTCGTTCGCGCTCCGCCGGATCGGTGCCACTCCGATCGGCGAGCACGACGATCCCCGCCTGTACAACCTGACCGAGGGGCTCTGTGCGACTTTCGGTCTCGCCATGCCTGCCCTCTTCGTCGTCGAGGACGACGTGCCCAACGCCTGCGCGCTGGGCCGCGACGCGCGGCGTTCCGAGCTCGTCCTCACGCGCGGGCTGTTGCGGCGGGCGGACCCCATCGAGCTCGAGGGAGTCCTGGCGCACGAGCTGGCCCACGTCAAGCGAGGCGACAACGGCGTCTCGTGCGTGGGCATCACGCTCGGTTCCCTGGTCGGCGGGGAGCGGATGCTGCGCCGCTGCGTGGGGGAGGGCAGGGAGTATCGAGCCGACGTCGTCGGCGCATCAGCGGTGCGGTACCCGCGTGGCCTGCTGGGCGCCCTGCACCTCATGATGGAGGCCTCGCAGGCGAACCCGGCCGGGAGCTCCCTGTTCGCCACGCCGAACCGCTTCGGCCCCACCCGCTGGGTCTGGATCGACCCCTGCGTGGGCCACCGGGGCGATCCGGTCGAGCCCGGCGACTTGGATGCCACCTCGGTGAGGGCCGCCGCGCTCAGCGAGTGGTGAGAAGGGGCGGCGGCCACTCCTCGTAGACTGGAAGCATGACCACCACCGGAACCTTCACCGTGAAGCGGGGGCTGGCGGACATGCTGCGGGGCGGCGTCGTCATGGACGTCGTCAACGCCGAACAGGCCAAGATCGCCGAGGACGCCGGCGCCGTCTCGGTCATGGCGCTCGAGCGTGTCCCGGCCGACATCCGCCGGGACGGTGGCGTGGCGCGCATGAGCGACCCCGTGCTGATCGAGGGGATCATCGAGGCGGTGACGATCCCGGTGATGGCCAAGGCCCGCATCGGCCACTTCGCCGAGGCGCAGGTCCTGCAGTCGCTGGGCGTCGACTTCATCGACGAGTCCGAGGTGCTCACACCGGCCGACGAGGCCTACCACATCGACAAGTGGCCGTTCGCTGTGCCCTTCGTGTGCGGCGCGACGAACCTCGGGGAGGCTCTCCGGCGGCTGTCCGAGGGCGCAGCCATGATCCGCTCCAAGGGTGAGGCCGGCACCGGGAACATCGTGGAGGCGGTCCGCCACCTGCGCTCCATCACCGGCTCCATCCGCGCCATCACCCAGGCCGATCCCGCGGAGCTCTATGGCTGGGCCAAGGAGCTGGGCGCGCCGATCGGGTTGGTACAGGAGCTTCACTCGACCGGGCAGCTGCCCGTGCCGCTGTTCTGCGCCGGGGGGATCGCCACGCCGGCCGACGCCGCGCTGGTCATGCAGCTCGGCGCGGAGGCCGTGTTCGTGGGTTCGGGCATCTTCAAGTCCTCGGACCCGAAGCGCATGGCCTCCGCCATCGTGGAGGCGACGGCGCACTACCAGGACCCCCAGCACGTGGCCAAGGTCTCCCGCGGGCTCGGCGAGGCCATGCGGGGCCTGGAGGCGTCCCAGTACGGCGAGCATCTCGCCGACCGGGGGTGGTAGCGGGCTCGGCCGCTTCGGAGTCGCCGGGGCGGTGACAGGCGCCGGGCCGTCAGGACCCGTCATCGGCATCCTCGACCTCCAGGGCGACGTGCGGGAGCACCTGGCCGCGCTGCGGGACATCGGTTGCTCCGATGTGCGCTTGGTGAAGCGGCCGGCGGATCTGGTCGGGCTCGACGGGCTGATCCTGCCCGGCGGCGAGTCGACGACCCTCTCGATGCTGCTCGAGTCCACCGGATTGTTCGAGGCCATCGCCGAGCGTGTCCCGCCGGGTTCGGGCTCCTCGCCGGATGCCGGGGCTCTCCCGGCTCTCCCCGTCCTCGGCACGTGCGCTGGGCTCGTCCTGGTGGCCCGGGAGGTGCAGGACGGCCGGCCGGACCAGCGCACCTTCGGCGCATTGGACGCGGTCGTGCGCCGCAACGGCTACGGCCGCCAGGTGCAGTCCTTCGAAGCGGACGTCGTGCTCAGCGCCGGCGCCGGGACGGCGCTGCCCACGGTCTTCATCCGGGCGCCGATGGTGCTCTCCGTCGGTCCGGAGGTCGAGGTTCTCGCCGAGCACGAGGGGGTGCCGGTGTTGGTGCGGCAGGGTCTGATCCTGGCTTGCGCCTTCCATCCCGAGCTGACTCCGGATCGCCGCGTGCACCGGATGTTCGTCGACATGTGTGGCACGAACCGACGTGTCTTGCCCGAGCCCACGCCCGGCGTCGCCGCGGACCTGTTGGGCGCGAGCGAAGCCCTCTAGACACTCCAGGGCCCGGCCCCGGCCCTGAGCCCGCCGGCGGCGCGGGGCGTTGCGGCGCGGACGACGCTGAATCGGTCCGTGGCGCGCATCTGGAGCGTGTGCCGACCGTTCCACTGATATGGGATCCGCCGCCTCGGCTCCGAGTTCCACCGGTTCTGGCGGGGCCTCGTCCACACCCCCCTCCAAGGGCCGCGGACGACCGCGGGCACGTGACTACGGTGCCGACGCCCGCACGGCCACGCTGGCCGAGAGCATCGCGTCGCACCAGCGCACGATCTCGGAGCACGAAGGCGCCATGCTCCGAGAGATCGCCGAGTTCGACCAGACCGAGGCCTGGCGAGGCGACGGGTCACTGTCCATGCGTGACTGGCTGGTGGCGCACCTTCGGATCAGCCGGGCCCGCGCCCGGACGCTCGTGAACGCGGCCGCCAAGGTTGGTCAGTTGCCCGCCCTTTCGGACGCACTCTCGCGGGGCTGTCTCACGCTCGACGTGTTCGCTCCACTCGCCGCCGTGGCGACACGGGAGTCGGATGCCGACCTCGCCGACGCGTCCGAGCACTGGACCCCTCGACAGGCGCACCAGCTCGTCGCCGAGGTCAAAGGTGCGAGGGACGCCGACGCTGCGGCCGAATTCCGGCGCCGATTCGTTCGTTTCGACGACGGACGTCGCCTCGTGTGGGCACAGCTCACCAAGGATTCCTACGCGCTGGTGAAGTCGGCGATCACCGGCCGGGCACGGCGCCACGACCATCCCAGTGCCAGTGACCCCGACTACGTCCCCTTCGAGAGCCGCTGTGCCGACGCTCTGCTCGATATCTGCATCGAGCGGGGTCGCCGCAGCCGGAAGACCCGGTCGAGCACCTCGAAGGTCCCGACGAGCGCGGGCGGGGGCCCGACCGCCACCACTGGCTCGGTCGCTGCCGATGCCGACGGCCCTGATCCCGCCCCCGTTCACGGCGGTGCCCGCACCACCATGATCGTCCACGCCGATCTCGAGCGGCTCCTCTACGGCGATGGTTACGGCCACGCTTCCATCCAGGGCGTCGGTCCCGTCTCCGCTGAAGTCGCACGTCGCTTGGCCTGTAACGCCGACATCACCCTGTCGTTCGACGGACCGGACGGCTCTTGCCTCGACCAGACGCCGCTCGTGCGGGACCCGACCTTCGCGCAGAGCATCGAGATCCGCCGTCGTGACAACGGGTGCCGGTTCCCCGGTTGCATCTGCCGCAACGTGACCGATGTCCACCACGTGGTCTGGGCCTCGAAACAAGGTCCGACCGTGATGTCGAACCTTCTCACCCTCTGCACCGCTCACCACAGCCGGGTGCACGAATTGGGCTGGAAACTCGACGGTGACGCGCAGGGGGAAGTCCGGTTCATCAGCCCGCATGGTCGGGTGTTCGTGTCGACACCCTCACCGGCATGGCGTCGACGACGAGAATGACGCGTCCGGTGGCGACAGGTGGTGTGCGAGCGATCGCTCCAACGTGAGGGCCCGGCACCCCCGAGCGCGGGTCAGCCCTTGATCGCCCGGACGATTTCGTCGGTCACCGTGTCGGGATCCTCGAGCGGCAGCATGTGTCCTCGGTCCTTCAAGGAGATGAGGCGCGCCCCGGGGATGGTCGCCACGATCTGATCGGCTTTGGCCGGCTCGGTCAAGGTGTCACGGCTGCCCACGATGACGGTCGTCGGCAGGTCGATGCTGGCAATACCTTCCAAGAGATCCATGCTGGCCATGGACACGAGGAAGTCACCGCGTACCCGGCCGTGGCAGTCGGCAAAGAGATGACGGGTCAGGTCCATGTGCGACCGCACCGGATCGGTCCCGAAGACCCCGCGCACGAAGAGGTGGCCGTTGCGCCCCCGCATCGCCCGGGTCACGAGCGCTGAGCCGATCAAGGCGCCCGCCAGCTGCGCACCGCGGTCCGTGCGGCCGCTCCGCAGCGCGGTTGCCGCGGTCGAGACGAGCACCGTTGCCTTCGCGCGCGCTTCGAGCACCTCGGGCCGGTAGGCGGCGAGCGACATGATCGTCATGCCGCCCATCGAGTGCCCCGCCAGCACCGCATCGCGCACGTCGCAGGCCTCGAGTACGTCACTCAGGTCGTGCGCCAGCGCCTCGATGCTGAGCATCGCCGCGCCCCGGGTGCTCAGTCCGTGCCCGCGCTGGTCGTACAGGACCACGCGGTGACCTTGGTCTCGTAGGCGCCTCGTCACCGGAAGCCAGACCTCGTGACTACAGCCCCAGCAGTGGGGGAGTACCACCGCTCCTGCGTCCGGCCCGCTTCCGGCGAGGTCCCAGACGGCCAGCTCGGCGCCGTCCGCAGTACGGACGATGCGATGGTCGGGTCGGACGACTCCCGGCCCCCAGCCCAGCGCCGACGGACCGTCGTCGGTCCCACCGATCGGGCGGCTGCCCGCTGCTCGCCGCGCCAGCCGCTCGTATGCGACACCGGCCACCGTGGCCATCGCGACCGCACCGCCGAGCACCAGCATCTGCCGAGGCCCGCGGCGCAGACGGGGGCCACGAGGACGATGCGCCGCACCGGTCGGGGACGTCGTGCTCGTGTTGCTCATGCAGCGGAGCGTATGCCCAACCCCGCGCCGTCGCGGCCGACGACAATGGCTGTCGCTTCCGCGACACCTGCCCTGATCGGACCCCGTCGCCGCTGGTGCGAACCGCACCGATCCGGGGCTTTGGATCGGGCCGGCACCGGGCTGCCAGAATTCAGGAATTGACGGGAATGCTTAGTTCCAGATGAAATGGGGTAGAGGGCCGACCATGGACACGACCACGACCGCCACGACCGCCACGACCGCCCGCACCGCGGACCAGCGAATCGAGCGCCTGTCGTCGGCGTCCCTGAACCGGATCCTCGAGCCCGATCTCGATCTCGATCTGCCCGGACGCCTCGGCGCCGGCCAGCTGCTCCCCGACGAGCTGGTTTCCCTGTCGTGCGTCCCCGAGCTCTTCGACGACCTCACCGACGAGCAGAAGCACACGCTCGCCAAGGAGGAGTTCGCGTCCATCGTCGACACCGGAGTCCGTTTCGAGTCGGTCCTGATGGCCGGGTTCAGCCTCGAGATCCTCAACCGGCGCGACCTGACCGATCCCCGCGTGACGTACCTGCTGCACGAGATGGGGGAGGAGACGCGGCACTCCCGACTCTTCGTGCGCCTCCTCGATCAGGTCCGGCCCGCCGCCACGAACCCCCTCGACGGCACGATCGCCCGCCTGGCCCAGCGGGTGGTGCTGCCGATCCTGACGTCGATGCCGGCGCTCTTCTGCCTTCTCGTGCTGAGCGGCGAGGAGGTCCCGGACCTCCTGCAGAAGCTCGCCTCCGAGCACGATGACACGGATCCGATGATCAAGGCCGTCTCGAAGTACCACCGCCAGGAAGAGGCGCGCCATCTCGCCTTCGCCCGCATGCTCTTCCCCGAGCAGTGGGCGGCCGCAGGCCCGATCGAGCGCCTTCTGGTCCGCCATCTCGGCTCCCGCATCGCCATCGCCATGTTCGACACGATCGTGCACCCGGGCGTCTACGCCACCGTGGGCCTGCCCGCCTGGCCGACGTGGCGTGCCGTCAACCGCTCGCACCGCCGCACGGCACTGCGCCATCGGGCCCTGCGCCCCCTCCTCGTCCCGCTGCTCGAGGCCGGTGTCTTCGGTGGCGGTCGGGTCCCTCGGGGTTGGCAGCTCGCCTGCGGCGTCGACCGCTTCGCTCGCGACCTCGACCCGGTGGAGGCGGGCTGACGCCGTGCCGCCGGACCGACCTGCTGACCGTCGGAGCCCGCCCACCGCGGCACGCCGCGCCGCGACCTCGACCAAGGGCGATCGGACGCGTCGCGTCCTGCTGGCCGCCGCCGTGCTGCGCTTCGCCCGAGACGGCTACCGGGGCACCTCGGTCGCGGACGTCTGCCGGGACGCCGGTTTGTCCACGACGGCGTCGTATCCGTATTTCGCGAACAAGGAGGCACTGTTCGTGGCCGCGGTCGACGAGGACGTCGCCGGCCTGATCGGCGACGCCGTCTCGCTGGGTGGCTTGGACCAAGACGCCGAACAGTGGGGCCGGCTCTTGATGCGTGCTCTCATTGCCCACTTGGGTGCACACCCCCTCGCCGGCCGCATCTTGCGTGGCCTCGAGCCGGAGTTCACCATGCGGCTGCTCCACATCCCCGCCCTCCAGGAGCTGCGCAAGATGGTGGCCGATCTGATTCGTGACCAGCAGATGGCCGGCACGGTGCGCCAGGACATCGAAGCGACGCAGACGGCCAGCGGCATGGTCGTGATCGTGATCTCCTTGCTGATGGCCACCTTGCAAACGGGCGCCGGCGTCACCGGGTTCGAGCAGGTTGCCGAGGACGTGGAATCCGTTCTCCACGCTGCCACCCGGCCGCCGCACGAGACCGCCGACCCGCCGACCCGCCGCGGTGCCCCACCAGGCACCCGAGGCTTCCCCTCCACCCGCCGGTTCTGCGACGACCCTCGGTAGAATCGAGTCCCACCCCCCGGGAGGAGGGGTGGAGAGACCGCGGGGGCGAAGGCAGCACCACGGCCGTCGGCAGCACCACGGCCGGCCAGTGACACCAGCAGACGAGAAAGAGGCAGGACGAGCACATGTCGGGTCACTCGAAGTGGGCGACCACCAAGTACCGCAAGGGCGCCCAGGACAAGGCCCGCGCCAAGGTCTTCGCCAAATGCATCCGTGCCATCGAGGTGGCGGCGCGTGACGGTGGCGGCGACCTCGACGCCAATGCCACGCTCCGAACCGCGTTCCAGAAGGCGAGGGGGGCCAGTGTCCCGCTCGACACGATCGAGAAGGCCATCAAGCGCGGCACCGGCGAGCTCGAGGGCGTGCGCTACGAGGCCATCAACTACGAGGGCTACGGTCCCGGAGGCGTGGCCATCATGGTCGAGACACTGAGCGACAACCGCAACCGCACCGGCGCCGAGATGCGCAACCTCTTCAGCCGCAACGGCGGCAACATGGCAGAACCCGGCGCCGTGTCGTGGCAGTTCGAGCGCAAGGGCATCGTCACCGTTCCGCTCGATCAGGACGAGGACAAGGTCATGGAGATCGCCATGGAGGGCGGTGCCGAGGATCTCTCGAGCAACGGCAGCGTCTGGGTGGTGACGACCGCGCCGAGCGACCTCGAGTCGGTCCGCCGCGCCCTCGACGACGCCGGCATCGCCCCCGAGTCGGTCGACCTCAGCCTCGAACCGACCTCGCTGGTCCCCGTGCCCGACGAGGCCGACGCCAAGAAGGTGCTGCGCCTGCTCGATGCGATCGACGACCACGACGACGTCCAGGCCGTGCACTCCAACGCCGACATCTCCGACGAGGTCCTGGCCTCCTTCGAGGGCTGAGCCCACGGGCCGCCGAGCGGCGGACCCGGATCCGCGTCCTGAGCCCGGGACCCCACTAGCCTACGAACGCATGTTCGTCTTGGGGATCGATCCTGGGCTGTCACGCTGCGGGTACGGGCTGGTGGCGCGGGGCGAGGAGGACGGGCGGCTGCGGGCCCATGCCGCCGGCGTGCTCGAGACGGATCCCGGTGCGCCGCTGCCGGAGCGGCTGTTGGAGCTGTGGACGGAGCTCCGGGCCCTCGTGGGCGAGCTCCAACCGGGCGTGGTCGTGGTCGAGCGGGTCTTCTTCCAGGTGAACGCCAAGACGGCCATGTCGGTCGGCCAGGCCAGCGGGCTGGCGCTGGTGACGGCGAGGGAGGCCGGCTGCGAGGTGGCCCAGTACACGGCGAACGAGGTCAAGCAGGGCCTGGTCGGCTACGGCGCCGCGACCAAGGAGCAGGTGCAGCGCATGGTGGCCCAGGTGCTCGGTCTGCGTGCGGTGGCCGGGCCGCCCGATGTGGCCGATGCCCTGGCGCTGGCGGTGTGCCACCTGACCACCGTCCCGCTGCGGCGGGCCGTCGACGCGGCGCTGGTGGCCGAGGCCGCGCCGAGGTGAGCCGGCACGAGCGGCACGTGCCGGAACGAGGAGGGTGAGGGCGGTGATGACGGTGATGACGGTGGGGACGGGATGAGGACCGACGAGGACGAGTCGAGGATCGAGAGGGGGTGGTCGCGGTGATCGGGCTGTTGCGTGGTCGAGCCGTGCTCCGCAGCGGTGAGGGCGAGGTCGTTCTCGACGTCGGAGGCGTGGGCTACCGGGTCACCGTCACGCCGGCCACGGCTGCCGCCCTGGTGGCGATCCCGTCGACGTCGGGCACGTCCGGGCCGTCCGGGCCGTCCGGGCCGTCCGGGCCCGTCGGCGGCGCATCCGGGCCCGTCGGCGAGGCGATGCTGTACGTGCACACTCACGTCCGTGAGGACGCCATCGTGCTCTACGGCTTCCTCCACGACGACGAGCGGCGCTGCTTCGAGGTGTTGTTGAGCTCGCACGGCGTCGGTCCCTCGTTGGCGCTGGCGATCATGGCGATGCTGTCGCCGGCCGCCCTGTCGACGGCGGTGCTGGAGGACGATCTCGAGACGCTGTGTGCCGTACCGGGCGTGGGCCGCAAGACGGCGGCCCGGCTGCTCATCGAGCTGAAGAGCCGCCTCGACCTGCCCGACCTCTCGTTGGATCCGGTCGGCGTCATGGCGTCGGGTTCGGAGGGGTCGGGTCGAGGGGCCTCCACCCGCACGTCAAGGGCGGAGGCACGGGCAGCCCTGGTCGAGCTCGGGTACGCGCCCGACGAGATCCGCGGTGCGCTCGACGGCCTACGCGACGATGTCGGGGTGGAGGAGATGCTCCGGCTGGCGCTACGCGAGCTGGCCTCACGGTGAGCCCGCGCGCCCGCCGTGAGGTGCTGGCGGTCGACGATGGCGACGCTGGCGACGCTGGCGACGCTGGCGACGCTGGCGAGGAGCGACGCGTGGTCGATCCCGTGTCGGCCTCTGGCGAAGAAGAGCTCGAGGAGGTCGGCCTCAGACCCCGGAGCCTTTCGGAGTTCGTGGGCCAGGCCGACCTGGTGGAGCACCTCGGGATCGTGCTGCAGGCTGCCCGGCAGCGGCGCCAGCCGGTCGACCACATCCTCTTCGCCGGCCCACCCGGCCTCGGCAAGACGTCCCTGGCCGGCATCGTGGCGGCCGAGATGGGAACGGGCCTGCGCATCACTGCCGGCCCCGTGCTGACCCGTGCCGGGGACCTGGCCGCGTTGCTCACCGACCTCCAGGAGGGCGACGTCCTCTTCATCGACGAGATCCACCGTCTGCATCGCTCGGTCGAGGAGATGCTCTATTCGGCGATGGAGGACGGTCGGCTCGACATCTTGATCGGGAAGGGACCGACGGCGCGCTCGATCCGCCTCGAGCTCCCGGCGTTCACGCTGGTCGGCGCCACGACCAGGACCGGACTCGTGTCGGGCCCGCTGCGGGACCGGTTCGGCTTCGTCGGGCGCCTCGACCTCTACGACCCGGCGGACCTGCGCTCCATCGTCGAACGCTCGGCCCGGATCTTGAAGGTGCAGATCGACCGGGAGGGTGCGGTCCGCATCTCGGAGCGCTCACGGGGCACACCGCGCGTTGCCAACCGGCTGCTGCGCCGGGTACGGGACTTCGCCGAGGTGCGCGGCTCGGGCTTCATCGACGGCACCACGGCCCGCGAAGGGTTGGAGCTGTTCGGTGTTGACGGCCTCGGTCTCGACAAGGTCGACCGGGCCATCCTCACCACGCTGTGCGGGCGCTTCGGCGGGCAGCCGGTCGGTCTCACGACCTTGGCGCAGTGCGTGGGGGAGGAGCCCGACACGATCGAAGACGCGTACGAGCCGTATCTCCTACAGAGCGGCCTCATCCAGCGGACCGCCCGGGGACGGGTCGCGACCGCTCGGGCGTGGACGCATCTCGGATACGACGGTCCGCCTGGCGCACCCGACGCAACGAACTCGCCGGCGCTCTTCTGAGCGGAGGCCTCGTCCTCGGCACCGGGCGCGACATTTCACACTCTTTCTCCCGGCGCGACGGTCCTTGGGTTAGCGTTGTCCTGCCGTACCCGACAAAGGAAGCGAGGTGGCCCGATGGCTGGAACCATGACGCGTCAGCCTCTGGCGGCGCGCGCCATCGTGACCGCGACGCCCGCCTTCGCTGCGACCTTTGTTCCGAGTGCCGGCGGAGGACGGTCCCGGCTCGCCGGGTCCGGGCTCTGCATCACCGGTCACTGACGCCGACCGGTTCATCGAGGGGCTGAGCGCCCGCACGGAGCCTTCGCTTCGGCTCGCCTCGCCCGGCGAGCACGATCGGGAGATCCGTGAAGCTGTGTACCCGGATTTCGTCCGGCGTGCCCTCAGACCCCAGGAACCACACGACGACACCGCACATCCGCGGGCCCGACTCCGTCTTCGGGGGAGGTCGGGTCCAATTCGGACGGAGAGAACACAATGGGTGAACACACCCTCTTCCCCAACGCCACCAACAGGGAGACGCTGGCCTACTGCTGGCGACAGATGCGCCCCGATCGCGTCGCCTTCGCAGGAAGCTGCACCGCCATCGTGCTCGGCACGCTCGCCAACGCGGTCGCCGCACCTTTGATCTTCGCCGCCCTCTTGGGGCGTCTCGCTCACCTCGATGCCCAGGGCCAGCGTTGGGCCGGTTTCGTGCCGCTGGCCGTCGCCTATGCGCTCGTCCTGGCGGCGGCGGTCGTCTTCGGGCGTATCGGCGGTTGGCTGAACTGGGGTGCCACGCTGCGCTCGTTCGGGCGTTCCATCATGAACGGCTACGACCACCTGATCGGCCTGAGCCATGCCTGGCACAACGACCGGCCCTCCGGCGAGGTCATCGCGACGCTCGAGACCTCCACATGGGCCTTCGTGGACCTGATCGACTCCATGGTCTGGGGCATTCTGCGAATCTCGGTCACGACGTTGGGCGCCATCGTCGTCCTCGCGTTCGTCGCCTGGCCGGTGGCTCTGGTCATGGCGGCGCTGGTCGGGGTGTTCGTGCTGGTGCTGCACCGCCGGATGGGCCGGGTGGTCGCAGCCGAGAAGGAATTCTCGGACGCACACTCGAGAGCTACGGGCGTCATCGCTGACACCATCACGAACTTGACCACGGTGCGCTCCCAGGCCGCAGAAGACCGGGAGATGACGCACGTGGACGCGCTGGTCGGCGATTCGCTGGCCGCGGATCTCCGGGCGCGGCGTGTCTTCACCGGCACGCGGCTGCAGATGGAATCGGCCATGGCCTTCTTCAACTGGGCCGCCGTCGCCGTGGGCCTTCTGTTGGCGTTGCACCACGTCGCCGCGGCCGGGGTCGTCTACCTGATCCTTTTCTATGCGACATTCGTCGGGACGAGCCTGGAGGAGTCCTTCGAGTTCATCCGGCTCATGTCACGCGCCATCGGGCGATGCGCGAAGTTCGCAGGGATCGCGGAGACGAAACCCGACATCACCGACGTGTCGGGCGCGCGGGAGTTGTCGGTGTCTCGTGGTCTCGTCGAGTTCCGCCGTCTCCGATTCTCCTACCGTGTCGGCGATCCGCTCTTCCACGATCTGGACCTGCGCATAGAGCCGGGTGAGCACATCGGTCTGGTCGGGCCGTCCGGATCCGGCAAGACGACGCTGACGAAACTGCTCCTGCGCTTCGCCGACCGCGATGACGGCATGATCGCGATCGACGGACAGGACATCGCACGGGTGACACAGCAGTCGTTGCGTCGCAACATCGGGTACGTGCCTCAGGATCCCCAGATGCTCCACCGCACCATTGCGGAGAACATCTGCTACGGCCTCGACCTCCCGGGCGGTGTCGACATGGACCTCGTCCACTCTGTCGCGCGGGCGGCGTACGTGGACGAGTTCGTCGAGCGGCTGCCCGAGGGGTATCAGACGGTCGTCGGGGAGCGTGGCCTGAAGCTCTCGGGTGGCCAGCGCCAGCGTGTCGCCATCGCGCAGGCCATGGCCAAAGGGGCGCAGGTGCTCGTGCTCGACGAGGCCACTTCGGCACTGGACTCCGAATCGGAAGCCCTGGTGCAGGAGGCGCTGTGGCACCTCATGGAGGGCACGACCGCACTGGTCGTGGCGCACCGCCTCGCCACCATCGCCCGTCTGGACCGCATCGTGGTGATGGACCGCGGGCACGTGGTGGAGCAGGGAACGCACGCCGAGCTGCTCTCGCTGGGCGGGGCCGGCGTCTACGGCCGCTTGTGGGCGCATCAGTCCGGCGGCTTCCTGGCCGCATAGCGGAGCCCCCGGGCTGGCGCCCTCAGGCGGAGGCGGGGGTGTTCGAGCTCCGGCTCGGCACCGCCGCCTCGGTCCGCAGCGGCAAGAAGACGCGGAAGGTCGTCGACCATCCCGGCGTGTCGACGATGTCGACGAAGCCCTCGTGAGCTTCGGCGACGGACTTGGCGATGGCGAGGCCGAGTCCGGTGCCCGGCACACCAGCCTCGGTCGAGGAAGCGAGGCGGTAGAAGCGCTCGAAGAGCTGGTCGCGTTCGCCTTCGGGGATGCCGGGGCCCTCGTCCATGACTTGGACGCGGGCATAGGCATCCGCCTTGTCCACCACGACATGGACCCGGCCGCCACGAGGGGAGAACTTGATGGCGTTCGAGAGCAGGTTGCCCAGGAGCTGGTGGAGGCGGGTCGGGTCGCCGAAGATCGGGACCTCGTTGCCGGGCTCCATCGTCAGGACGACGCCTGCGACGGTCGCCGAGGTCTGGATGGCGTGCACGGCGTCCTCGGTGAGTCTGGCGAGGTCGAGCTCCACGAAGGCGACCCGTAGGCCGCGGCCGGCACCCGGGTCCGCCAGGAGGTCCTCGGCGACGCGCTGCAGGTGCTCGGCATTGCGCTCGATCGTCTGCAGCATCCGCATCTGGCTCTCGGTGAGCTCGCTCGAGGCATCGAGGAGGAGCTCGACGAAGCCGCGGATCGAGGTGATGGGAGTCCGCAACTCGTGGGACACCGTCGCCACGACGTCGTCCTTCATCTGGGTCAGCTCCCGCAGTCGGTTGTTCTGCTCGATCAGCGACTGCGTCACCTCCTTCTGGATGGCGAACAGTCGCTCCCGGTCGGCCGCGAGCTCTTCTCGCTCGGTGACGTCGATGGCGACGACGACGTAGCCGCCGTTGGACGCTGCAGGCGCCTCCTCGGGTTCGTCGCGGTCGTTGGCCGACAGCGTGTCGTCGAGGGTCGCCACCCCCTCGAAGCCCTCGGGGATGTCGTCGAGCCAGTCCTCCTCGAGTGCGGCATCTGCCGCCGGGACGGGCAGTGCCCGCACTCGGACCACGCAGCGCCGCTGGTGCCCGTCCTTCCGGGTCGCCGTCCACGGCACCTCTGCGGCAGCCTCGGCATCGATCGGTTCGAGCGCCGTCCGCATGGCATCGATGGTCTGGCGTCGCTCGTCGATCTGCGCCGGGTCGATGAAATCGGCGATGGAGCGGATGCCGACCACCTCCGCCGCCCGATAGCCCAGCATCTGCTCGGCACCGGCGGAGAAGAAGGTCACCGTGCCGGCGGGATCGACACCCATGATGGCCGAGCCGGTTGCTGCCCGCAGGAGGGTCTCCAGGCGGTCGCGCGCATAGTCGGCCTCGCGGGCGTTGCGGCGGGCGATGCGCGACTGCTGCGCCAGATCGCTCAGAAAGGCGCGGTCGCGCGAGACCATCGTGTAGACGGTGGAGGCCACCAGCGTCGTCACGGTGGCCATGACTGCGACCTGGCGCCACTCCAGCGTGGGGTACTTCGGCGGCCCGACGAGGAGCAGAGGGAACAACAGCGCCAGGTCCAGGCAGAACAGCCCGACCAGCAGGTGGAGCCGACGCCCGTAGAGCGACAGCCAGACGATGGGCAGGAGATAGACGACGACCAGACCGGAGTGGGAGCCGCCCTGTGCGTCGCGAATGACGGCGATGACCGCGATGTAGCCGATCGGGATGATCAGCCAGGCCCAGTCCGGGAGGCGCTCCCAGGGAACGAGGAAGGCGGCGGCGACCAGCACGAAGAAGAGCACGCCGGCGATGGAGATCTCGCGGCGAGCGTCGTGGGGGAAGGGGAGCACCGCGATGAGCACGGTGCCGATGGCCACCAGCGCGAACACGGGGAGGCGGACCCGCATGGATCCCGAGAAGCCGATGGGTAGGGCAGTTCCGGGCATCTGCGGATCGCGACGCCCCTGGGGGTCAGATCGTGGCTGCGCCGATCTGGTCACCGGCTCCGCGAGCGGTAGCGGTAACCGAAGCCGCGGACCGTCTCGATCGGTGCGTCGTCCCCTTCGTCCCAACCGAGCTTGCGCCTCAGGCGGAGGACGGCGTACTTGACTCGGGAGGGGGCCAATCCGCTGGGGTCGTCCCAGGCCAGCTCGATGAGCTGGTCCGAGGACAGGACCTGGCCCTGGTGCCGGGCCAGCGTGGCCAGCAGGCGGTACTCGGTCGGCGTCAGGACCACGGGGTTCCCGTCGACCGTGACCTCCTGATGGGCGAAGTCGATGTGGAGGGTGCCGTCGTCGAAAGTGGTGACCAGGTCCTTGTTGTTGACCTGGCGGCGGCTGATGGCCTGCAGGCGGGCCAGGAGCTCGACCTTGCCGAACGGCTTCGTCAGGTAGTCGTCGGCGCCGGCATTGAGCCCCCGGACCTTGTCACGCTCGGTGCTCAGCGCCGTGAGCATGAGGACCGGGGCGTCGCTCATGTCCCTGATGCGTTCGAGGACCTGCCAGCCGTCGAGGTCGGGGAGCCCGACGTCGAGGATCACGATGTCGGGATGGGACTGGTGGAACTGGCGGACTCCGTCGCGCCCCTCGATGGCCTCCGAGACCGCGTAGCCCTCCCGCTCGAGGAGCGTGCGCAGCAGCTGACGGATGTCGGCCTCGTCCTCGATGATCAGCACGGAGTTGTGCCCCTCTCGCATCAGGATCGCAACTGTACTGGGCAATTGGACGATCTGAGTGAATCAGAGCCACCCCGGCGCACCAGATGCACCGCAGTGGCCTGGGCTGATGGGCCCAGTCGGCGCTCTGGTGCCACGGAGCGCCGCATGCCGGAGAACGGCCTCGGTCAGGTCGGTGGGGGTGACGTCGGGGCCAGCGGCGGCTCGAAGAGCTGATCCAGGAAGGCTCGAGGCGCTGATCTGGGATTTCCCCAGCCCGGCGCAGTGAGCCCGGCGAGTGCCGCGAGCTCAGCGAGAGCAGTACAGGGCGCGAAAGGTGCGCCGGCCCGGGTCGTCGGTTCCCCCCGGAATCAACCGACCGACGGCCTCGTGAGGCCGGCGCACTCCTTCGCTGCACCTCCCCCCGGTGTTTCCCCCTCCGGGTCCGTTCCCCCTCGACCGGACTCGTCCTCTGTCGCCCCCCTCCGAGCGACCACACCGTGAGGTTGCTGTACTGATGCTGCGTACTCTGGACACGCGGTGTCGCAAATCGGGGCCCAATTGGGTTGCGGTCGGGTTGCGTCCTGCCCGGTGCCGTGGCGGCACGGCTCCGCGATGGGACCTCCTCCCAGCCGGCATGGCGGTCCACCCTGACCAGGTGGTGCCGGAGCGTTCAGGTGGCCAGGCAGTAGGGTGGAATTTCGCAACCAATCAGGTCGAAGGATCTTCAATGACATCAACCCCGGCGCTGGTCCACGTGTTGGTCGCCGCCTCCTCGTCGTCCAAATCGAGTTCGAGCTCGGGTCTGTTGACCCTCCTCCCGCTGCTGGCCATCGGCGTGCTCGGCTACTTCTTCTTCATCCGCCCGCAGCAGAGGAAAGCCCAGGCAGCACGGAAGGCGCAGGGATCGGACATCGAGGTCGGTGACGAGGTGCAGACCGTCGGCGGTGTGATCGGCACCGTCCTCGAGATCCACGGCGATCGCTACACGCTGCTGACGGGCGCCCTCGGTGACGACGGCAACCTCGACGGTCCCCAGCCGACCCGGATCGTGTTCGTCCGCCAGGCCATCGCCCGCAAGGTGGAGCGGGTCGAAGCGGATCCGGTGAAGGACCTCGCCGAGGACACCACCACCCGGGACGTGCGGCCGAGCACCAACGGGAGCGGGGACTCCCGGGCCAAGGACGGCGCCGTGACCACCGGGAGCGACGACATCGACGACATCGGTGGCGACAGCACGACGAGCGGCAAGGACCGCGGTGGGGAGTCTGAGGACCCGTGAGCCCGAAGTCGGGGGGACGGGCACAGCGGCGGCATCGCCGCAACCTCCTGATCAGCGTCCTGGTCGTGGTGGCGATCTGCGTCGGCTCCTTCCTGGCGACGTTCGCCGCCAGCTGGTCGCCCCGGCTCGGCCTGGACCTCGCCGGCGGTGTGTCCGTCGTCTACACGGCCCAGGGCAAGCACGTCTCGCAGTCGGACCTGAACGAGACGGTCAACATCTTGAACCTGCGCGTGAACGGACTCGGCGTGTCCGGTGCCCAGGTGCAGACGACGGGCAAGAACCAGATCTCGGTCTCGATCCCGGGGGTCACCGACGCGCAGCAGGTGCTCAACCAGATCGGCCAGACGGCGCGGATGTACTTCCGCCCGGTGCTCTGCTACGCCTACCCCCAGGCGGTGCCGAAGGGCTCCAAGTCGAAGGTGCTGCCCCCCGGCATCGAGTCCATCCCCGCCTGCAGCCCGTCGTCGCAGATCTCGACGTCGACGCTGCACGTGACGCCGGACTCCGCCTCGCCCTCGGGCTTCACTTCCAATTCGGTCCCGCCCGACCCGCAGTACGCGTCGTACGCCTCGACCAGTGTCGACAAGCCCGGCTATCCCCAAAGCACGGTCCTCCTGCCGGGGCTGGCGGGAGCGTGCAACGACGGCAGCGCGGCGACGCGTTGCGTGCTCGGACCCTCGGAGATGACCGGGCACTCGATCGCGAGCGCCCAGGCCACGCAGAACCAGGCCGGTCAGTGGGTGGTCGACTACACCTTGACCGGAACCGGGGCGGGGCTGTGGGACCAGGTCGCAGCCAAGAACTTCCACCTTCCCCTCGGGATCGAGCTCGACGGCAAGGTCTACTCGGCACCCATCATCCAGCCCACGCAGGCGAACCCGAGCTCGTTCGGCGGCCGGGGCGAGATCTCCGGGAGCCTGACCCAGCAGGACGCGCAGAACCTGGCCCAGGCCATGAACTACGGCGCGCTGCCCATCGTCCTCAAGGCCGCCACCTCCGAGACCGTCTCGGCCACGCTGGGGCACTCGGCGCTCGTCGCCGGCCTCGGGGCGGGCATAGCCGGCCTCATCCTCGTCCTGCTCTACGTCCTGCTCTACTACCGGGCTCTCGGGTTGGTCGTCATCTCCGGGCTCCTGCTGACGGCACTGCTGCTCTGGGCCATCATCTCGGCGCTCGGGCACACGACCGTCGCGCCGAGCTTCGATCTGGCCGGTATCACCGGCCTGATCGTCTCCATCGGCATCACCGTCGACTCGTACATCGTCTACTTCGAGCGGCTCAAGGACGAGACCAGATCCGGCCGGTCGGTCCGCACGTCGGTCGACCGCGGCTTCAAGAGCGCCTGGCGCACGGTCTGGGCCGCTGACTTCGTGTCGTTGCTGGCGGCGATCGTGCTGTATCTCGTGGCGGTCGGGAACGTGAAGGGCTTCGCCTTCTTCCTCGGCTTGTCCACCATCCTGGACATGGCCATCACGTGGTTCTACACGCGTCCGTTGGTCATCCTCCTCGGCCAGTCCCAGCGCCTCCAGGGTTCGGGCGCCTTCAGCATCGCGACGGGACTCGGGGCCGGGCCGCAGACCGGTGGAGGCGCTCCGGCCGGGGCCGGCGTTCCGGTCGGGGTCGGTGCCGGAGGCGGGGGTGGTGGTTCGTGAGCGGCCGCGACGACGGCGATCGCCGCGGGCGCCGCGGCGAGGAGCGCGACGAGGAGAGCACCCTCGACGAGGTGAGCGAAGAGGACGTCGAGCAGCTCGAGGAGGAGGTGGAGACCGGCTCACTCGACGACGACGAGCTCGTCTCGCTCGACGACGCCGCCCGGGCCATCCTGGCGAAGCCCCGCAAGGGCCATGGACCCATCAGTCGCCTCTACCGGGGCGAGACGCGCTTCGACTTCGTGGGCAAGCGGCGCATCTGGTTCGCCGTTTCGACCCTGATCATCGCGGCCGGGATCGTCTCGATCATCCTGCGGGGTGGCCTGAACCTCGGGATCGAGTTCAAGGGCGGCACCGAATGGAGGATCGCCGCACCCGGCGTGACGCAGAGCGAGGCGGTGAAGGCGCTGAGCGGCACCGGGCTGATCGATCCCACGGTCGAACTCCTCGGGAGCGGCAGCAACCAGACGCTCGACGTCCAGTCCGACATCAACAAACTGACGCCGGCGCAGCAGGACAAGGTCAGCAACAACGTCCGGACGGCGCTGCTCGACCTGACCGCCGCCCACGCTTCCAGCGGGACGGCCTCGACGACGAGCACGACGGCCAAGCCGGCGACGAGCACCACGACGTCGGCCGCAGGTTCGACGACCTCCTCGACCTCCTCGACCTCCTCGACGGCGGCCGGCGCCGCCACCACGACCTCGACGTCGGCGCCGACCTCGACCACCGCCACGACGCCGGCCGACAAGATCAGCATCACGACCGTCGGTCCGACGTGGGGATCGTCCATCACCAACAAGGCCATCGAAGCCCTCATCATCTTCTTCGTGGTGGTGGGGATCTACATCAGCATCCGCTTCGAGCCGAAGATGGCGCTGGCGGCGTTCATCGCCATGGTGCACGACGTGCTGGTCGCCGTCGGGATCTACTCGATCTTCAACTTCCAGGTCACGCCGGACACCGTGGTGGCGATCCTGACCATCCTCGGGTACTCCCTCTACGACACCGTCGTGGTCTTCGACCGTGTCCGCGACAACACGCGCGGCATCGGGAGCAGCGGGCGCATGACCTACCCCCAGCTCATCAACCTGTCCATGAACCAGACCATGGCCCGGTCGATCAACACGTCCGCCGTGGCGATCCTCCCCGTGCTGGCTGTCCTGCTGATCGGCGCCCAGCTGCTCGGCGCGACGACCCTGCAGTCGTACGGCCTGGCCCTCTTCGTCGGTCTGCTGTCGGGTGCCTATTCCTCGATCTTCATCGCCTCTCCCGTGCTGTGCCTCATGAAGGAGCGCGAGGACCGCTGGGTCACGATCGAGGCGCGGCTGCAAAAGCGCGGCGAGGCCGGCGCGTGGTACTCGGCGGCCGACGCCGCCAACCTCAGCACCGCGCTGAGCGTGGCCGCGGCAGGCCAGGTCGGCCGGTCCGGCGGCGGGGGAGGTGCCCCTGCGGCACAGCGGTCCGGCGGCTCCAAGCGCAGTGGGCCCATCCGACCGGGCTCGGCGAGCAGACCGGGCCGAGGCTCCGGAGGCGGCGGTCCGGGCACCGGGACCGCGCTCATGGACCGGCCAGCGGGCGACGGCCATGCGGGTGACGCCGGTGACGCCGGTGACGCCGGCGACGCGGGGCGATCGGGCACGGGCGCCGGCACGGGTTCGGGCACGGGCGGACAGCGGCGGTCGGGATCGAGGCAGTCGGCCCGGCCGCGCAAGCGAAGCGGCAAGCGACGGCGCTGAGGCGAGGCGCGAGCGGGCGGCCCGCGCTGCGATGGCGCCGTGGTGTTTGCCCAGGCGGGTACCCTGGATGAATGGTGGCCCTGGCCCGGGTGACTCCGGCCGACACGGACGCTCGGACGCTCGTCCTCGAGCCCGAGCTGGCGCAGCAGGAGACCTTGCGCGAGCTCCTGGCCCCCCTGCTGGCCGAGTTCGCCTCCCACCGTCCCGACGAGGACACGTCACTGATCGTCGAGGCGGGCCGGACGGCGCAGAAGGCCCACGAGGGGCAGTTCCGGCGCTCGGGTGAGCCCTACATCACCCACCCGGTGGCGGTGGCGACCATCGTGGCCGAGCTCGGGCTCGACGCCCAGACGGTGGCGGGCGCCCTCCTGCACGACGCGGTGGAGGACACCGGGCTGACGCTCGAGGGGATCGAGGCGGCGTTCGGTCCCGGGGTGGCCAAGGTGGTCGACGGCGTGACCAAGCTCGATCGCCTCCAGTTCAATTCCAAGGAGGCCCAACAGGCGGCGACCATCCGCAAGATGCTCGTGGCCATGGCCGAGGACTGGCGCGTCCTGCTCATCAAGCTGGCCGACCGGCTGCACAACATGCGGACGGTGGCCGTGATGCCGGAGTGGAAGCAGCGGCGCACGGCGCAGGAGACCTTCGACGTGTACGCGCCGCTGGCGCACCGCCTCGGCGTGCAGCAGGTGCGCTGGCAGCTCGAGGACCTCGCCTTCGCCACGCTGCACCCGAAGCGCTACGCCGAGATCGAGCAGATGGTGGCGGCCCGGGCGCCGCAGCGTGAGGAGTATCTCGAGAAGGTGCTCGTCCACGTGCGCCGGCGTCTCGAGGAGATGGGCATCGTGGCCGACGTCACCGGCCGTCCCAAGCACCTGTGGTCCATCTACGAGAAGATGGTCGTGCGCGGCAAGGAGTTCGACGACATCAACGACCTTGTGGCCATCCGGGTCGTCGTCGACTCCGAGAAGGACTGCTGGGCCGCCCTCGGCGCCATCCACGCCATCTGGGCTCCGGTGCAGGGGCGCTTCAAGGACTACATCAACACCCCCAAGTTCAACATGTACCAGTCGCTGCACACGACGGTCATCGGTCTCGAGGGCAAGCCGGTCGAGGTGCAGATCCGTACCCACGAGATGCACCACCGGGCCGAGTACGGCATCGCGGCCCACTGGGGCTACAAGTCCAAGGAGGACCACTCCTCGGAGATGGCCTGGCTCCAGCGCATCGCCGACGTCGACCGCCAGACCGACGACCCGATCGAGTTCCTCGAGGCGCTCAAGCTCGACCTCGAGCAGGACGAGGTCTACGTCTTCACCCCGAAGGGACGTGTCATCGCCTTGCCGGCGAACGCCACCCCGGTCGACTTCGCGTACGCGATCCACACCGAGGTCGGCCACCGCTGCATCGGCGCGAAGGTCAACGGGCGGCTCGCCCCCCTCGACACGCGGCTGTCCTCGGCGGACACCGTCGAGATCTTCACCTCCAAGTCGCCGACGGCGGGACCCTCGCGTGACTGGCTGTCGATGGTCGCCTCGTCGCGAGCACGGACGAAGATCCGTCAGTGGTTCTCGCGCGAGCGGCGCGAGGACGCCAAGGAGATCGGGCGGGAGGAGCTCGTCAAGCAGCTGCGCCGGGAGGGGCTGCCCGTGCAGAAGCTGACCTCGGAGCACGCGCTGGCGGAGCTGGCGGCGGCGATGAACTACGCCGACCTCGACACCCTCTTCGCCGCCATCGGTGACAACCGGATCTCGGCCCGAGCGATCGCCCAACGCCTCCATCGCGACCTGCGCGGCGGTGTCTACGAGGAGCAGCTCCCGGTCACCGCCCGTGCCCAGAGGCTGTCGGCCCGCCCGGGCCGCCCGCATGCGGCGGGCGTGTACGTCGAGGGGCTCGACGACCTGATGGTGCGGCTGTCGCGGTGCTGCACTCCGGTGCCCGGCGACGAGATCGTCGGTTTCGTCACCCGGGGCCGGGGCGTGTCGGTGCACCGGTCCGACTGTGCCAACGCCGCGGCGCTGGCCAGCCGGTCGCGTGAGCGGCTCATCGAGGTCGAATGGGACCACCGCTCCTCGGGCGTGTTCGTGGCGACGATCGAGGTCGTGGCGATCGACCGGTCGCGTCTGCTCGCCGACGTCACGAGCGTGGTCTCCGAGCACCATCTGAACATCGTGGGAGCGAACACCCAGACCGACGCCGACCGGATCAGCCGGATGCGCTTCGACATCGAGCTGGCCGACCCCGCCCACCTCGACGCCGTGCTCGGATCCATCCGCCAGCTGGACGCCGTCTACGACGTCTACCGGATCCTCCCCGGCAAGAAGGACTGATCCCGCCGGTGGCCGACGAGACACAGCCGGCGCGCGCCCCGACCGGCACACGCGACGTCCTCTTCCCCGAGTCGGCCCGCTGGGAGGCGCTCGTTGCCCGGTTCGCCGCGCAGGTCGAAGCCGCCGGGTACGGCCTTGCCCATACGCCGATCTTCGAGGAGACGCGGGTCTTCAGGCGCGGCATCGGTGAGGGTAGCGACGTGGTCGGCAAGGAGATGTACGAGTTCGAGGACCGAGGGGGCCGCTCGCTTGCGCTGCGGCCAGAGGGGACGGCCCCGGTGGTCCGGGCCTTCGTCCAGCACCGGCCGCCCGTGCCGTGGAAGGCGTGGTACGTCACGCCGGCCTTCCGCTCCGAGCGCCCCCAGGCTGGCCGGTACCGGCAGCACCACCAGCTCGGGATCGAAGCGCTCGGTACGGGGGACGCCGACCTCGACGTCGAGGTCGTCGCGCTGGCCCACGACTTCCTCACCGGGGTGGGCCTCGCCCACCTCGAGCTCAAGCTGCACTCGATGGGAGACCCGACGTGCAGGCCCGCCTATCTCGACGCCCTCCGCGACTACCTGCGGACCCGGCGGGGTGAGCTGTGCGCCGAGCACGCCGAGCGCATGGAAGCCAACCCGCTGCGCGTGCTCGACTGCAAGCGGGCCGAGTGCCGAGCGGCGACGGCGACGGCGCCCCGGATGCTGGACCACCTCTGCGAGGCGTGCCGTGACCACTTCGACCGGGTGCGAGACGGGCTCTCTGCCCTCGAGGTCCCCTTCGTGGTCGACGACCGCCTGGTGCGGGGGTTCGACTACTACACCCGGACCACGTTCGAGTTCACCGCCTCGTCGCTCGACGCCGCGCAGAACGGTGTGGGTGGGGGCGGTCGCTACGACGGGCTCGTGGAGGTGATGGGCGGCCAGCCGACCCCGGGAATCGGTTTCGGTATCGGCATCGAGCGGCTGTTGCTCGCCTGCGACGCCGAGGATGCGTTCGACGTGGCGCCGCCGGCGCACGACGCCTTCGTCGTCGACGTCGTCGGTGGGCACGTGGCTCGCGACCTGACGACACGGCTCCGCCGGGCCGGGCTCCGGGCGGACCGGGCGTTCGACCAGCGGTCGATGAAGGCGCAGCTGAAAGCGGCCGACCGCTCGGGGGCATGGCTGGCTGTCATCGTCGGGCCCGACGAGCTCACTACGGGCGAGGCGACGCTGCGGCAGCTGCGCGCCCGGGGTGACCAGGTGGCGGTGGCGCTCGGCGATGTGGAGCTGGCCGTCCGGCGCGCCGTGGACGCTGCTCGAGGCAGTGAGGCGGGACGGGACGGCAAGGCGGGCGCACGCGGAGCGGACGGCGACGAGGACGACGAGGAGGAGACCCGGTGAAGGCAGTCCCACCACCCACCGACGCCACGGCCGGAGGGACGCGTTCGGCGACGTCCATGCGGACCCACCTGTGCGGCGAGCTCGGCGAGGCCGACATCGGTCGCGAGGTCCGCTTGTGCGGCTGGGTCGCCCGGCGTCGCGAGCACGGGGAGCACCTCGCCTTCGTCGACTTGCGCGACCACTCGGGGATCGTCCAGTGCGTGGTGCCGGGGACGGTCGAGGCCCGCAGTGAGTACGTCGTGGCGGTCACCGGGGTCGTGCGCGCCCGGCCCGAGGGAACGGCCAACCCCGACCTGGCCACGGGGGCGGTCGAGGTCGGCGAGTGCGCCGTCGAGGTGCTGGCGGCGGCGGACCCGCCACCGTTCGCCGTCGACGACCGGGTCGAGGTCGACGAGGCCGTCCGGCTCCGCCACCGCTACGTCGACCTCCGTCGTCCCCGGCTCCAGGCGAACCTGCGGCTGCGGGCCACGGTGGTGCGGGCACTGCGCCATGCGATGGACCGACAGGGCTTCTGCGAGGTCGAGACCCCGTTGCTGTGGGCGCCTACGCCCGAGGGCGCCCGCGAGTTCGTCGTGCCCAGCCGGCTCCACCACGGCTCTGGCTACGTGCTGCCCCAGAGCCCCCAGCTCGCCAAGCAGCTGCTGATGGTGGCCGGTCTCGACCGCTACTACCAGGTGGCTCGGTGCCTCCGCGACGAGGACCTGCGGGCCGACCGCCAGTTCGAGTTCACCCAGCTCGACGTGGAGGCCTCCTTCGTGGACCAGGAGGACGTGCTCGGGTTCGTCACCGAGGCCGTGCTCGATGCCGCCGAGGCAGCGACCGGGGAACGGCCTGAGGCCATTCCCCGCCTCACGTGGGCGGACGCCATAGACCGCTACGGGACCGACAAGCCCGACCTGCGCTTCGGCATGGAGCTCGTCGACCTCTCCGCCACGTTCGCCGGAACGGCGGTGAAGGCCTTCGCCGCTCCGACCGTCAAGGCGCTGGTGGTACAGGGCGGAGCGACCAGCACCCGCTCTCGACTGGACGCGCTGACCGACCGGGCCCGGCAGCTCGGCGCCAAGGGACTGGCGTGGTTCCGTGTCGGCGAGGACGCCACGCTCGACTCCCCGCTCGACCGCTTCCTCGGCGACGACGAGCGTGCCGGGTTGCTGACCGCCACCGGGGCGGTGCCCGGGGACCTCGTGCTCGTCGTCGCCGACGAGCACCGGCTCGCCTGCACCGTGCTCGGCCAGCTCCGTGTCGAGGTCGGGGGCCGCCCGGTGCACGAGGGTCCCTACCGTTACGTGTGGGTCGTCGACTTCCCGCTCTTCGACGGGCTCGACGACGCCGGCAACCCGATGGCCGCCCACCACCCCTTCACCATGCCCCACCCCGACGACCTCGACCTGCTCGAGCGCGATCCGCTCGCCGTGCGGTCGCAAGCGTACGACCTGGTGCTCAACGGGTGGGAGCTCGGCTCGGGCAGCGTCCGGATCCACCGGGGAGACGTCCAGGAGCGGGTCTTCGCCGCGCTCGGCATCGCCGAGGAGGAGGCCGCAGCCCGCTTCGGCTTCCTGCTCGGGGCGTTCCGCACGGGCGCCCCTCCGCACGCCGGCTTCGCCGTCGGCGTCGACCGGCTGGTGGCGATCTTCGCCGGCGAGGAGAGCATCCGCGAGGTCATCGCCTTCCCGAAGACGCAATCGGGCGCCGATCTGATGACCGGCGCCCCGTCGCCGCTCGCCCCGTCGGTCCTGGCCGAGCTGGGGCTCGTCCCGAAGCGCCCGCGCGGTGCCGGTCCCGACGGCGCGTCCCCGGGCACGGGTGCCGACCGGTGACCCGGCCGCCGGCCACCCGGTGACGTGATCGCCCGTGACCCCGTGACCCCGTGACCGCGTGAGCCCCGACGACCTCTTCGGACAGGCGGCGGAGGAGCGGCGTGCGGCACGCGCCCCGCTCGCCGCCCGGCTGCGACCCCGCACCCTCGACGAGGTGGTGGGACAGCGCCACCTGGTCGGGCCCGAGGGTCCGTTCCGGGCTCTCGTCGAGCGCGACCGACTGCGTTCGACCATCCTCTGGGGTCCTCCTGGAACCGGTAAGACCACGTTGGCGCGGCTGGTGGCCGACGCGACGGAGAAGGCCTTCGTGTCGCTGTCGGCCGTCACCGCCGGGGTAAAGGACGTCCGCGAGGTGATCGAGGCTGCCACCCGCCGACTGGGGGAGCAGGGTCGGGGCACGATGCTCTTCCTCGACGAGGTGCACCGGTTCAACCGGGCGCAGCAAGATGCGCTCCTGCCTGCGGTGGAAGACGGCCTCGTCGTGCTCATCGGGGCGACGACCGAGAACCCGTACTTCAGCGTCAACGCGCCGCTGCTCTCGCGCTCGACGCTCTTCCGGCTCGAGCCGCTCGCTCTCGACGAGCTGGCCACGGTCGTCCACCGGGCGCTCGACGCCGAGGCGGCCACGGCCGACGAGGACGCCGTGGTGGCGCTCGCCGAGAGCGTCGAGGGTGACGCCCGAGCCGTGCTCACGACGCTCGAGGTCGCCCTTGCCCTGGCCGGCTCCGGACCCGGGGCGGGCGAGGCCGGGGCGGGCGAGGCCGTGCACGTCACGCGTGCGCACGTCGAGCGGGCGCGCCAGGCCCGTCTCGTCCACTATGGCGAGGACGACCACTACGACCAGATCTCGGCGCTGATCAAGTCCGT
>DAHUZK010000032.1 GCA_027306605.1 Acidimicrobiaceae bacterium
GCAATTCCAGCTCTCGCGGTGGGCCGACGCGTCGGTGTACGCGCTCTCGGGCGGCATGGCCCAACGCCTGATGGTCGCCCGCGCCATCTTCCACCGCCCTGCGGTCCTCTTCCTGGACGAGCCCACCGCCGGCCTCGACCCCCAGAGCCGCCTCGCCCTGTGGGACATCCTGCGGGAGCTCAATGGCGAGGGGCAGACGATCCTGCTCACCACCCACTACATGGAAGAGGCCGACGAGCTGTGCGACCGGGTGGCGATCATGGACCACGGAAGGATCCTGGCCCTCGACACGCCGGCCGAACTCAAGCGCGGTGTGGGCGCCGACACCATCGTCACGGTGAAGGTGGCCGGCGACCCCGAACGGCTGGCCGAGACCTTCGACGGTGCACTCGAGGGGCTGACCCGGACGCGGGTGATCCCCGACGGCGTGGAACTGCAGGTCCGAGGATCCGAGCGCCTGGTCCCGCGCATCGTGGCGGCCGCCGAGGCCGCCGGTTTCGCCCTGGCGGACCTCTCGGTGGCGGAGCCGACCCTCGAGACGGTCTTCATCGGGCTGACCGGAAAGGAGCTGCGGGACTGATGGCCACCACCTCCGAAACCGTCTCGGCGGCGGACTTCGGGACCCCGGCAACCCGCCACGTCGAGCTCCGGCCCACACGCTCGGCGGCCGCAGCCAGCTGGACCTCCCTCGGTGCCCTCGTCCTCCGCGACGTCGTCGTGCTCTGGAAGCACAAGGTCGAGTTCACCGTCCGAACCCTCGTCCAGCCGTTCCTGCTCTGCTTCGTCTTCCTCTACGTCTTCCCGAAGATCGGCCAGGGCATCGGCGCGGCCAGCGGTGTGCCCGGGGCGGAGTCTGCCTTCGCCACCGTGCTCGTCCCCGGAGTGGTCGGGCTCTCCATCATGTTCCAGGGGATCCAGGCCGTCGCCATGCAGCTGGCCCAGGAATTCGGCTTCACCCGCGAGATCGAGGACCGCGTGCAGGCTCCGTGCCCCATCTGGCTCGTGGCCGTCTCCAAGGTCATCTCGGGGGCCGGTCAAGGCCTCATCTCCGCCGCCATCGTCCTCCCCATCGCTTCGGTGGTCCACGCCAAGGGGGTGGAGGCCCAGATCGACCTCCATTGGCCGCTGATCATCACGCTGGTGCCGCTGTCGTGCATCTGCATGGCGTCCCTCGGCCTGCTCCTGGGAACGTCGTTCGAACCGCGGAACCTCGGGCTCATGTTCGGGTTCATCGTGTTGCCGATCACGTTCCTCGGCGGCACGTACTACCAGTGGACGCGGCTGGCGCCGGTCCAGGCCGGGCCCGTCCATTGGCTGCAGATCGTCGTCCTCGTGAACCCGCTGATCTACATCAACGAGGGCATGCGCGCCGCGTTCACCGGCGCCGCGCACATGCACCTCTACGTCGTCTATCCGGCCATCGCCGCCTTCGCCGTGGTCTTCCTGGTTCTCGGGCTCCGGAACTTCCGCGGCAAGGTGCTCGCCTGAGCGTCGCGTCCGGTCGATCCGCCCGAGCGGGCGCACGCGACGTCCATGGCGTCCGACCTGGGGTTCTGGCGCGGGGGGCGCCGCCAGGGCCCGCGCGTCTGGTTTCGGCCGCTGCTGGGTAGGGTTTGACCCGAGCGTGCAGCCGGCGACTGCGGCCACTCCGGGTCGGGTGGCGATCCGGGTCGGGTGGCGAAGGGACGGGGTCCGATGGAGACGAGCGGTCGAACAACACCGTCGGATCTTCAGGGCGCCTACGCCCGGGTGCGCGCCGTGACGGAACGCCTGGCCTCGGTGCTCAGCGCCGAGGACCAGACGGTGCAGTCCATGCCTGACGTGAGCCCGACCAAGTGGCATCGCGCCCACGTCACGTGGTTCTTCGAGACGTTCGTCCTCAGCGAGTACATCCCGGGATACCGGGCCTTCGACGATGCCTACGCCTACATCTTCAACTCGTACTACGAACAAGTCGGAGACCGTCATCCGCGCCCCGAGCGCGGCCTGCTGTCGCGGCCCGGCGTGGAGGACGTCGCCCGCTACCGCTCTTACGTCGACGAAGCCATGGAGACGCCACTGGGTGATCCCGACCAGCCGGGACTGCGCGACCTCATCACGCTCGGGGTGCACCATGAGCAGCAGCACCAGGAGCTGTTGCTCATGGACATCAAGCATGTGCTCTCGAGGAGCCCCCTGCACCCCGCCTACCTGTCCGGCCCGCTGCGCCGGGCGCCGGGTCACGCACCCAAGGCGGGATGGATCGAGCACGACGGCGGCCCGGTGGAGATCGGTCATCAGGGTGCGGGATTCGGTTTCGACAACGAATTCCCGGTGCACACGGTGCACCTGACCCCGTTCGGGCTGGCCGACCGCCCGGTGACCTGCGGGGAATGGCTCTCCTTCATGGAAGACGACGGGTACCGTCGTCCCGAGTTCTGGTTGTCGGACGGATGGGCCGTCGTGAACGCGCAGCGCTGGGAAGCCCCCTTGTACTGGCAGCGCGATCCCGACGATCCCGAGCGCTGGCTGCAGTTCACGCTGTCGGGCGTTCGCCCCGTCGACCCCGACGAGCCCGTCTGCCATGTGAGCTACTACGAGGCGGACGCCTTCGCGCACTGGACGGGCCTGCGGTTGCCCACCGAGTCCGAATGGGAGACGGTCGCCATCTCCCACGCCAAGGGCGACAATGTGCTCCACGACGACGTGCTCGCCCGGGGCGCACCCCATCCCCGGCCGACCCTCTCGACGAACGCCATGATCGGCGACGTCTGGGAGTGGACGTCCAGCGCCTATTCGCCCTATCCCGGATTCCGCACCGCACCCGGTGCGGTCGGCGAGTACAACGGCAAATTCATGGTGAGCCAGTACGTGCTGCGCGGTGGCTGCTGCGCCACCCCGGCCGGACACGTGCGCCCGACCTACCGTAATTTCTTCCCCCCTGGGGCCCGTTGGGCCTTCGGCGGCGTCCGGCTCGCACGAGATCCCTGATGGCCTACAGCATCGACGTCCATCTCTCGGCCGAGGAGGTGCGCAGCCAGATGCGTGCCGACGCGCTGCACGGGCTCCGAGGCCAGTTCAAGTCGATTCCGCCGGTGTGGTTCTACGACGAACGGGGCAGCGGACTCTTCGAGGAGATCACCCAGCTGCCGGAGTACTACCCGACCCGTGCCGAGCGGGCGCTGCTCCACGAGCATGCAGGCTCCATCGCCGGCCTCGCCAAGGCGGACACCCTGGTGGAGCTGGGAGCCGGCGCCTGCGACAAGACCCGCGTCCTGCTGGCGGCCCTCCGCGAGGCGGGCACCTTGTCCCGGTACATCCCCTTCGACGTCAGTGACCAATTCCTGCGGGGCGCGGCCGGCGCTCTCGCCGACGAGTTCGAGCTGCTCGACATCCACCTCGTCATCGGAGATTTCCACCGTCACCTGCCCGAGATCCCCGCCGACGGGCGTCGTCTGGTCGCCTTCCTCGGGGGAACCATCGGCAACCTGGACCCTCGCCAGCGCGCCCGCTTCCTCTTCGACCTCAACTGCACGATGTCGAGCGACGACACGCTGCTCCTCGGTACCGACCTGGTCAAGGACCGGCACCGTCTGGTGGCGGCCTACGACGACGCGGCCGGCGTCACGGCCGAGTTCAATCGCAACGTGCTGCGTGTGCTCAACGAACAGCTCGGCGCCGACTTCGTTCCCGACCGCTTTCGGCATGTCGCGGTCTGGAACGAGGAGGAGCAGTGGATCGAGATGCGGCTCCGGGCCGAGGAAGCGACCAGCGTCTCCCTCACCGGAGCCGGCTTCACGGTGACCTTCGAGAAGGGCGAGGATCTCCTCACCGAGATCAGCGCCAAGTTCACGCCCGCACGCGTGGAGCACGAGCTCTTCGAGGCCGGTTTCGTGGTCGAGGAGATGTGGGGCGCGGGCGAGGGCGAGTTCCTGCTCACTCTGGCGCATCCCCTCTGCTGAGACCGGCGCGATCGCGGCGGGGGCGCCGCACCAGCCACGCCATGAGGAGGACCAGGAGCAGCGTGAGCGCGCCCAGGCTCAGCGCGCTGGCCACCAGGAGGCGTGGTGGCTGGTAGTGGAACGTCACCGTGTCGTCGCCCGCCGGGACACGGACCCGTTGGACCAGGTCGTACGAAGAGACCGCGACGGCATGGCCCTTGGCCCCGTTCACCGAGACCGTCGCCCGCCAGCCCGCGTCCCAGGCCACCGAGCGGACGATCGTGGCGGGCCCGGTGGTGTGGACGCGTACCTGTTCGGACTTGGTCGTGCTCGAGAGCACCTGAACCTGCACCCGGGTCCCTCGATCGGTGGTCGCCGTGATCGGCCTGGCCCGCCGCGGCAACGTGAAGACGGCGTAGCCCTGGGAGAAGCCGGCCAGCCGCCAGGTCCCCGGCACCAGGGCCGAGGAGAGGGAGCCGCCCAGCTCGTAGGCCTTGCCCGCCACGGTGATCACGACCCGCTGCGACGGCAGCGTGCCCTGGACCTGGAGCGCCACACCGACCCCGGAGCCACGGGGGAGGTCGGCAGTGAGGCTGGTGGCCCCGGCCGGGACCGCGAGCTGTCGTCCCCAGCGCGTCGCTCCCGACGCATCGAGCGTCCCGATGCGCACGAGCGTCCCGGGAGCGGCGGGCTGAGCGAGGAGCACCGTGGCCGTCGCCGCCTCGAGCGGCTCGCCGAAGAACCACGAGGCGGTCTGTCCGTTGCGCAGCGCCGGACGCGGGCCGGGATAGAACGGATAGGCGGTGGCGTTGAAGACGGCGCCGTAGCCGCGCGGCAGCACGGGGTCGGCGCCGAAGGGCTCCGACACCGGTGTGACGTCCGAGAACGAGCGCGGCATCGCCGCCAACGGCACGAGAAAGTACTGCGGCACGGTCACGATCTCGCGAAGATTGAGCTTGTCGAGGGTGCCCAATGCCAGTTGCGCGATGTCGAGGTCGTCCTGGTGGTGGGTGCGCGTCGCCGATTCGTAGTTGCTGTTCACGATGGAGGCGTAGCCCGACACCGATGGCAGGCGCGGGATGATGTTGAGGTCGGGGATGCCCTGAGGACTGCCCGGATAGCTCGCGTACGTCTGGGGGTCGTAGTTGACCATCCGCCCACCGGGGACGAGATGTGCGGCAGCCAGCTGTTCGATCGGCGTCGTGCCTGCCAGGAGGTCGTTCGGGGGTGTCTGCGTCAGCTGGCTGGTGGCCGCCATCAGCCCGACGTCGACCACGACGAAGGCAGCGGCAAGCCGCGCCCAGGCCGCGGCATGCATCCGGGGGCGGATCCACACCAGCCCCGCAGCACCCACGCAGAAGGCGAGCGCGATCAGGGTCGCCTCGCGCACGGTGTTCGTCACCGCCGAGCTGGTCGTGATGCCGGCGAAGGCGCTGACGAGCGAGGCCGGCGCGGCGAGGGCCCACAGCGCGAGGGCACCGACCACCCCGAAGGGGACGAGCGCCATGACGCGGTCGAACCACCGCGACGGCTCGGCCGGGTGCGTCGCGCCGCGCCGGTCGAGCCATCCTGCGAACAGGACGCAGATCGCCGTGGCCACCGTGACCATGTTGCGGCTCTGCAGCCGCTGGCTCCCATAGAGCGGCAGGCTGTTGAACAGGTGTTCGAGCGGTGTGTTCGAACCCATGGCCAGCAGGTAGCCCACGACTGCGACGCCGTACCAGGTGAAGCGATCACGCGGAGTGATGCGGCTCGGCCAACGCGGATGCCACATGGTCAGGACCGCGACGACCGGCAGGATCCCGAGGTAGACGCCGACCTCGGGCAGGTTGTACTGGCTGAAGAACTGGGCCTCGCCAAGGTGCCCGTACCCCCCGTCGAGGTAGGGCACGAGCCAGAGGATGTTGAACGGATTCGGGTAGCTGCCCGCGGCGGCGAAGACCCCGCTCCCCCGCTGCGAACTGCGGATCGCCTCGAGCCCGGGCAGCCACTGGATGGCCGCGAGGGAGAGGGCCAGCGCGGCTCCGGCGCCGCCGCGGGAGACGGCGCGCCACCAGCCCCGCCGGCTGAGGCCCGCCGAGAAAGCGGCGAAGACGACGACGAGCAGCGCCTCGTCGAGCATCGCCTCGGGCGCGCCACCCAGGATGACCGTGGCGTAGGCGATGCCCAACAGGACGGACCAGCGCCAGCGGCCGTCCCGCACGATGTGCAGCACCGCCAGCAACATCCAGGGGATGGCCACGTAGCCCTCGGTCATATCCACGTGGTTGACCTGGCTCAGCACGGGACCGGCGAAGGCGAACGTGATGGCGCCGAGGAGGCACGCCGTCGTCGACAGCGTCAGGGCACGCAGGAAGACGTACATGCCGACCGCGATCGCCGAGAACAGGATCGCCTCGGTGGCGATCCAGGCGGCACGGTCGGGCAGGACGGCGAAGAGGCCCATGAGGGGATAGAAGGCGCCGGCGTTGAAATCCGCCATGAGGGGCGTGCCGCTGAAGATGTAGGGGTTCCAGAACGGCAGCTGGCCGTGATGGAGCATGGAGCCCACCAGCACGTGCAGCGGGTAGTTCTGCTGCAGGTTGTCGCCCGTGATCAAGATGTTGCCGCCGACGAGGTCGGGCACCACGAAAGCGGCCGTGGGAATGGCCACGAGGAGCGCGTAGGGCCACAGGGGGCCGAGATGGGCTCGAAGGCGGATCACGGGCGAGGAGCTGTCTCCGGGGGGTCGTGCGGGCGACGGTGCACCGTGTCGGCGCGGGCGCAACGGCGGCACGCTAGCCCCGGGTCGGTCGCCGAGACCTTCCATTTCGATGTCAGCCCGGTTTCGCATGCGTGACAGAGCAGAGTCTCACGCTGTAGGCTGAGACACACCTGAGAATCCCGTGAAAGTCAGTCTTTCCGCGACCAGATCCGCCCGGCGGTTATGTCAAAATCACTGCAGTTCGATGAAGGTTCTGGGCCCCGCGCCGTAGGGCGGGCCGAGCGCAGGTAAGGAATCCCCGATGGAGCTCGCCATCCCCCCGAGCACTTCCACCACCGTGACGACGAGAGCCTCCCGTCTTCCCGACGCCGCCCCGGCGTCGCACCCTGGCGCGCTCGGTCTGGCCCGGACGTCGCTCCTCGGCCTCCTGGGCACGACCGCGATCCTGGTCGGGTCGGTGCTGGGGGGACAGTCCTTCGAGACACACCTCGCCGGCGCTTGGTTCTTCGGAATGCCGGGAGGGCTCTTCGGCTCGTTCGGTTCCAACAGCACCCTGCCGCCCGTCGCGTCGCTCGCGCTGGTGTTCGGCGGCCTCATCCTTTTGACGCGGGTCTGGCTCGGGCTCTTGCGCCACCTGCGCGACAACCCGGGTTTTCCCGTCAAGCGTGTCGTCTTCGTCGTGTTGATCTGGGCGGTCCCCCTGCTCCTGGCGCCGCCGCTGTTCAGCCGGGACGTCTACACCTATGCCGCCCAGGGTGAGATGGTCAGCCACCACATCAACCCCTACTCCTACGGCCCCAACGTTCTCGGCGCGACGCCGTTCAACGAGATGAACGATTCCGTCTGGTCGGGTACGGAGTCACCGTACGGTCCGACCTTCCTCGCGGCCGACGGCGCCCTCGATCAGCTTTCCGGGCATCAGATCCTGGCCGACCTGGTCCTGTTGCGCTTGCTCGAGGTGGCGGGCATCGCCCTCATGGTGGCGGCAACGCCGACCCTGGCCCGCTCCTTGAAACACGACCCCGCCCACGCGGTCCTCATCGGTGCGGGGTCACCACTGGTCCTGCTCTCGCTCCTGGCGGCCGATCACAACGACGCGCTCATGCTCGGCCTGTTGATGGCCGGGCTCGCCGTGGCGCAACGCTTCGGCATGATCTCCGGGATGATCGTGTGCTCCCTGGCGGCCGGGGTGAAGTCACCGGCGGCCCTGGGGGTGCTGTTCTTGGGATGGGTCTGGGCCGGACCCGGAGCCTCCGTCCGGCAACGCCTCGCCCACACGGCCCTGGCCGGGTTCGTCGGACTCGCCACGATGGAGGTCGCCGCCGTCGTCTCGGGAACGGGTTGGGGCTGGATCCGCACGACCACCACAGCCGACGCCTCCTTCACCGGGATCACCCCGATCAACATCGTCGCCCGCGCTGTGTCAATCGTCTCCCACATCGTGCAGATTCCGATCTCGACCATGCAGGCACGACCGGCCTTCATCGCCCTCGGGCTCCTGGTCGCCGTGTACGTCGGCTATCGCCTGTTGCTGCGCGCGCCCACGGACGGCGTGGTCAAGTGCCTCGGCCTGACCCTGCTGGTCCTGGCCCTGCTCGGTCCGATCGTGTGGGCGTGGTACGTCACGTGGGGCCTCGTCGTCCTGGCGCCCGTCGCCGTGGGACGCCTGCGCACTGCCTCCATCGTGATCAGCACGTTCTGGGCGTTCGCCGGCGTCACCGCGCTGCACAACGTCTTCATGCGCCTGCTGCACACGTTCGTGCTGACCGACCTGCTCCTGGTCGCCATGCTGCTCGCCGTGGCCATCACCCCGCTCCCGCAGCTCGTCTCTGGTCGCAGGCGGCGCCTGCCCACGCTGAACCCCCGGGTCCTCGCGGGGTCCGGAGCAAGCGCCGGCGCCACCACCTGAACGCCACGCCACCACCTGAACGCCGGCGCCACCACCTGGACACGCGACGCCGTCAGTCCGGCACCCCACGCTCGGACCCGGCGCTGTGCCGGGACTCGAGCCATCCGTCGATCATCGGCCCGAAAGCCGCCGGGTTGTAGGCGTCCTCCTCGTAGGAGAACTTCATGTCGCCGGCATAGTGGAGCACGGTGATGTTGTGGGCCTGGTGGATCGACCCGTCACCGGGATCCTCCATCCGGTTCTCGATCCGGCAGATCCACCAGCCCCGATCCTCGTCGCACACGCACCACGCGTGCGGGAACGAGGTCATGGCGCGGTTGGGCCATTCGGCCATCAACGGGGCGATCCAGGCGTAGATCTCGTCGGGACCCCGGAAGGTGCCGAACGTGTGCTCCAGGTAGACGGCGTCATCGGTGAAGAGATCGGCCCAATCCCGCCAGTCCCCGCTCGAGGCGCAGCGGTTGGCCGTCTCCGTGTAGTGGCGGTGGGCGCGATCGAGCTCTTCACGGGTCCATCTGGGCGTCATGACTTCAGGATCCATTCGCTCATGGTCGCGCTGCGCAGGGTGCTCAGGTCCACGAATGCCGTTATCTCGTCGAGCATCGTCGTGACGTGCGCGTTCATCTGCGCCGGATCGCCGTCGGCGCAGTAGAACAACATGGGGTCGGTCACGTGCTGGAGCGACGGCCATGCCTCCTCGACGATGCCCTGCAACGGCGGCCCGTCGTCGGTCACGGGGCGGAACACCGCGTTGCGCACGTAGCGGCAGCGCGGCTGGATGGCCTCGGTGATCGGCGAGATCCGCGTGTGCCAGCGCGCCATCCACTCCTCGGAGGTCTGGTTCGGCGGTTGCTGCAGGAGGGCAACCGTGAGCACACCCGGTGAACGCTGGCCGTCGGGCCAGTCCCGCTGGGACGACCACCGGTTGCCGCCGTAGTCCCGGTAGAGCGACTCGACCACCGAGTACCCGGCCACTCGGGTGGCGGTGGCGGACAGGACCGCCTCGAACGGCACCCGTTGCTCGATCGAATCGACCCAGAGCGAGACGACCCCGTGCAGTGGCGTCTCCCCCGCGGGCGTGGGCACGGGCGGGGGGATGTCGCTCTCGGTGTCCCAGATGTCGAGGGTGAGGCACAGCGGGTCGAGGTCGAGCAGCCGTGCTCCGGTCGCTCCCAGGGCCGCCGAGACGTCGGCCCGCGTGCTCGGCGGGTCCAGCCAGACGAGGTACATCAGCTTCTCCACGCGGGCTCCCCTCCCCTCGGTCCGTCCGAGTTCTGCGCGCCGGCGCGGACACGCACGCTTCAGGCCGCCCGCCCGGCAGCGAGGCCGGTCAGCTGCTCGCTCACCTGCCACAGGCGGCGTGCTGCCTCGGTGTCCCGCGCCCAGCGGCGCGGCTGCGTTGGCCTGCACTTGACGAAGTACTGACCGCTCACGCCCGCCACCTCGGGAGACGAGGCCAGGAACACCGACGTGCGCGCACCCTTGGCCGGCGAGAGGAAGAACGGGCGGGCGACCTTGATACCGAACGCCAGGAACCCGCGGGCATCGCCGTCGGCGCCGTAGCCGGTGCGGACCGTTCCGGGATGCAGCGAGTTGGCCGTGACACCGGTTCCCTCGAGGCGTCGCGCCAGTTCGAGCGTGAACAAGATGTTGGCCAACTTCGACCGCCCGTACACACCCATGCCGCGATAGTGGTGTTCCGACTGCAGATCGTCGAAGCGCATCCCCCTGCGGGCCGCGCCGTGCGCCGCGGAGGCCACGGTGACGACGCGAGCCGGGGTGGAGGCGCGCAGCCTGTCGAGAAGCAGGTTGGTCAAGAGGAAGGGCCCGAGGTGGTTGACGGCGAAGGTGGCCTCGTAGCCGTCCACCGTCTCGGTCCGCTCGGTCAGCACGACTCCGGCGTTGTTCACGAGGACGTCGAGCCGAGGCACCTGGTCGAGGATCTCGTCGGCACCGCGTCGCACCGATGCCAGATCGCCGAGATCGAAGACGACGAGCTGCGCCGCGCCGTCCCGGCCTGCCCGCGCCCCGATGGCAGCCGCCGCTTCCCGCCCCTTGTCGGCATTGCGCGCCGTCACGACGACGCGGGCGCCCATCCCGGCCAGCGTGGCCGCAGTCTCGAAACCGATCCCCGAATTGGCGCCGGTGACCACGACCGTCTTGCCCTGCATGTCGAACTTGCCTTGCCTGTCGGGCACCCGGGAAACCAGCCTCCTGCTCGCACGGCAGGCGTCAGCTTTCCACAACCCCCGGTCCTTCCGGGCCGGCGCATCGCCTCAGCGCCAGGTGTCACGCCTTTGGACGAGTCCACGTTCGGGGTGGAGGAAGCTGCCGCTGAGGGTCCGCTCCGCCGTGCGCATCTGCCACTGCACCATCTCCTGCGCCGCCTCCCAGGCTGCGTCGGAGACGCCCGGGCCGCCCTCGGCGAGGAGGTTGCGCGTCTGTTCCGGGTCTTCGGCCAGGTCGAAGAGGAGCGGCGGGAAGACATGGGGGTCCGTGGCGAACTGGACGTACTTGTGACGCGGCCCGCGCGAGACGGCGAGAGCACAATGGCTCATGGGGACCCCCAGGGATCTCTCGGCGGCCAGGTCGGCCGGATCCGAGAAGCTCCACTCGAAGTGGGCGGTGTCACGCCAGTGCTCGGGAGCGGGCTCACCCCTCACGAAGGGGGCGAGCGACCAGCCGTCGACCTGCAACGGGACGTCGACGCCCATGAACTCGCAGATCGTCGGCAGCACGTCGACGGACTCGGTCACGGCCTCGACGACGCCCCCGCGGCCCGGCTCCGCCTGTGGTCGCGGGTCGGCCACGATCAACGGGACCCGGTAGCTCTCGTCCCAGAACCCCAGCTTCTCGAGGAGCCAGTGGTCGCCGCCCATCTCACCGTGATCGCTCGTGAGCACGACCAGGGTGCTGGCGGACAGCCCGCTGCGTTCGAGATAGGCGAAGAGGGGCGCCAGCGCGTCGTCCACCTCCCGCTGGGCGCCGTAGTAAGTGGCACGGACCTGACGGCGTTCCCGCTCGTCGCGTGGCGCGCCCACCCCGGGTATGCCCATCGCCGTCGCGCCGAGCGGGTGAAGGCTCGCCTCCGCCTCCGGCGTGGCGCACCCGGCGAAGCCGTCGACGGCCTCGGCGTCGTAGAGGTCGTGATAGCCGGCGGGGTTCCGGCGGGGCGGATGCGGGCGGATGAAGGAGGCGTGGACGAAGAACGGCTCGTCCGCGTGCTGCTCCAGCCATTCGATCACGGCCTGGCACACGAACGCGGTCTGGGACAGCTCGGCGGGAAAGCGCGCCGGTGCCCACGTCGACCCGTGCTCTTCAGCACCCGGGTACCCCTCCAGCGGCTGGTACAGGTCACGGGGTTCGGCCGGGACGTCGAACCCCCGCGCCGCGAGCCACCGGCCCCATGCCGGGCTCCCCTTGTCCCACGGGTCCTCCACCACCGCTCGGAACCCGGGCAGCACGCCCTCGTAGCTGAACAGGCGGGGGTCGCCCGGTTCCACGGTGCGCGGGTCGACGGAGGTGTCGGTGTAGCCGAACAGCACGGGGTCGAACCCGGCGTCGCGCGCGAGCAGGGCAACGTTGCTGAACCGGGCGTCCAACGGTGTGCCGTTGAGGATCGACCGGTTCCGGTGCTGGTACGTGCCCGTGTAGAGGCAGGCGCGTCCGGGGCCGCACGGCGCCGCGTTGGCCCAGTGGTTGGCGAAGGAGACACCTCGAGCTGCGAGAGCGTCGAGGGTGGGCGTCTCGAGCAGCGGATGGCCGAGCGAGGAGAGGCAGTCGCCCCGCCACTGGTCGAGCGTGATGAAGAGCACGTTGCCCCCGGCTGGCATGGCGCCACTCTTGCCTATCGAGAGCCCGCGCCGGCGCGACCCCCCGGACGTGGATCTCGTCCCCTCTCCTCGCCGTCCCGGGCCCCTGGGAGGCAATGTGCATTGCAGCGCCGGACAGCGCATGGCGGCGCATGGCAACGGCTGGGATCGCCTGAGCGCAGTGCGGCGGCCTTTGCCGTGGCCCGGCTCACGCGGCCGGGGCGAGCACGACCGGCAGCGAGCGGATCCCGGCCACCGTGGTCGAGTGCACCCGCTCGGCCGGGCCGGTCACCGCGTAGGCCGGGTAGCGCGCCAACAGCTCCTCGACGAAGATGCGCGCTTCGAGCCGGGCCAGGCTGGCGCCCAGGCAGACATGCTCACCGAAGCCGAAGGCGAGATGCACGGGGTTGGCGGGGCGGCGCACGTCGAAGACGGCAGCGTCCTTGCCGAAGATGCGCTCGTCGCGGTTGGCCGATGCGTAGAGCATGCACAGGTAGTCGCCCGCCCGGACGGCGGTGCCCGCCACCACTGCGTCCTCGGTGGCGGTACGGCAGAAGGCGTGAACAGGGGTCACCCAGCGCAGGCACTCCTCGACGCCGCCGGCCAGCAGTGCGGGGTCCGCCGCCAGCGCGGCGCGCTGATCGGGATGCTCGTGCAGCACGAGCGCCGATCCCGACAGCAGCGTGCGCGTGGTCTCGTTGCCGGCCACCAGGAGCGTGAGGAGCATCATGAAGACCTGCTCCCGCTCCAGCGGGGACCCGGCCACCTCGCTGGCCACGAGGAGCGAGACGAGGTCGTCTCCGGCTCGCTCGCGCCGCGAGCGGATGTGCTCGACGATGAACGCGGACAACTGGCCCATCGCCGCTGCGGTCTCGTCCGGGGGGAGGTCCGGCGATTCGACGGCGGCGTCGGACCAACGTCGGAAGTCGTCACGATCGGCCTCTTCGATCCCGAGCAGCTCCGCGATCACCGCCAGCGGGAAGGGTGCCGAGAGCTCCGACACGAAATCGATATCCGCGCGCGGGTCGAGACCGTCGAGCAAGGTGGCGGCCGTGGCGCGGATGAAGGGGGCGAGCCCGGCGAGGGACCGTGGGCTGAACCGCCGGTTCAGGAGCCGACGGAATTCGGCGTGCTCGGGTGGATCCATGTGGATGATGGAGGGAGCGACCACCCGGTCGGGATCGCTGCGGATCGGGTCGTTCACGAGGGCCCCGCGCCCGGAGCAGAAGTGCACCGGATCGCGGCTGAGGTCCCTGACGTCCTCGTAGCGGCTGACGGCCCAGAATCCGGAGGCACACTCGTGCACGGGGTCCTCGTCGCGCAGCCGGGCGAGCACCGCGTGGTAGTCGTCCCGGGCGAAGAAGGCGGCATCCCGAGGGTCGATGCCCTCCAGGCGCTGGTCCACGGCCACGGGGCGAGCGTACTGTGCAACGCCATGCCTTCGGTTGGAGACGACGTCGCCGGTGCCTCCCCCTACCCGGCCTCGACCGAGCACGCCCCCCTGAGCGGCCTCGACGAGTTCTTGATCCACAACGCTCCGTACCCGGTGCGCGTCATGTGGACCCCCGACGGCCAGGCCTACGAACGCGTGTGGTTCACCTGCCAGGACAAGGTGGGTGAGCTCTTGGTGGTGACGGGCCTCGCCTTCTATCCCAACCTGGGTACGGCGGAGGCCTTCGCCATCGTCAACGTGCGGGGCCGTCACACCACGGTCCGGGCTCACCGGAGGTTGCGCACCGACCGCTTGGACATGACGCTGGGGCCGTTCAGCTTCGAGGTCGTCGAGCCCTTCCGGCGCTGGCGCCTCCGGCTCGATCGTGACCTGGTCGCCGCGGCGACCGGCCACGAGGTCGGCTACGACATCTCGTGGATCGACACGAAGCGCCCGGTCTTCCGCCAGCTCGGTGCGGGGATGATCGTGCGCGGGCGCGCCGTGAGCCCGGTCGCCGGTTACGACGGGTTCGGGCGACAGGAGGGCACCGTGGATGTCGGTCCCGAGCGCTTCGTGCTGAACGCCGGCGGCCACCTCGGCACCCGGGACCACCACTGGGGGACCCGTGACGGCGTCGGCGGCCCGGGGCGCTACATGGGCATGCAGCACCCGCACAGCGGCGAGTGGGTCGAGTTCGCCGATTTCGGCGTCTGGGGCGACCACGTCCTCTACAACCTCGGCGATGCCCGCAAGGGGAGCGGAACCCTCGCCCGCCGGGTCCACCGCATGCGCTTCGAGCGCGAGACGCACCTGTTGCACAGCGGAGAAGTCGATCTCGTCTTCGCCGACGGCACCGTCAAGACGATGGTCTTCGAGCGGCTCGGCCACCAGATCGCCTTCCTCCGCTGCGGTCTGTACGGCGGTCCCAACGGTGGCACGCCCGACGGCGATCTCTGGCACGGCATGGCCGTCGCGCAGGGTGACGAGGTGGTGGTGCACGCCGAGACGTTCGACGTCACCGATCCCGACGTGCGCCGGCGCCTGGCCGGCCAGGACCAGCACCACTGCCGGATCACCTGCGAGGGCGAGGTGAGCTACGGGCTCGTCGAGCCCTACGACACCATGTGCTACGACGTCTCCAAGGCGGGCGTGATGGGCTTCTCGCTGCTCGAGCCGGACGCCTGACGCAAGGCCGACGGGCCGCGGGCGCCTAGGCGGTGCCGGATCTCGCCTCCTCGAGCAGCCTCGTGAGCACGGCGCCCATCGGGTTGTTGCGCCGGCCCGGATCCCGGGCGATGCGCTGGTGGCGGTCGTGGATCGCCAGCGCACGGACCAGCGCGAAGACCTGGTGCCAGGCCAGGTCGCGCACCTCGTAGCCCGTGCGGCTCTCGTAGCGCGCCACCGCCTCGGACTGTGGCGGGAAGCCGGCGACGCGTTGCCCGAACAGCGTCTCCATCATGAGCTCCAGCCCGAAGTGCCACCCGAGGTCCATCTCGCGCGGGCCGATCGCCGCCAGGTCCCAGTCGAGCACGCCGCAGACACGCCGCCGTCGGTCGAAGACGAGGTTGCCCAGGCGGACGTCCCCCCACAGCAGCACGGGCTCGCGCTCGGCCGGGACGTGGTTGGCGCACCACTCGAGGGCCTCGGCCAACGCAGGGAGCATCTCGCCCTCGGAGGACCATTCGCCATAGGCCGTCCAGCGCTCGACAGCGCCGCGCAGGGACGGTCCCGGGAGGATGTCCCCGAGCCCCGCTCGCGCCCAATCGACGGCGTGGACGGCGGCGACGGTGTCGATCAGACCGTGGTACATCAGACGTTGACGCGCCGGCCCGGCCTCGCTGACGTAGGGGTCGAAGACCGGGGCCGGTCCGGGGACGTCCCCCGCCACCAGCGGCATGACGAGGAAGGGCGAGCCGAGCCACGTCTCGTCCACGACGGCGATCGCCGGGGCGGGTGCGGGCACCCCCGAAGCCGCCACGGCGTTCTGGACCGCCGCCTGCGGCGCCAGCTCGTAGGCGGGGAAGGTCGGCACCAGCGGAGCCAGCCGCACCGCGATCCCGGGGCGGGCCGGTCCCAGGTCGACCAGCACCGTTTCGTTGGCCAGCCCACCCTGGGCGTGTTCCACGGACACGACGACCGGCGCCGGCGGCTCAGGCCCGGGTCCTCCGGACCCGGGCACCTGAGCGGGATGTGCGGCCAGCCAGCGGCCCAGGCCGTCGCGCAGGGCGGCATCGTCGCGCTCCCCTCCGATCGCCATCTACCGCTCCGAGGGTTCGTACACCACGGCGCGCCACTCCCCGGTCATGGCGGCGCGGCACAGAGCGGTCCCGGCGCTGATGCACCACGCGATGACGTCGGCCTCGGCGACGTCGGCCGGTGCCTGCAACACGATCCCGCGCCGGGGGTGGTCCTGGCGCACGACCCATCCCTGCGGGAGGAACACGCCGAGCGCGGCCAGGCGCGCCACGGCCTTGGCTCCCGTCGGATGCATGAGGCCGACCGACAAGCCGTCGTCGGGACGCCGTGTCCTCGACGGCAGGATCGTGGCCATCGTCACCGGCGGGGCGCGGTTGCCGAAGAACGCGAACAGCCCGGCGGGTGGTTCGGGTTCCGCGTCCTCGCGGATCCCGGGGAGCAGGTTGACCCAGCCGCTGCCGGCCGCCCGCGCCGCCGCCAGCGCGTCGGCCACGGCCCCGTCGTCGGGCGGCGTGAACTCGATCGTCCTCGTCCGGCGTCTGGTGCTCACGTGACGACCGCCGACACCAGCTTCTCCACGATCTCGGCGGCCGGGCGTGCCTCGGCCTCCCTGAACCCCGTCCCGGCGTACAGGCTCATGTGCCCGGTGTCGCCGGTGTCGGCCGCCGCGGCACGCAGCGGCCGCGTGGCGTTGTTGATCTCGGGGTACGCCGCCGGCGCGTGCCGATGCGCCTCGACCATCGCATTGGACAGCGCCCGGGCTCGGCGCCCGCTGAAGGCACGGGTCACCGCCGTGGCGGCGACGCCGGGAACCGCCGGGACGGCGACGCCGGGCGCCGCCCGGGCACCGTCGCCCAGGGCATCCTTGTGGAGCGGGTGCGCGCCGCTCTCGGGACAGCGGAGGAACGCCGTGCCGGCTTGCACGAGGGTGGCCCCGGCGGCCAGCAACGCGGCCACGTCCCCAGGACCCCCGACCCCGCCTGCCGCCACCAGGGGGAGGGTGCTGCGCCGGCGCACCGAGGCCAACAGGGCCCGCAGTGGCCGGTCCTGGTCCGGCCGGTCGTCGTTGCCATGGCTGCCACGGTGCGCGCCCGCCTCCACCCCTTGGACGCACAGTCCGTCCGGGCCGGCGCGCAGCGCGGTCATCGCCTCCTCGGGTGTCGTGACCGTGAGCAGCACCAGCGAGCCGGCACGACGCACCGCCTCGAGCACCGATGCCGCGGGGACGCCGAAGGTGAAGCTGACGACGGCCGGAGGGTCCCTCAGCACGGCCTCGACCTTTGCCGGGTAGTCGTCGTCGTCCCACACGGGGTCACCGAGCTGCGTGCCCAGCCGGGCGGCCTCTGGTCCGAGCGAGGCGAGGTAGGCCGCCACCGGGCCCGCATCGGCGATCGGCTCCCCCGGCACGAAGAGGTTCACCCCGAAGGCGCCCACGCCCGCCTCGCGCACGGCACCCATCTCCTCGCGCAGGGCCTGGGCCGTCTTGTACCCGCCGGCGAGGAAACCCAGCGCTCCGGCGGCGGACACCGCTGTCACCAGCGCAGGGGTCGACGGACCGCCCGCCATGGGCGACACGACCAGTGGGTGCCGCACCAGGCGGCGCAGGGACCCGACGGAGCGCTCGGGAACGAAGGCACCGGAGGCGGGGCGACCGGACGGGGCGGGCGTCACGCCTCCACTTGACCACCGGCCGCTACGGTGGGCAACTCGTGGACCTCGATCTCGTCACGACGTTGCGCAGCACCGGCGCGGCGCGGCAGTTCCACCCGGACCCCGTGCCCGACGGGGTTCTGGCCCGCCTGCTCGACACCGCCCGCTTCGCTCCGAGCGGAGGCAATCGCCAGGGCTGGCGGGTCATCGTGGTCAAGGACCCGGTGAAGAGGGCTGCGCTGCGCGACCTCTACCTGTCGGGCTGGTACGAGTACCTGGCCATCGGTGCCGCCGGGCTGGTGCCCTGGGCGCCGGTCACCGACCGCGCCGCCGAGGCCCGGGCCGTCGCCCAGGCGCCCCGTTTCGCCGAGGCCGGCGCGGCAACGCCGGGATTCGCCGAGACCCTCGACGCGGCACCGGCGCTCCTCCTGGTGCTCGCCGACCTCACCGCCCTGGCCGCCGTCGACCGCGACCTGCCCCGCTACACGCTGGTCGGGGGCGCCTCCGTCTACCCCTTCGTCTGGAGCCTGCTGTTGGCGGCGAGAGCCGAGGGGCTCGGCGGCGTGACGACCACCGTGGCGATCCGGCGCGAGTCCGACGTGCGCGCCCTCTTCGAGGTGCCCGAGACCCTGGCCGTGGCCGCGCTCGTCGTGCTCGGGCGCCCGGTGGCGCAGCCCACCCGCCTCAAGCGTGCTCCCGTGGGCTCCTTCGCCTCCATCGACCGTTACGACGGAGCGCCGCTGACCGCTCCCTGAGCGGCCACGACTCGTAAACGCCCGCGCCGCCGTGCTCAAATGGCCCGATGGCACAGAACGTTCTCGGCGAAGAACTCCAGCCGTGCAATCACGATCCGCTCACCGGCTTCTATCGCGACGGCTGCTGCAACACGGGCGCCGAGGACATCGGGGTCCACACGGTCTGCACCAGGGTGACCGAGGAGTTCCTCGACTTCTCGGTCTCGGTGGGCAACGATCTCTCGACGCCGCGGCCCGAGCACGGGTTCGGGGGGCTCCGGCCGGGTGACCAATGGTGCCTGTGCGCCTCGCGTTGGCAGGAGGCCTTCGAAGCGGGCAAGGCGCCGCCGGTGGTGCTCGCCGCCACGCACGCCGCCACCCTCGAGTGGGTGCAGCTGAGCGACCTGGTCGCCCATGCGATCTAGGCCCCGGCCGGCACGGGTCACGGCACACGGGCTCGGCAGGCTCGAGTCGTGACGTCCCTGGTCGACGAGGCATGGGACGAGCGCGTCCTCCCCGCCCTGTGCGAGTACACGCGCCTCCCCTGCCTCTCCCCTGCCTTCGACCCCGATTGGGCGCGCCGTGGTGCGATCATGGAGGCGGCCCGCCTGCTCGAGTCCTGGGTGCGCCAGCAGGACCCGACACTGAAGACCGAGATCGTCGAGTTGCCGGGTCGTACGCCGCTCCTGCTCGTCGACAACGGCGCCAACGGCGACCCGATCGTCGTCTACGGCCACATGGACAAGCAGCCCCCGCTCGGAGAGTGGCGGCAGGGCCTCGGGCCGTACGAACCGGTGCGCGAGGGCGATCTGCTCTACGGCCGGGGCACGGCCGACGACGGCTACGCCACCTTTGCCGCCGTGACCGCCCTGGCGGCAGCGGACGGCGGCCGCGGACGCGTCCTCGTGCTTATCGAAGCCAGCGAGGAGAGCGGGAGCCCCGACCTGCTGGCTCACCTGGAGAACCTCAAGGAGCGCATCGGCACGCCCCGCCTCGTGCTCTGCCTCGACTCGGGTGGTCTGAGCTACGACCGGCTGTGGCTGACGACGTCGCTGCGCGGCAACCTGGTGGCGACGGTCAGGGTCGACGTGCTGACCGAGGGGATCCACAGCGGGCAAGGCGGTGGGGTGGTCCCCTCCTCGTTCCGCATCCTGCGCCGCATGCTGTCGGGCATCGAGGACGAGGCGACCGGCCGCATCCTCCTACCCGAGCTCCTCGGGGCGGGGATCCCCGAGGCGCACCGTTCCAACCTCGTCGCGCTGGCATCGGAATTCCCCGACAGCGCGGCGCCCGTGGTCGACGGCCTCAAGCTCCTGGCCGAGGATCCGGTCGAGCGGCTGGCCGCGCGCACCTGGGGCGCCGCGCTCGAGGTGACCGGTGCCGCAGGCCTCCCCGCTCCGCGGGAAGGCGGCAACGTCCTGCGCCCCTCGACGACCCTGAAGTTCTCGTTGCGCCTTCCGCCCGATGTCGACGCGGAGCGCGCCTGCGACGCCGTGATCTCGGCGCTGCGCACCGACGAGGGTGCCCACGTCACCATCGACATGGAAGCGGCCGCCCAGGGCTGGATCGCCCCGCCACTCGATCCCGCCCTCGCGGCCACGCTGGAGCGGGTGTCCGTGGAGCGCTTCGGCAGACCGCACGCCTCCGTCGGCGAGGGCGGTTCCATCCCCTTCCTGGCCGACCTGCAACGGGGCTTCCCCGGGACGCGCTTCGTGGCCACCGGGGTGCTGGGACCGCACTCGAACGCGCACGGGCCGAACGAGTCGCTCCACCTCCCGATGGCGAAGGCCGTGACGCAGGCTGTCGCCGAGATCCTGCAGTCCACAGAGGTATAGGTTCCCGAACATGGCATCCGGAGGTCCCCTGGGGGGCAAGGTCGCGCTCGTCACCGGCGGCAGCCGCGGCCTCGGGCGCGAGATGGTGCTGGCGTTCGCCGAGGCCGGCGCCGACGTCGTCGTCGCCAGCCGCAAGCTCGATGCCTGCAAGGAGGTGGCGGCTCAGGTCGAAGCGAAGGGACGCCGGGCGCTGCCGGTGGCGGTCCACATGGGTCACTGGGACGAGATCGAGAAGCTGGTCGAGCTGGTCTACGACACCTTCGGCCATGTCGACGTGCTGGTCAACAACGCCGGCATGTCCCCGCTCTACCCCGACCTGCCCGCCGTCACGGAGGAATTGTGGGACAAGGTGATCGGGGTCAATCTCAAGGGACCCTTCCGCCTCACCGCGCTGGTCGGCACTCGGATGGCGGCCGGCTCCGGTGGTTCGATCATCAACGTGTCGACGACCGGTTCGCTTCGGCCCGCCCCCGACATGCTCCCCTACGACGCGGCCAAGTCCGGCCTCAACACGCTCACCGAGGGCTTCGCCAAGGCCTTCGGCCCCACGGTACGGGTCAACTGCATCATGGCCGGGCCCTTTCTCACCGACATCTCCAAGGCATGGGACCCCGCCGTCCTCGACAAGGGTATGCCCCACCACGCCCTCGGCCGCGCCGGCCGACCCGAGGAGATTGTCGGTGCCGCCCTGTTCTTCGCCACCGACGCCTCGTCGTTCACGACCGGCGCCGTGCTGCGGGTCGACG
>DAHUZK010000035.1 GCA_027306605.1 Acidimicrobiaceae bacterium
TCCACGCCTACGATGGAGCGCCGCGGCCCCTTCGGGTGTTCGCGCCGTATCCGGGCATGCGCGCCCCGGGGGTGTAGCTCAGCTGGAAGAGCAACGGCTTTGCAAGCCGTAGGTCGAGGGTTCGAGTCCCTTCACCTCCACGGCCCGTGATCGACGGCCCCGTGATCCACGGCCCTCTCACACGCACCTCCCACGGCATGCTGCGCGCGGCTTCCGATCAGTGGCTGTCGGCGTGTCGAGAGGGGTCGGCGGATACGAACGGCGAGGCGCCGCCGCTTCGGCGCTCGTCACCATCGCTCACCCGGGCACGGTTGCCCTGGCTGGGAGGAATCCGGACGCGCTGACCTGAACGTGGTCGCCGGGGGCACCGCGCAGGCGCGCGATGCCCGTAGGCCCGGTGAGCGCTGTGCGGCCGTCGATACGCACCGTCGCGTCCCGGACCGGACGTGCCACCGGATCTTGGACGACCGCGGCCGTGACACGCACGGTCACCTGATCCGAGCGGACGCTCGAGTGGGCGAGGAGCTGCGGAGTCGCCAGTGGGGCGCAGGTGGAGGAGGGAACCCCGGAGGTCGTCGTTCCGTCGTAGGTGGAGGTGACGGGCCCGCTGATGATGCCGCCCTTCTTGATCGTCAGATCGGCAACGAGCGAGCCCGAGTGCAGCCCGGTCAGCTGCAAGTTCGCCTGCCACTGAGCCTGTTCCAGGATCGACGGCTCGGATACCCGCTCCGTGCCGTTCAGGTAGGTCATTCCGTTGTCGGAGTAGTGGTCGTAACTCACTGACCAGGCACCCGAGAACACGTCGCCCGACATCGTGATGGTCGCGCTGCCGGACCTCTGTCCGTGGACGACGAAAGTGCCCGTGCGGCTGAAGTACCCGTGGAACGTCGAGAACGTCGGCGCCCAGGTCGGCGCGGGGGTCCGCTGCACCAGCGGCACGTGTGGGTGGCGGGCGGCCAGGCTGGCGACGACGATGCGAGCGGCAGGGTGCGCCGGGGTTCCGTCGGTGTTCCCCCGGTCCTCCCAGGTCAAGAGCTGCGTTCCGTTCGGGCTCCACTCGCCGGCCGTCCGGGTGTCCCATCCCGGCGGGGGATCGGGATTCACGGGCTGGCCGAAGTACGTGCCGACTTGTCCGCCGGCTCCGAGCAACCACGGCTCGAGCAGGCAGTGTCGGTTCGTGGTGTTGAGCTGGAACCGGCCGATCCACGTGAACAGGACGAGGTCTATGAACGGGGGGCGGGGGAGTTGGTCGAACACGGTCATTCGATCGAAGCCACGCGAGGTGAACAGCATCAGGGAACCGCCGTTCGGCGAATCGGACACGTCCTCGTCCCATGCCTTCTCGCTGGTGATCCGGGTTCGCTTCCCGTTCCGGAGGTCCAGGCGCCACACGTCGAAGTTCTCGGCGTCCGCCATGGTGGCGTAGAACAGGCTCTGGCCGTTGGCCGAGAAGCGTTTGATCTCTCCGTACGGCGAATCGGCGATCCATCCCGGTGAGGTACTGCCGAGGGGCAGGTCGGCGTTGATCACGCGTACGCCGGTGAGTGTGTAGTCGGAGCGATGCCGGACCAGTCGGCCCAGGGCCATGATCGTTCCGTCCGAGCGCAATTGCGTCCAGGCGAGCCAGCGGCCGTCGGGCGAGACTCGCGCCTCGCGGTTCTGCACCGCACCGGTGGCCGGGAGGTCGAGCTTCAGGAGACTGCGCTGCTTGCAGTCGACGACGCTGGGAGCACACTGGAGAATGGCGTACTGGAAATTCTGGCTCGCCGAGTCGGGGCTTCCCTGTTGTGCCTCGATGGTGGTCAGGATCCGCTTACCGTCCTCGAAAGCGAAGGGCTTGCCGAACCCGATGGAGGTGCCGGGCGGTTGAGGACCGGCGATCGCAGTCGCGTCGAGCCCGCAGGTCAGACAGCTCACGTGGGTTCCCTTCGCAGTGGCGACGGCCAGCTGGGCATGAGGTTGGTCGGGCGAGTCGAAAGCCATCACGATGTGACGGCCGTCGGGGAGCCAATCGGGTTGGAATTCTGCTGAGAATCCCGGAGCGAGCGGGAGACGGCTGATCGCGATGGGTTCCAGTGGCATTGGGGTCGCCGACGAAGGGATGCCGCTCAGCGAGGATGGCGCCGATGACGGCGCCGCAGCGCTGGCGGGACTGGCGAGCATGGCAGTAGAGGCCGCGAGGATCCCTGCGGCGGCGGGGATGCGGACACGCCGGACTCCCGCCTTCGCGCCGCGCCGCATTCGCTCGATCGCTCCGTGCTGGAGAGGCGTGCGCTCGGTCGTCGCTGACCACATCGTCGACATCGCGGGCGACCCTCTCTCCTCGTTCGAAGCTCCGGCGATCGCGTCGCGCTTGGATCCCCCGGCCAGACCCTGACTACCACGGGACGCTCGGATCGGTCACATCTGTCCTCGTCTCGGGCTCTACGACGCTTCCAGGCTCCTCGGTCGAACCCTCGTGGGTTCGACCGGGAGTCCCGGAGGCAGGGGAATTTGCTCCGCGTGACAGGATGGGCCCCATGTCGATCAGCGTCGAGCCCGTTTCCGGCACGGTCGGGGCGACGGTCGGAGACGTGGACCTGTCGGCGCCGCTCGACGAGGGGACCGTGGCCGACATCCGAGAGGCATTTCTCGAGTACCACGTCCTCTTCTTCCGTGATCAGGACCTCAGCCCCGAGGCCCAGCTCCGGTTCGGCCGCTGCTTCGGCGAGCTCGACACCCACCCGTTCGTCGAAGGCACGGAGGCTCATCCCGAGGTGATCGAGATCATCACCGAGCCGGACGATGTGCTCAACTTCGGCGGCGGCTGGCACACCGACGTGACGTTCCTCGAGGAGCCGGATCTCGGCTCCATCCTCTACGCGGTCGACGTGCCGGCGTTCGGCGGCGACACCCTGTTCGCAAACCAGCACGCGGCCTATGACGCGCTGTCGGACACGATGAGGGGAATCTTGGACGGCCTGACCGCCAGGCATTCCGCCGGACCGCAGTACGCAAAGGGTGGGTACTCGACGCTGTCGAAGTCGATGAAGACGAAGTCGTCGGAACACGCCGCCCGCGTGGTGCGCCATCCACTCGTCCGCACGCATCCCGAGACCGGTCGCAAGGCGCTCTACGTCAACCGTGCCTTCACCATCGGCATCGAAGGGATGCGAATGGACGAGTCGATGGCGTTGTTGGAGTTCCTCTTCGAACACGCGGTGCGGGAGCCGTTCACGTGCCGCTTCCGTTGGTCTCCCGGATCCGTGGCGATGTGGGACAACCGGAGTGTCCAGCACTACGCGCTCTACGACTACCGGGGCCACCGTCGCCGGATGCGCCGCATCACCGTCAAGGGCGACCGGCCCCACTGACGTCGCGACCGGCAGGATGATCGGGCACTGCGCTCAGATCACGCCTGCTTCGGCGAGCGCGCCGATGTCGTCCCACGAGTAGCCGGCCTCGAGTAGCACCTCTTCTGTGTGCTGCCCGAGCTCGGGGACGTCCGTCTTCGGGGGTGGATTGGCTTCGGAGAAGCGCACGGGCGCCCGGACCACGCGGCGGGCCTCGCCCGATGCGTGCTCGTCGACGCGGGCGAGATAGCCGTTGGCCCAGACGCCGGGGTCCGTCGCCACCTCGTCATGGGTGCGCACCGGGGCGAAGCGGAGCCCGGCCGCGCCGAGGAGGCCAGACCACTCGGCCGTGGTCTTGGTGGCGAACACCTCGTCGAGGACGGGCCACAGTTCGGCCTTGTCCTCCTCGAAGTACAGCAGCTGGTCGAAGCGCTCGATCAGATCGGGGCGGCCCAGCGTCTCGTAGAAGAGGTTGCGGGCCGCGCCGGCCACACCGACGATGGCGATCCACCCGTCCGCGGTGGCGAACATGCCGTAGATGCCAGGGATCATGGGGTGTCCCCGGTTGGCCGGGCCGGCGACCTCGCCCGTCATCAGATACTTCGTGATCTCCCCGGCTTGGGCCCAGACCTGCCCGCCGAGGAGGGACGTCTCGACGAGCTGTCCGCGGCCCGTGCGCTCGCGGGCGTAGAGAGCGGCCAGGATGCCCGACACCAGGTTCTGGCCCGCGATGTGGTCGGCGATGGTGGCGGCCAACGGGCTGGGGTCGTTGTCGCCCCCGCCGGTCGTGCTGATCAGCCCACCCGATGCCTGCGCGCTGAGGTCGGCACCCTCGCGCGCCGCGTCAGGGCCCTCCGGACCGAACGACGAGCCCATGGCGTAGATGATCCGAGGGTTGCGAGCCGCGGCATCGGTGTAGCCGACCCCCCAACCCTCCATCGTTCCGGGCTTGAAGTTGGTGACCAGCACGTCGGCGCCGTCCACCAGGCGGAGGAACACGTCGCGCCCCTCGGGGGTCCGCAGGTCGATCGTCACGCTGCGCTTGCCGCGGTTGTAGGCGGCGAACCAGGCGGACCGGCGGTCGCTCCTGCTCAAGGGGAGCCACCGGCTCTGGTCCCCGAATCCAGGCAGCTCGATCTTGACCACCTCGGCACCCCACTCGAGCATGGTGAGCGAGGCCTGTGGCCCTTGCACCAGGAGTCCCGCTTCGAGGACGCGGATGCCGTCGAGGTTCCCCATACCGGACCCCACCATTGTGAAGAACGGCCCGCGGGGTCAAGGGGCTCGGTGCCAGCCGACCCGGCGCAGCACGTGCGCGCGGCAGCGAGGGGCACGGGAGCGTTCGTAGCCGCACTCGGGCTCGGCCACGCATCCGCACGAGATGGCCTGGCCGTGGCAGGCGGGACAGCGCTCGAGGCAGCAGCCCGGGTGGTGCACTCCCCCCAGGGGCGTTCCGCAGTCCCGGCACTCCTCCGGTTCGTAACGGTGCCGGGGCCGGAGCTCCTGGCCCCAGCGGACGGGCGCGTAGGACCTGCCACCGATGACGATCGGATCGGTGAGGCAGCTGATGCCCTCGGTCATCTCGCCGCCGCAGTGTGCGCAAATGGCCATGAGCCTCCTTCGTCCAACCCTGTGGCCGATCATCCCAGCCCGCTGTGACAACGGCGCGGATCCCGGCGGACCTCGGCGCCGGCCTGCCCTACGCTCTGGCGCATGAGCGCGACGGAGAGGGTCCAGGGACGGCCGGCAGCGGGAGATGGGGGCCTCCTGGCCGGAAAGGTCTGTGTGGTTTCGGGCGTCGGACCGGGGCTGGGGCGCCAGGCGGCACGGGCGTTGGCCGCCCATGGCGCCGATCTCGTCCTGGCGGCCCGCCGGCAGTCGACCCTCGACGACGTGGTGTCCGAGGTGCGCGACATCGGTGCCCGCGCCGTGACGGTGCCGACGGACATCACCGACGCCGAGGCGTGTGCACGCCTGATGACGGCAGCCTCCGAGGAGTTTGGCGGTGTCGACGTCCTCGTCAACAACGCGTTCCGCTTCGACGCCTTCCAGAGCTTCGAGGAGGTCGATCTGGCCCTCTGGCGCAAGATCATGGACACCAACCTCTTCGGCTCTCTCCAGATGACCCGGGCCGCGCTCCCTTTCATGCGGGCACGTGGCGGCGGCTCGGTGGTCATGATCGCCTCGATGGTGGCGCGCCAGCCCCAGCCGGTGCAGGGGGGTTACGCCATCTCCAAGGGTGCGCTCCTGACCGCCACCCGGGTCCTCGCCTACGAGCTCGGGCCGTCCGGGGTCCGGGTCAATGCCGTGGTCCCCGGCTGGATGGCCGGGCCCTCTGTCGACATCTACATCGACATGACGTCGAGCAGCCGGGGCGTGCCGCCCCAGGTGGTCGTCGACGAGCTCAACGCGCGGGTGCCGCTGGGGCGCATTCCCAGTGACGCCGACGTTGCGGGTTCCATCGTGTACCTGGCTTCGGACCTGTCCGTGGCCATGACGGGCCAGGCGCTCGATACGAACGGCGGCGAGATCTTCGCTTGAACCTCAGGCCCCCGCGCCCCCGCTCGGCGTGCACGAGCGGGGGTCCCAGGGAGCGAGGGGCGTGACCGTCGCCGTGGGTGGCTGGAACGCGGCCGTGCTGCCCGTGCTCCCGCTGTTGCCGGTGTTGCCCGCGCTCCCGCTGTTGCCCGAGTTGCCCGAATTGCCCGAATTGCCCGACGATCGTGCGGACCCGCGTGACTGGGCCGCCTTTCCCGCCGCTGTGCTCGGCGTCGCCGGCGCATTGACCGAGAAATCGGTACCCGTCACGACGGTGACCTTGGAGCCTGGCTTCACCTGGGTGGCGTCCTTGGCCATGATCACCTCCCCCGAGAGGGAGTTGGCCACCGCCTGCGCCGCCGCCAGGTCGCTCGGCGTCTTGGCGGCGTAGTAGACGACGGTCTCGGCCTGCTGGCCGACCGGCGGGCTGTCACCGATGGTCCCGATGTGGAACCCGAGCGCGGTGAGGCTCTGGGCGGTGTCGCTGGCCTGGTTGGGCACGCCCGATCCGTTGAGCACCGACACCGTCACCGACTTCGGCGCGGGAAGCGCTCCGCCCGAATAGGTGTCGGCATTGGCGGGGAGCCCGAGGAACTGGTCGACGGCGGCGTGGTCCTGGGGTTCGGAGGGGAACTCGATCGAGCCGTAGTTGCCCCCCTGGTAGACGTAGCCCTGCTGGAAGTTGGCGACGTCGACGGGCAGTGTCAGCTGCGGTGCCGAGTTCACGTTCACGTTGTGGTAGCCGAGGACGAGGCCGATCATGTCGCTGGCCGTGAATCCCGAGTCCACCGTCAGCTGGCCGACGACACCGGAGACCAGCTGCTGATCGGTCACCGGGTTGCTCAGGCCCCTGGCCTTGACCGCAGCTGCCAACACCCTCAGGAACTCGTGGTCCCGTCGGATGCGCGCCAGGTCGCTCTGCGCTTCTTGGGGCCAGTAGGCCGGGTCGGTCGCGGTCACCCCGGGGGCCTTGTACTGGAGGTGGCGCGCCCGCACCACCTGGAGCGCCTGCGTGCCGTTCAGCGCCACGCACCCGGGCGCCCGGATGTTCAGACCCGAATAGGCGTCGTACACCGGCTCGGGGAAGTACATCTTGAGGCCCCCGAGGGCGTTCACGACGTTGATGAAGCTGTCGAAATTCAGCTCGACGAAATGCTGGATGGGTATGCCGTAGTCCTCCTCGATGGCCGCGATCAGCTGGTCGGGCCCCTCGTAGAGTCCGGCATCGATCTTGTTGGCGCCTCCGGCGCGGGCGTTGGGCACGAAGAGGTCGCGGGGCACGGAGAGGATCGAGACCGAGCTCGTGGCCGGGTTGAGATGCAGGATCATCACCACGTCGCTGTTCACGCCCGTGACGCCCTGGGAGCACAGGCCGTAGGCGGGGTTCTGCACTTTGAGGGCGCAGCGCGACGTGGAGCCGATCATCAAGATGTTCTGGGTGCCGGCATCGGCCCCGGTGACCGGTGCCGAGGTCAGGTTCTTGAGCGAGATGCGGTGGATCTGGTGGTTGAGGTACCAGCCGTATCCGGCGACGGCGCCGGCGAGGATCACGACCACCAGGACGATGGTGCCGCCGACCCATGCCGCGACGCGTCGGCGCGATCGCCTCCGTGTCGAAGGCCGGGGGTGTCCGCCGCGCCGGTCCGGGGCCCCGAGCCTCCGGCGGTCGGCACGGGATTCCTCGTCGATGCGGCGCCCGAGCCGGAGAAGGCCGGCGTCGACGGGGTGGGCCGGCAGGCCGGGATGTTCGCCGTCGAGCGGATCGCCGGGGTCGTCGGGGGGCTCTCGGGGGGGGCGGGCGCCTCGGTCGATGGCGTGGCCGAGGCGCTGCAACCCCTGATGGGCGGGCTCGTGCTCAGGACGTTCAGGTGTCATGGCGCAGTGGTGTGGTCGGCGTGCGACCGGGACCTCCGGTCGACCGCCCGTGCCCCGAATGGCTCCGGTCCCGAACCACTCCGGGAGGGACGACCGGAACGGCAGATCAGCCTAACGGGACTCGAGCGCCGGGCTGGGACATGATGGTTCCTCCATGGTGGTGCGCAGTGCCGGGCTCCTGCTGTACCGGCAGGCCGCCGGTGAGATCGAGGTTCTGTTGGCTCATCCCGGCGGGCCCTTCTGGGCGAGGCGGGACGAGGGGGCGTGGTCGATCCCCAAGGGGGAGTACGAGCCCGACGAGGATGCTCTCGCCACCGCGTACCGGGAGTTCGCCGAGGAGACGGGGCTCCGTGCGCCGGAGGGAACCCCCTGTGGGCTCGGCGAGGTGCGCCAACCCGGGGGAAAGCGCGTGTGTGCGTGGGCCCTCGAGGGTGACGTCGACGAGAAGGCCTTCCGGAGCAACATGTTCGAGATGGAATGGCCGCGGGGATCAGGGAACGTCCGCCGGTTCCCCGAGGTGGATCGCGTCGAATGGATGACACTGCGGACGGCCCGTCGGAAGCTGCTGAAGGGTCAGCTCCCGTTGCTCGAGGCACTGGTCGCCGCGCTGACCGGTGACGGCACGGCCGGCGGGACGGCCCGGACGTGAATCCCGGATGTGAACCCCGGACGTGAACCCCGGGCGTGAACCCCGGACGTGAACCGGGGAACGCCGGTACCGGGAGCCCCTGGGAAACGGGGGCATCGTCTGTTGCGGTCCGTTGGCATGCCACCTGAAGGCGTTGCCTGGTCGGGGGGCGGGTAGAGCACTGGACGACATGACGAACCGACCGGCGGCGCGGCTGGCTGCGACCCTCTGATCGCAGCAACATGGCAGCAATATGGCAGAGCTCACCTCCGGCAGCTCCCTGCACGTGAAGAGCGACCGCTCCGCGCACTCACCCGTGACGCGAGCAATCTGGTTCCGCCAGCTCGACGCATACCCGGCCACCGCGCCCAAACTGTTCTACCTCGCCATCGTCGTGATGGCGACGATCATCTTGTACTACCAGTTGTACGTGGGCGGGGCCGTAGCGCCCCAGATCCTGCGTTTCTACGGGATGTCGTTCCACTTCTACGTGTACATCCTGGTGGCGGCCAACGGCATCGGCGCGTTCACGTCGGTGTTGGCGGGGTTCGCCGACCGATGGGGGCGGGCGAACATGGTCGCCTACGGCCTCGGTGTGACCGGCCTGCTCGTGCTCTTCGGGATACCGCACGCATCGAATGAGTGGTCGTTCGCCGTCATCACGGTCGCCATCGGTTTCGTCGAGGGGATCGTCCTCGTCGCCACGCCCGCCCTCGTGCGGGACTTCTCGCCGCAGCTCGGGCGGGCATCGGCCATGGGCTTCTGGACGCTCGGGCCGGTGGTCGGCAGCCTGGTGGTCGCGGTCGTCGCCACCAACACGCTGGATCACCTCACTGCCTGGCAGGACCAGTTCGTCATCTGCGGGATCGTGAGCCTCGGCGTGTTCGCCATCGCCCTCTTCGGGCTCCGCGAGCTGTCACCGCGTCTTCGAAGCCAGCTGATGGTCTCGATGCGCGAACGGGCGCTGGTCGAGGCTCGCGCAAAGGGGATCGACGTCGCGCAGGGCATGAAGAACCCCTGGCGCCAGATGCTCCATGCGGACATCATCGTTTCCGCGTTCGCCATCGCGCTCTTCCTGCTCGTCTACTACACGGCGGTCGGCTTCGGGGTGATCTACCTCGAGACGATCTTCCGGTTCTCGAGCTCACAGGCGAACGGCATCAACAACTGGCTCTGGGCCTTCGACGCGGCCGGCCTGGTCGTGGTCGGCATCATCTCGGATCGGCTGCGGGTGCGCAAGCCGTTCATGCTGCTCGGTGGTCTCGGTGCCATCGCGATGACCATCGTCTATTTGATGCAGGCCAACGACGTCCACACCGGGTACGACACGTTGGTCTGGATCTCGAGTGTGCTCTCGATCTTCCTCGCCCTGGCCTATGCGCCGTGGATGGCCAGTTTCACGGAGACCGTCGAGCGACGGAACCCCGCGTTGGTCGCAACAGGGCTCGCGGTGTGGGGTTGGATCCTGCGTATCGTCGTTGCGGTCTCGGTGCTGGTGTTGCCCTTCGTCGTCGACTCCGTGACCCCGATCGTGCAGAACGACCAGGTCATCACCCAGGCCCAAGCCTTGGTGGCCAAGGATCCGAAGCTGAACGCGGTCGTCGAGCATCCCGCGTTGTTCAACGAGCTGGCCAAGTACCCGAACCCCGCCTCGATCCCGCCGGCCCTGTTGAAGAGGGCCGTCGACGAGATAGGGCTCTCCAAGCTCACCGCGATCGCGAGCGATCCCAACCTCGCCTTCTTCAAGCAGCACGCCGCCCAGCTCGCGTCTGCGCAGCAGGCCCTCGAGCAGTCGCCGGGTCAGTGGCAGACCTGGTACTGGGTGTGCGTGGGTGGCCAGATCGCCTTCATCCCGCTGATCTTCGTGATGGCAGGCCGCTGGAGTCCTTGGGCGGCCAAACGGGATCTCGAGGAACGGGAGGCGCTCGTGACGCAGGAGCTCGCCGAGCTCGAACATGTCGGGACCGCGACATGATCCGTGGGGTCCTTGTTCGGCAGACGAACGGCAAGAGCATCGTGGTGGAGCGCTTGTACGCCGGGTAGGCCTCGGGGAGTTGCTCGGTCAGAGAGCGCTCCTCGACGCTCGCGCTGCATCCGAAGGAGACGGCGGCCAGCGCCACCATGCTCAGCCAGAACCAGTTCAGCCAGTTGGCACGCCGACTCGCCCGGCGCCTCGGCTAACTCTTCGCGGCATGACCTGTGCCAGGCGTTGGTGGCATGCCCGGAACGGCACCGTCGAAGGTGGAGACGTACGGGCCCTTGGCGGTGAAGGCGACGCGGGCCACCGCCAGCTGGCGGTAGGCCCCGGTCCCGTTCGGTGAGAAGAGCAACCAGGTCGCCCCGTCCTGGGTGAAGAGCGACTCCTCGCCCGGACCGAGACCGAGCGGGGTCGAGCCCACGATGGGGCCGGCGAAGGGCTCGCGGCACGGACCGGCCGGCCCCTGGCAGAGGGCGACGCCGATGCCGTTGCCGTCCTGATAGGAGGGGTTTGCCGAGAAGAACAGGTAGTAGCGATCCTTGACGCGGACCATGTCGGGAGCTTCGACGAGCTTGTGTTCCCAGGGCCTCGTCGCGGCGAGAAGTTCGTGCGCGTGTCCTTCCAGGGTGGTGCCGTTCGGCTCGAGTCGTTGCGCGTACAGCACCGTGGGCATGTTCTGGGGCTGGTTGGGGTCCTGCGATGCCCCCCACGACGCATTGGTGTCGGCCTTCCAGTCCAGCCAGAGCTGGCCGTTGGCCGCGACGAAGGTCCGAGGGTCGATGGAGCCCCATGGACCGCACACCTCGGGTTGGTGGTCGGGGACGAAGGGGCCGAGGGGTGTGTCGGCGATCGCCACCCCCAGGCACTTGGCCGGCTGCCCGGTGGGGAGGACATCGCTGACGTCGGGGGCGGTGAACCACATCACGTAGTGTCCGCCGACGCGACGCACGTCGGGGGACCAGGTGAACCCGGTCGTCCAGGGCGGCAAGGTGGGCATGGCGTCCGCCTGAGGGCCGAGGTGCTCGAGGTCGGTGAAGGTTCGGACCGGGATGTTCGGAGGGTCGAAGCCGGCGGCGCTGGTGTAGAGGTAGTCACGGTGGCGCCCGATCATGACGGAGGGGTCGGCCAGGGACACGTCGTAGGGGCGCACCAACCGGCCCTCGGCGTAGGACGGAGCGGGTGGAGGTTCGAGGGAGCGAACGGTTGCCCGCGGGGCGGCGGCCGCGATTCCGATGCCCGCAGTGCTGAGGGCCAAGACCATGACCGCCACGGCACCGCGTCGCCACGCGGCGGGACGGATCCGTCGGGCCGGGTGCGCACGAGTCGGACGGGTGGCGCCGTCCGACCCGTGAGGATGCTCGGTGGCTGCGGTCGGGGTCCCCTGGTCGATGTGGACAGCTTCCAACCGCGGCGGGCCCGATTGGTCGCGGGTTCGGGGACGCTCTGGGTCTGACACGGGCGATCGTTCCGGTTGCTCAGTGTTCGTCGTGCCCGGCCGGGATGGCGGACGTGCCGAGTTCGAAAAGATGCCTTCGGTGTGACGAGATGCGGGTCTCGACTTGAGCACAGGTGTTGTGGGCGGAGCAAGTCGAACACGGCCCCGGACGCCCTGACCAGGCAGTGCCCGCCGCGACAGCAGGCTCCGCAGAGGGCAACCCAGACGAAATGGACACTACCGTTCCGGGCAGCATCGGACGGTGAGCGGAGGTGTGCTGTGCCCGAGAACGTCGACGACGGGACAGATCTCGTTCTGGGACGAGAGCTGCATCTCCTGCCTGCCGTTCCGTTTTCGCTCGATGACTGGCGAACACGGATCCTTCCCTTTGCGGTCGTCGCCGTGCTGGCCGAACTCAGCGTCTTGCTGCCGCCTGGACCCACCTCGGCGCCCGACCTGTTGATCAGCATTGGCCTTCTCCTCGCGGTGGGCGCGGCGTTCTGGCTTCCCTGGGATCGCCTTCCTCGATGGACGACGGTGACGGTGCCCCTGGCGTATGTGGCATCAGTCCTGTTCCTCCTCCTCGCCACGGGCGAGACGTCGTCGGGAATCGGCATCGTCGTGCTGAGCCCCTTGCTTTGGAGCTGCCTCTTCCACCGAGAGTGGGAGTCCGCATGCGTGATCCTTGCCATCCTGCTGGTTCAGGTGATCACCTCGATCGTTCCCGTGGAGGTGTCCACGTCGGTGCTCATTCGCCGGATCGCCTTCTGGGCCATGATCAGCGTCCTCGCCGCGGTGGCGATTCACGGGCTGCGATATCGCGTCGCCAGGGCCCAACGGGAGCGGGACAAGCTGCATGAGCAGGTCACGCTCCTTGCGGTCCTCGAGGATCGGGACCGCATCGGGCGCGAGCTCCATGCTTCGACGATTCACCGGATCATGGCGGTCAGCCTGCATCTCGAGGGCGTTCGCGCCAGATCGCAGGAGCCCGAGGTGGCAGGAAGGATCCGCAACGCAGTGAGGGAACTGGACACCACCGTCAACGACCTTCGTTCATCGGTGTTCGATCTGAGGCCATCCGAACCTGGAGCATGACGTCCGGAACCGCAGCACTCGAGGTTCTCTGGAACAGCAGCACTCGAGGCTCGCGGGAACACCCAAGGTGGTGACGGTCAGACGGAGGTGACCTCGAAGGGCGATTGGAGCGCGGCAACGAGGCGGGCCAGCACCGGACGGGCGAGCTCCCCCTCCCGGACGCAGAGGAACCATGGCTCGAGAGGCACCAGATCCGACACCGGGTGCACCTCCTGGATCGTGCCTGCGGCCACGAGCGCGGCGCAGACGAAGGAGGGGAGCAGGCTGTAGCCGATCCCGTCGGCGACGCCTGCTGCCACCGCTCGCAGATCGGGGGCAACGAGACGCAGATTGGCGGAAGGAAATGGCCGGCCGAGGTGCTGGTGCCAAAATCGGCGAGTGATCGGGAGCTCCTGGCTGAAGGCGATCCATGGACGTTCGGCGAGCCACGAGCCGAGTGCCGCGAGCGAGCGGAAGCTGGCCGGGCGACGGTGCACGCCCGCCGGCGGTCCCACCAAGATGAACTGCTTGGCACCTGCAGACACCGCGGCGATCGACCGACGCGCCGGGACGCTGCTGGTGACGGCGATGTCCAGTTCGCCTCGTCCCAACAGCTCCAGCAGCTCCACGTCCGGTCCGAAGCGCCCCACGACCGGGATGTCGAGTTGACCGAGGCGGGGGACGACTGACGCCGAGAAGTACTCTGCCGAGGATCCGAACCGGATGGGAACGTCCCAGTCGGTGACCCGTCCTGCGTCGAGCCCGGACAACACGGCTTCGAGCTGGTCGAGGGCAGCCGCCACCTCCGCGTAGAGCTCTCGGCCTCGGGCGGTCGGCACAACACCCGCCGGTCCCCGAGCGAACAGTGGCGCCCCGACTGCTCGTTCCAGCCCGGCCAGCTGCTGGCTGGCGGCCGGCTGGGACAATGCCCGGAGGCGAGCGGCTTCGGTGATGGAGCCGGCGCGATAGACGGCAACGAAGGTCCGCAGCCACTCGGGTCGAGCCATTGGACAAGCTTATGCAGCGTATCGAGATTCATCATTTGGCCAATGGACGATCCCGGCGCATGCTCGAGAGGGCCGCCGATTGGGGCAGCCAACATCGAGAAGAAGCCGGCATCGAGAAGAAGCCGGCATCGAGGAGAAGGGGTAGAGCATGCGCCGCATCCACATCGCCCTGGCCGTGGACTCGCTGGAAGAATCGATCGCTGACTACACCGGACGCCTGGGCGCTGAGCCCCTGGCGGTGGTGCCGGGGAGGTACGCCCTGTGGCGCACGCCCGAGGTCAATCTCTCCATCAATGCGGACACGCCGAACGAGCAGCGGCTCCGCCATCTCGGCTTCGAGGACGACAGCGTGGGGGAGAGGACCGAGGACCGTGACGTGAACGGCATCGCGTGGGAGACGTTCAACCCGACCTGGCAGAGCGAGGGTGTGCTGCGCGTCTATGGGCCTCCGGTGACCCACCAGGCCTGACGGTGCTGCCCGAGTCGTCCGCCTTCGGCGACAGGGCCTTTCGAGTCGGGCTGCCAGGAGTTGAACCGGGGACCGCTGCGTCGCGAACAGAGCCCGAGGGGATTTTGCGATCTGCACATGAAGCGGCCGGAACTTAAAAATGGCAGGTCAAGAGGCAGAGATTGGCGAACCGCCATGGACCGCTCGATACCGCCGACTGCCCCTGTTCTGCTCCGTTCCGCGCCAATTCGCGCCAATTCGCGCGATCTGAAATTGACCATTTGTCCAATTGTTCCGGGCCGAGACAAGCGGCAGTAGTCATTCCTGGGCAAGGGCAGCCAGAGGCCGGCGTTAGCGGACCCTTGACGGCTGCGCCGGCACGATCTTTGTGGTCCCAGAATGGAACAAGCCGGGCGCCGCAGCGCTCGGCTTGGATGCCAATCGATCATCACCGAACATCGTTGGTGTTATGGGATGGTCACGACGCCCCGCGTTACTCGGCGGGGCGACCACGGGATCGACGTCTACCTGCCACGGACGTGACGTTGCTCGCTGTCGTCTACCCCGCGCACCACGACACCGAAGCTGTAGGTCCGGTCCTCGGAGCGTCGCCGAGGCACAGCCCGAGGGACCAGTCAAACCTGACAGATCCTGGTTAGGCTTCGCTTCTCATCGTGATTAGGGACAGAGGTGAGTCAGATGCGTATTCGTGCCGTGTCGATCTGCATTTCCGTCGTGTGCGTGGCTCTTCTGGCGGGCGGGTGTAACTGGTCCCAGCTCGGGTTTGATTCCAGCCATGCCGGTTACAACATTGAAACCAGCATCACCACCGCGAACGTGTCGACTCTGACCGAGAAGTTCACGACGTCGCAAGCCGTCTCGTATTCCCAGCCGGCAATCGTCAACGGCGTGATGTACGTGGTCTCGAACGGAGATGCCCTTGATGCCTACAGCGCGCAGGGATCTGCCGGCTGCTCGGGAGCTCCAACTACCTGCAAACCACTCTGGAGCGCCTCAATCGGAGGTCCAGCTCCGCAAACGCCTGCGGTGGTCGACGGCAAGGTCTTCATTCTGAACACTGCGACGCAACAGGTTGACGGTTTTGATGCCGCCGGACAGCAAAACTGTTCGGGAACGCCCACCGTGTGTACGCCTGTGTGGGAGGCGAGCGTCAACAACGGAGAGGGACAATCGCTGACGGTGTCCAACGGGCGGCTCTACGTAACGGCGTTCGCGGGCGCGACGTCCTCTGCAGGAGATGTTGTGGACGCCTTCGACGTGAGCGGGACGACAAACTGTTCGGGGACGCCCACCATGTGTACGCCTGTCTGGTCGAGCACGGCATTCGGGGCCGGTACTTATCTTCAAGGTTTCAGCGTGAGCGTGGCTCATGGCGTCGTGTACGCGCTTACCGCCAACGAGATTTTGGCGTTCGACGCCAACGGAACCACGGATTGCACGGGAACGCCTACCGTATGTTCGCCTCTGTGGCAATACACGGGATTAGCCGCAAGCGCCACTGCCTACGGCGTGATCTCCGGCTCGACGCTCTTCGTCGACACATTCCAAATCTCGGGAAGTCCGACCAATCCGACCATCTCAGGCGCGCTCGACGCTTATGACGCCAATGGTGTAACCAACTGTTCGGGGACACCAAAGGTCTGCACCCCCCTGTGGCAGACCGGTGCCGGAACCGCGTCACAGACGGCGCCGATAGTTGCCAACGGTTTCGTCTTCGTACCCACCTTTGCCGGCCCTATTGCCGCCTTCGACGTGAGCGGATCGACGAACTGCTCCGGAATCCCGAAGACCTGCTCCGCGTTGTGGACTACATCTAACTCCGTAACCGGAGGTGGGGCATCGGTAGTCGTTGGGGGCGACGTTCTCTATGCCGCGCCCTCCAGCAATTTCACTGCAACCGCCTACGCGTTTGACGCCAGCGGGAGCGCAGGCTGTGCGTCCTCAGTGTGCAGCCCGCTGTGGACTTCGCCGAGCGTCAACTTTGCGAACGGCGCCCTGACGATCGCAAACGGCACGCTCTACGTCAGTGAACGGCCCTCAGAGCTTTCGAATTCCAGCGTTATAGCGGCCTATGGCCTGCCGTCGTGAGGGCCTGAACCGGGCGGTCCCGCAACGGGTCGGCTCAGGCGCGTCAACGCCGAGGTGCCCCACGCCGGCGTAGAGCGTCAAGTTTGCTGAGTGCGTGTCCCAGTACACAGGTGATCAGGGGCATCTTGTACGCCGCGGGCTCTGACCGCGTGGATCGGACCTTGGCCATGGCTGCATCGCATGGCTCGACTGAACGACGAGGCCCGATACGAAGGCAGACCAGGCGGTCCTGCGACCTCTCCCACACCGCCTGTATTGACGCGCCTCGTCCCGGTGATCTGTGACGCTTCTCAGGGTGGAGAGTACTGCTGACCGTACCCCAACGTGCCGAGTCAGCTCCTTCGACCGACGCTTGATTCGGGATTCAATCTGGCTATACTTATGGCTATGTCCCTGACTGAACAGATGGCTCTTGCCGACGTCAAGAATCGACTCTCCGAAGTCGTCGAGCAGTTGGAGCGCGAGCACGGAAGAGTCGTGATCACCAAGCACGGGCGACCGGCCGCAGTGGTCGTCAGCGTCGAGGACCTCGAATCTCTCGAAGAGACTCTCAGGGTCATGGGTGATCAGCCGCTGCTCTCGAAGATCCACAAGGCGATGACGGAGATCGCTGGAGGAAAGGCCGTGACGCTGACCAAGGACGAGGCCTTGGCCCTCGTCCGTAAACGTTGAGCGCAGATCCCTTTCAGATCGCGTGGGCGCCGACTGCTCGTCGAGACGTGGCCCGACTTCCAGAGAAGGTTGCGGCCGCGGCGATCGAGTTCATCTATGCGCAGGTAGCCGTCCAGCCCCAACGTGTTGGAATTCCCCTGCGGCTCGGTCTTGAGGGACTCCACAGCGCCCGGCGTGGGGACTACAGAATCATCTACGAAATCAATGAGGATGAGCGTCTTGTTCGTGTAGTCACGATTGAGCACCGTGCTGACGTGTACCGTCGTCGGGGTTGACAGCCAGCTTGACCGGTCAGTGCTGTGCACTGGGACCGACCTGACGTTAGGCGTTAGGGGGCACCTGGTTTAGAGAGCCGCTCACCGTGGTCAACCACAGATGAGACGAACTCCGCGGTCATGCGAGCTCGCTGTCCGAGATCGACCAAGAGGCTGTCGGGCTCCTCGCGCCAATAACGCAAGGCCTCCTTGATCAGTGGCTCCCAGTGCGGCGCGAACTCGGCGAGCGCGTACTCACCGGCCGATTCTTTGGAGATCACCTTCCCGGTTGCGATCGTGCAGTGGAGACGCGGTGCCCCCAGGACGCCCCAGGCGGTCCAATAGCGCGGGCGAAGGAGAAACCTGCGAATCGGTTGACGAGTGACCTTGTCTGCCCAGGGACGCCAGTAGGCGCTCAGATTCTCCACAGTCCAAGAGCGAAGACGTTCGGGTTCGGTGTCAAGGTTCAGCGCAGAAGGCTGAAGGCCTCGGATCGCAACACCCCGCTCGGCCAACACCTTCCAGCCCACCGGACTCAGATCCGATCCGGCGGTCCCAACCTTGAACTCCGTACCTACCTGGCTTGCTACGGGCGTGATCTGGGTAACTGGCCTGCGCAGGTCCGGCTCCCGGACGAAAATGCCATTCAATGTGCCGGTCAGGGGCGAGCGGGCTTCTGCGATGGCCCTCGACACAGTCAACAGACCGCTCTGGGCATGAGCAATGCGAAGGCGACCGACGCACCCGCTGTCGGCTTTGCTGTCCAGGACGCTCACAAAATCGAGGTCGCTTCGTCGCCGACGGTAGCCTCCGAGCGCGACGGAACCGACCAGATAGAGGCCCACCACGGCTCCTGGTAACAGCCGATCGAGTTGTCTCAAATACCGGTGAGCATCCCGCCGAGCCGCCTCGAGCATGAAAGTAAGCCTTGCACGCACGGGGCGTGGGCACCGAGCTGATGATTGTTGGCAGCCCTAGCACTCAACAGACGATTGAGGCACCGTAGAACGGCGCGGTTCCGAACGAGTAGACACCCCCGCAGTTGTCCAGAAGTCGATAGCCCGTACTGCCTTGGCCGGTGATCGCCACCATCGGATGAGGGTCTTTTCCGGCGTAGCTGCCCTCGAAGGGGAGATTGAAGGAGAAGACGCCGCCGTCGACGGCGGCCAAGCGATAACCCGACCCGTCCGGAGCGGCCTCCATGCCGATGATCGGTTGATTGAGCACGAGGCTGCCGGTGCTGCCCCAGAACGGAGCATTGAACGAGAAGATGCCGCCGTCGGAGGCGACCAGCCAGTACCCACCGGTCGCCTGATCGGCGGCCATCCCGACGATGGGCCTGTTCAGAGGTTTGCCGCCCATCGAGCCGTAGAAACGGGCATCTCCGTAGGCGAACACCCCTCCGTCTGAGGCCACGAACCAGTAGCCACCGCCATCGGGGGTCGCCGCCATGCCCACGACCGGGGCATTGAGCCGCATCCCACCTGTCGATCCGTAGAACTGCGCCAGTCCGAAGCTGAAGACGCCTCCGTCGCCACCGAGGAGCCAATAGCCCTGGCTGTTCGGAAGTGCGGCCATGCCCACGATCGGTGCGTTGAGCGCGAGATAGCCCATGTCGCCGAAGTTGTCGGCCAAGCCGCTGTTGGCCGGGGCGGCCCCGCCGATGTGCCCGTCGGTCGTCACTCCCCAATACCCCGTCCCGTCCTGGTTGGTCGCCATCGCGCTCGCCCGTCGAGAGACGTCCTGACAGGTGGGAATGCCGACGAGCTGACTCGTCGTACCGGAGCCACCCACGCCATCGTTCCACGTGACGCTCACCGTGGCGGGCTGACCCCACGACGCCGACGTGGGCGCGACCGATTGAAACCCCGCGATTCCGATGTCCCATGCATTCGGCGTCTGCGTCTCGGCGAACGCGGCGCCGTCGAGGCTCCATGGAGCCGTCTTGCCTCCGCTCCTCACCGTGCCAGAGGCACCGCTCGGCGTTGCGCCCGACGGCACGTTGTAGAGGGTCACCTTGAACCACGGGGTATTGGACGCAGGGTTGGACGGGACGCCCATGCAAAAGGTCGTGACAGCAGCGAACTCTGGCCCTTCGCTGGCACCGGCACGGGACCCAAGCTGTGACCCGATCACTGTGCACAGTGCAACCGTCGCCACCAGAGCAACAACCCACCTGGAGAGCCCGACCCTCGTGGTGTGAACGCGCATTGTCAACCTCACGTGTTCTGTCTCGACGTTCTCCCTGCGAATGGCTTGCCCCACCCACGATATGCGTCGCCTCGCCGCGAACCGGCAGCGAGGATTGAGATCGGCCGCTGACGGTCCGCCACTCCGGAGGGCGAACTGGTCAGCGTTGGGTGCGTGCCCGAGCCAGGTCTGACTCCATCAAAACCGGCTGACGTCCTCTCGGACTGTCCTGAAATCGATACGTCGGCCCGGCTCGGACACTCACCCGACATCGGCCGGTCGGACGGAGTGACCTCATAGGAGCTTGCCCAAACAAGGCTCATCGCTGTCTTGTCCATCGTTCCGGCGGTGCCGTGTCACCCACCCCCAGCGAAAGGAACAGATGACGATGACCACTATCGCGCGGCGCATCACCGGAGGGGTCGACACGCACCTCGACGTGCACGTGGCGGCCGCCCTCGACGAGCGAGGGGCGTTGCTCGGCATCGAGAGCTTCGCCACCACGGCGGCGGGTTATCGGAGGTTGCAGCGCTGGCTCGAGTCCTTCGGGACGCTCGAGCTCGTCGGCGTCGAGGGCACCGGCAGCTACGGGGCCGGACTGACCCGGCACTTCTTGGCCAACGATGTCGCGGTCGTCGAAGTCGACCGGCCCAATCGTCAACGCCGGCGCCTGGCCGGCAAGTCCGACCCCCACGACGCCGAGGCCGCGGCACGGGCCGCCCAAGGCGGCGATGCCACCGGGCTGGCCAAGAGCCGGGACGGAAACGTCGAATCCATGCGGGTTCTGCGCGTCGCTCGCTTCTCGACCCGGCGCAGCCGGACCCAGGCCATCAATCAGATGCGCAGTCTCATCTCGACCGCTCCCGACGAGCTGCGTTCAGAGCTGCGGGACCTCTCCATCTACAAGATCCTCACCATCGCCAGCGCCTATCGACACACCGGACGGACCGACGTGACGACGTTGACGAAGCTCGCGCTGCGCACGTTGGCTCGCCGCGCCCTCTCCCTCGAAGAAGAGGTCAAGGAGATCGACCGGCTCCTCAAGTCCCTCGTGAAGGAGACCGCTCCGCAGCTGTGCGCGGTCGATGGGGTCGGCACCGACGTGGCCTCGGCCATCCTCGTGGCCGCCGGCGACAACCCCGAGCGTCTCAAGAACGAGGCGACCTTCGCCAAGCTCTGTGGGGTCTCACCCCTTGACGCCTCAAGCGGCAAGCAGGTGCGCCACCGGCTCAATCGTTCCGGTGACCGCCAGGCCAACTCGGCGCTGTGGCACATCGTGTTCACCCGGATGGTCAACGACCCGAGGACCCAGCACTACATCGAGCGCCGCATGAAGGACGGCCGGACCAAGAAGGAGGCGGTCCGCTGCCTCAAGCGCTACGTGGCCCGGGAGGTGTACGCCGCACTCCCGCGCTCACAATTTGGGGTTGACAACCCATAGGAGCATCGATCAGGGTCACCCAGATCCGCCAACCCAGCGGTAGTGCACGTCAGGCTCTCCCTCCTCGTTGTCACCGCTGGTCTCCTCGACGCTGCGGAACCCGTTTGCTTCGTAGAAGTGCCGGGCCCGAACGTTGCTTTGAAACGTCCACAGATCAAGACCCTCGGGCTGGAGGTGCTTCGCCAGCGCAAGGAGTCGTGTGCCGGTGCCTCTACCAAACTGCCTCGGCTCGACATAGAGCTGGTCGAGCCAGCAATCTCGGATGCTCATCATTGCGATCACCTCGGTATCGACTTCGGCCACCCATGTCTCGCTCTCGGGTAGGAGTACATCAGCCACCCACCTGCGCACGTCGAGGTCCGAGTGGACAGGTTCCGGGATGGCAGGAACCGAAGCCTTTCGGGACCTGAGCCAGACGGAGGCAATGGGTTCAGCATCGGCAGTCGTCGCACGCCTGAGCGAACTTGCACTCCTGATCACCAGCAGATCTAATCATGGGGTCGCCGTCCCGGTGTTAGTCGGGGACGCTCTTCCGAGGCGGTCACCGACGGGCGAGGTGAATCGGCCCGGGTTTCCTAGAGACTCAGCTGTCTGTGACGGTGCCGCTTCTCATGCTGCTCTCTGACGGTAGTAGGACTGTTCGAACTCTGCAGGCGGGATCTTGCCGATTTCGTTGTGGATGCGGCGGTTGTTGAAC
>DAHUZK010000036.1 GCA_027306605.1 Acidimicrobiaceae bacterium
GTTCAACAACCGCCGCATCCACAACGAAATCGGCAAGATCCCGCCTGCAGAGTTCGAACAGTCCTACTACCGTCAGAGAGCAGCATGAGAAGCGGCACCGTCACAGACAGCTGAGTCTCTAGGAAACCCGGGCCGATTCACATCATCGAAGACCACCTCCTTGGGCCGGGCGGAACTGCCAGCCGGAGTCACCCGCGCCCTGAGGCCAGCGTGTGCCGGCGGCAGCCCGCCGGGGTAGGGAAGTTGGTCCCGTGTTCTACGGACCCAGGTCCCGTACCCACCGGCTCTCGGCGGTCGCACGATGGACCGATGCCTTCTCGCTGCCGTGTGGTTCCCCGGTGGCTCCACCTCCGCCGGCATGCACGAGGCCACGATGACGTTCACGGCCTCCACCGCCGGCAGTTACCGCTATGTCTGCCCCGTGCCAAGGCATGCCCAGGAGGGAATGACCGGGGCCTTCGTCGTGACGGGGTGACGAGGTCCGCCGGTGCGGCCTTCGTGGTTGAAACCCTATAGGGGTATCATGTAAGAAGAGGAGGCGAGAAGAGGAGGCGAAGCGTGCGGCCCGGATACATCGACGACAAGGAAGCGATCCAGCGGCGTTTGCGCAAGGTGGAAGGGCAGGTGCGCGGGATCCAGCGCATGGTCGACGGGGACCGGTACTGCATCGACATCCTCGAGCAGGTCTCGGCCGCCACCAAGGCGCTGCAGGCGGTGGCGCTGGCGCTTCTGGACGACCACCTGGCTCACTGCGTCTCGGACGCGGTTCGCCAGGGCGGTGACGAGGCCACCGAGAAACTGAATGAGGCTTCGGCCGCCATCGGACGTCTCGTCAGATCTTGATGCAGGTCCTGGCGGCCGCCCCGGTGCTCGTCGACATCGGACGGTCCCTGCGCGAGGGGTTCTTCATGTTCTGGGAGACCTTGTGGCCCCTGATCCTGGGCTTCGGCCTCTCGGGGGCGGTGCAGGCCTTCGTGAGCCGGGAGTCGATGCAGAAGAAGCTCGGCGACCACCGGCCCGCATCGGTCGCCCGTGCCTCCGGCTACGGGATGGTCTCGTCGTCGTGCTCGTACGCCGCCTCGGCCATGGCCAAGTCCCTCTTCGTCAAGGGCGCCGACTACCTGGCCGCCATGGTCTTCATGTTCGCGTCCACCAACCTCGTCCTCGAGCTCGGCATCGTGCTGATCGTGCTCATGGGTTGGCAGTTCGCCGTCAGCGAGTTCGTCGGCGGGATCATCATGATCGTTCTGCTCGCCACCCTCGGCGGCCTGTGGCTGCGGGGGCGCAGCATCGTCGAAGCGCGCCAACGGCTCGCCGCTCGACAGGATGGGGACGAGCACCAGCACGGTCCGGCCGGGGAGTCCGAACGCCAGTCCTGGAAGGCCCGCATTCGCACCACGGCCGGCTGGGCCGACAGCGCCACCTACACCATGTCCGACCTCACCATGCTGCGGCGTGAGCTGCTGATCGGCTACACCGTGGCGGGGTTCCTGGCCGTCTTGGTGCCCACGTCGGTGTGGCACTCCGTCTTCCTCACCGGGCACGGCTTCTGGACCAGCCTGCAGAACGTGGTGGTGGGGCCCTTCATCGCCATCATCAGCTTCGTCTGCTCCATCGGCAACGTCCCCCTGGCCGCAGCGTTGTGGAAGGGCGGTATCTCCTTCGGCGGGGTGATCTCGTTCATCTTCGCCGACCTCATCGCCTTCCCCTTGCTCATGATCTACCGCCGCTACTACGGCTGGAGGCTCATGGTGCGGATGCTGGTCGTGTTCTGGGTCTTCATGTCGATGGCCGGGCTGGTCACCGAAGGCATCTTCACGGCGGCCGGACTCGTGCCGACCGCCCGCCCGACCACGGTGGCACCGGCGCATTTCTCGTGGAACTACACCACGTACCTGAACATCGCCTTCCTGTTGCTCTTCGGCGTTCTCTACTGGACCTACCGGAACCGCGAGCGCCTCGGAGCCGGCCAGGGCTATGCGCGGGACCCCATGTGCGGCATGCAGGTCGAGACCGATCGTGCTCCGGCGTCACTCGTGGAGGACGGCAGGCGCGTCTACTTCTGCTCGGACCACTGCAAGGAGCGCTTCGCGGCCGCGCACCGATCCGATCAGGCACATGCGAGACAGGAGCACGCGTAGCAACGCGCAGAAAGGGGACGATCCCGTGGAGCAAGAACGCATTCTCGCTCAGCTCGACAAGATGGTCACCTCGGGAAGGATGACCGACGAGGAGGCGGCGGCAGTGCGGGCCGCCGCGACCAGCGAGGAATTCGAGCGCGCCATGGGTGCTGTGCGGGCCCGGCACGCCAGCGTGCACATGGTCCGAGCCGTCGCGGCGGGGTCGATGTCACAAGCCGAGGCCGACGCCGATCTCGAGCGGCTCCGAAACGGCGAGCACCCTGACGGATTGCGAGCCCGGCTCGCGGCATTCGAGCGAGAGCCGGACGATCTGGAGGGTCCGCACACCTGACGGTGCCGGCGCGACGCCTGACCGCCCAGCGCGCCGCGAAGGTCAGGGTCGTCTGGCCAGGCGCCGGCTCAATGGACGGGTGCGCTTGAAGGCGTCGACGAACGTCTCGGCCAGGTCGTCGTAGCGTGCCCGGTTGGTGGGATTGGGCTCGAACACTCCGTCCATTCGGAGATGAGCGGACACCTCCGACGCTGGGGCGACACCGAGCCGGTCGAAACCGAAGATGGCCGTGCCGATGGAGTTGGCATAGCCGGCGTCGGCGAGCTGGTGGACGGGCTTGTCCAAGACGTCGGCCATGATGCTCGCCCAGAGGTCGGATCGGGCTCCCCCGCCGTAGAAGACGTAGTGGGAGAGGCTGCGGTTGACGAACGTCTCGACGCGGGTCTGCAGCCAGCGCAGATTCAAGGCGACGCCTTCGAGGACGGCACGGGCGAGGTCGCTGCGGGACGTCTCGAGACCGACGTTGAGGAACCCGCCCCGCATCCGCCCGTCCGCCCTCGGAGCGAGCGAACCCCGGAGCCACGGGAGAAAGAGAACCCCCCCCGCACCCGGCTGTGAGGCCGCCGCCACGTCGTTGAAGGCCCGGTAACGATCGTCGACGGTCTCGGGAGTGGCGAAGCGGTCGTCGGGATACACGACGTGGTCGAGGAAGTAGTCGACGGCGACCCCGGCGACGCCGTTCTCCGCCGAGAGCAGGTGCGCCTCACCCAGAGGGCTCGGCATGGTGAACAGCGATCGCAGCGGATTCACCTTCTTCTTGGCCAGGTGCGTCACGATGACGGCGGTGGTGCCGACCGCCAGGCCGGCGTGCGTACCCGAGAAGACCCCCGCAGCCACGCCCCCCGCCTGTGAGTCGTTGAGACCCGAGAGCACAGGCGTGCTCGACGGCAGCCCGAGGTTGTCGGCCACCGCGGGGAGCACGGTACCGACGACGCTGCCCACCGGCACCCACTCGGGCAGCTTGTCGGCGTCGATCATCGAGGCCTTCACCAGGTCGGGGTGCCAGCCGCTACTTGGGACCGTCCTGTTGTCAGCCAACATCTGCATGAACGACGTGCACTGGTTCGCCGTCATGCGGCCGGTCAACCGGGCCGTCAGGTAGTCCACTGGCTCCAGGATCGAGGCCGTGCGCTCGTACAGATCGGGATGCGCGTAACGGAACCAGCGCATGTGGTTCAGGCTCATGCCGGATTCGAGCGGCGCCAGGCCGTGCACGCGCAGGAATGTGATCATGCTGAGAGGTGAATCACCGATTCTGGGGTACCCGGGCAGCCTCTTGAGCCGGCGAGGCGAGCTGCGCTGGTCCATCCACGTGATCATCGGGGCGATCGGCGTGCCGTCAGCCGTCACCGGCACGATCGACGAGTACTGGGCCGAGGCCACTAGACCCACCACCGACGACGGTCTCACCGCGCCCGGCGCGTCCTGTGCGGCGGCCAGCGCCCCCCGAGCGGCCTCCAGCGTGGCTCGCCAGACCAGTTCCGCGTCCTGCACGGCCTCGCCGCCCGGGCCGAATTTCGTCGGCACCGACGCCCGCGCCGCCCCGACGAGGTCGCCATCGGTGGAGACGACGGCGGCCTTGGGGCCGCTCGTGCCGAGATCGATCGTCAAGATGTGCTGAGGGCTCATGGCCAAGCGCTCAGTCGGCGCCGAGGTCCGAGCGGGCCAGCTCGACGAGCGGCGCGGTGACCTCGAAGACCTGGACGGCTTGCGAGACGACCGGCTGGGACAGGCACAGCGAGCATGCCGCCGCACTCGCGGAACCGCATTCGGTCACCGCGACGAGGTGGCGCAGCTGGTGCACATTCATGCCTGACGAGCATAGGTCACCGCCATTGGAACCGACCGGGGACGAAGGACCATTCGCCTGCGCACGGAGGGACGAAGGTCCCCAACAGAAAGCGGGGTCTTCGGCCGATAGCAAGAATGATGAGCAGTTCGACCGAGCGCGACCGGAACGTCCCCCTCGATGCGGGGAGCCGCCACGGTCGTCTCTGGCGGATAGCGGCCTGGTCGTGTCTGATCGTGGGCTTGACCGCTTCGATGCTGGGTGGCTGGGCCTGGAGTCAGAACCAGAATGCGCAGGCGAAGCGGTCCTTCTCGAACACGGCCTCCATCGTCGACTCTGGGGTCAACGCCGAGTTGCAGCGGGACCTCGACCTCCAGACCTCGCTCGGACGCTTCATCGCGGCGGAACCGAACACGACGAACGCCCGGCTCGGGCCCTGGCTCAGGCTCCTCGACATCGCCGGCCGCTACCCCGGGACCGAAGGGCTCAGCTACTACGAGCCGGTCAGCGCGGCGCAACTGTCCTCCTACGAGGCAACCGTGCGCTCGGACCCGGTTCCCGGCGTCGGAGCCGGTCCCTACACGATCTTCCCGCCCGGCCGGCGTCCGGGCTACTGCCTCCTCAGACTGGGCATCCAGACGGAGGGCAACGGGTTTCCCGCCGGGAGCGACCTGTGCTCGGGTCCTCCGACCAAGCAGGCCGTGTTGCGCGCCACGAAGACGGGACAGCCCCAGTTCATCGGCTACGGCACGATCACGGCAGCGATCAAAGCGCTCCACCTGCCCGTCGCGACCACACAGACGCTACGTCACACGGTGGTGGAGGTCTCGGCCGTCTACGCGGGAGGCGTTCGGCCGGCCACGCAGAAGCAGCGCGAGTCGACGGTGATCGGATGGATCGTGTCCAACTTCAACGGCACGACACTGTTGGACGATGCCATCGCGGGCACGCCCGGTCTCTCCGTTGTGCTCTCGTCGCCGACAGAGGGACGGATCGCCGAGGTCGGGAAGGTGACGCCCGGCACCATGGTGGCGAGGAGCACGTTGGATGAGAGCGGCCTCAGCGTGACGGTGCACCAGCCGGCCTCGAACTCCGGCGTCGCCCAAGGCTTCGGGATAGCCGGGCTGGGAGCGCTTCTCAGCGCCTCGCTGTTCGCCTTCTTGTTGCACCTCGGGCGCTCGAGGGAGAAGGCCCTTCGTCTGGTCGATCAACGGACCGGCGAGCTGCGGCACCTGGCCCTCCACGATGCACTCACGGATCTGCCCAACCGGTCCCTGCTCTTCGACCGTGCTGAACAGATGCTGGCGCGGGTCCGCCGGAGCGGCGGTGTCGTCGGGGCCCTGTTCGTGGACCTCGACAACTTCAAGGAGGTGAACGACACCTTCGGCCACGACACCGGCGACGAGTTGATCAAGGCGGTGGCATGCCGACTGTCGTCGACGATCCGAGAGAGTGACACCGTCGGCCGGCTCGGTGGCGACGAGTTCCTCGTGTTGACCGAGGACGTCACCACCGAGGGTGGTCCCGAGCTCCTCGCCGAGCGGATCCTGGCGGTCCTCGACGAGCCGTTCGTGTTGAGCGGGCCCCGGCCGATCACGCTGAACGTGCGAGCAAGCGTCGGGGTCGCCGCCGGTCCGCGCGAGAGCGCAACCGAGCTGATCCGCGATGCGGACATAGCGCTGTACCAGGCCAAGGATGCAGGCAGGGGATGCTCCGTCGTGTTCAGTCCCGAGATGCACATGGCCGTCCACGACCGCATGAGTCTGGAGCTCGACCTCCAAGGAGCCCTGGGCCGCGGTGAGCTCTTCGTGGAATATCAGCCCATCTTCGACCTCCATTCGATGAAGGCGAAGGGCGTCGAGGCGCTGGTCCGCTGGCGTCACCCCGACCGAGGCGTCCTCGCACCCGAGGAGTTCATCCCGCTGGCGGAACGATCCGGGTCGATCCGCTCGATCGGGGGATTCGTGCTCGATCAGGCCTGCAGCCAGGCCGCGGCCTGGCATCGAGCCGGCTACCAGTTCCAGATGTCCGTCAACGTGTCGGTCGCCCAGTTCAGGTCGCCCGAGATCGTCGAGGAGGTGCGCGCCCTCCTCGAGCGCTATCGCCTGCCCGCCGAGGATCTCGTTCTCGAGATCACCGAGACCATGCTCATGCGCGACGTTCCGGAAACTCGGCACACGCTGCAGGCGTTCCGGGACATGGGTGTGCGCATCGCCGTCGACGACTTCGGCACTGGGTACTCGTCGTTGGCCTATCTCCGGCAATTCCCGATCGACTCGCTCAAGATCGACCAGAGTTTCGTCACGCGCACGGTCGAGAGCTCGGAGGCGGTGGCCATCCTCCACACCCTGGTGCAGCTGGGCAAGTCCCTCGGCATCGAGACCCTGGCCGAGGGTATCGAGCAGCAGCCGCAGCTCGAGGAGCTCCAGCACGAGAAGTGCGACAGCGGTCAAGGGTTCTTGTTCTCGAAGCCGCTGCCGCCCGACAAGGTCCTCACCTTCCTGGCTCGGCACAGTGACGTGCCCGCTGAAGCTGCATCCGCCCTGTCGGGTCCGAGGCATCTGCATCGGCCGCGCCGTCACGCCAATCCATGACCACTGACGCGGGGCCGAGAGGGTTCGACACCGGTCACGACGCGACTGCGCCGGCGAACGCGGCGCGGACGGCTGTCGCATCGACGGTGGGGTCCGGATCGATCGTCCGGCCTCGGCCGAGATCCCAGGCCGAGGCCACATCGTCGAAGGATGATCCGGAATGGACGGCCGCGGCCTGGACCGCCGCCCCCAGGGCGACAAGCTCTTCGGCGTCGGCAACCTGTACCGGGCGCCCGGTGAGGTCGGCGACGATCCGGCGGTAGGCCCCGCTGCGAGCACCGCCTCCGGTCAACAGGATCCGCCCCTCGTGGGCCGGGAGACGCTCGGCCGCGGCGAGCAGGTTGCAGACCACGCCTTCGAAGGCCGCCCGGGCCAGCTGCTCGCGGGAGGTGTCCGAGCGGAGACCGGAGAGACGTCCCGAGGCGTGGGGCCGGTTGGGTGTGCGCTCGCCGTCGAGGTGGGGCACGAGGACGAGCCCTCCGGCGCCGGCCGGTGCCGTCATGGCGAGATGGTCGAGCTCGGCGGTCGACACGGCCAGGAGACGGGCCACGGTGTCGGTAACCTTCGTCGCGTTGAGGGTGCAGACGAGCGGCAGGTAGCGGCCCGTGGCATCGGCGAACCCCGCCACTGCCCCGGTCGGATCGGCGGTCGGGGTCGTGGTGACGACGAAGGCGGCTCCACTGGTGCCGAGGCTGAGCGCGAGGTCGCCGGGTCCGAGCCCGAGCCCGAGGGCGGTCGCCATGTTGTCGCCGGTCCCGGCGGCGACGACAGCCCCGGTGTCCGCCCATTGGCCGGATCGGTCCGTGGGTGCGAGCACATGAGGGAGCGCGGCGTCCCATGCGACCTCGGCGTCGACGAGTTGGAGCAGGTCGAACCGGTAGCGCTCCTCGGCGGGTGACCACCACCCGGTCCCCGAGGCGTCGCCGCGGTCGCTGGTGTAGTCACCGGTGAGGCGGTGCGTCATCCAGTCGTGCGGCAGGAGGACCCGTGCCATTCGAGCGAAGGTGGCCGGCTCGTTGCGCCGGAGCCAACGGAGCTTGGTGATGGTGAAGCTGGCGAGGGGCACACTGCCGCACGCGAGGGCCCATCTCTCCGCGCCCAGCTCGCGCACCAGAGCGGCGGAATCGGACGCTGACTCGGTGTCGTTCCAGAGCTTGGCCGGTCGCAGGACCTCACCGTCGCCGCCCAGCACGACGAGACCGTGCTGTTGGGCGGCCACGGCAATCGCAGCCGGGCGGTTCGCACCGAAGACGCCGGCCTGGCCGGCGGCGGTCTCGAAGGCCGCCCACCAGTCATCGGGATGCTGCTCGCTCCGTGGCGGCGTGGTCGGGGGGTGCGGTGCACGGCCCGAGCCGACGAGCGCGCCGGTCTCGACGTCGCGGACCTCGACCTTGCAGCCCGAGGTCGACGAATCGACCCCGGCAACGAGCGGCACCTCTTACCGGGCGCCGAGCAGGTGCTCGAGGGCGAGCTGATCGAGCCGCGTCGCTCCGTGGGAGCGCCTCGACTTCGCGTCGGCGTCGAAGTTCTCGAACGCCGCCGGATCAGACAGCAGCCGGGCAGCGGTCTCCCCGTCGCCGAGCGTCGGCAGAGAGAGCTCGGGCACTCCGGCCGAGGCGAGAGCCTCCTGCACGTCGGGATCCGAGCGGAACGCAGACGCCCGCTCCTTGAGGAGGAGGTACGTGCGCATATTGGCGGCGGCGGAGGCCCACACACCGTCGAATGCCTCCGTGCGCAGTGGTTTGTAGTCGAAATGCCGCGGGCCGTCGTAGCCGCCGGCCTCGAGCAGATCCACGAGAGCGAACGCGCTGAGCAGGTCACCGTGGCCGAAGACGAGATCCTGGTCGAACTTCGGACCGTGCTGACCGTTGAGGTCGATATGGAACAGCTTGTCGTGCCAGAGGGCCTGCGCGGCAGCGTGCACGAAGTTGAGGTTGGACATCTGCTCATGACCGACCTCGGGATTCACCCCGACCATGTCTTCGTGCTCGAGCATGGAGATGAAGGCCAGCGCGTGACCGACTGTCGGGAGGAAGATGTCACCCCGGGGCTCGTTCGGTTTGGGCTCGAGCGCGAAACGGATGCCGTAGCCGCGGTCCTTCACGTACGACGCCAGGAAGTCGATCGCCTCGCGGTAACGGTCCAGCGCCGCCCGCACGTCCTTGGCGACGTCCACCTCCGCGCCCTCTCGGCCACCCCAGAAGACGTAGGTCTCGGCCCCGAGCTCGGCTGCGAGATCGAGGTTGCGCATCACCTTGCGAAGGGCGAAGCGTCGCACGTCCCGGTCGTTGGCCGTGAAGGCGCCTTCCTTGAACACGGGGTGTGTGAACAGGTTCGTGGTCACCATCGGCACCCTCAAACCCGCTTCGTCGAGCGCGGCCCGGAACCTCTTGAGATGCTCTTCCCGGTCGCGATCCCCGCTCCCGAAGGGGACGACGTCGTCGTCGTGGAAGGTGACCCCGTAGGCGCCCAGCTCGGCCAGGCGCTGGACGGTCTCCACCGGATCGAGTGCCGGTCGCGACGGATCGCCGAAGGGGTCCCGGGCCTGCCATCCGACGGTCCAGAGTCCGAATGTGAACTTGTGCTCCGGACGGGGAGCGAGTGGGTCGGTCACGGCATGGCCTCCGGCCTCGAGGCGGCTCTCCGTACAGTAGCTCCGATGGAGATCTCGAACTTCGACGATGCCCGGGCCGCGGTCCGAGGGGGTGCCGCTCCCGAGGACGCGGCGGCAGCGCTGGTGGACGCCATGACGGAGGACGAACGCCTCTGGTGCCTCGACGGTGACGCGCCGACCTGGGCCGGCCTGGACTTCCTCCAGAAGGGTGGCTATCACCGCGCCCCGTTCCGCGCCGGGAGCATCGAGCGGATCGGCATGCCGGGCCTGGCCTTTGCCGACGGTCCGCGTGGGTGCGTCGTCGGGAACGCCACGGCGTTCCCGGTTTCGATGGCCCGTGGCGCCACGTGGGATCCCGAGCTCGAGGAGCGTGTGGGCGACGTCATCGGTCGGGAGTTGCGAGCGGTCGGCGCCAACCTCACCGGTGCCGTGTGCGTCAATCTGCTGCGCCATCCGGCGTGGGGCCGGGCTCAGGAGACCTACGGGGAAGATCCTCTTCACGTCGGCGAGCTCGGGGCCGCGCTGACCCGCGGCCTGCAGCACCATGTCCTGGCATGCGTGAAGCACTACGCCTGCAACTCGATGGAGAACGCCCGTTTCAGCGTCGACATCGACGTGGAGGAAGTCGCACTGCACGAGATCTACCTTCCCCACTTCAAGCGGATCGTCGACGAGGGTGTCGCCTGCGTTATGTCGGCCTACAACTCGGTCAACGGTGAGTGGGCAGGACAGAACCGTTCACTCCTCACGGAGGTCCTCCGCGAGGAGTGGGACTTCGCCGGCTTCGTCATCAGCGACTTCATCTTCGGCATCCGTGACGCAGCCGCCTCACTGGCCGCCGGACTCGACGTCGAGATGCCCTATCGGATGGTGCGCGCCGGCCATCTCCGCCACGCCCTCGACCACGGCGCGGCGTCCTGGGCAGACGTCGACTCGTCCGTGATCCGGATCGTCTCCGCGCTTCTGCGCTTCGACGGTGTTCTCTCGGCGCCGCCCTCGCCACGCGGTGTGCTCGGAGCACCGGGCCACCGAGCTCTGGCACGAGAGGTCGCCGCCCGTTCGGCCGTCCTGTTGCGGAACCAGGCGATCGACGGCGTACCGGTGTTGCCGTTTACCCGGGACAGTCGGATCGCGGTGATCGGGCGGCTGGCCGCTTCGGTCAACATCGGTGACGGCGGCTCCAGCGACGTGTGGGACCTTGCGTGCCGCACGGTGCTCGACGGCGTGCGCGAGAGCGTCGCGGACGCCTCCTACGACGATGGCACCGATCGCCGGCGAGCTGCGGCTCTGGCGAACTCTGCAGACATCGCTCTGGTCGTGGTCGGTCACACCTCTGTCGACGAGGGGGAATACATCGGCGAGACCGATCCGTCGCTCGGCCGGTTGTTCCCCGCGGCGGACGACCCGGACCTGGTGGCGCGGTTCGAGGCCGAGCTGGCCGACCTTCCCGCGACATCCGTCCCTGAACACCTGGTCCGCCGACCGGCCGGCTTCAGCGTGGGTGGCGATCGCACCTCCTTGCGGCTGCACGACGCCGACGTCGAGCTCGTCCGCGCCGTGGCGAGAGCGAACCCCCGGACCGTCGTCGCCATTCAGACCGGCAGCGCCGTCGTGATGAGCGAATGGATCGACGGCGTGGCGGCGGTCATCCAGTGCTGGTACGGAGGTTGCGAGGCGGGTCCGGGCCTGGCCGACGTCCTGCTGGGCAGGGTGAACCCGTCGGCGAGGCTCCCCTTCAGCGTTCCCTTCGACGAATCCGAACTCCCGCCATTCGATCGCGAGGCCCGGTCCTTCACCTACGACCGCTGGCACGGCTGGTGGCACCTCCGGCGAACGGGCACCGCAGCCGCCTTCCCTTTCGGCTTCGGTCTCTCCTACACCACGTTCGAACTGGTGGACGCCGCGGTGACGCTCGATGGCAGTGCCATCGTCGTCGCCGGCTCCGTCCGCAACACCGGAGAGCGCGACGGAGCCGATGTGGTGCAGGTCTACGCCACCCTCCCGGATCCGGGTGCACCCGAGCGTCTGGTCGGCTTCGAGCGAGTCGAGATACCGAGTGGTGGAACGAGCCCGTATCGCATCACCGTACCGACGGCACGGCTCGAGACACGTGACCCGCGTTCCCACGCATGGCGGCGGCCGGCGGGCACCCACCGCATCACCGTCGCACGTCATGCAGGCGACAGTCGTGGACTCAGCCAGGAGCTGTCGCTCTGAGGGGTGGAGCGCGCCCTGCGTTACGTCGCCGACGACATCGAAACGGTCGAGTGTTGCGCCGGGGCGCCGGCCCTCGAGCCCGAGAACCCGGCGTCGCCGTACGTGAAGACCCCGCCGTCGGATGCGACCAGCCAGTAGCCGTGCCCACTCACCGCGGCGGCCATCCCGACGACGGAGCCGCTCAGTGGCCGACCTGCTCGTGATCCGAAGTAGCCCGCATCGCCATAGGCGAAGACTCCACCATCGGCCGCAACGAGCCAGTAACCGCGGCCACTCGGTGTGGCGGCCATTCCGACGATCGGCGCGTTCAGGTGTGTGTCGGCAGCCGATCCGTAGAAGGGCGCGTCGAAGCTGAAGACACCTCCATCAGAGGCGACCAGCCAGTAGCCGCCGGTGGCGACGTCCGCCGCCATGCCGACGACGGCCCTGTTCAGTGTCCGACCTCCCATGGAGCCGTCGTACGGGGCCGCACCGAAGGCGAAGACGCCGCCGTCGGACGCCACCAGCCAGTAGCCGTCGGTGGGCGGATCCTCGGCCATGGCCACGACGGGGCGATTGAGCTGCAGGTTGTGGCGCGGCCCGTAGAACGGAGCGTTGAAGCTGAAGACCCCGCCATCGGCTGCGACCAGCCAGTAGCCACCCGTGACCGGATCGCTCGTGATGCCCGCGACGCGCGCATTGAGCGGGCGACCCGCCATGGAGCCGTAGAACGGGGCGCCGAAGCTGAAGACGCCACCGTCGCGTCCCGCGAGTCGGTAGCCGACGGGCTGCGATCCGGTACCGACGTGGAAGGAGTCGAGGCTGTACCAGCCTTCGCCGGGGAGCTTCGTCCATCCGGTCTCGCAATCGTCCGACGCCGTCTCCGTCGCCAAGGGCCGGTAGCGGACGCGATAGAGCATCGAACCCGAAGCGAGCTCACGCACGTCGGTCCGCACCAGCAGATCCTGTCCGCCCAGCTCGGTCGTACCGACCGCGTGCGCCGTTATCGCCCCTTCCGGATACGTCAGTCCGCAGGAGCCGTTCGAGGGCTGTCCCGGTTGGTGCTGCCACACCCGGCACCAGTCCGTGACGACGAGTCTTTGTGCGCTGTCTGGGAGTCCGACGACGAGGCGACCCGTGGCGCTCCCCGTGGCGTCGGTCGAGATGCCGAGGAAGAACTTGAGCGCAGGACCGACATCACCGCCGGACTGGGCGGTGATGTCGAGGTTCGGGTCGCTCCGACCGTTGCACATCTCGGGGGTCGCGGCGGCGGCCGCCGTGTTGGCTCGGGCCGAGGTGACCGGCAGCCAGCCCGAGGTGACGGTGAGCGTCACGACGACGGTCACCACGACTGCAGCAGCGAGTTTCGTCCTCATGGTGCCTCCCTGGCCGACGACTCGGAACTGACGGTCAAGACCCGACGGTGCAGAGCCGCATCCTCAACTCAGCGTGACCGTGAGCGATGTGCTGTCGGGGGTGAAGGCCGGCTGGTTGACGGTGCCGGGCGTGACGGCGTCGATCGTGATGGACGGATCGATGGTGAACGTGAGCTGGTAGGTCCCGGCGGGATCGGTCGTCCCCGTGTTGCCTCCGCCCCAGTTGAAGCCGTACACGACCGCCCCGGTCGAATTGATCTCGGCCGAGATCGGCCCGCTGTACACCGTCGAGCTGGTGCTCGTATCGGTGATCGTCAGGGTGGCACCAGGGCCCCAGACCCTGGTCTGGGCGCCCCCGTCGATCCCACTCAGGAACGTGGTGCCGTCGGTTCCATAGGTGGCGCTCTGGTCCGGAAGGTTCGGCGTCAGGTTGGTGATGGCGTAGCCCTGGTACGGGGCACCCGTGGCGGCCATGTCCAGCAGCCCGATCTCGACCCGGACCGGCTTGTTGGCATGCACGCTCGGCGCGTCCGTGAGGTTCGAGCCCCACTGGGCCGTGACGGTCGCTGCGCTTGCCGTGGTGCAGTACGAGCTCCAGGTCGCCGCGGTCCCCTGCAGCCAGTAGCCAGGGTACGAGGCCATGCCGACAACGGGAGCGTCCAGCGCCGTGCCGCCCATCGATCCGTAGAAGGGCGCGTCACCGAAGGTGAAGACGCCCCCGTCCGATGCGACCAGGCTGTATCCGTGCCCCGTCGGCGACGCGGCCATGCCCTTGACCGGAGCGTTGAGCCTCGTGCCACCCATGGATCCGTAGAAGCCGGCGTCACCGAATGCGAAGACGCCGCCGTCCGACGCGGCCAGGGTGTAGCCCTGCCCGCTCGCCGAGGGAGCCATCCCGACCATCGGGGCGTTGAGCGCCTTGCCGCCCATGGACCCGAAGAAGGGCGCACCGAAGGCGAAGATCCCGCCGTCGGCGGCCACGAGCCAGTAGCCACCCGTCACCGGGTCGGCCACCATCCCCACCACGGGCGAATTGAGCGTCTTGCCGCCCATGGACCCGAGGAACGGTGCGCCACCGAAGGCGAAGATCCCGCCGTCGGCGGCCACGAGCCAGTAGCCACCCGTCGCCGGGTCGGCGGCCATCCCCACCACCGGAGCATTGAGCCGCTGACCGCCCATCGACCCGTGGAAGCCGGCGTCACCGAAGGCGAAGACGCCACCGTCGGAGGCCACCAGCCAGTAGCCGTTTGCGCTCGCCGTCGCGGCGGTGCCGACCACCGGTGCGTTCAACGACGTCTGAGAACCGTAGAAGGTGGCGTTCCCGAAAGTGAAGACACCGCCATCCCGAGCAACGAGCCAGTAGCCGCTCGCACGCGGTCCCTGCGGGCTCTGCGGCGAGGAGGCGCACGGCACCCGGAGCGCCGGTGCCCCGCCGGCGGTCGAGTTCGGGACGAAGACGGCGGGAACCGAGAGGTTGTTGCCGAGCGTCGTCTCGCCGCCCCCTCCACCACCGCCCGAGCCTCCGCCACCTCCGCCAGGACCGGCTGCTCCTGCTGGCGAAATCTGAAGTGACAGCGCGAGTGCAATGCCGCCCAAGAGGGTGAGAGTCGTCCGCTTCATGGCCAATCTCCTTCTTGTCTCCGCAGCCGTTTCTGCGGGGCTGTCGCTCCGGAGCTGCCGAGCAGGCACCCATGCCAACGGTACGAACCGAGCATTGGCGTCCCTAGGGTCCTTGGTCCTTAAACGAGTGCCCCCCGTCACAACGGAACGACAATTGGACAATTGGATGCTGCACTTCAGGTCGACGCGTCACCGCGGACGCGAACGAAACCGGTCTCGGAGATTCAGGGAAGACAGGCGCCGGTGCTCACGGGGGAGGCTCCGGCTCTCGATATCTCGTCGACCACTGCGCCCATGGTGAGGGCATAGCCGGTGTTCGGATCGCTCGGTGAGTTCGCGAAGACCACGCCGATGACGGTGCCGGTGGGAATCCCTCCGGTGCCACTCGGTTGACCGGTCGCCACCAGCGGGCCGCCGGAGTTGCCCGGCACGACGGCTCCGTTGAGCTCGTAGACCTGCCGGGTGGCCAGGCCCGCACCGTAGATGTCCAGACCCACCGCTTCGAAGCGCTCGTCGACCGTGCCCGGCTCGGCGTGGAAGGTACCGCCTCCCGGGTAGCCGGCGATGGCGGCGGTCGTCCCACGGGCCACCGTCTCGCTCCGGATGGGCAACGCTGGATCGGTGAGACCCGGCACGCGCAACAGTGCGAGGTCGAGTCGAGGATCGAAGGCGACGACGCTCGCTCGGTGCGCGCCCGATTGGTCGTCGACGTCGGTGGCCGATTCACCGGCCACCACATGAGCGTTTGTCACCACCAGCCCCGGTTCGGCCACGAAACCCGACCCCGACTTGAGGTAGCCACAGGCCTGACCGACCACCCTCACCGTCGAGGCACGCGCCACGGCCGCAGCCGCCTCGGTGCTCTGCGTGTCCGGCAACGGGGCGGGCGCGACGAGACCCGGAGGAGGATTGACGAAGACGACGGGGAAACCCTGCGTGGACAGGAAGGACTCGATGCGCGCAAAGAGATCGGGGAGCGTTGGCATGGCGCGGTTGATGGTCCGGACGACGCCTGATCGACGCACCGCTTCGTTCACAGAAGGGATCGCGCTGGTCGCCAGGAGGTTGCCCACGAGCCAGATCGCCACCAGGCTCGTCACCACGCTCACGGCCACCCCGCAGGCTTGATCCACTCGTCGGAGTGTCGAGTGCCGTAGCGGATTTCTCAGCCGGCGGGCGCTCCACTCGCCGATCGCGCCGAAGGCGAACGCGCAGCCGAAGACGACGCCGAGCACCAGCGCGAGTTGAGCGGTCCCCGACACCTGGTGGCCGAACGCGAGGACGAGGAGCACGCCGACGACGATGCCCAGCCAGAAACCTCCGATGGTCAGCAACTGCATCAGCGCGCCGGTGCGCCAACCCCAGCTCGCGACCAACACGACGATGGCGAGCAGCACGAGATCGAGCCAGGTCATGCTCGAGCAGCCTTCGAACCCTTACGGCTCAGGCGCAGTGCTGGAAGGCAGGCAGGTGGTCGTTCTGGGAGGCGGCCTTCAGGTTCGTGAAGGCTGTGGTGACGTCGGGGTATGCCGAGACCTTGGGCAGCTGCGTGTCGTAGAGCGAGATGATCTGCTGTTCGACCGTCACACCCAGTTGGCACGCGGCGGTGCGGGTGCTCGGAGAGGTCTGACCCGTTCCAGAGGTCGGCACCGCCAGCCCGTAATGGGCGAAGAGCCCTGTGAGCGTGGAGACGTGCTGCTGCTCCGCGGTGATGACATTGGGGAAGGGGAGGACCGAGCCGAGGGTCGAGACGACATTGCGATAGGTGGCCAGTGCCGCCGTCTCGGCCTGGTAGGCGCTGGTGAGCGCGGTCGACAACGAAGTGGATGGGGCCGGGACCGATGACGACGTCACGGATCCGGTGTTGCCGCTCTTCGAAGAGGTGCTCGTCGACGTCCTGTTAGGGGACGACGTGGTCGAACGGGCCGCATTGCCACCACTGCCGCTGCTCCCGCTGCTCCCACACGCTCCTGCGAGGGCGGCGATACCGATCAGACCGATCAGGGCGTACCGGCGCTTCCGACGCGATGTGGTTCGATGATCGATGGTCGTCACACCATGCAAGCTAACGAAGCCCCTGGCATTCTCGGCAGGGACCTTTGTCACATCTCGTCAACCCTTCCCGCGCACGCCGAGCTCGATCGCCTTGACGAGCAACAAGATCACGGCCAGTACCAGGTACCCGCGCAGCATGTACATCCCGAAGAGCCGTCCTCGCGACCACGTCGGCCGGTGCAACAGGTTCAGGGGTGGCATACGCCAGTTGGCCCGGGCTTCCTTGGAGACGGTGACCGCTGCCGGCCGTCGTCCTCGCGACCACAACAGGACGGCGGCAACGACCACGTAGCTGACGATCAGGACGCCACCGAGGACGAGTGCCAGGTCCGTCACGTTGACCTGGGAGAACAGGGTCGTCGCCATCAAGACGAGGGACATCATCAAGAGCACGGAGACGATGATGCCCGAGACGACGTTGAGCCAGGTCCGGTTCACCCAGGGTCCCAACACCTCTTTGTCGTTGCACAGCAGGAGCAGGAACACAGTGGCGCTGGGCAGCAGGACGCCGGCGAGGGCCTGCACCCCCGTGGTGATGAGGCCGAGCGGCGCGCCGGGGATGATGACGATTCCTGCCGCGCAGACCACCATGGCGGTGAAGGCTCCGTAGAAGAACTTGGCCTCGCGCCAGCGCCGGTGCAGCGAGTGGCGCATGCCGAACACGTCGCCGAAGGCATACGAGGTGGAAAGGGTGACGGCGGCGGCCCCAATGATCGAAGCATTGAGCAGAACGACGGCGAACATGGCACCTGCCGCCCGACCCACGTAGTGGTCCAGCCCGGCGGCGACACCCTGTGCATTGGTGAAGTGTCCTGCAAGGGGCGTCCCCGAGAAGGCGGTTGCGACCACCGCCATGAGGATCGAGGCGGCGAAGACGGTCACGAATGACCCGATCACCGTGTCGGCGCGCTCGTAGTCGATCCACCGCGGTGTGATGCGTTTGTCGACGATGTTCGACTGCTGGAAGAAGAGCTGCCAGGGCGCCACCGTGGTGCCCACGATGGCAATGATCAAGAGGACCGATGTCGAGTTGAAGCCGCCCTTGACACCTGGAACCGTCAGTCCGTGAGCGAAGGCGGAGGCGGAGGGGTGGCTCATGACGGCCAGAGGAACGACGAGGAAGTTGGCGAACACGAATACGAACATGAAGCGCTCCCACCGGCGAAAGCTGCCGGTCGCAGTCATCACGATGAGGAGGAGGGCCGCCAAGGGGTCCGACACGTACTTGCTGACGCCGAAATAGCCGAGAGCGAGGCTGATGCCGATGAACTCTGTCGCGATGGTGAGGAAGTTCAAGATGAACAGGTCACCGACGGAGAACGCCCCCCAGAATTTGCCGAAGCGCTCGTTGATGAGCCGTGCGTGTCCGACTCCGGTCACGGCCCCCAGGCGGACGACCATTTCCTGGTTGACGATGAGTACCGGTATCAGAAGGGGGAGCGTCCACAACAGGGTGAGCCCGAAGTTCTGTCCCGCCTGTGAATACGTGGCGACACCCCCGGCATCATTGTCCCCGACCATGACGATGAGGCCCGGGCCCATGATCGCCAGCAAGGTGAGGATTCGCGTGCGCCAGGACCGCCGGGACTCGGTGTCATGCTGGCGGATGGTGCCGAAAGCGCCCTCGATGTCGCCGAGGTGGGCCTCGTCGAGGACTGCCGTCGTGCTCTCGTCCTCGTCCTGGTCCGACACCTTCACCTCCTTGACCGTCCGTCACGTTGCCCTGTTCCCGGGAGCAGTGGCTGCGCGCTGCTCTTGAAGTCAAAATGCTCTTGAAACCAACGTCGAGTGCCCCGGCATGTGGTGCAGCCGACCCGGGGCAGCAATGACCGGCCTGGAGCGAACTACCCCTCGTGGCCGCCGGCCAAGCGCTCCGATCGTCGGCGCCGGCATGCGGTCACTCTTCTGCCTCCGTCATACCGAAATCACGCCGCCAGCCGGAAGGCATCAACAGCTCGAGGACGTCATCCACGGTGATGACACCCAGGATCGAACGGTGGTCACCGTCGAGCACGGGTGCGACCGTGAGGTTGAAGTCCGACATCTTGCGCACGACTGCGCCGATGTCCCAATCGGGATGTACGTGTCCGAGGTCAGTCTCTGCGACGTCGGACAACAGAGCTTCGGACGGGCACTGGATCAGATGCACGGTCGAGACCGAGCCCGATGGTCGTCCGGACCCGTCGAGAACGAAGACGACGCTCAGCGCCTCGCGCGCCACCGAGCTCGTGCGCACTGCCTCGAGAGCGTCACGCACGCTCGACGTCGCTGGGAGCGCCAGAAAGTCCGGGCTCATGAGCCCACCGGCCGTCTCGGGGTGGTACTGCAGAAGCGACCGGACCTTGCGCCGTTGCGGCTCGGGAAGCAGCTCGAGGATGGGTGCGCGGCGCTCCTGGTCGATCTCGGAGATCAGGTCTGCGGCATCGTCCGGGGCCATCGACCCGAGGAGCTCGGCGGCGTCGGCATCGGACCGAGCCTCGACGAATTCGACCTGGTGCTCGGCGTCGAGCTCCTCGAACACGTCGGCTTCGAGCGCGGGGTCCTGCCCCACGGCCTCGATGATCTCCTCCCCCTCTTCGTGGGAGGCGGCTTCCACGAGGTCGGCGATCCGGGCGGGATTCAACCGGGCGAGCTTGCGGTAGGGGATGCGCAGGCGAGCGGTGGGAACGTGCGAGACGAAGGGCTCGATGCTGGCCCAGTCGACGAGGCCGCCGGCACCCGAACGCTGGCCCATGCGACCGGGAAGGAGGCGCCTCAACGTCCCGCGTGCCGTGGGGTCGACGCCGACCACCTCCCAGCCGGTCGCGGTACGAGCCAGCTCGATCTCGTTGGCCTTGATCAGGCGGCCACCGACGAGATTGATCAGGTGTCGGGCCTCGAGGTCCCTGGCCAAGAGCAGCTCACCGGGTCGGCGCTCGAAGCGTCGGAGGTCGACCCGGGCGCCGTCGAAGACGACCCGACCTGGCTCGATGCCCGCGATCTTGCGGATCGGCACGAACAGGTCTCGGCCGCCGATCCTGACCACCAGGCCGACGATGGGCGGATGGGGGTGGTCGCCGATCCGGACGATCAGGTCTTCCACCCGGCCCAGGTGATCACCCGTCTTGGCGTCGACCAGGGGCCGCTTGATGATGCCTGAGAGGTGCAACAGCTCGGTCGCCACGGACGCCTCCTGCACGCGCCTCAGCGAGCCCGATGGCTCGCTGCTCCAGCATGCAGGAGCCTAGGAGCCATTTCGACCGCGGGGACAGCGTTTCCCGCGACCGGTTGCGCCAAGGGGTCGGACCAGGCCGGGGGGTCAGGCGTGCAGCACGCCGTCGGTGATGCGCACCGTGCGATCGGTGTAGTGCACGATGCGCTCGTCATGGGTGACCACCACGGCCGCGGTGCCCCGGGACTTCATCTCTGAGCGGATCAGCTGCATGACCTGCTCGCCCAAGTGGGTGTCGAGAGCAGACGTCGGCTCGTCGAAGAGCACCAACTCTGGCTCGTTCATGAGGGCCCGTCCGATCGCGACGCGCTGACGCTGCCCGCCCGAAAGCTGTGACGGCAGATTGTCACGACGATCACTCAGCCCGAGCTCCTCGAGCAGCTGGTCCGCCCGACTCCGTGCCTGCTGCTTCCCGGTTCGACGGCCGAGCTCGTTGACAACCAGCAGGTTCTCCCGTGCAGTCAGGAAGGGAACCAGGTTGACCGACTGGAAGACGAAGCCGACCGTCTCCTGGCGGAACTTGGCGAGTCGCTTGGTGTTGTAAGCCGTGATGTCCTGGCCTCCCACCACGACCGAGCCGGCTGTCGGCGTCAGCAGACCGCCGGCAATGGAACAGAGCGTCGTCTTGCCCGAACCCGATGGGCCGAGGAGGGCGACGATTTCGTCGGACCCGAGGGTCAGCGTGGCGTGATCGAGCGCCACCACCTCGTCGTCCCCCATCGGGTAGACCTTGCGGACATTGGTCATTTCGAGGGCGGGCGGCGCGATCTGGCGGTGACTCGAGGCTGTCGTGGTCATTGTCCGGTTCCGATCGCCGATGCCGGGTCGATGCGGAGCACCCGGCGGAGCGAGAAGACGCAGCCGAAGACGGCGGCCAGCAACAAGGCCAGGGCACTGGTGAGCACCCGGCTGGGCAGCAGGGTGTAGGGGATGCTCCCGGGTGGAATGGCAATGTCGATCGCCAACGCGATCACGGTCCCCACCGCAGTGGCCAGGGCTGTCACGACAACGCCCTGGAGCACGACTCCGCCGAAGAGGGTCTGTGATGTCGCACCGAGCGCCTTGAGGACGGCGTAGAGCCCGGCGCGCTCGACGGTCAACAGCGCGAAGAAGAGGGCCACTACGACGACCGCGATGACAATCGTCACGCCGATGATCTGGTTGAACGTCGAGCGCTGCTGGGAGACCCCGGGGAGGGCGTTCACCGCAGCCCCGAGCGACAGCGACTCGGTGGCGCCACCGGTGCGCCCGTCTATGCGGCGGGCCACCGCGGCGGGGTCCGCGCCCGGATCGACCCGGACGACGAGAGCCTGGAAGACCCCGGGTCCCACACCAGCCTCGGGCAGGTTGGCATTGGTCGCGTTGCGCCAGGTGTCGGGGGAGGACCAGAGGGTGCCTTGATCGGAGTAGGAGAGTCCGTCGACCATCCCCACGATCCGTATCGGCGTCCGCGCTGGACCCACCTCGATGGTGACCCCTGGGTGGATCCCCTTGCGTTCAAGCGAACGATCGGCGTAGGCCTCCCCCGGTCCCGGTGGCGCCGGGACTCCCCTGGGAGCCAGCTCGTAGCCGAACAACGCGACGTCGGCGAGATCGCGCGGCCCGTTCCCCGGGACCCTGGCTCCGAGTTGGGCCACACCGATCCCGCCGACGTCGACCACCCCGGGAACCTGCGCCACCGTCGCCCGTAGCGAGGGCGAGATGCGGCTGCGCGGGAACGATTTCTCGGAGGTCGACGAGAAGACGATGATGCCACCCCGTTGCGCAGCCACGGCGCTCGTCGCGCCATCGATGAGGCCGTCGAGCAGTCCCCCGAGCAACATGAGCAACGTGGCGAGCAGCGTCAAGATCGCGGTGGCGGTGACGAATCGGCTCGGTCGCCGCCGGAGCTCGCGCCAGGCGATTCTCATCGCCCCAGCCCCGCGCCCGTGGTCGCCTCGATCGGGTCGATGTGGAGCACGCGCCTGACGGCGACCAGGGCGCTCAGGAGACCCAGGCCGAACAGCAGGACCGACCAGAGCACGACGGCACCGGTCTGGAAACTGAGCGGGATCGAGCCGATCGTCTGGGATGCCAGCGGTGCGTACAACGCGATCCCCATGCCGATCCCGACGACGAGCACCAGTGCGACCTGGAGCAGCAGTGAACGCACCAACACCGAGCTCGGTGCGCCAATTGCCCGCAACAGGGTGAGAGCACTCGACTTCTGGAGGGTGACGATCAAGAAGAAGAGGCCACTGACCAGCGGCACGACGAGCCCGAAGAGCAAGAAGATGATCCGAAAGGACTGCTGCACCTGGTCGACACCCGGTGTGCTCGCCACTGCCTGTGCTCTGGTCAGCGCGTCCGCGTCGGGGACCGATCGGTTGATGCGCGCCGCCAGCCCGGTGTCGGTGATCCCGGGCACCGGTGACACTGCGATGACCGCGGGCAGCGGAGCTCGGGCATCGGGATTGGCGGCGTGGACAGCCTGTTCGAACGTGGGATACGTGGTGAACAATGTCGGGGAGGCCTGGTAACCGATCTGCGCGGCTTGCCCGACGACCTTCAGGGCGAGCCCTCCGGGCTCCACGGTGACCGTGTCACCCAGAGCGAACCCGTCCCCGGCCGAGGATGCCAGCGCGACGGCTTCGCCCTTGGAGCGGGCGAGCCTGCCGCTGACCAGTGTGGTGGGCGAGCCCAGGCTCTCGGCCTCATAACCGATGATCGCCGTGCTGGTGAGCTTCCCCCCGGCCGTCACACTGAACGTGCCTTGGCCGATCTTGCCTGCCTGAGCGATGCCCGGCACCGACTCGATCTGGTTCTGGAGATCCGGAGTGACGACACTGCCCTGGAGGTTGCGGCGGCCGTCGACCGAGTAGACGAGGATCGGTGCCGACTGGTTGCGGATGGCGCCGACGAAGGAGGTGATGAGCCCGCTCTGGAGGGTCTGCTGGAACAGGATCAGGAAGACGAGAAGCCCGATGGAGGCCATGAGGAGACCGAATCGCACGGCCGCGCGTCGCATTTCCTTGAGCGCCAGGAACATCAGGGTCAGACCGGTTCGGGATTCGGACGGGTCCTCGGCATGGGGACATCCTTGCAAGGAGCGTTCCTGGCGCGCAGCAGCGCTTGCTCCTCGGCGTCGGCGAGGATCCCCTTCAGCATCCCTGGGAAGACGAAGCGATGGAAGGGGGCCACCCCGAGCCAGTACGCCCGACCCCACAAGCCGCGTGGTCGGAAGGAAGCGGACTGGGTCACCGACGTCCCCCTACCGGCGGGAGCGAGGTCCCAGGTGAGCCAGGCTTGACCGGGGAGCACCATCTCGGCCCGCAGCCGGATCCGCCGCCCGGGACACAACTCCTCGACCCGCCAGAAGTCGATGACGTCGCCCACGGCTATCGTGCGCTTCCGTCCCTTCCGGAGACCCGGGCCCCCGACGACCTTGTCCAGCAGTCCCCGGATCCGCCACAGCACCTCGCCGCTGTACCAGCCGCGCTTGCCTCCGATGGCGGCGATGGTGGCGAATACGGCACCAGGTGGAGCCGATGTCGTCGCCCGTCGTACGTCGGAAAGCAGCTTCCCGCCCGACCACGCCGGATCGGTCGCGGCCGGTGCGAACGGCATCAGGTCGGCGTTGGACCACGTGGTCGGCACGTTCTCGCGTTCGACGGCGGCCATCGCCCTCCTGATCGCCTCGTCCAGTCCCATCGTCCGCAGCCCGAAGGTGGACAGTGTCCGGTCGTCGTCGACGACGACCTCGTTCACGAGGCTCTCGACGAGCTCGCGGGCAAGCGGCACCGGGACCGGTGTGACGAGCCCTACCCAGTGGGACGAGAGGCTCGGGGTCAACAGCGGGACGGAGATCAGGCGTCGTCTGGGCAGGCCTGCAGCCCGCGCGTACGCCTCCATCATCTGTGCGTAGGACACGACATCGGGTCCTCCGACCTCGTAGACACCCGCTTGGACGGCGGGATCGAGCACCGCACGACTCATGAGGGTGATCACGTCTGCGATGGCAATCGGCTGGCATCTCGTCGCGACCCAGCGCGGGGTGATCATGACCGGTAGGACGTCGACGAGGTAGCGCAACATCTCGAAGCTGGCCGAGCCGGACCCGATGATGACGCCGGCCCGGAGCTCGACGGTCGCGAGACCGCTCGATGCCAGCGCGCGCCCGACGTCGTGGCGACTTCGGAGGTGGAGCGAGAGGTCGTCTCCATCGCGGCCGAGTCCACCGAGATAGACGATCCGGCGCACGCCTGCCGCGCGCGCTTGCTCGGCGACATTGCGGGCGTCCGCCTGCTCACGCTGCGCCCAGTCCCGGCCCTGGCCGATGGAGTGGACGAGATACACCAGCGTGTCGATGCCGTCGAGGGCTTCGGCGAGGTCGCCACCGACGTCGCCGGCCACGACTTGGACCCCGGGCCGCCACGCCGCGGCATCCAGCTTCGCCGGCGTGCGCGCCAGACATCGCACCTGGACCTCGCCGGTGGCGAGGAGCGCCGGGATGAGCCGGCCCCCGACGTACCCGCTGGCGCCGGTGACGAGCACGGTCCGAGCTGTCCGTGGGGCGCGTGCTGGTCCGGCATCAAGCACAGCCATTAGTTTAGTACTAAAGCGAAGTCCGGAACACGGCGCTGGCGGGCAGCGCGGAACTCGTGGTCGGAGGGTCGAACGACGCGGGGCGAGAGCTCCGCGGAGACGGAAGCCGACTCGACGTGCCCTGACCGCTCAGGGCGTGACGATGGCGAAGTTCGGATCGCCGGGCGAGAGCACGGCCACGAGCTGTCCGAGCACGGAAGGGTCACCGTCGACGGTCACCGTGCCATCGACGCGAGCAGCCGCCACGTCAAGCCGTCCGGTCACCAAGTCGATCAACACCCGGCGGGTCAAGGTGAAAGCGGTCACTCCCTCGGGCGGTCTCGCCACCGTCCGGTGGTTGAGCGCGCCGTGGCGGAGCTCGAGCAGATAGGTCGTCTCCTCGTCGGACAGACAGAGGGCGACACGCAGGGACTCGTCCCAGGCGCGCGGTCCGTCGACCATGATGGCGATGCCATCGAAGACTTGCGAAGCACTCAGCGAGTACACGAGGTCGCCGCCCGCTCCCGAAACGGGCGTGCCGAAGATCCCCGACCGGAGCTCGGCGGCCCCGGCCAGATAGGCGTTGCGCCAAGTCCCGTTCTCCGCACCGAATCCGAGCTGCTCGAAGGTGTCGGCGAGCAGCGCTCGGGCTTCGGTGTCGCCCTCGTCCGCGAAGACCAGGTGCTTGCCGACCTCGGCACACCAGCGGTAGTCCCCGGCATCCCACGCCTGGCGGGCGACTGCCAGCGCACCGTCACGCCCGCCCATTGCCGCCACGTAGCGCGGGGCGACCGTCGCGGGTGGGTGGGGCCACAGGTTGGCCGGGTTGGCGTCGTACCAGCCCATGTAGCGCTGGTAGATCGCGCGCACGTTGTGGCTCACCGAGCCGTAGTAGCCGTGGGTGTGCCACTGTCGCTCCAGGGCGGGCGGCACTTCGAGCATCTCGGCGATCTCCGGCCCGGTGAACCCCTGGTTGAGCAGACGGACCGTCTGGTCGTGCAGATAGAGATACATGTCGCGCTGGACGGCCAGGAACTCGACCGCCCGCGACCGCCCCCAGGTCGGCCAGTGGTGAGACGCGAACACGACCTCCAGCTGCTCGCCCCATAGGTCGATGGTCTCCGAGAGGTAGTGCCCCCAGGCGTGTGCATCCCGCACGAGTGCACCCCGGAGGGTGAGGATGTTGTGCAGCGTGTGGGAGGTGTTCTCCGCCGTGCACAATGCCCGATGCTGGGGGAAATAGAAGTTCATCTCGGCGGGCGCCTCAGTACCGGGCGTCAGCTGGAAGGTGATCTCGACTCCGTCGACGGTCAAGTGCTGGCCGGTGTGCGTCACGTCCAGCGTGGGCGCGATGAGGGTGACCTCGCCGGTGGACGTGGTCTGTCCCAGTCCCGATCCGATCTGGCCGTCCGGCCCGGGCTCGAGTGCTGCGCCGTACATGTAGCCCGCCCGGCGCGCCATTGCGGTGCCGGCGAACACGTTCTCGGCGATGGCGTGGTGGAGGAACCCTTCGGGGGCGATCACCTGCACCTCGCCCGAGGCGACCGCTTCCTCGGTGACGACGCCCTTGACCCCGCCGAAGTGGTCGGCGTGGGAGTGGGTGTAGACGACCGCCCGCACGGGACGATCGCCGCGGTGGGCGCGATAGAGCTCGAAGGCCGCGGCCGCCGTCTCACGGCTGACGAGGGGGTCGATGACGATAACCCCTGACTCGCCCTCGACGACGGTCATGATCGACAGGTCGAACCCCCGGAGCTGGTAGATGCCGGGGACGACCTCGAAGAGCCCGTCCTCGATCAGCAGCTGGCTCTGCCGCCAGAGGCTCGGGTTGGCGGTGTCGGGGGCGTCGGTCGCCCGGAGGAACTCGTAGGCGTCGAGGTCCCACACGACGCGTCCGTCCGCCGCGGTGATGGCGCGCTGGTGGGACCGCGCCACGAGGCCACGCCGGGCGTCATCGAAGTCCTGGCGGTCCTCGAACGGCAGCGACGCGGCCGTCCCCTCGATCCGGCGCTTCGTGGCGTCGGTTGCCGGGCGTCCCGCGCTCACGGAGCCGCCAGGCGACCCAGCCGGCGCAAGACGGGTCGAGCGCGCCAGAAGGCCTTCATGAAGACGGCGGTCCCGACGGGGTTGGCGAAGCCGGGACCGAAGAACTGGAGGACTGGCTTGTCACGCACGTCGGCCGTGATGTCCGACCAGAAACCGGAGCACGCGCCGCCACCGTGGGACATGTGATGGAGAATAACGGCCGACGAATAACGGCCGACGAATAACGGCCGGCGACCCAGACGCCCCGCACGTTGGAAGCGAGTCACCGCAGCATTTGGTGGTCGGGACCGGCGTCGATCCGGTGACCTCACGCTTTTCAGGCGCGCGCTCTACCAACTGAGCTACCCGACCGGGTCACCAGGCTCGCTCGCGCGCGGCGACCGGAGCTCGGCGGCGGACCTGACGGGATTTGAACCCGCGACCTCCGCCTTGACAGGGCGGCGTGCACTCCTAGCTGCACCACAGGTCCGTGGCGGCGATGTGGCCGTGCTCCCCGGTGGGGTCCCTCGGTGGTGGTCCTCCCGATGAGCAGCTCTTCACACTAGCCGTTCCGGCTTCGGGCCAACCCCCGGACCCGGTCCGGCCGACCCTACGGGGTGGCCGCCCGCAGGGCCTTCACGCCGGCCTCGAAGGCGCCGTAGCGGCCGGCCTCGAGCGCCCCGGCCAGCGTCGAGGCGCAGAGACGGTCCGTCATCTCCTCCGCCTCGTCGTGCTTGACCTTGATGCCCGAGACGTCGGCGAAGGGTTCGGACCAGCCGAAGAACTTCGCCTGGCCCTCGCCCTCGTTGGTGAGGATCGCCTCGAGGGGTGACAGCCCGACGGCGGTGGTGGCGACGAGATGCAGCCCGCCGCGCCACTCGCGCAGGATCTGCATCAGCTGGGCGGCGCGGCCCGCCGCCGACGTGGCGCGGGCGGCGCAACGCCAGCCGACGAAGAGCGGGATGGCCGAGCCCTCGATGCCGTCGACCAGCTGCTCGGCCACGGCGACGATGTCGTCGAGGCCTTCGACGCCGGCGTAGTGCGTGTCGCCCCAGACGCCGTGGGCCTCGGCCATGCGGGCTGCCGCCGCCTTGGCCCCCGCCACGGCGACTCCCTCGGTGTACATGGCGTGCACCGCGCTGGGCTCGAACCAGCCCAGGGCGGAGGTCACCACCTCGGGCCCGACCTCGCCCAGCATCCCGCCGCGGCCGGCGAAGTAGAAGGCGAACGGATTGGACCAGCCCGACTCGGCCGCCAGCGCCATGACGTCGGGGCTGAGATAGATGGCCGAGCCGATGTCGTGGATCGGGACCGACGTGGCCCGGACGACCGCAAGCGCCGCGTCCCGATCAGCTCCGGTCTTCGTTGCGCCCATGGTTCTCCTTCAGTCTGTGTCGTTCAGTCGGTGTCGCCGGGGCGATCGGTGTCGCGCGGGCGATCGGCGTCGCCGGGGTCCGTGGTCGTCGCGCTGACCCGCACGACGCGCCGCATGCCGGGGATCGTCCCGAGGATCTCGACCACGCTCGAGAGCTCGGGCGAGACCTCCTGGAGCGAGCGCGTCGCCTTGGGCACCTCGCTCACCAGATCGAAGGCCACGCCGCCCAACCCGACGGCCACCTCGCTCAGCCGTTCGGTCATGGTGCGCAGGTTGAAGGCCGATTCGGAGAGATCGGGCATGGAGGCATCGAGGTTCCCGACCGCCTGCTGCAGGCCGGAGACCGCGGCCGAAATACCCAGGGCGGCCAGGTCGAGGCCCGAGCCGGCCACGGTCACGCCGCCGTCGAGGCGTTCGAGCATCGTCAGCAAGCGATCGAGCCGCTCGGTGAGGTCCTTGACCGCCTCGGTGGCGGCCAGGGCCGAGGAGGGAAGGCGGATCAGCGCGCTGGGGAAGCTGACGATCGCCTCGAGCAGCGAGGGGGACTCGGACTCCATGGACCGATCATGGGCGCGCCGGGGACGGGTGTCCAGAGCACCCCCCTCCTCGCCGCCACGGTCGGTCCGGGCTCACTCAGTCTGAACTATCGTTTCAAAACGATGTTACAGATAATGGGGGCGACATGGTCGTGCGTATCGTGCGATACCCCTGCGATGCCCCGCTGATGCCCCGCTGATGCCCCGCTGATGCCCCGCGCCAAGCTCCGCACGCCGGCCCTGCGCCAGCACCTCCTCTCTCAGGCGGTGGACCTGTTGGCCGAGGAGGGGTGGGCCGGCTTGACGGCCCGGGCCCTGGCCGGGCGCGCCGGGACGTCGCCGCCGGCGCTCTACGAGCTCTTCGGGGACATGGCCGGCCTCGCCCGCGCCCTCTCCGCCGAAGGCTTCGCCCGCCTCGGGGCCGAGCTGGCCGCCTTGCGGGAGACGGCGGATCCGGTGGCCGACGTCTGGACGCTCGTGGCGGCCTACCGGCGCTTCGTGCGGGGGAACCGGGCCCTGGCCGAGGTCATGTTCTCCCGGCCCTTCCCCGCCTTCTCGCCGGGACCGGACGAGCTCGCGCCGGCCGCACCGGTGAGGTCGCTCGTGACCCAGCGGGTGCGACGGTGCATCGAGGCCGGGCGCCTGCGCGGCGACGAGAGCGACGTGGCGCAGGTGCTCGTGGCGCTGGTGGAGGGGATGGCCTTCGCCGAGGTGGCCGGGCGCCTCGGTGCCTCGACCGAGCCGGTGGAGCGGCGATGGCGCCTGGCGGTCGGGACGCTGCTGAACGGGCTGGCGGTACCGCCGCTCTAGACGGCGAGCCGCCGGCGCACCAGGCTCGGGGCGCGGCGTGCCGGGAGCGTGGGCAGCTCCCGCCGGCCCGGTCGGCCCGGTCGACCCGGTCGGCCCGGTCGGGACGCCAGCGCTTCACCCGGCGGGGGGAGCGGGATGCGCACGTTCGGCCGGTCCCGTGCAGGGGAGGCCGTCGGCAGGTAGGTGTCGGGCACCTCACTCCTGGCCCCGGCGTAGGGGAAGCGGTCGGGCTCGGTGAGGCGCAGCATGTCCATGTACCAGCCTGCGTACAGCCAGTCGGACCCCTCTCCGGCTTCGGCCACCTGGGGGAAGCGTTCCAAGAAGTACAGCGCCAGCTCCTTGGCAGTGGCGTAGGGGTAGATGTCGGTCCACTCGAAGTACCGGTTCTCGTCACGGCTGGTGTACGTGGCGATCCGGTGCGAGTCGTGCCTGTCGCGCCAGTCCAGGCCCAGCCGAGCGCCGTGCTCGGCCGAGACCAGACTGACCGGCGCGATGGCGCACCGCCATCCGTTCCCCGAGGGTTCCATCTCGGGCACGGCCCGAAGGCGTTGATACCCGCAGACGTGGAGCTCGTGCACCAGCACGAGCACGGTTCTGCACTGCGTGATGAGGTTTCGTAGTCCCATCGCCAGACCTGAAGCTTCCGTTCTCTCTCGTCCGGGTGTCTCCCGCACGGGTGTCTCGTACGGGGCTGAAGAGCTCCTGGCTCTCAGGGTGCCCGGTCCGGCCTGGGGAACGTAACCAGGAATTTCATGTGGAAAACCCCCGATGCGGTGGGGATAACGGCTCTACGGGCGTGGGGAGCGCGCCGCCGAGCGGCCGCGCATCCGGGCTGCGCTCTTGGCCAGGACGTTCTGGTACAGCGCAGCCGGGAGGCGGGCCACGAGGTCGATCGCCTTGGCGTCGGGCCCGACGAGCGCCCGGCGCCGGTCCCGGCGCACGGCGGTCAGGATCTGGCGCGCCGCCTTCTCGGGGCTGGTGACGAACATCCGCTCGAAGTCGGCCCGGGCCTGCTCGGCGTCTCCGGCGAGCGCGGTCACGCTGGGGTCCATCCGGGCGTTGCGAGCGATGTTCGTCTTGATCCCTCCGGGGTGGACCGTCGTGACGGAGACGGGCGCGCCCTCGATCTCGAGCTCCATCCGCAGCGTGTCCGAGAAGCCACGCACGGCGAACTTCGCCGCGTTGTAGGCCGACTGCGAGGGCACGCTGATGAGTCCGAACACGCTCGAGACGTTCACCACGTGCCCGTCGCCCGAGGCCTTCAGGTACGGCAGGAACGCCTTCGTCCCGTGGACGACGCCCCAGAAGTCGATGTTCATCAGCCATTCGAAGTCGTCGTAGGACATCGACTCCACGGTGGCGCCGAGGGCCACGCCGGCGTTGTTCACGACGACGTGCACCGCGCCGTGGTCGGCGACGACCTCGTCCGCCCAGGCGTACACGGCGGCGCGGTCGGCCACGTCGACGATCCGGGACGTGACCTTGACGCCGAGCCCCTCGCAGCCGGCGACGGTCTCGGCCAGTCCGGCGCCGTCGACGTCGCAGAGCGCGAGGCCGGCGCCCTGGCGCGCCAGCTGCCGGGCCAGCGCCCGACCGATGCCCGAGCCGGCGCCCGTGACGGCGGCGACGCGGCCCGCGAAGTCCTTCACGACGCCACGGCTGCGGGCGGCTGGGCCGCCGTTCGGCGCGGGCGAGCGCCGAAGTGCATGACCCCGTCGTCCACGTCGCTCATCTTCAGCGACCGGTAGTCGCGCAGGTAGCTCTGGTGGACGCGCCAGGGCTGGCGGGTCCCCTGCTTGGGCAGCAGGTGGGCCGAGCGCTGGATGTACCCCGAGGTCAGCGCGAGAACCGGGCCCTCCTCGGCCGCCGTGCCGGCGTCGTTGCGCGGCACGCACTCGCTCAGACCGCGGTCGCGCATGTGGTTGAGCAGGCGGCACACGTAGTCGCACGTCAGGTCGCACTTGAGCGTCCACGACGCGTTCACGTACCCGAGGGCAACGGCCAGGTTCGGCACGCCCTCGAGCATCATGCCCTTGTAGGTGAGCCGCGTGGACGGATCGACCGCCTCACCGTCGACGCCGAGAGCGATGCCGCCGAGGAACAGGAGCTCGAGCCCGGTGGCGGTGACGACGACGTCGGCCTCGATCTCGCGGCCCGACGTCAGCCGCAGGCCCTTCTCGGTGAAGCGTTCGATGGTGTCGGTGACCACCGAGGCGGTGCCGTCGCGGATGGCGGCGAAGAGGTCGCCGTCGGGCACGGCGCAGAAGCGCTGGTCCCACGGGTCGTAGCGCGGGGTGAAATGCGTGTCGATGTCGTAACCCTCGGGCAGCGACCGCTCGAGGCCCTTGCGCAGCATCCGCTTGACCGCCGCTGGATAGCGCCGGCTCATCACGTAGAAGAACTGCGTCGTGAGCGCGTGGAACCACTTGGCCGCCGTTCCCGCCTGCATGGGCGGCAGGATCCGGCGCAGCAACTTGACGACGGGGCTGCGCTCGGGGAGCGAGGCGATGTAGGTGGGCGAGCGCTGCAGCATCGTGACGTGTGCCGCGCTGCGGGCGAGCGCCGGCACGAGCGTCACCGCGGTGGCCCCGCTACCGATGACGACGATGCGCCGGCCGGTGTAGTCGAGGTCCTCGGGCCAGACCTGCGGGTGTACGAGGGTGCCGGCGAAGTCGTCCATGCCGGCGAAGTCGGGCAGGTACCCGTGGTCGTAGCGGTAGTAACCGCTGCAGGCGAAGAGGAAGCCGGCGGTGAGGTGGACGGTCTCGTCCGTGTCGGTGCGCTCGACGGTGACGTGCCAGCGGGCCTCCTCGGTCGACCACTCGGCCGCGGTGACCCGGTGGCGGAAGCGGATGTGCGCGTCGACACCCGTCTCGGCGGCCGTGTCCTTGATGTACTGCAGGATCGAGTCGCCGTCGGCGATCGACTTGTCCCCGTCCCAGGGCCGGAAGGAGTAGCCGAGGGTGTGCATGTCGGAGTCGGAGCGGATGCCGGGGTAGCGGAAGAGGTCCCAGGTGCCGCCGATGCCGTGGCGAGCCTCGAAGATGGCGTAGGAGGCCCAGGGACAGTGCCGCTGCAGGTAGGCCCCGGCACCGACGCCCGAGAGCCCGGCGCCGACGATCAGGACGTCGAAGTATGCCGGGTCGCAGCGCCCCGGGCGGTCCGGCGCGGGAGCGGTCGCCGGGTCGGCGGATGAGGCCATCGGGCTGCGGCTCCTCTCTACGTCGCTCGTTTCTGCCGCTCGTTCCAGGTCCGTGCCGCACCAGAATGCCGCACTCCCGCACGGCCCGCCCCTCCAGGTCCGCCCTCCTGAGGTCCGCGACCCTGATCACCCTGATTGGCCTTGCACCCAAAGGCCCAGGTCGCACCAAAAGTGGCTGATCTGCACCAAAAGGGCACTGCCCAGGCCCCGCTCGTAGATGTCTGGACCCATGGTTACCCACCTAGAGCGGCTGGTTTCCCACAGCAATTTCTTTCTTATGTTCCCCAGTCCCCCGCCATCAGAGTGGAGATATGGAAACTACATATCTGTTATCTGACCGGGAGAAAAGCCCCATGGTTAAGCACTTCATTTCTGCCCTTGCCGCCACGCTTAAGAGCGGGTTCGGTCTGGTGGGAGCCATTCTCGCGGCGGCTGGCGCCCTCGGTCACACGCTGGTGGCGACGTCAGTGACACCGTGGGTGTGTGTCATCGGGCTGGCCCTGTTCGCGGCAGCCGCACTATGGGAACTGGCCAAATCCCTGTACGCCCTTGAGGCTAAGGACGACGACCTTAAACATTCCTTGGCGAAGGCGTGGGAAATGGAGAAGGACCGGGACCGGTGGCGTGGACGTCACGCCGACCTCCAGAACATGCGCTGGGCGTCGTTCCCACCGTCGACCGGCGCAAGCCCATCAACCGCTAGCGGACATATCGAGTCCTCGCAGCAAGAAGAACTGCGGTTCCGTGATCCAGGGCAAGGTCACCTTCTGGCGGAGGATGACGAGTGACGGCCACGTCCGAACGCGTGGTGTAACGACGACCACCAC
>DAHUZK010000046.1 GCA_027306605.1 Acidimicrobiaceae bacterium
GAGCACAGGCCGAGCCCGAGCTCTCCCACCTGGGCGTGCCCCTCGTCGCTCGTGGTCGCGCCCCACAGGGGCGGGTGCGGCTTCTGCCACGGCTTGGGCTGCACCCGTCGCCGCGGCATCTGCCAGAACTCGCCCGAGAACTCGTGCTCCTCGTTGGTCCAGCATCCGACCACGTGCTCGATGGCCTCCTGCCACATGCGGCGGCTCTGGCCCGGGTCGACGCCGAACCCTTCGAGCTCGGCCCGGGTAGCCGAACGGCCCGTCCCGAGATCCACCCGACCGCCCGAGATCAGGTCGAGCACGGCCACCGACTCCGCCGTGCGCACGGGGTGGTTGTAGGGCTTGGGCATGAGACGCACGCCGTAACCCAGGCGGATGCGCTCGGTGCGCGCCGCGATCGCACCGTAGAGCACTTCGGGGTTCGAGCAGTGCGAGTACTCCTGCAAGAAGTGGTGCTCGACCGTCCAGAAGGCGTGCCAGCCGTGGCGATCGCCCGCGATCGCCTGCTCCAAGGTGTTGCGATAGGCCACGAGCTCGCTGTCGTCGCCCCAGGGGCGGGGCACCGGGATCTCGTAGAACAGCGCGAACTTCATGGCGAGGGCTCCCCCTGTTCGTCGCCCGGACCCTACCGGGCTAGAAAGTGCACTGCTCCTATCAGCCCGGTGGGCCGGGCGCAACCAAACAGCTGGAGGGTTCATGCGTGGACTGGGCGGACGCACATACATCGTCACGGGCGCGGCGTCGGGCATCGGCCGTGCCACGGCCGCCCGGCTCCTCGACGAGGGTGCCCTCGTCATGGGGGCCGACATCGTGGCGCCGACCGAAAACCTGGCGGAGTGCACGGACACTGCGAACCGATGGGCGTTCGCCCACGTCGATGTGAGAGACGAGGCCTCGGTGACTGCGCTGGTCCGCGCCGCGGTCGAGTTCGGCGGGGCCGTGCACGGGCTGGTCAACGCAGCCGGCGTGGCGGGGGGCGGTCCGGTCCACCTGTTGCCCGACGAGGAGTGGGCTCGGGTCGTCGAGGTCAACCTGAAGGGGACGTTCTTGACGGCGAAGCACGTCATCGCCCAGATGCTGGCGCAGCCTGCCGGCGAGAACGGCCGGCGCGGGTCGGTGGTGACGATCGCCAGCATCGAGGGCCTCGAAGGCACGGCCGGGGGGAGCGCCTACAGCGCATCGAAGGGCGGCGTCGTCATCCTGACCAAGAACATGGCAATCGACTACGCCGGGCGCGGCATCCGGGTGAACGCCATCTGCCCCGGCTTCATCGAGACGCCCATGACCGCCATGGTCTTCGGACCCGGCATGGAGGAGGCGCGGGCCGACATCCTCCACGAGCACAAGCTCGGGCGGCGCATGGGTCTCCCCGACGAGGTGGCGGCGGTGGCCGCGTTCCTTCTCTCCGACGATGCGTCCTTCGTCACCGGCGTGGCGCTGCCCGTCGACGGTGGCTACACGGCGGGCCGGGACCACGGCGTCACCGACATGCTCGGTCTGTCCGGGCCGGAGTGAGGTGCGATGCTCAGCCGAGGACCATGCGGCCACCGCGGTAGTCCAGGACGACCCATCCGAAGTGCTTGAGCTGGTCCGAACCCAACAGGCCCTCGATACCGCCGAGTCCGGCCGAACCGAACGCCATCGACCCGACGAGCTGGCGGCGCAGGGCCATGCCGGGAACCGACCACGGCCCGCTGCGCACGAGCGGCACGGTGATGACCGAGCACACGGTGTCCTGCCGTTGGGCCAGGTCGGTCGTCGCCAGCGACTGCCGGTGGGCCACGGCGCTCGACACGACGCTCTGCGACGAGCCGGTGTCGACCACGAAATCGCGGCGGGGACCGCCGGCGAAGCGGACCACCACGCTGAGAAAGATGTCACCCGGCACCGGGGTCACGGTGAGCGGGACGGTCGTACCCTGCCCCTTGGTCAACAAGGTCGGCGGCGGCCCCAGCGGTCCCGTGAACGTCCCGGTGGCGGCGAGCGGCGGCCCCTCGGGCCCGGGCAGGACCAACGAGCCGGTGGCGAAGTCGATCCGGATGGCCCCGAAACGCGAGAGCACGTCCGAACCGAGCAGGCCGACGGGCTGTCCCTTCCCACCCATCTGGGGCAGCGCGGCCGCCGTCAGCTTCTGCGGCGCCAGCGCGATCCCGTCGAGCGACCAGCGGCCCGACGAGACGGGGCGCGCCGTGCCGGTGCAGCCCACGCCGAAGTACTGGCTCGCCGGACCGGCGGCGGCCAGGTGCAGCCGCCGGGCGAAACCGGCGTCGATCGTCGACTGCCCGGCCCCCGAGTCGAGCACGAAGGCGAAGGGGCCCTTCCCGCCCAGGCAGACGTTCAGCGACTCGTCCACCTGTCCGGCGACCGTGCTCACGGTGATCGGCACCCGCGCCGCGCCGCCGGGGAGCGCCGTGGCGCCGTGGCAACCGCCCGAGGTCGCCGGGAGGGCGAAGCTCACTTCCGGCTCGATCGTCACCCCCGAGGACCCCGGACCGCTGACGGCGGCGGCCACCACCAGGGCCACCACGCCGGCGGCGATGGCCGCCATGGCGGCGATGAGCAGGGCGCGCCTGCTGCCCGTGCTCAACGGTCCAGGGCGAGCCGCGCCGAGGCCATCACCATCCGGGCCCCGAGAACGAGCACGGCCAGAGGCAACGCAGCACGGCGCCAGCCCGTCGTGGTGCGCATCGTGAAGCGCAGGGCGGAGCGGTGGTGGGCCGCCATCATGCGGTAGGGGTGACGGGCGGTGCTGACCCCCTGCACGTGGGTGACCTCGGCCGTGCCGGCAAAGCCGACGCCCCAGCCGGCCTGCTGCGCCCGCCAGCACAGGTCCATGTCCTCGGCGTACATGAAGTAGGCCTCGTCGAAGCCGCCCAGGTCCTCCAGCGCGCTGCGGCGGGCCAGGAAGCACGAGCCCGAGACCCATCCCGCCGGGAGGACGACCGGCCCCTCGGGTGTCCCCGGGTTGTAGCGGCGGGTGAAGCGGTTCTCGGGATTGACCAGCGCCAGGAGCGCATGGCCCGCGGCGTCGACGAAGGACGGGAACGTGCGCACCGAGGGGTACACCTCCCCGGTCTCGGTGAACAGACGCGGGCCCACGATGGCCCACGCGGGGTGTGCCTCGAGCGCGGCGCGCAGCGCGGCCAGCGCGCCCGGATGCGGGACCAGGTCCGGGTTCGAGACGAGCACCCACTCGGGCGGCGATGCCTCACCGGCCAGCACGGCCAGCCCCCGGTTGACGCCGGCCCCGAAGCCGACGTTGCGCCCGGGCCGCACCAGCCGGACCGGCACCGTCGGCCCGCCGGCGCGCAGGTCCGGCAGGGCCGCCTCCACGCTGCCCGGTGCCCCGTTCTCCACCACGACCACGGGCGCCGCGCCCTCGGCGACCAGCGAGCGCACGCAGCCGCCGAGGTGCGAGCCGCTGTCGTGGTCGACCACGACCGCTCCGATCGGGCCGGGTCCCGTCTCGGTCACCGGGTGCTCAGTACTCCCGGCTGAAGCGGAACCGGACCAGGGCCCACAGCGCGCCGATGCCGTCCCGCCACGTGATCTTCTTGCCCTCGTCCGGCTCGCGCCCGGCGTAGGAGATGGGCACCTCGTAGATCCGGTGCCCGCGCCGCAGCACCTTGGCGGTGATCTCCGGCTCGAAGTCGAACCGGTCGGACACGATGGTGATCCCTTCGAGGACCTGGGCGTCGAAGAGCTTGTAGCAGGTCTCCATGTCGGACAGGGTCGAGCTGTAGAGCACGTTGGTCACCAGCGACAGCAGCCGGTTGCCCACCCAGTGCAGCGGCAGCATGTTCTTGCGCTCCCCGGTGAACCGGCTGCCGTAGACCACCCGGGCCTTGCCGGACAGGATGGGCTCGAGCAGCCGGGACCAGTCGCGAGGGTCGTACTCGAGGTCGGCGTCTTGAATCAGCACCAGGTCGCCCCGGGCCTCCTTCAGTCCGGTGCGGATCGCCGCGCCCTTGCCCTGGTTCCCCTCGTGACGGAGCACCCGCACCGTCGAGTCCTCGATCGCGCCCAGCACCTTGTCGGAGCCGTCGCTCGACCCGTCGTCGACCGCGATGATCTGGAGGACCACCGGGATCTCCACCGCCCGCATCCGGCGGATCACCTCGGCCACGGTGGCCCGCTCGTTGTAGACCGGCACGATCGCGCTCAGCGTCTCGTACCGGCGCGGCTCGAAGCTCTCGGCCGGCCCGGTCTCCGTCCCCGTCATGGCGCCTCCACCGTGCCGGCGAAGTACTCGATGGTACGGGCAATTCCCTCTTGGAGCCCGATGGTCGGCTCCCAGCCGAGCTCGTGCCGGGCCACGGTGATGTCGGGACAGCGCCGGGTGGGGTCGTCGGCCGGAAGCGGCCGGAAGGCGATTTCGGACGGGGAACCGGTGGCCTCGAGCACGAACCGGGCCAGGTCGAGCATGGAACGCTCGTCGGGGTTGCCGATGTTGACCGGTCCGACCAGCGAGGAGTCGAGCAGTGCCAGCAGGCCCGTGATCTCGTCGTCCACGTAGCACAGGCTGCGCGTCTGACTGCCGTCCCCGTAGACGGTCAGCGGCTCGCCGCGCAGCGCCTGCACGATGAAGTTCGACACGACGCGCCCGTCCCCGGGCGAGAGGCGGGGCCCGTACGTGTTGAAGATGCGGGCGATGCCGACGTCGACTGCGTGGCTGCGGTACATGGCCATCGTCAGGCTCTCGGCGAAGCGCTTCGCTTCGTCGTACACGCTGCGCGGACCTGTCGGGTCCACGTTGCCTCGATAGGACTCGACCTGGGGATGCACCTCGGGGTCCCCGTACACCTCGCTGGTGCTGGCCATCAGGAAGCGGGCGCCGTGGGCCCGGGACAGCTCGAGGAGCCGGCGGGTGCCCTCGCTCCCGACCGCGAGGGTGTCGAGCGGGCGGGCGAGATACGCGGGGGGCGACGCCGGCGAAGCCAGGTTGCACACCGCGTCCACCGCGTCGTCGTCGCCCAGGTCCACCTTCTCGCTCACGTCGGTCACGAGCAGGCGGAAGCGGTCGTGACCGAGCAGGTGGGCCACGTTCTCACGCGACCCGGTGCTGAGGTTGTCGAGGCAGACGACCGAGTCGCCCCGGCTCACCAGCCGGTCACACAGGTGCGATCCGAGGAAGCCGGCTCCTCCGGCGACGACCACCCTGCTCACTGACGGCCGATTCCCGCGTACCGGAAGCCCATGCGGCGCACCGCCGAGGGGTCCAGCAGGTTACGCGCGTCGACGATGGCCGGGCGGGCCATGAGCGAGAACACCCGGGAGAAGTCGAGCCAGCGGAACTCGTCCCACTCGGTGAGGACGACCAGCGCCCGGGCCTTCGCGGCCGCCTCGTAGGGGTCCGGGCACAACCCGAGGTCCGCCAGGTCCTCGGGCGGGTCGGGTTGGGGTTCGACGGTGGGATCGAAGGCCTGCACCCTCGCCCCGAGCGCCACGAGGTGCCGGGCGATCTGCAGGCTGGGCGAGTCGCGGCGGTCGTCCGTGTTCGCCTTGAAGGTGAGTCCCCAGACGCCGAGGGTGGCCCCGTCCACCGATCCGCCGCAGGCCTCCTCGACCTTCGAGACGACCCGCGCCAGCTGCTCGTCGTTGGAGGCGATGGCGCCGGCCAAGAGCGAGAACTCGTAGCCCGCCTGGCGGGCGATGTGCAGCAGCGCCCGGGTGTCCTTGGGGAGGCACGATCCGCCCCACCCGGGGCCGGGTTTGAGGAATTCGAAACCGATGCGCTTGTCGTAGCCGAGCCCGAGGAGCACGTCGCGGGCATCCGCCCCGACCTCCTCGCACAGCCCGGCCAGCGCGTTGACGAAGCTGAGCTTGGTCGCCAAGAAGGCGTTGGAGGCGTACTTGATCGTCTCCGACGTCGTGGCGTCGGTCACGATCAGTGGTGCTCCTGTGGCACCGAAGAGCCCCGCCACCTCGGCCGCCGCCGCGGCGTCGTCCGCACCGACCACGATGCGGTCGGGCTTGAGGCTGTCGACGACGGCCGTTCCCTCGCGCAGGAACTCGGGATTGGAGACGACGCTCACGTCGGGGCGACCGATGACCTGTTCGACCATGGTGGCCGAGCCCACCGGGACGGTGGACTTGTTCACCACGACGGCGCCCGGCTCCAGGTGCGTGGCGATCTCCTTGGCGGCCGCCTCCACGAAGGACAGGTCGGCGGAGCCGTCGCTGCGCTGGGGCGTGGCGACGCAGAGGAACACGAATTCCGCGCCCCGCACCGCCTCGACGGCCGAGCCGGTGAAACTGAGCGAGCCGGTGGCGACACCCTCGGCCACCAGGTCGTCGAGCCCGACCTCGACGATGGGCATGCGGCCCGAGCGCAATGCGTCGAGCCGCGCCGGCTCGCGCTCGGCCAGGACGACCGTGTGGCCGAAGTGGGCCAGGGTCGCCGCGGTCGGGAGGCCGACGTAACCGGCGCCGATCACCGCCACCCGGCGGGCGGGTGACCCGGGCGGGCGGCCACCGGAGCGCAGCGTCACGCCGCGCCCTCCCGTCCTCGCAGCACCGGCACCAGCCGGGCCAGGGCGTCCTGCCAGTCGGGGAGAGCCGGCAGCCCGCTCAGGCGCAGTGCCACGTTGTCGAGGACCGAGTTGGCGGGACGGGGCGCCGGTCGGGGCGGGTCGAGCTCCGCCGACTTGATGGGCAGGACGCGTGCGGGATCGGCCCCGGCCTCGGCCAGGATGGCCCGCACGAACCCGAACCACGTCGTGGCGCCGCTGTTGGTGACGTGGAAGATCCCTGGACGGCGGTCGAGACCGAGCGTGACGATGGCCGGGGCCAGGTCGGCCGTGAAGGTCGGGGACCCGTGTTGGTCGTCGATGAAGCGCAACGCACCCTCGCCCGCCGCCAGCCGCAACGCCGTCACCACCATGTTGGCGCCGTGCGCGCCGCACACCCAGCTGGTCCGGACGATGGTCGACCCGGGACGGCACTCCAGCTCGCCCCCGAACTTCGACGCGCCGTAGACCGACACCGGGCAGGGCGCGTCCCATTCTCGGTAGGGCCGGTCACTGCTGCCGTCGAAGACGTAGTCGGTGGACACGTAGAGCGTGTGCGCACCGACCAGCGCGGCCGCCTCGGCCACGTTGCGCGTCCCCACTGCGTTCACCGCGAAGGCGGTGTCGGGCTCGGTCTCGCAGCGGTCGACGGCCGTGAGGGCACCCCCGTGCAGGACGAGCTCGGGCCGGAAGCTCACGAAGGTGTGCAGGACCGCCTCGCGGTCGTCGACACGCATGGTGTCGATATCGGTCGCCAGGACCTCGTGCTCGAGCCCCTGGCGCGGCCCTTCCGGTCCCAGCAGCGCGCACCGCCTCCCGCCTGCGGGGACCCGACCGGCCAGGCAGTCCTGGAGGTCGCGACCGAGCTGCCCGTCCGCCCCGGTGATGAGGATGCGCACCGCTCAGCGGCCTCCGCTGCCCCACGACCCTTCGGCGATCGGCGCCCGCGCCGCCAGCGGCTCCCACCAGTCGCGGTGCTCGGCGTACCAGCGCACGGTGTCGGCGAGGCCCTGCTCCCACTCGACCGACGGAGCCCAACCGAGCTCGCGCCGGAGCTTCGAGGCGTCGAGCACGTAGCGCCGGTCGTGACCGGGCCGGTCGGGCACGATCGTCTTGAGGGACTCGGGCTTCCCCAGTGTGGCGAGGATGCGGTCGGCCACCTCCATGATCGAGGCTTCGACGCCGCTCCCGACGTGGTACGTCTCGCCCACCGTGCCGCGTTGGAGGACGGCGTCGATGGCCGTGCAGTGGTCGAGCACGTGCAGCCACTCGCGGCGGTTCTCGGTGCTGGCGTAGAGCGTCAGTGGCCGGTCGTCGAGTGCCAGGGCGCAGAAGTGCGGGATCAGCTTCTCGGGGAACTGGTAGGGCCCGGAGTTGTTGGCGCAGTTGGTGATGGTGATGGGCAGCTCGTACGTCTCCGAGTACGCGCGCACCGCGTGGTCGGCGCCGGCCTTCGAGGCGTTGTAGGGCGTGCGAGGCCGGTAGGGCGACTCCTCCGTGAAGGCCTCGTCGGTGTCGAGAGGCAGGTCGCCGTACACCTCGCACGTGGACACGTGGTGGAAGCGGCTCACGCCCACCTGCCGTGCGGCCTCGAGCATCGTCTGGGTCCCGAGCACGTTCGTGCGGAAGAACAGCCCGGGGTTGAGGACGGCCAGCGAGTTGTGCGACTCGGCGGCGAAATGGACGACGGTGTCGATCTCCTCGCCCCGCAGCGTCTTCTCGGCGGCGTCCCCGTCGCAGATGTCGCCCTGGACGAAGACGATCCGGTCCTCGATGTCGGAGAGGTTGGGGCGGTTGCCGGCGTAGGTGAGCACGTCGTAGACGACGACATGGTCATCGGGGTGCTGCTCGACCCAGTAGCGGGCGAAATTCGACCCGATGAAGCCGGCACCTCCCGTGACGAGAAGGCGCATAGTGGGAGTTGATGGTAGCCGAGGCCGGGACCCGCGCCCCGGGGTGCTGCCGGCCCAACCCCCGTGACGTCACCCGGGTGGCCCGAGGTCAGGCGGGCCGGAGGTGCACCACGTCACCGGCCTGGACGGCTCGGGTGCCCTCCCCCGTCTCGACCAGCAGCCGGCCGCCGTCGTCGATCCCGACCGCAACTCCCGTGAACTCCTGGTCGACCAGGCTCACCCGGACCGGTTGGCCGATGGTGGCACAACGGCGGCGCACCTCGTCGGCCAGAGCGCGTCGGCCGTCCACCTCGTCGAGCAGGTCGCGCCGGGTCTCCAGGGCGGACAACATTCGTTCGAGCAGCTGGCTCCGGTCGATGGGCTGCGCCGTCAGCCGCACGTCGTCGAGGCAGGTGCCGCCCGCTTCCGCCGGACCGGGCCAGGCCACGTTGATGCCGATGCCGACCACCACGGCGACGAGGGCTTCACCCTCGAACTCCGCCTCCGCCAGCACCCCGGCCAGCTTGGCCGCACCGAGCAACAGGTCGTTGGGCCATTTCAGCGCGGGTTCGACGCCGGCCAGGTCCCGGCAGGCGTCCGCAGCGGCCAGCGCCACGGCAGCGGAGCACAGGTGCACGTCGCCCAGCGCGCACGCCGGACGCAGGAGCACCGAGGCCAGCAGGTTCGCCCCGGGGGGCGACTCCCAACGCCGGTCGAGCCTCCCCCGGCCCGCCGTCTGGTGATCCGCCACCACCACGAGACCCTCGGGCGCTCCTTTGCGGGCCAGGTCACGCACGACGGTGTTCGTCGAGTCGACCTCGTCGAACCAGCGGATCTGCCATGCCCCGCCCCACATGGCGGACACCATAGGGCGCGTGCAAATGTGAGGGGCCCGCCGTACCGGAGGTGACGACCCAGCGTGCTTCAGAAGATCCTCATTGCGAACCGCGGCGAGATCGCCGTCCGGGTGATCAGGACCTGCCGCGAGATGGGTATCGGCACGGTGGCGGTGTACTCCGACCTCGACCGCAACGCACTGCACGTGCGCATGGCGGACGAGGCCTATGCCCTCGGAGGCGAGACGGCCGCCGAGAGCTACCTCAACACCGAGGCCATCCTCCGGGCGATCGAGCAGAGCGGTGCCGACGGCGTGCACCCCGGGTACGGCTTCTTCTCCGAGAACACCGACTTCGCGCGCGCCATCACCGACCTCGGGGTCACCTTCATCGGGCCGCCGCCCGAAGCGATCGAGGTGATGGGCGACAAGATCAGCTCGCGCCTTGCCGCCGAGAAGGCCGGCGTCGCCGGCGTCCCGGGCCGCTCCGAACCCCTCACCTCGCCGGACGAGGTGGTCTCGTTCGGCGAGGAGCACGGCTGGCCGGTGGCCATCAAGGCCGCCTACGGCGGCGGCGGGCGCGGCATGAAGGTGGTGGCGTCGGCGGCGGACGCGGCAGAAGCCATGGAGTCCGCGGCTCGTGAGGCACAGGCCTACTTCGGGCGCCCCGAGATCTACCTCGAGCGCTACCTGTCGTGGCCGCGTCACGTCGAGATGCAGGTCCTGGGCGATCAGCACGGCAACACGCTGTGGCTGGGCGAGCGCGACTGCTCGGCCCAGCGCCGGCACCAGAAGCTGGTCGAGGAGAGCCCTGCTCCGGAGTTTCCGGATGCGGTCCGCCGGGCCATGGGCGACGCCGCGGTCAAGGTCTCCCGGGCCTGCGGCTACTTCAACGCCGGCACGGTCGAATTCCTCTTCCAGGACGGGGAGTTCTACTTCCTCGAGATGAACACCCGGCTGCAGGTCGAGCACCCCGTGACGGAGCTGGTGACCGGCCTGGACCTCGTGGCCTGGCAGATCCGCATCGCCTCGGGCGAGGCCCTGGACATCTCCCAGGACGACATCCGACGGGACGGCCACGCCATCGAGGTCCGCATCAACGCCGAGGATCCGAGCGGGGGACGTTTCTCACCCTCCCCCGGCACGCTCACGTCGTTCCACCAACCGTCGGGGCCGGGAGTTCGCCTCGACGGCGGGTACGAGACGGGCGACACCGTCTCGCAGTACTACGACAACCTGATCGCCAAGCTCATCGTCTGGGGACCCGACCGAGAGGCGGCCCGGCGCCGCATGCTGCGCGCCATCGGCGAGACCCGCATCACCGGGGTGGCGACGACGCTGCCCGCCCACGAGGCGATCCTCAGCCACCGCGACTTCGCGACGGCGCAGCACTCGACCAAGTGGGTCGAGGAGCGGCTCGATCTCAGCGGCCTGGTGGCCGGGACCGGCGGTGGACCCGACCCTGCACCCGCCGAGCAGGAGCTGTCGATGGTCGAGCGAGACGTCACTGCCGAGGTCGACGGCAGGCGCTTCTCCGTGCGGCTCTGGGTGCCCGATCTCGGTCCCGATCCCGTGCCGGCCGCCCGCTCCGGCCGTCCCAAGCGCGCCGCGGCGTCGGCGGTGGCCGGCACGGGATCGGGACAGGTCACCGTGCCGATGCAGGGGACGATCGTGAAGGTCCTCGTGGCCGAGGGCGACGTGGTCGAGGTGGGCCAGGCCGTCTGCCTCCTCGAGGCGATGAAGATGGAGAACGCGGTCGCCGCCGAGAAGGAGGGCACCGTCAAGGAGATCAAGGTGAGTGCCGGCGACTCCGTGGGCGCCGGCGACGTCGTGGCGGTCATCGAGTAGGTGGGCGCGGGGGCGGCCGCGGCCGGGTCGGCCGCGGCCGGGTCGGCCAAGGAAGCGGCCGCGGCAGCCGTCGACCGCCGTCTCGACGCCCTGGTCTCGCTCAGCCACTCCCTCCACGACACGCCCGAGCTCTGCTTCGTGGAGCGGGTCTCGGCGCACGCGGTGGCGGAGGCCCTGCGAGCCGGCGGGCTCCACGTCGAAGAGGGCGTCTACGACCTGCAGACAGCACTCGAGTCGCGCCGCGGCACCGGCGACCTCGTCGTGGCGGTGTGCGCCGAGTACGACGCCCTCCCCGACGTCGGGCACGCCTGCGGGCACAACGTCATCGCCGCCATCGCCGTCGGCGCCGGACTGGCCCTGGCCGAGGTGGCCGACGACATCGGGCTCACCGTGCGGGTGCTCGGCACGCCGGCCGAGGAGGGTGGCGGCGGCAAGGTCCTCATGCTCGAGCGCGGTGCCTTTGCCGGCGTCCACGCGGCCATGATGGTGCATCCGTGGCCGGCCGACCGCTTGACGGCGCGGTGTCTGGCCGTCGCCCACTTCGACGTGCGTTTCTCGGGGCGGGAGGCGCACGCGTCTGCCGCTCCCTGGGAGGGCGTCAACGCCCAGGACGCCTTGACCGTGGCCCAGGTGGCCATCGGCCTGCTGCGCCAGCAGCTTCCGCCGGGCGACCAGGTGCACGGTGTCGTGCGGGAGAGCAGCGCCGCCGCCAACGTGATCCCGGGCTCGGTCACGGCCCGCTACATGGTCCGTTCACCGACGGCCGAAGGTCTCGCCGCCCTGCGCCCCCGCGTGGAAGCGTGCTTCGAGGCCGGCGCTCTGGCTGCCGGCTGCACCGTGGACTACGAGGAACTGTCGCCGGTCTACTCGCACATGGAGGCCGATCCCAGGCTCCTGCGGTCCTACCGGGCCAACGCCGAGGCACTCGGCCGGCGCTTCGAAGCCGACGACGCCGGCAAGCCGGTACCGACCTTCTCCACCGACATGGCCAACGTGTCGTTGGCGGTGCCCACCATCCACCCGTTGATCGGGATCGAGACGCACGGGGCCGTCAACCACCAGCATGCGTTCGCGGCGGCGTGCATCACGCCGTCGGCCGACGCCGCCGTGCGGGACGGAGCCGTGGCGCTGGCCTGGACCGCCATCGATGCGGCGACCGATCCGGCGCTGCGGGCCCGGCTCCTGGCCGGCGCGTGACGTCCGTTCACGATCGGGGTCCGGCTCCGACGAACATCTCCAGGCACGAAGCGAGCCCCTCGATCTCGATGTCGTCGCGGCGCCGGCCCTCCCAGGACCGCCGGCTCATACGGAACCGGATGGTCCGCCCGGCGCCGTCGCGCCTGGGACCGCGAGCCTCGCCGTTCTCCTCGTAGCCGACCGCCCGCGAGGTGGCGAGCGAGGATGCATTGTCCTCGAAGGCGCCGCTCAGGGCCTCCTCGGCCCCCAGCCCCGCGAAGGCCAGGTGCAAGACCGCCTCTCGCATCTCGCGCCCGAGCCCCCTGCCCTGGTGGGCCAGGCCCAGCCAGGACCCCGTCTCGACCGAGCGGACGGCGGCGAACCGCTTGGCGCTCAACTCCTGGACCCCGACCGGCCTCCCCTCGACGAACATTGCGCCGGTGAAGGCCCAGTCGTCTTGGTGCCACGACGCCCGTTGACCCCACCAGAACTGGGCGGAACGGCGAGCCCGGACGTCGGGCTCCTCCTCGGTCCAGGACACGAAGAACGGCATGGCGCCCGGCTCGTGGACGCCGGCGTCGACGACCTCGATCAGAGCGCCGAACTCGTGCTCGCGAGGCAGGCGCACCTCGAGGCGCGGCGTACGGACGACGAGATCGAAGAGGGGCCAGAACGACCGCTGCCCCACCAGGCCCTCAACCCCCGGGTTGGTACACGCCGAATTCGGCGCGCAAGACGTCTGACACCTCGCCCAGCGTGGCCATGGCCTTGAGCGCTGCCTTCATCGGCACGAGGAGATTGCCGGTGCCTCGCGCCGTCTCGGCCACGTCGGCCAGGGCCCGGTCCACCGCTGCCTGGTCGCGGCCGGCTCGCACGCCTTGCGTGCGCTCGATCTGGATCTGCTGCAGTTGCACGTCGATCGGGAAGACCTCGACGTGCTCCTCGTCGGAGTCCACGAATCGGTTGACGCCGACGACGACCTTCTCGCCGTCGTCGACGGCCTTGGCGAAGCTGTACGCGGCAGCCTCGATCTCCTCCTGCATGAAACGAGCCTCGATCGCCGCCACCGCCCCTCCCAGTTCCTCGATGCGATCGAGGTAGTCGGTGGCGGCCGCTTCGACTTCGTCGGTGAGGGACTCCACGAAGTACGACCCGGCCAGAGGGTCCACCGTGTCGGCAATGCCGGATTCGAATCCGACGATCTGCTGGGTCCGCAGCGCGATCTTCGCCGCACGTGTCGTGGGCAGGCCGAGCGCCTCGTCGAAGCCGTTGGTGTGCAGGCTCTGCGTGCCGCCGAGAGCGGCGGCCAGGCTCTGCACGGTGACCCGCACGATGTTGTTCTCGGGCTGCTGGGCGGTCAGGGTCGACCCTCCGGTCTGCGTGTGGAAGCGCAACATCTTCGAGCGCTCGTCCTTGGCACCGAAGCGATCGGTCATGATCCGGGCCCACATCCGCCGGGCCGCTCGGTACTTGGCCACCTCCTCGAAGAGGTTGTTGTGTGCATTCCAGAAGAAGGACAGCCTGGGCGCGAAGGCGTCGACGTCCATGCCGGCCGCCAGGGCCGCCTCGACGTAGGCGATCCCGTTGGCCAGGGTGAAGGCGATCTCCTGCACGGCCGTCGAGCCCGCCTCGCGGATGTGGTATCCGGAGATGGAGATCGTGTTCCAGTTCGGCAGATGCTCGGCGCAGTAGGCGAAGGTGTCGACGATGAGCCGCATGGAGGGCCGCGGCGGGTAGATGTAGGTCCCCCGCGCCACGTACTCCTTCAAGATGTCGTTCTGGATCGTGCCGCGGATCTTGGCGCCCGGCACCCCGTGCTCCTCGGCCACGAGCTGGTAGAGGAGAAGGAGGATGGCACCGGTGGCATTGATCGTCATGGACGTCGTCACCTTGTCCATGGGGAGGTCGGCCATGAGCAGGCGCATGTCGGCCAGCGAGTCGATCGCCACGCCGACCTTGCCCACCTCGCCCTCGGCCCGGGCGGCGTCCGAGTCGTAGCCCATCTGGGTGGGCAGGTCGAAGGCACAGGACAGCCCCGTCTGCCCGGCGTCGAGCAGGAACTTGAAGCGCTGGTTGGTGGCTTCGGCGGAGCCGAACCCCGCGTACTGGCGCATGGTCCACAACTTCGAGCGGTACATCCCTCGGTGGACGCCTCGCGTGTACGGATAGGCGCCTGGTTCGCCGAGCTGCCCGGCCGGGTCCCAGCCCTCGAGGTCGACCGGGCCGTAGAGGGGCCTGATGGCGATGCCCGAGTCTGTGAAGCGATCCGGTTGCTGCTGGGAGCGGTCCGGCTGCGGCTGGGAGCCCTGGTTCGGTGTCCCGGAACACAGGCTACGGAGGTTGGGGGCGGAAGGGCCACACGGACCGGGCGCACCGCCGAGGGCGGGCACTGGCGGAGACGGGCAGACTACGGCGCATGGACGACGTCCCCCGGCCCGTGTTCTCCCACTTCGGCATCTGCGTGAGCGATCTCGATCGCTCGCTGCGGTTCTATTGCGACGCCCTCGGATTCGAGAAGGCCGAATCACACGAGATCGGGGCCGAGTTCGCCCGACTCATGGACTTGCCCGACGTGTCCGTGACGTCCCAGTTCATCCGGCGGGACACCACGGCGATAGAGCTTCTGGCCTTCCACGAGCCGGTGCCGTTCGGACCGGTCGAGCGCCGGGCGGTGAACCAGCTCGGACTGACCCACCTCTCGTTCCGGGTGCGCGACGTGGCCGCGACCGTGGCCCGTGTCGTCGCGCTCGGCGGTGCCGTCGTGGAGACGAGCCGCACCGAGATGAATCTCGGTGACGCCCTTCTCGAGTTCGTCTACTGCACGGATCCCGACGGCGTCCGTGTCGAGCTCATGAACCTGGGTGGCTGACCGGAGTCGGTCCGGAGCCGAGCTCGTCCGCCGCCCGCTGGGCCTCGAGCTCGCTGTCGATGCGAGCCGCTCTGCGCTCCTCCAGGTGCATCCAGCGGAGCGCGACCGGGATCATGGGCCACAGCATGAGGGTGTCGCCACCGACCCACATGACGTCGCCCCCGACGTGGAGGTCCGTCACGAGGGAAGGGCCCCAGGTGCGGTGCATGGCGAGGTAGGCGGGGAAGATCTCGTGTGTTTCGTTCGCCAGGGACAGCCCGGTGAACGTGTCGATCGGCACCGCCAGGAACAGGTAGACGAGCTGGAGCGGTGGTTGGAGCCGGTAGCGGTTGGGGTCGTTCCCGAAGATCTGGCGCCAGAACATGAAGCCGACCAGAAGGAAGACGAGGTGCTCGAGGTTGTGCACGCTCTCCTGGGTGAGCGTGTAGTTGTACCAGACGGTCAGGTGGCTTATCGGGATGACGACTGCGTAGAGAACGAAGGCCACGGCGGGATGACCGAGCAAATTGGCGACGCTCGAACGCAGCACCTCCGTCACAACCATGTGCGAGCTCCCCGTGGTGGCGCGCCAGGCCAGCTGCAGGGGTGAGGCCACGGCGTAGAGGGGTGCGGCCACCATGATCAGCAAGAGGTGTTGGACCATGTGGTCCCAGAAGAGCTCGCGGTCGTAGACGCCGACGAAGCTGAAGATGGCCACCGCTGTCGTGACATTGGCGGCGATCCAGGCGATGGTCCTCCCGAGAGGCCAACGATGGCGGGGGTGCAGCGTGTCGTTGCGCCGGACCCCCCACAGGTACAGGCCGAGCGCGGCGGCGAGGAGCGCGACCGGGACGACGTTGAAATCCCAGCTGAACAACTGCCACCCCTGGAGCGGTGGCAGGCCGTCCGCGGCGAGCCTGGCGATCACCAGACGACGGTACCGCCAGGTTCAGCCGTGCTGCCACATGCGCAGGGAGATGCCACGCTTGCCGAACAACGAGGCCGAATCGAGTCGTTCGATCTCCGCCGGGCTCATCTGCCAGCCGAGGGACCCGGCGTTCTCCTCGGCCTGCGCGGCGTTCTTGGCGCCCGGGATGGGCACCGCTCCCTTGGCGATGAGCCAGGACAGCGCCACCGCGCTGGGCGTCCGGCCGCCGTGGGCGTCCCCGATCCGGCGCAATTCCCCCACGACGGCGTCCACCTGTTCCATCGGGTGAGCCGAGAAATTCCGGTTGCCCGGCGGTGGGTTGGCGGCCGTGTACTTGCCGGTCAGGCGGCCCTGCCCTATGGGCGAATAGGCCAGCGGCACCACGCCCAGCTCCCGGCAGCAGTCGATCAAGCCCACGCGCAGCGGCATGGTGCGCAGCAAGGAGAACTCGATCTGGTTGCTGGCCAGCCGCAGGCCTCGCCTGCGCAAGGCGGCGTCGATGGAGCGGGTCTCCTTGGCCGAGTAGTTTGAGACGCCGACGGCGTTCACCACATCATCGGCGTGTGCTGCCGCCAAGGCATCGGCCAGAGCGTCGTGCGAACGCAACGAGATCGGGCCGTGGATCTGGTAGAGGTCGATCGTCCCGACGCCCAGCCGGTCCCGGGACCGCCGCGCCGCCGACAGGAGTGCCGACCGCACGTTGACCTTCCACGGCGAGGGCATGAACTTCGACGCGATCACGACGCTCTCGCGCCGGCTCGGATCTTCGGCCAGCAAGCGGCCGATGATCCGCTCGCTCTCGCCGTTCCCGTACACCTCGGCGGTGTCGAAGAGGACGATGCCCGCTGCGATGCTGGCTTCCCAGGCCTCACGGATGGTGGACTCGGTGAGCGTGCTGTCGTAACCCCCCATGCCCCACGTGCCCTTGTCGCCCCAGGCCCACGTGCCCACGCCGAGAGGTGGTATCTGGACCTCGGACCCGGCCAAGGTGATGCGATCGCTCGCCCGTGGCGCCCCGGCCTCGGGCATCACCGGGCGCTCGCTGCGGCGAGATGCGCCTCGACAGCCCCGCGCCATTCTTCGGGGTGCGTGAGCTGTGGCGAGTGGTACGCGCCTGGTATGACGATCAACGAGGCGCCGGGCACCTCTGCGGCCAACGTCGGGGCCTGTTCGACCAAGGGGTGATCGTGTTCCCCCACGATCACCGTGGTCGGGCAGGCGATCTCCGCCAGCCTGCTGCGCAACGACTCCGGCTCGTCGGGTATGTCGCTCCACAGCGACATGCCGAGGGCCTTCACCGCGTAGGCGTCCATGCCGGCGAAGATGGCGTCCTTCTCGGCCTGCCAGGACCGAGGAACCGCCGCCGCGATGAGCTCGTCCTCGGGACCGCCGATGCTCAGTGTCTCGGGCATGCCGCCGGCTGGATCGAACGATTCGATGTAGTGGCTCACCATGGCACGGACCTGCTCGTCATCGGGCCGGAACGACCAGGCACTGGTGTCCATGAGGATGAGCGAATGCACCAGGTCGGGCCGTTCCAACACCAACGTCATGACGACCCGCCCACCCATGGAGTGACCGAGGAGATCGACCGGACCTTCCGCCACGCCGTCGAGGAAGGCGGCAAGGTCGAGCGCAAGTTGCTCGATGTCGTAGCCGTCGACGGTGCCCGTCTTCGTCGAGTGGCCGTGGCCGCGCTGATCCAAGGTGATCACCCGCCGATCGACTGCGAGCGCGTCCGCCTGCAACGAGAAGTCGTGCGCGGAACCCGTATAGCCGTGAACGAGCGCGAGGGCGGGTGCGCCGGCCGGCGCGCTGCCCCACTCGGACCAGACCAGGTCCACGCCGTTGACATGGAGTGTCCGTGATGCCGTCTGGGTCATGGCGCACTGTCTAGCTGCTGCCTGTGGCCGGGCGCCCGAGCCCACGATCGCCCAAAGGCGTCTCGAGCTCCAACCCTCAACCTGAGGGTGAGAGTCGGAGGACTCCGAACAGCGCCCGCGGTGGGCGCTCGGACCCGAGCCTCTGGGAGCACGAAGGCTGCCGCACCTGCACGGCCGCACCTGCACAGAGGCCGGAAGAGTCGCTACCGTACCTGCGAGAAGATGATCGACCGGCAAGGCCGTGGATCGAATGGCGGAGGTACGGGTGGCATGGCTTCACGTGGATTGCTCCGGAGAGAGCTGAGGCTGGTCCTTTCGGTCGTGGCAGCGCTGGCAGCCATCGTCGCCGGGGAGGCGGTGGTGGCGGCCGCAGCCGGGTCTTCGTCGAGCGTGACAGCCGCGAACACGTCGAGTACGGGCTCCACGCCGTACCCGGCCACGGGCTACTTCTCCGTCGCACAGAAGAGTGGCGGCGGCTGGACCCTGGTGACCCCCCAGGGCCAACCCTTCTACGCCTCGGGCATCGACAGCGTCGCCCCGGACGGCTCTGGAACCGATCAGGTGACCGGAGTCTGCCCCTACTGCCAGACCGTGGCCAAGGACTTCCCGAGCACCGCCGCCTGGGCGACGTCGACCGTCAGCCAGCTCCGTTCGTGGGGGTTCAATTCGCTCGGCTCCTTCTCCGACTACACCGACCTCGGCTCACAGATGCCTTTCGAGGTACAGCTGTCCATGGCGAGCGGGAACGACTGGTTCGCTCCCTCCTTCGTCACCCATGCCGACCAGGTGGCCCAAACGGACGTGGCACCGCTGGCGAACGACCCGAACGTCATCGGCTACTTCACCGACACCGAGCTCGACTGGGGACCTCTTCTCGGAAGCGGCGCCAACACCTACAACACGGTGCTCCAGCAATACCTCCAGCTCCCGGCGGGTTCGCCCGGTCTTGCCGTCGCGCAGCAATATCCGAACGATCCCAGCGGCTTTCTGACGGCGCTGGCCACGCGCTACTTCTCGGTGACTTCGGCTGCGATCCGCATGTACGACACGCACCACCTGATACTGGGCGTCAAGGCCGAGGGGCAAGAGATCGAACCCAATCTCATCAAGGCGGCGGCTCCCTACGTCAACGTCTTCAGCATCGAGGATTACGTGCTCTGGCCCGGCGCGAATCAGGGGGCGCACAACTTCTGGCCTCCGTACCTCCTGATGGAGCAGAACCTGGCCGACCTCGAGGCAGTGGCCAACATCCCGCTCATGATCGGCGAGTACTCCTTTGCGTCCTACGTCAACAGCACCGGAGACCCGAACACCGTTCCGGGCATTTACCAAGTGGCCCAAACCCAGCAACAGCGAGCCACGTTCTTCGAGAACTTCATCGCGCCCCTCTACGAGGACACACCGGCGCTCGTCGGTGACGACTGGTTCCAATACGTCGATGAACCGGCGAACGGACGCGTCGGTGACGGCGAGAATTTCGACTTCGGAATGATCGACGTCAACGGAAATCCCTACCCCACCATGGTGTCCGCGATGCAGCTCATGCACAACGTCATCGCCGACGAGACCGGCGACAACGGACCGGTCTGCGACTCGTGGGCGACGGGTACCTCGGGGGTGACGTGCAACGGTTCCATGCCATCGGCGTCAACCTCCCCGTTGGCCATCGTGACCACCACGTTGCCGCCGGGCATCCTCGGCAGCACCTACTACCTCGGGGGCGTCTACGCCGCCGGAGGGACGCCCCGCTACTCCTACACCGTGACACAGGGAAATCTGCCGAATGGGCTCGCGCTCGACCCCTCGACGGGGATAATCACCGGCACGCCCACCGCGATGGGAACCTTCGCCTTCACGGTGCAGGCCACCGATGCGGCCGGGTCCCAGGTGTCGCAGGCCCTGTCCATCACGGTCGGGTCGAACCTCCTGCTCGCGGTGAGCACGACGTCTCTGCCGGCGGCGACCCCGAACCAGCCCTATTCGGACACCCTGGCCGCGACCGGCGGTACGCCGGCCTACCAGTGGGGAATTTCGTCCGGCACCCTGCCCACCGGTCTGACGCTGAGCAAGAGCGGAGTGCTGAGCGGCGTCCCCACCCAGTCGGGCACCTTTCCCATCACCGTCGGGGTCATCGACTCGGGCTCCCCCGCCGAATCCGCCGTTGCGACCCTCACCGTGAACGTGCAGCCGACGACCAACGTGATCGTGCCCTCGACGAATTCGACGCTGCAGGGCGAGACGTATCTCGACGCCGGTACATCGAGTGGGAACCCCATCACGGGCGTACGGTTCGAGCTGTCGGGGGGAACGATCAACCAGAAGGTGATCGACTCCGGGACGTCGACTCCCTATGGCTGGTTGGCCGCGTGGGACACCACGACCATCCCCAACGGGACCTACACGCTCCAGAGCGTGGCCACCGACAATCAGGGCCTGACGGGCGTCAGCGCGCCCGTCACCATCACGGTGGACAACCCGGCGCCGACGACGAGCATGCTCGGCCCCGCCAACGCCAGCACCCAATCGGGGCTGTCCGCCTGGCTCGATGCCAGTGCCTCGCCCGGCGTGAGCTCGGTCAGCTTCGAGGTGAGCGGCGGCGCCTTCACCGACCGGGTCGTGGCCGGGGCGGC
>DAHUZK010000053.1 GCA_027306605.1 Acidimicrobiaceae bacterium
GCTCCTCGGGGCCACGTCGACGATGCTCCGCTGGCTCCGCGCCGGGGTCGTGTCGGACAACCCCCGCCCGGGCCGGCCCCGGTGGCTCCAGGGAAGCCGCCGTGACGCAACACGGACCATCGAGTTCGGTTTTTCCGGCCCACTCCGGTCACGCTCCCCTTGCAGGGCTCGCTCCCATACCTCGGTCCTGCCTGGCGGCACTCCCTCGGCTTCCCCCCGGGTCGCCTTGCGGCTCCCCATCGGGCTTCCCTCGCTCCCGCCTCTCGGCGCTCGCTTGAGGTTCGGCGGGCTTTCGTCTCCGAACTGAAGACAGGTTGCGCCTCTGGCCACGCGAGGTCAATGGAGTTCCGCGAAATCCAGACGTTCTCCCCATCTTTCTGCGACTCATCCCCAAAGGCGGCTCCGGCATCCCCAGTTCTTCCCCATGCGACGCCGGCCCAGGCCCCCCGCTCCCCGCCCCCGCGCCGCAGGCCGCTCCCGCGGTGACGGAGCTACACCGGCGTCACGTAGGCACCGGAGATCCCGCCGTCGACGAGGAAGGTCGACGCGGTGATGAACGACGCGTCGTCACTGGCCAAGAAGGCCGCCGCCGCCGCGATCTCGGAGGCTTCGGCGAACCGGCCCATCGGGACGTGCACCAGGCGGCGGGCGGCACGCTCCGGGTCCTTGGCGAAGAGCTCCTGTAACAGCGGCGTGTTGACCGGACCCGGGCACAGCGCGTTGACGCGCACACCCTGGCGGGCGAACTGCACACCGAGCTCACGCGTCATGGAGAGCACCCCGCCTTTCGACGCGGTGTAACTGACCTGGCTCGTCGCCGCACCCATCACCGCCACGAAGGACGCCGTGTTGACGATCGAGCCCTTCCCGCGGGCCAAGAGATGCGGCAGGGCGTGCTTGCAGCACAGGTACACCGACGTCAGGTTGACGCGCTGGACACGCTCCCAGGCCTCGATCCCCGTCTCGAGGATGGAGTCGTCGTCCGGCGGGCTGATCCCGGCATTGTTGCAGCAGACGTCGACGCCGCCGAATCGGGAAACCACCTCGGCGTAGAGCGCTTCGACCTCGTCCGAGGAGGTGACGTCGGCCCGGACGAAGACACCCCCGACCGCGGCGGCCACCGAACCGCCCGCCTCCTCGTCGAGGTCGACCACCGTCACGCGGGCGCCCTCGGCGGCGAACCGCTCGCACATGGCCCGTCCGATGCCGCTGGCGCCGCCGGTGACGACGGCCACCCGGTCGACGAGGCGGCGGGCGTAGGAGCCGGTGGAGCCGGTGAAGCCGGTGGAGCCGGTGGTGTCGCTCATGTCTCTTCTCCTCGGGTTCGGTCCACGCTGCTCGCGTGCAAGTCCGTCAAACCGTCCATCGCCTGGTCATCGTGGGCTCCGTCTACGTGTCCGAGCTGATGAAGACGTTCTTGAGATCGCTGAAGGCCTCGAGCGCGTCCGGTCCCAGCTCGCGCCCGATGCCCGACTGCTTTACGCCGCCAAACGGCGTCCAGTACCGGACCGACGAGTGCGAGTTGACCGAGAGGGTCCCGGTCTCCACCGCCCGCGCCACGCGCAGCGCCCGGCCGACGTCCCGCGTCCACAGCGACCCCGACAGACCGTACGGCGTGTCGTTGGCCAGGCGGACGGCATCGGCCTCGTCGTCGAAGGGGACGACCGCCACCACCGGACCGAAGATCTCCTCGGTCGCCGCACGGTCCGCCGGGTCGACCGGCGCCAGCACGGTGGGTGGGAACCAGTTGCCGGGACCGTCGGGACAGTGCCCGCGCACGGCGACCGGAGCGCCCTCGGGGACGAACGACGCCACCGCGGCCAAGTGCGACTCGGAGATGAGCGGTCCCATCTCAGTGGTCTCCATCGCCGGATCCCCGACGACCACGCCGCGCACCGCGGGCTCGAGCAGAGCCATGAAGCGGTCGTAGGCCGAACGCTCGACCAGGATCCGCGAGCGGGCGCAACAGTCCTGCCCGGCGTTGTCGAAGACGCCGTAGGGCGCTCGTGCCGCCGCCAGCTCGAGGTCGGCGTCGGCGAAGACGATGTTGGCGCTCTTGCCGCCGAGCTCGAGCGTCACCCGCTTGATCTGCCGGGCACATCCGGCCATGACGGCGCGTCCGACCTCGGTCGATCCCGTGAAGCAGAGCTTGCGCACCGCGGGGTTCTCGACGAAGCGCCGGCCGACCACGCTGCCCTTGCCGGGAAGGATCTGCAGCACCCCCTCGGGCAGGCCCGCCTCGAGCGCCAGCTCCCCGATGCGCAGGGCGCTGAGCGGCGTGAGCTCGGCCGGCTTGAGCACCACGGTGTTGCCCGCGGCCAGGGCGGGGGCCAGCCCCCAGCCTGCGATGGCCATCGGGAAGTTCCAGGGCACGATGACGCCGACCACACCCAGCGGCTCGTAGAAGGTGATGTCGACACCGCCCGGGACCGGGATCTGGCGGCCACTCTGGCGTTCGGGCGCCCCGGCGTAGAACTCGAGGACGTCGCGCACGTTGCCCGCCTCCCAGCGGGCGTTGGCGATGACATGGCCGGCGTTGGCCACCTCGAGGCCGGCCAACTCTTCTCGATGGGCGTCGACCGCATCGGCGAAGCGCCGGAGCAGCCGGGCCCGGTCGCCCGGCGCCACGGCGCGCCATGCCGGGAAGGCGGCCGCCGCCTCGGCGATCGCCGCGTCCGTCTCCTCCGGAGCAAGGCCCTCGATCTCGGCGATGACCGCGCCAGTGGCGGGATTGCGGACGTCCACCCCGTGATCTTTGCCGACGGCGACACCGCTCGTTGACGGCCGCTTCGGTCCCACCCGGCACGGTGGCCGCCGAAGCGGTGCCTGCCGATACGGTGCCGGGCGCGCCGGTACAGTGCGGGGCCGTGCCCGACACCACAGCTCCCTCCCCAGCCGTCGAGTTCAACCTGGCCAAGGCGTTCGACGTGCTCGTCGAGTCGCTGGCCGACAGGGAGGCGATCGTCTGGGGCGAGCGCCGCCTCACCTACGGCCGGGTCGCCGAGCGCGCCAGGCGCCTGGCCGCCTACCTCCACGCACGGGGTCTCGGCGTCCGGCGCGAGCGGGCCGACCTCCACGGCTGGGAATCGGGGCAGGACACCGTTGCGCTCGCCCTCTACAACGGGAACGAGTACCTCGAGGGCATGCTCGGCGCCTTCGGCGCCCGGGTGGCCCCCTTCAACGTCAACTACCGCTACGTGGGCGAGGAGCTGCGCTACCTGCTCAACGACGCCAAGCCCCGCGCCATGGTCCTGCACGCGTCGCTGGCCCCGACGCTGTCCGAGGTGCTTCCCACCCTGGACGCGCCGCCCGACGTGCTGCTCCAGGTCGAGGACGAACCCGGGCACGACCTCCTTCCCGGGGCGGTCCGCTACGAGGAGGCCCTGGCCCAGTCCTCACCGTCGGGCGCGCCGGTCGAACCGTCTCCCGACGATCTCTACATCCTCTACACGGGAGGGACGACGGGCATGCCCAAGGGCGTGCTGTGGCGCCAGCACGACATCTTCATGGCGGCCATGGGCGGGCGGAAGGTCGGATCGTGGGAGGTCCTCACCGGGTACGAGGGCCTGACGGAGCGTCTGGCCGAGAGCACGCCGCTCCGCATCATGATCCTGCCGCCGCTCATGCACGGCGCCGCCCAGTGGGCCGCCTTCATGATGTGGGCCCAAGGGTGCACCCTCGTCTTCCCCACCGAGACGCATCGCATCGACCCCGACGACGTGTGGTCCACCGTCGAGCGCGAGAAGGCCAACACCATGACCCTCGTGGGCGACGCCGTCTTGCGGCCGCTCCTCCAGCAGCTCGACAAGAAGACCTACGACCTGTCCTCGTTCTTCGCGGTCGGCAACGGCGGGGCACCGCTCACCCCGGCCGTGCGTGCCCTGGCCCTCGAGCGCATCCCGAACCTCGTGATCTCCGACTCGGCGGGCTCGTCGGAGACCGGCGCCCAGATGCACGCGACCTCGGTGGACGCCACCGAGGTGGGCCGCTTCCACCCCGGCCCCGGCACGGTCGTGGTCGACGAGACCCTCACCACCGTGCTCGAGCCCGGCCACGAGGGCAACGGCTGGCTGGCGCAGACCGGCAACGTGCCTCTGGGGTATCTCGGCGACGAGGCAAAGACGGCGCGCACGTTCCCGGTGATCGACGGAGTCCGCTACTCCATCCCGGGCGACCGGGCCCGCCATCTGGGCGACGGTGACATCGAGCTGCTCGGGCGCGACTCGGTCACCGTCAACTCCGGCGGCGAGAAGATCTTCGTCGAGGAGGTCGAGCGCGCCATCGCCGGCCACCCCGCCGTGGCCGACGTGGTCGTCACCGGGCGGCCTTCGGAACGCTGGGGCTCAGAGGTGGTGGCAGTCGTGGAGCTGGCCGAGGGTGCGGGGGCCGACACCGGTCAGCAGGCCTCCATCGTCGAGCACGCCTCGGGCCACATCGCGCGCTACAAGCTGCCCAAGCAGGTCGTCTTCGTCGAGCGGGTGCAGCGCTCCCCCTCGGGCAAGGCCGACTACCGCTGGGCGGCCGAGACGGCGGTCAAGGCGCAGGGGGCCTGACGATGTCCCCGGCGCCCCCGGCCGCGGCCGCCGACGGACTGCGGCGTTGCGACTGGGCCGGCACCGACCCGGCCATGGTGGCGTACCACGACACGGAGTGGGGCGTCCCGGTGCACGACGACACCGTCCACTTCGAGTTCCTGGTCCTCGAAGGGGCACAGGCGGGGCTGAGCTGGGCCACCATCCTCAAGCGACGGGACGGCTACCGCAAGGCATTCGCCGGCTTCGACGCGGCCAAGGTGGCGCGCTTCACGCCCGCGCGGGTCGACAAGCTGCTCGGCGACCCGCGCATCATCCGCAACCGGGCCAAGGTGGAGGCGACCGTGCGCAACGCACGCGCCTTCCTCGGGGTGCAGGAGGAATTCGGGTCCTTCGACGCCTACCTGTGGGGGTTCGTGGACGGCAGCCCCGTCACCAACCGCTGGCGGCGCTCGGCGCAGCTGCCCGCCATCACCCCCCGATCCGAAGCGCTGAGCAAGGATCTGCGTCGCCGCGGTTTCAGCTTCGTCGGGCCGACCGTCATGTACGCGCACATGCAGGCGGCCGGCCTCGTGAACGACCACCTGCTCGGCTGCTTCCGCCATGCCGAGGTCGGCCGCACGGCAGGGAGGGGCGCCATCGGCCGAGGGTAGCGTGTCGCCCGTGCGCGCCGTCGTCTGCAACGAGCTGGGCCCGCCCTCGCTGCTGCGTGTGGAGGAGCGTCCCGATCCGGTGGCCGGCCCCGGCCACGTCGTGGTCGACGTCGAAGCGGCAGGCGTCAACTACGTCGACGCGCTGTTCGTCGGCGGGCGGTACCAGATCAAGCCGCCGGTCCCCTTCGTGCCCGGGACCGAGTCGGCCGGGACGCTGTCGGCCCTCGGTGAATCGGTCAGCGGTCTCGCCGTGGGCCAGCGCGTGGTGGTCTCGGCCGGCCTCGGTGGCTACGCCACCAAGGTGGCGGCGCCGGCCGGCGCCGTGACCGTCCTGCCCGACGTCCTCGACGCGCCGCGTGCCGCCACCTTCACCCAGAGCTACAGCACGTCGCTGTTCGCCCTGCGGGAGCGGGCCCGGGTCCAGCCGGGCGAGACCGTGCTCGTGCTCGGTGCCGGCGGGGGCGTGGGCCTGGCGGCCATCGGCGTGGCGCGGGCCCTGGGCTGCCGCGTCCTCGGGGTGGCTTCGACGGAGCCCAAACGGGCGGCGGCGCGGGCCGCCGGGGCGGAGGCGGTGCTCGATCCCGCCGCCGCGCCGGTCAAGGACTCGGCACGGGCCTGGGCCGGGGGCACCGGCGTCGACGTCGTGGTGGATCCCGTGGGCGGGACGCTGGCCGAGCCGTCCCTGCGCGCACTCGGGGACCGGGGGCGCTATCTCGTCATCGGGTTCGCCGCCGGTCCCATCCCGTCCATCCCGCTCAACCAGGTGTTGCTGCGGAACCGCACCGTGCTCGGCATCGACTGGGGCATCTGGGCCATGCAGCACGCCGGCGACCAGCGCGCCCTGCTCGAAGACCTGCTCGCCATGGTGGCCGAGGGCGCCATCGATCCGGTGCGCCCGGCGCAGTACCCGCTCGACGACGTGGCGCGGGCCCTCGAGGACCTGGTGGGCCGGCGCACCGTCGGGAAGATCGCGCTGATCCCGTAGGCCCTGATCCCGACCCTGAATCCTGCCCTCAGGCTCCGAAGTGCGGGATGACCTCGCGGCCCATCAGCTCGATGGTCTGCATCACCGTCTCGTGGGGCACCTTGTACGGGTTCACGAGGCACAGCAGCAGGTCCACGCCGGCTGCCTCGTACTGGCGGCACGCCTCGACGCACTCCTCGGGCGTGCCCAGCACGCAGGCGTTGGCGTCCATCAGGTACTCGAGGCTGAGAAGGTCGAGCGTCCCCTCGTCGTCGGTCTTCTTCATGTCCGCCGCGTAAGCGTAGGTCCCGAGCTCCTCGTTGCGCTCCGCCATCCAGTCGGTCAGCGTGGCGATCTGCCGAGCCCCTGTCTTGGGGTACCACTCGAAGGACTCGCGCGCCTGCGCGATCGCCTCGTCGCGGTCGGGCCCACAGATGGCCATGGTGAACGTCGCCGCCGCGTTGTGCACGAAGGACCCGATGGGAGCCCTGCACCGCCCGATCGCCGCCCGATAGATGTCGATCTTGCGCTTCACCTCTGCCGGCGGCAGTCCGACGGCGAACGAGCACAGGCCGAGCCCGAGCTCTCCCACCTGGGCGTGCCCCTCGTCGCTCGTGGTCGCGCCCCACAGGGGCGGGTGCGGCTTCTGCCACGGCTTGGGCTGCACCCGTCGCCGCGGCATCTGCCAGAACTCGCCCGAGAAC
>DAHUZK010000054.1 GCA_027306605.1 Acidimicrobiaceae bacterium
CCAGGTAGAGGCCCTCTCGTGCTGCGAGCCGCACACTACGAACGGCGAGCGGAGAGGTCCAGATGCACGCATTTCGAGTGCGCCCATGTGCGAAGATCTACCCGTTCCCATGAAGGCCTCGTTGCGTCGCTTGGTGATCCCGGCCAGTCTTGCAGCTCTCTTGGCGGGCGGTGCGGCGGGAGGGATGCTCCTCGCTGCAGGCGCTCCGCCCAAGCCGTCGCACCCCCAGGCTGCGCCGCGCACGACCACCACGACGACATCACATCCCTCCACCACGACCACGACGGATCCCCCACCAGCGTGGCGCGTCGCCTGGGGATCGGGCATGGCCTGGGGAAACGGGGTGGCGTCGAACGTGACCGTCCGGGAGCTCGCCACCGTCGGGGTGGGCGGTGAAGCGGTCCGGGTGAGGATCTCGAACCTCTTCGGGAACGCACCGATGGTCATCGGCGCGGCGACCGTCGGCCTCTCAGCGGGCGGCTCGTCGGTCGTTCCCGGGACTCTGGCTCCGCTCACGTTCGGTGGAGCCCCCACGACGACCGTTGCCGCGGGCCAGTTCGTGTACAGCGATCCCGTCACGATGACGGTGCAGGACCTCCAGACGCTGGCCGTCAGCGTCTACGTCAGTGACAGCGACCTGGTGACGCTGCATCCCTGCTGCGCACTCCAGGGCAACGTCTCCTTCTTCACGCCCAACGGGGGTGGCAACCTCGCCTCGTCGGTGACCGGCGCCGGCTTGAGCATGGCCAGCCCGTATCCCCGGTGGGTCGACGCCGTCGACGTCCTCCAGACCGTGGGGCAGGGCAGCATCGTCGTCGTGGGCGATTCGATCACCGACGGCTACAACACCACGCTCCGCTGGACCGACGTCCTGCAGCGACGCATCGACACGCTGCCGCCCTCCGAGCAGCGTGGTGTGGTGAACGAGGGGATCACGGCGAACGCCCTCACGTCCCTGCCCGACGACGACTCGGCCAAGGGGGGCGGGCCGTCGGGCATCTCGCGCCTCGCCCGTGACGCGCTCGACCAACCCGGGGTGTCCGAGGTGGTGCTCTTCCTCGGCACGAACGACTTGTGGTTCGGTCAGAGCGCTCAGGTGTTGATCCAGGGCTATCAACAGGCCATCGCCCTGGCCCATCAGGCCGGAGTGCGGATCATCGGGGTCACGTTGCTCCCCCGGATGAGCGGTGGGCCCGCGTCGGAGTTCGAGTACTGGAGTCCGGCGGACCAGGCCGCGTTGCAGCAAGTCAATAGCTGGATCCTGACGTCGGGCGCTTTCGACGGCGTCATCAACATGGCGGCGACGATCGGCGACGTGTACGACGGCGCATGCTCGCCGACGACGATGTTCCTTCCCTACGACTCCGGCGACAACCTCCACCCCAATGCAGCCGGCCAGACCGCCATGGGCAACGCCGTCGACCCGACGGTTCTCGGCCTCCCGCCCATTCCCCAGGTCCCGCCGCTCGTGAACGTCACGCCCACGCCCGGTTGCAACGCGACGGGTTGACTCGTGCCTCGTTTCAGGAGGAAGGAGCACCGGGGCACGAGCCCGGTGCGGGTGGAGCCGTGGCTCCGTCGGTGAGCTGTGCGGTCGCCGCGACATTGCCGTCACCGATCATGGCGTCGGCAGCCGCCGCTTGGCCCTTCAACTCGACATCGAAGAAATCCGTGACCACGTGCGCCACCACCTGCTGGTAACTCCCCGCGTCCACGTACGGGGGCTCGTGCGCAGCACCGAGGAGGTCGAGGTAGTACTTGGGATACCCGGCCGCGTCGTAGATCTGCGTGCTGCACGCCGGATAGTTGACCGTGTCCGCGTTGCCCTGGACCACGAGGAGCGGGACGTTCGCCGCGCCGGCAGGGAAGTACGTCCCACCGAAAGCCGAGAGCTCCGCTCCCGAGAGGATGGCCGCCGCCTTGACGCGTGGGTCGCGACAGCACGCGTTGTCGGCAACCGCCAGGCTGACGTCGCCTCCGTCGGAGTGCCCGGCGAGTCCGATCTCGGCACCGTCGACCAGGCCATGGAGCGGGGAGGGGGACTGTTGCGCCGTGTCGAGGACCGTCGTGATGACGTAGCGGAGGTCCGCCGGATGGTTCACGATGTCGTTCTCGTTGAGTCCGGCCGGGTTGGTGGGATCCGTGAAGGGATACGTCGGGGCGGCGACGACATAGCCCGCAGACGCCCAGTCGGCGAGGAGGGCGGCATAGTCGGAGACGGCCAGGGCGTATCCCTGCGAGAAGACCAGCAGGGGGTAGGGAGCCCTGGCGCGGTCGGGGGTGAGCACCCCGCTCTGGCTCACCGCCGGATACCACACCTGTGTCGGAAGGTTCCTGCTGGGCTCTCCCGGCGCTGTCGCCGGCTCCACGACGTCGAGGGAGGTCGTGCCGACGGCGAAGGTGCCGTCCGAGGCCAGAGCCGGTTGCGTCGTGCTGGTCGCGGTGGACGGGGGGGACTGGTCGTGATGACCGAGACCGTTCCCCTCTGTCGGGCCTCCTCCGCAGCCGGCCACGAGGAAGGCGAGCGTCGCCGCGGCGGCCACCGCCAATTTCGAGTTGACGCGACCGGACGACACCGGCTTGCGGGCGCGGTGGCGGCGGTCGGAGCGGTGGGGGAGGACATGCAAGGTTCCGAGCATGCGCCGGGGCAGTGTACTCGCCACCCTTTCGCGGACACCGTCGCGCCGATCTGCACGGGAGCACGGTGTTGAGCGTCGACGTCACCGAGCTCCAGATCGAGGACGTCCCGGCCAGCGCACGGCTCCATGCCGAGGTGCTCCACATGGAGTTCCTGGCGAGATGCGGGGAGCGGTTCTTGAGGCGCTATCACCGCGCCTGGATCAAGAGCAGCAGCGGCATCGCTCTCGCCTCACACGACGACTCCGGCGAGCTCGTCGGCGTGTTGCTCGGTGCCCTGCATCCCGATGCACACTTTCGCTCCATGGTCCGGCGAAGCGGGCTCGATCTCGCGTTCGGGTTGGTCGCCCGGGCTGTGTCCCACCCGAGCTTCGGCTGGGAGCTCGTCACGACCCGTGGCGTCCGTTATGTGCGGGGCCTCACGAGGATGGGATCGGCTGCGCTGCGGCGCGCCGCCCGAGGGCGGAGGAGGGAGTCGACCCAGTCGGACACCGGCCTCCCGGTCGCGGTCGCGGGCGCGGCAACGGCCAAGGCCAAGGTCAAGGTCGTCGGCGAGGTGACCCATGTGATGGTGGCCCCCGCATGCCAGGGAAAGGGGGTGGGGCGCGCCCTCCTCGAGCAGGCCGCCGTCCGGGGTCGAGGGGCCCATCTCGACGAGCTGGTGTTGGTCACGCCCCCGGACCTGGCCGCGGCCAGCGTCTACGACCACCTCGGCTGGAAGAGAGAAGGCTCCCTCACGAGCAAGAGCGGGGAGGCCTTCGTCCGCTTCACCCTCCCGCTCACAGAGTGAGTGGCTCGTCCTCATACATGAGTGGATCGTCTTCATACAGTTGTCAGGCGGGCGTGGTTCGCTGGAGCGAGTCACTACCCGGTCAACCAGGCTGCAGTCCCACGCCGCAGTCCCGAGCGCCCGTGAGGGCCGAGAGGAACGAATGACGCTGCACCAGAAGGTCAACCGGCACTCGGCCCCGGGGCAACTCTAGGATGTCCGGTCCCGCCCGAGACCAGCGCATGAACCAGCGCATGTGGGACGACCGAGCCGACTCCTGGGACGACGGGGGGGCGAGCGGGCTCGGACAGGTGGTGGACGCGGTGCTGGCTGCCGCCGATCATCGCGGTGGCGGCCAGGTCCTCGACCTGGGCTGCGGAACCGGCCAGTTGAGCATCCCGCTGGCCGAAGCCGGGGCAGACGTCACGGCCGTCGACATCAGCCCCTTGATGATCGAGAAGTTGGCGGCGAAGGCCGAGACGGCGGGAATCCGCAACCTCAAGGGTGTCGTGGTTCCGATGGAGGAGCTCGACGTCCCCCCGCAGAGCCTGGACCTGGTGGTGTCCAACTACGCGCTCCACCATCTGCGCGACGACGAGAAGGTGGCTCTGTTGGAGAAGGCCAACAGCTGGCTGAGACCCGGCGGAAAACTCGTGGTGGGCGACATGATGTTCGGCCGAGGAGCGAGTTCTCGCGACCGGGAGATCATTGCCTCGAAGATGATGGTCTTTCTGCGTCGCGGGCCTTCGGGGTGGTGGCGCATCTTGAAGAACGTCGGTCGCTTCGGGTTGCGCGTCGGAGAGCGACCGGTGTCGATCGAGACGTGGCGTTCCTACTTCGACTCCGCAGGTTTCGCCGACGTCACCGTCGTCCCCGTCATAGCGGAGGCGGCGGTCGTCACCGGAGTGAAGAAGTAGCAGTGTCCGTGCCGGGCATCTCTCTCACTCTTCGCATCGCGACGGCGTCGCGCCGCCATCACGCCGGCGAAAGGTCCTAGGCGCCCAAGAAGATGCTTGAGATGACGACGAGCACCGCTTTCGATCCCTCCTTGACCGCGCCGCGGAACGTGCAGATCCGCCGGCGGTCTTCTCGACAGTGGGTGGGCAGGTTGGCGGTGGCCGTCACGCTCGGCGGCCTCGTCTTGGTGATCGTCCTCGGCATCGCCACCGAGACGACCGGAGAATTGCTCCTGCCGGGCGGCGTGACGACCTTCATCGGAAGCATGACCGGGCTCGTCGGCATGTATCTGGCGCTGGTCCAGGTCCTCCTGATCGCCCGCATCCCTCCGATCGAGAAAATCCTGGGTCAGGACGGCCTGGTGCGGTGGCACCGCAGGCTCGGGCCTTGGCCCATCGTCCTGCTCATCGCCCATGCCCTGTTCGTCACCATCGGCTACGCACAAGCCGCCAGGACGGGAATGTGGCACGAGGTCCGCGCCCTCGTCCTCTCCTATCCCGATGTTCTCGCCGCGACCGTCGGCCTCGGCCTGATGGTGATGATCGGCGTCGTCTCCTTCCGCGCCGTGCGCAACCGGATACAGCGAGACACCTGGTGGGTGATCCACCTCTACATCTATCTCGCACTGGCGCTTTCCTTCGCGCACGTGATCGTTCTCGGTCCGGCTTTCGTCGGACATCCGCTCACCATCGCCGTCTGGTCGATCGTCTGGGCTGCAACCGCCGGGACGGTGCTGGTCTATCGCTTTGCCATTCCGATCTTCCGCAGCCTCACGTATCGCCTCAAGGTGGCGGAGGTGTACCCGGAGGCTCCCGGTGTCGTCTCGGTGATCCTCGAAGGCCGCAATCTCGAGCGCCTGGCGGTCTCGGGCGGGCAATTCTTCACCTGGCGGTTCCTGACCCGCGGCTTGTGGTGGCAGGCCCACCCCTACTCGCTGTCGGCTTTGCCGAGGCCTCCCTACCTGAGGCTGACGGTGAAGGCGATCGGCGACCACTCGTCGGCGGTCGCACGGCTCCGTCCGGGAACCCCGGTGGCGATCGAGGGGCCCTTCGGGGCGGTGACACCGCACGTGCGCAAGAACACGAAGGCGGTGCTGTTCGCGGGCGGCATCGGCATCACCGCTCTGCGGTCACTGCTCGAGGACCTGCCTCGCGAAGCCCGGCCGGTGGTCATCATGAGGGCTTCTTCGGAGAACGAGCTGGTTTTCAAGGACGAGGTGGCCGAGCTGGTTCGGCGCCGCAAGGGCGTACTGCACGAGCTCGTCGGCTCGCGCGAAAAGCTCGGGTCGACCAGACAGTTGCTGCGCAAGCTCGTCCCCGACCTGCACAAGCGGGATGTCTACGCGTGCGGGCCGCCCGGGCTCATCGAAGACGTCGTGGCCGCCGCAAGCAGCCTCGGAGTCCCGAGGGACGCGCTCCACTACGAGATCTTCAGCTGGTAGGGAGAGGAGGACGGAATGAGGCGCTTCCCGGTCGTCATCGGTGCCACGGTGGCAGGGCTGGTGGGAATCCTGAGCTTCCACAGCCGAGGCACGACGGGTCTGTCGTCCCAGCTGTCCGTGAAGACGAGCTCGCCGTCGCAGGGCTCCAAGTCGGCCAGCCCGGCCAAATCCACCACCACCACCACCACCACCAGCACGGCCGCCGGGCCGAGCGCACCTCCCTCGTCGACCACGACGACCAGCCCGGGGGCGGCCGCCTCCGTGCCCTCCAGCGCCGTCGGAGCCCAGGAGCAGTACGGCTACGGGGTCCTGTCGGTCCGAGCAACTGTTAGCAACTCGAAGATCTCCGACGTGCAGGTCGCCAAACTCCAGACGGCTGATTCGTATTCGCAGCAGCTCGCCAATCAGGTCATTCCGTATCTGCGGCGCCAGGTGCTCTCCGTTCAGAGCGCCAAGATCAATGGCATCTCGGGTGCGACCTACACCAGCGAGGCGTACGCGTACTCGCTCCAGTCGGCTCTCGACAAACTGCACTTCCGATGAGCAACGATGCCGTCGGCCACGTGATCTCGGCCCACGGCGCGGTGCGCGACGACCGGGCGTACGACGACGGCAGGGACACCTTCGTCCACACCGAGCAGGTCATGGGCACGGTGGTGTCGTTCCGGATCCGCCCGGGGCGTTCCGACCGGGAACGGGTCCAGCACGCCGTGCGGGAAGCGTGCGAGTCGCTGCACGCCGTCGACGCCACCTTCAGCACCTGGCGCAGCGACAGTCCCGTCAGCCGGCTCCGACGGGGCGAGTTGGCGCTCGACGAGGCACCGCCCGAGGTCGCGGAGGTCCTCGGACTCTGCGCCCGGGTCAAGGAGATGTCGGGAGGTTGGTTCGACCCCTGGGCGCTCCCCGGGGGGGTCGACCCGACCGGACTCGTCAAGGGATGGTCCCTCGACGCTGCTCTGCGGATACTCCGCGAGGCGGGGGTCGATGCGGCGCTCCTCAACGCCGGCGGGGACATCTGCGGGTTCGGGGCTCCCGACGCTGAGGGGTGGAGGATCGGGATCCGGCATCCTTGGATTGCCGACGGGCTGGCATGCATCTTGAGGATCGATGCCGCAGTGGCGACCTCTGGAAGCTACGAACGCGGTCCGCACCTCGTCGATCCGAGGACGCTCGCCCGGACGACCCGGACAGCGTCTGCGACGGTCACGGGACCGAGCCTGGCTGTCTGTGACGCCCTGGCGACGGCGCTCGCTGTCGGTGGTGACGAGGCCTACGAAACGATCTTGGATCTCGAGACGTACGAGGCGTACCTGATTCGCCGGGACGGAACGGAGCGCGCCACCGACGCGCTCCCCTTTGCCTGAGGGCGGCGCCGTCCGCGCCGGGGACCTCCGTGGCGCCGGCGCGGGGGACCGGGCGGCACCCGACCCGAGGAGGTCTTGACCGCGTCTCACGGCGCCCGTACACTCACTGGAAACGTTTCCACTGAACGGGGGAGCGACCGCCTGCCGCGAGGGAGGAGCCTGCGCCCGGGAAAGGGCCGATGAGCGAGCGCCGCGTCACGATCCGCCAGGTGGCCGCGGAGGCCGGCGTCGGTCTGGGCACCGTCTCGCGCGTGCTCAACGGCGCCGCTGACGTTTCGGACTGCACCCGTCAGAAGGTCGAGGCCACCGTGCAGCGTCTGGGCTACCGGCCCAGCCTGCGGGCCCGCAGCCTGCGCCAGTCCCGCAGCATGGCGGTGGCCGCCATCGTGCCGGAATTGGTGAACCCGGTGCTCATGGAATTCCTGCGTGGTGTGGAGCGCACCGCCGAAGAGCGCGGCTACGTGGTCCTGATCGGTGAGACGCACCGCTCGGCGGCCCGGGAGTCGCGTCTGGTGGAGCGTCTCGTCGACGAAGGTATCGACGGGGTCGTGCTGGGCGGACCCCTCGTGGCCCGTGACGCGGAACTGCTGCGGGACCACAACGTCCCCGTGGTACCCGGGGCCGAGGAGGCCGGGTCGACGGCCTACTCGGCAGCCATGGAGCGGGCACAGGCCGCAGCGACGCGCCGGATGGTGCGTCGGCTACTGGAGCTCGGACACCGGTCGTTCGTTCTGGTGATCGGCACCCTGCCCCGTTGGGCGGTGATCGAGCAGTACCGTCGGGCTCGCACCGGCGCCATCCGCACCGAGCTGCGTCGGGCGGAGGCCAAGCTCGAGGTGCTCTCGGTCGACATGTCGCGGGTCTTCGAATCCTGCCGAGAGCAGCTGGGCGCCCACATGGCCGGGCCGGATCACGCCACCGCCGTCATTTCCTATAGCCACGTGCTCGCACCTGGCGTGCTGTCGGCCCTGCAGCGTTGCGGCGTGCACATCCCGGCCGACGCGTCCTTCGTCACCTTCGGCGACTCGGACTGGGCCATGGCGCACCAGCCGGCGCTGACCGTCGTCCGCCACGACCTCTTCGCCGAGGCAACATGGCTGACTGCTCGGCTTCTCGACCACGTCGAAGGGCGCGAGGAGGATCTCGTCCCCCCCGCGGTGGAGGCCGAACTGGTGGAGCGCGAGTCCTGCGGTCCTGCTCCCGGCACAAGGGTGGCGTCGAGCACCGGCTCCTCGGCCCGGCGAGGCGCACCGTGACCGACCGGCCCAACATCCTTTGGCTCTTCTCCGATCAGCACCGCGCCGATGTCGTCGGGTCGGCGGGTCATCCGGTGGTGCGGACGCCGAACCTGGACGCTCTGGCGGCCGAGGGAGCGGTGTTCGAGCGTCTGTTCTGCCAGGGACCGTTGTGTGTGCCGGCGCGGGTGTCACTCCTCACCGAGCGCTACGTCCGCGACCACGGTGCCTTCGAGAACGACTACCCGGCGGCGCCGGACATGCCCACCATGGTGCAGTCCATCAGGGATGCCGGCTACCACACAGCGGCCATCGGCAAGATGCACCTGTTCCCGCATCCTCTCGACGTCGCCGAAGGCGTGCCTCGGATGCGCGCCTTCGGCTTCGAAGAGGTGGACGAGGTGGTCGGAAAGCTGGCGTGCGGCTTCGTTCGCAACCCGTACACGGACCACCTCGAGGCCGAGGGGCTTCTCCAGACCTACCGGGCCTTCGTGCGCGAGCGCACTCCATGGTTGCGCCTGGCCGATCCCTCTCACCCCGGCAAGCCCACGTGGGCGGTGGATCCCTCCCCGTTGCCGCCGGAGCACTACATCGATGCCTGGGTGGGCCGCCGGGCCGCGCGCTGGATAGAGGATCGGCCCGGCGACGAGCCGTTCTTCTGCTGGGTCGGCTTCCCCGGACCCCACGATCCGTGGGACGCTCCCGCCAGCTCTGTCCGCCGCTACGACGGCGACGCCATCCCTCTCGACTCGACCCGTCGGCCGGAGGTTCCCGCCGACGGACCGCTGTCGGCCTTCCTCCGGGCGTTTCTCGCCTACAGCAGCAGCGACACCCTGACTGACGACCGCGCCCGTGAGGTCCGCAGGCATTACTACGCCAACCTGACCGTCATCGACGACGCGGTCGGCGAGATCCTGGCCGCGCTCGATCGGCGCGGGCTGTCCGAGCGCACCTGGGTCGTCTACTCCAGCGATCACGGCGAGATGCTGGGCACCCATGGGTTGCTCAACAAGATGGTCTTCTACGAACCGTCGGTCCGGGTCCCGTTGATCGTGCGGCCTCCGGGTGGCGCCGGCCCCACCCGGGTCGACGCGCTACTCGAGCATGTCGACCTGTCGGCCACCTTGCGTTCCCTGGCCGGAGCGGGGGCGGTGCCGGGGAGCGCCGGGAGGCCCTTCACCGACGCGCTCGCAGGCGGGGCGGTCGCAGGGAGAGAGGTCGTGATCAGTGAGAACTTCGGCTTCGCCATGTGGCGCACGGACCGCTACAAGCTCGTGGTCTACGAGAAGGACCGTCTCCCGGTGCAGCTGTTCGACCTGACGGAAGACCCCGAGGAGGACCGCAACGTGGTCGGCGACCCCGCCTATGCCGCCGTCGTGTCGGACATGGTCCACGCCTTCGTAGAGCCGTTCCTGACGGTCGCGGCGACGCGGCCCGGACCAGACCTGGTCGAGCGGGGCGGGGGGATGACGTACGCGCGCCGGCGCCGTCTGGCCACGCCGGCGGATTGAGCGGCCGCGGGGACCGAGCAGAGCGACGCGGGGGACGGAGCAGGGCAACGCAGGGCAACGCAGGGCAACGCAGGGTTAAGGAGGGTTCATGACCGACGCCATCTCTGCCGACGGCGCGGCGGGCACACTCGAGGGTATCGATCGCTCGAGTGACGCTCTGGTCGGCTCGCACGCGCTGGTCGATCTCGGGCCCGGCATCTTCGGCCAGCAACAGGCCGGATGGCTGGTGACCATCGAGACGGCGGAAGGGCTCGTCCAGATCGACACCGGTGACGAGGCCGCGGCGTCCTTGGCTGCGATCCGGTCCAGGAGCGACGCGCTGTTCACCGACATCGTCTTCAGCCATGGCCATCAGCGGTACAACCTGGCCTGCCGGGAATGGTTGGTGGACTGCATCCGTACGTCGGGCCGGGTGCCGAGGATCATCGCCCAGGCCAACCTGGTGCGCCGTCAACGGCGCTATCTCGAGTCCAACGGCCTGCAGAACCGGATCATCGAGCGCCAGTTCCGCTACCCGAGAGGGTCGTTGGACGGTCGGGTCTTCGCCTTCACCGCCCCCACCCACACCTTCACCGACCGCTTCGTCATAGAGACGCCCGGCCGGACCATCGAAGTCGTCGCCGCTCCTTCGGAGACCGACGATGCCGTCTCCGTCTGGCTGGCGGAAGACCGCATCCTCTACGGCGGCCCGAGCTGCATCCCGTTCATGCCCAACGTGGGCAGCCCACAGCGGCCCGTCCGGGATCCACTGCGATGGGCCGACACCCTCGACCACCTGGCCACCTACCCGGCCGACACCCTCATCTGCGAGTTCGGGCCGCCGCTCCAGGGCCACTCCCTGGTGCGGGACTACCTCACGACGACGGCGGCCGCGCTGCGGTGGTGCCACCGGTCCGTGGTCGCCCTCATGAACGAGGGCTACAACGTGGCGGAGATCGTCAACATGGTGACTCCGGACCCCGCAGTGTTCGACCGGCCCTGGCTCCAGGAGGGATACACCTCCGTCGAGCACGTGCTGCGCGACGTCTACCGCGGCCAGTTCGGCTGGTGGGAGGACCTCAACCCGACCTCCCTGCACCCGGCGCACCCCCGTGACGTGGCCCGCGAGATCGGACGGGCGGTGGCCGACCCGCTCCCCGTCCTCGCGCGCGCCCGCCAGCTGCGCGATGCCGGCGAGATCCAGCTGGCCCTCCACGTCGTCGACCTCCTCGCTTTGGACGAGGGGATGGAGCCGGCCGTCGTCGAGGCGCGCGCCATGAAGGCGGACCTGTGCCGGCGTGCCGCTGCCACCAACCCCTGCTACGTCACCCAGAGCCTCTATCTCGACGGAGCGGACGATCTGGAGCGGGCCAATCGCAGCGTCGCACCGTGACGACCGCATCGACCGCCACCGCCTGGCGTACCTGCCCCCTCTGCGAGGCGACCTGCGGGCTGGAGATCGAGCTCGTGGACGGTTCCGTGCGGCGCATCAGGGGAGACCGCCGCGACGTCTTCTCCCACGGGTACATCTGCCCGAAGGGATCGTCGCTCAAGGGGCTCCGCGAGGACCCCGACCGGGTGCGGTCGCCGCTCGTCCGATCCGGCAGCGAATTCACGCCGATCGCCTGGGACGACGCCTTCCGGCTGGTGCACGAGCGTCTCTTCCCGATCATCGAGCGCCACGGTCCTGACGCCGTCGGCTTCTACAACGGCAACCCGTGGTCCCACAACTACGAGGCCGTGCTCTATACCGGCGCTCTCTACCGGTCACTCGGCCGCAACCGGTTTGCCGCGGCGAGCGTCGACCAGCGGCCGCGCGAGATCGTGTCAGGGCTGCACTTCGGCACTCGCACCGCTTTTCCGGTGCCCGATCTCGATCGAACCCGTCTGCTGGTGCTGATCGGCACCGACCCGTTGGAGTCCAACGGAAGCCTGGCCACCGCTCCCGACTGGCCGGGGCGGTTGGCGGCCATTCGGGCGCGGGGCGGCAGGGTGCTGGTCGTCGATCCCCGGCGGACACGCACTGCCGAGGTGGCCGACGAGCACGTCCCCATCGTGCCCGGCACCGATGCGGCGTTCCTCAGCGGTTTGGCTCACGCCCTCCTGTTCGACCACCGGGCCGACCCGGGACCCGCCGGTCGGTACGTGGACGGGATGGACACCGTCCGTGGCGCCCTGGCGCCGTTCACACCCGAGCGAGTGGCATCGTGCTGCGGTATCCCTGCCGTCCGAATCCGGCAGCTGGCCGCCGAGCTGGTGGGAGCGCCGTCCGCCGCGGTGCACGGCCGGCTGGGAACCTGCCTGCAGGACAAGGCGACCCTGACCGCCTGGCTCCTCGACGTCGTCAACTACGCAACCGGCAACCTCGACCGTCCCGGGGGGGTGATGTTCGCCAAGGCGGCCGCCTTCGGCCTCAACACGACGGGCCGGCCGGGGATCGGCGGCGGCGGCGACTACGGCGAGGTGAGAAGCCGGGTCCGGGACATGCCGGGGGCCTTCGACCAGCTCCCGTCCTCGTGCATGGCCGAGGAGATGGAGACGCCGGGCGAGGGCCAGATCCGCGGGTTCGTCACCCTGGCCGGCAACCCCGTGCTCACGACTCCGGACAGCCAAAGATTGGCGAGCGCACTCGACGGGCTCGAGTTCATGGTGTCGATCGACATGTACATCAACGAGACCACGCGCCACGCCGACCTGATCCTGCCCGTCCCCTCACCGCTCGAACGGAGCCACTACGACGTTGCCTACTACCAGTTCGCCGTGCGCAACGTGGCCAACTACTCGCCGCCGACGCTGGAGCGGCCACCGGGTTCTCTCCCCGAGTGGCGGATCATGTTGGCCCTGACCGGCATCCTGTCGGGGCTCGGCCCTTCCCCTGACGTGGACGCACTGGACGACGCCGTTGCCGCCTTCCTCGCCCACCAGGCGGTCGCCGACGAGCACGGACCGGTGCAGGGTCGTGATCCGGGGGAGATCCTCCGAATGCTCGAACCGCGTACCGGGCCGGAGCGCTTGCTCGACCTGGCCCTGCGGACCGGGCCCTACGGGGACGGGTTCGGAGTCGTTCCCGGCGGGTTGTCGCTGGCCGTCCTGGAAGCGCATCCCCACGGGGTCGACCTCGGACCGCTGCGGCCGCGTCTCCCCGAGATGCTCCGCACCCCGAACGGGCGCGTCGACCTGGGGACGCCCGCCATCGTGGCCGATCTCGGACGGCTGCGGGAGCACCTCGACAGGCCTCGCCCCGGCTACGTCCTGATCGGGCGTCGGGACCTGCGGTCGAACAACTCGTGGGCCCACAACCTCCGGACGCTCTCGAAGGGGAAGGAGCGGTGCACGCTCTGGGTGAACCCCACCGATGCCGAAGCACTCGGACTGGTCGACGGCGGACGGGCCCGGGTGAGCAGCGAAACAGGTTCCGTGCAGGCGCTGGTCGAGGTGACCGACGCCATCATGGCAGGGGTGGTCAGCCTCCCCCACGGCTGGGGCCACGACATGGAGAACACGCGCCTGTCGGTGGCCCGCCAGCGCCCCGGCGTGAACGCCAACCGTCTGTCGTCGGCCGATCACGTCGACCCGCTCTCGGGGAATCCCCACCTCAACGGGATTCCCGTCACGATCGAGTCGCTGTCCGCGGCCACACGTGTGTGACCCGAACGGTCGGGATCAGTCGAGCTCTCCCGCCACGTCCCGGGCCCGGGCCAGGGCCTCCGCCGGCGTGAGCCCCGAGCGGGCCACCAGCCAGCACGACACCGGTGCGGCCAGGCGCTCGGATGCGTGGGCGGCGATGCTCGCCAACTCGAGCAGGGAGGCGACCTCGTCGTCTCCGGGCGGCGGGACCCCGAGGGCCTCGGCATACCGGTCGAACCAGTGCTGGGCGTCCGTTGCCACGCGCTGCATGCTATCGACGGTCGGACCATGGTTACGCTTCCCGACGTGGAATGGAGGGCCAAGGTGCTCACGGTCTCGGACTCGGTCGATGCCGGATCCGCCGAGGACCGCTCCGGACCTGCGGTCGCCGCCTTGCTGGCCCAGTCGGGCTTCTCGGTCGTCGAGCAAGCCGGTGTTCCCGACGGTGTCGAGCCGGTCGCCGAAGGGCTGCGCCGGCTGACCGACGGATTCGCGGGCTTGGTCGTCACGACGGGCGGAACGGGGTTCGCCCCGCGTGATCTCACGCCTGAGGCGACGCTGCGGGTGATCGACCGCCAAGCACCGGCACTGGCCGAGGGCATGCATCGTTCGAATCCCAAGGCTCGCTTGTCGCGAGGGATCGCCGGCACCGCCGGACGGTGCCTGGTACTCAACCTCCCGGGGTCGCCCGCGGCCGCCACCGAGTGCCTCGGCGCGGTCATCGACCTGGTGCCGCATGCGTTGGCGTTGCTCTCGGGCGAGGACCCGCACCCTCGTCACCACGCCTCCGGGACGAACTGATCGTCACCGGGGAAGGACCGCCATCCGGGGGAGAGGGACCGGCCTTCAGCCGCCGGAAACCGGCGGGAGCAGCGCCACCTCGTCCTCGTCGCACAACGTGACGCCGGGCTGGCGGGCCTCACCGTTCACCCAGATGCGGCAGGTCTGGACCTGCTCGGCGAAGTGCGGCCCGTACCGGGATCTGGCGGCATCGAGCACTTCCTCGACGCTCGAGCCTTCGAGCAGGTCGGATTTGGTGCCGGCAGCCTCGGCAACGGGACCGAACAGGCGCAGACGAGGCACGCTCAGCCGCCGATCATCGACATCGAGCGCGCCGGGCGGAGGAATCCGGGATCGTTGATGCCATGTCCGGGCCACTTCCCCCAGACGGCCCGCCGCATCGCTGCCGCGATGGCATCGTCGCTGCTGCCGTCCCGGACCAGGTCGCGGACGAGCACCTCTTCGTCGGAGAAGAGGCAGTTGCGTATGGCGCCGTCGGCGGTCAGCCGGAGCCTGTTGCACGTGCCGCAGAACGGCCGGGTGACGCTGGCCACCACGCCGACTTCGCCGGCACCGTCGCGGAAGCGGTAGCGGTCCGCTGGGGCGGCCTCCGTGCCGTCGGTGGGCTCGGCTTCCAGGGGCCAGACGGCATGGATACGTGCCACGATGTCGTCGCTGGGCACGACTTGCCGGCGGGTCCACGAGCGGTCGGCGTCGAGCGGCATGTACTCGATGAAGCGCACGGCGCGTCCGTACCGGCGAGCGAACGCCGCGAAGTCGAGGACTTCGTCATCGTTCACCCCGGCGATCACCACCACGTTGACCTTGACCGGCGACAGTCCCGCTGCCTCGGCGGCGTCCATGGCGTGGAGGACCACCGCTAGATCGCCTCGCCGGCGGATCGTGCGGAACCGCTCGGGGCGCAGGGAGTCACAACTGATGTTGACCCGCATGAGGCCCGCTGCGGCCAGGGCGGAGACGGCAGGAGCGAGGTTCGTGCCATTGGTGGTCAAGGCGACGTCGTCGAAACCCAGGAGCGCCATGTGGCGCACCAGTTCCACGATGCCGCGCCGAACGAGAGGTTCTCCACCGCTGAAGCGGACGGAGCGGATTCCGAGTTCCCGGGCGATGCGCACGATCCTGGCGATCTCCTCGATGGAGAGCATCTCCTGGCGTGGCCGCAGCGGGACCCCCTCTTCGGGCATGCAGTAGACGCACCGGAGGTTGCAGCGATCCGTCACCGAGACACGGAGGTCGCGATGCTCCCTTCCGTAACGATCGAGCAGTGGACCCGTCTCGGGCACCGTCCCCTCCCGTGTCGTGCTCGCAGCGTGGGCACGGCCGGCAGGACGCAGCGCCACGGGAACGACGGGAGAGCTCACCAGGCGACCTCAGCGGCTCGGACCAGCTCGTCGCCGTCGAGAAGGAGGATCTCGACGTGTCGGCCGGCGCGCACTCCGTCCCCGTCGGGCAGGAGCGCGAGCGCATTGGCGTCGGCCATGGCTCGGAGCATGTGGGAACCCTGTCCGCCGGAGGGGCGCACGCGAAGGGACCCGTCGCCGTCGGTGTGGGCGACGACGCGCAGGAGATGAAGCTTTCCGTCGGGGCGCCGGGGGAGATCGCAGGCCGCGATGGCGGACAGCCGCGGCCGATCGAGCGTCCGGTGTCCGGCCATGGAGCGAAGCGCGGGCCGAACGAACAGCTCGTAGGAGATCAACGAGGAGACCGGGTTGCCCGGGAGTCCGAATGCCGGCACGCGCGTCGCATCCAGAAGCCCGAAGGCAAAGGGTTTGGCCGGCTTCACCGCAACCTGCATGGAGCGCATCGCGTCCCCACCGAGCTTCTCGAGCACTGCCTTCATCAGGTCACGGTCGCCGACGCTGACGCCGCCGCTCGCCACCACGGCATCGCAGCGCGAGCGTGCGTCCTCGAGGCACGTGACGAGGTCTGCCTCTTCGTCTCCGACGATTCCGAGATCCACCGTGCCGAAGCCGTCGCGGCGGAGCTGCCCCAGCAGCGCCGGACGGTTGGCGTCACGGATCTTGCCCCGCGGCAAGGGCCCGGCCTCCGTCACGAGCTCGTCGCCCGTCGAGAGCACCCCGACACGCGGTCTGGGATGGACGAGGACCGACTCGATCCCGAGACTCGCCAGCACACCGATGCGGGCCGGCCCCAGGAGAGTGCCCGGAGCGAAGACGTCCGAGCCGGCGGCGATGTCCTCACCCGCCGACCGGACGTTGGTACCCGGCTCGAGGACGTCTTCGATGACGACGACCGTGCCCTGCTCGTCGACGCGAGTCCGTTCCACCATGCAGACCGCGTCGGCGCCCGGGGGGAGGGGCGCGCCGGTCATGATGCGGACCGATTGGCCCGGCGCGACGGTCACGGTCCCGTCGTCGCCGGCCATGACCGTTCCGATGACCTTCAGGCGCGTCGGGGACGAGCGTGTGTCCGCCGCGCGCAGGGCATAGCCGTCCATGGCCGAGTTCGTGAACGGCGGGACGGGCTCGGCGGCACGGACGGTCTCGGCCAGGACGCATCCTTCGGCAGCACCACTCGCTTCGTCTCGTGGCTCGAGGACCGCGCAGGAGGAGAGGACGTGCCGGCGAGCCTCCGCGATCGGGATCACGGGCCCACCCGTTGGCGGCCGACCCATTCGTCCGGCTCGTGCGAGCACCGGACCCACTCGCTCCCGCCGGCCCAAATCTCGCGTTTCCAGATCGGCAGCGTCGCCTTGATGGTGTCGATGCAGAAGAGCGCGGCCTCGAACGCCTCCGCCCGGTGCGGTGTCGACACGGCGACGGCGACAGAGGTTTCGCCGACAACGAGCAGCCCGATCCGGTGGAGCAGCGCCAGCCGCCCCACGACGGGCCATCGGTCCCGAGCCGAGGCGGCCACCCGGGCCAGGCCGGGGACGACATGTTCGAGGTAGGCCTCGTACTCGAGCGAGGTCACGCCGGGATGTCCCTCGGAGTGATCCCTGACCGTTCCGCAGAAGGTGACTGTCGCACCGCAATCGGGCTGGGACACCCACGCCGTGATCTCGTCTACGGGAAGGGGGTCCTCCGAGACTGCCAGCCAGTCCGGGCCCGGAGGAAGCTCGCGTGCCACGGGCTCCATGGTAGCCATGACCCCGATCCGCTCCTCCGAGGCCGCCGCACGATCCGGGGCGATCTGGCACGATCTGGCGAGAAACACCCGTGCTCGGGCCGGCTGTCCCGGCGGGAGCGACGGTGCCGGCGGATCGAGGAGGGTTTGCGTAGATCATGCACACCGAGGACCAAGGGGGGCTCACGCACATCGATGCTTCGGGGCGAGCGCGGATGGTCGATGTCAGTCGCAAGCCGTGGACGCGACGGCGGGCAGTCGCCCGATGCTCTGTGGTCCTGGGCGATCCACTGGGCGATGCAGCGGGCCGATTGGGCGATGCAGCTGCTTCCGGCGATGCAGAGGTCGCCGATCCGGCAAGACGACCGTTGTCCGAGGTGCTCGACGAGGCGCGATTGGCAGGCATCCAGGCTGCGAAGTTGACACCCCAGCTCATTCCGCTTTGCCACGTGCTCACCTCTCCGACCGTCTCGGTCAGGATCTCGGTCACGGCCGGTGCCATCGAGGTGGAGAGCCAAGCCGAGGTCGTGGGCCCCACCGGGGTCGAGATGGAGGCCCTGACGGCATGCGCCTATGCCGGGCTCGCGCTCATCGCTGCCCTGCGCCGATTCCATCCCGAGGCCACGCTCGAGGACCTCACCCTGTGGGAGAAGAGCGGTGGGCGGTCGGGCTCGTGGATCCGCACCTGAGCACCCGAGCAACCTGAGCACCCGAGGACCCGATCACCCGATCACCCCAGAGGTTGTCGCGTCCTCGGGGCGATGTCGACGTAGAGGGCGGCCTGGCGGAGTCCACCCGGACCCTCGCTCCACGCCCGGACGCTGGCGGGGCCGGTCTCCAAGAAGACGTCGGGGAGCTCGAAGAGCGTGCACATCGGCGCCCAGGGCACCACCCGGGCCACCCCGTCGATGCTGAGGTGGACGCTGGTGAAGAGCTTCGGCTCCTTCCAGGAAAAGGGTTCCAGGCGGATAGCCACGTTGTAGGCGCCGGCTCGCTCCACCTCGATCAACCATTCGGCCTCCAGGTCCGCCGTCCGCCACAGGGCTATCTCGCCGAGATCCGCCAGGGAGGGGTCGACCCGCCAGTCCTGCCGGCTGAGCGTCGTCGACCTCTCGGCCACTGTGCCCACCCGTATCCGGGGTGGAGCGAAGCGAGACGGGTCGTCACCCCCGACGTCCTCGAACCATTCGACGTAGCGGGTTCGCAGGCCGTCGACGACCGACGGGTGCAGCGCCGCCACGTCGTGGGTCTCTCCCGGGTCGGCGTCGAGGTCGTAGAGCTCGTCGGCCGCGTCGGATTCTGGACGGTACAGCTTGAAATGGTCGCCTATCACCGCGTAGTTGCGGTCCCGCACTGGGACATCCCCTCGATGCCATTGCATCACGACCGTCCGTGAGGGCCACTCCTCGGGGTCGATGTCGCCCCTCAGGAGGGGAAGCAGGTCGATGCCGTCGACCACCCGGTCGGACGGGAGCGTCGCACCGGTCGCCGCTGCGACCGTCGGGAGCACATCCATGACGGAGGTCACGTTCGCCACGTCGCGCCCGGCCGTGATCACGCCCGGCCAGGACCAGAACGACGGCACGCGGATGGCTCCCTGGTAGAGCGACCCCTTCTCGCCTCTGAGCCCGGCGTTCCATCGTTGCTGGCGCTCCGGCGGAGCACTGAAGTCCCGGGCAGAAGGGCAAGGACCGTGGTCGGATGTGAAGAGCACCACGGTGTCGGCGCGTAGCGCGAGGTGCACCAGCCGGTCGAGCACCCGGCCCACGTTCCAATCGATGTTCTCCACCATTGCGTAGAGGCGAGCGTGGGTCTCGTTCACGCCCTGATCACGGTAATGGCGGATCCACCGGTCGGGCACCTCGAGCGGAGTATGGGGAGCATTGGTCGCGAGATACAAGAAGAACGGCTCCGCACGTTCACCTGATTCCGTGAGAAACGTCAGAGCCGACTCGGTGAAGATGTCCGTGCAGTACCCGGCGAGCCTTTCGGGCTCCCCGTCGTCGATCAGCACGGGGTCGAAGTAGGCCTCACCCTCTCGCCAGGCGTTCTCCCGGTGGTCGCCCACCGATCCCAACCCGCCGGAGCGGTGCACCAACGTCTTATCGAATCCGAGGTCCTGTGGCCTCATGGGGTAGGTGTCCCCGAGATGCCATTTTCCGAAGCACCCGGTGCGGTACCCGGCCTCGGAGAGGACGTGGGCCATTGTCCGCTCCGACGGGTCGATCATCGCCCGTCCGCAGAAGGTGTCTATGGCTCTGGTCCGTTGGTGATGTCTGCCCGTCATCAGGCTCGCCCGTGCAGGGGTGCAGACGGGACCGCTGCAGTAGCGGGTGAGCCGGGTGCTCTCTTCGTACAGCGCATCGAGCCTCGGCGTCCGGACCACCGGGTTTCCGTGACAGGCCAGGTCCCCCAGCGCCAGGTCGTCCATCATGAACAGCACGACGTTCGGCCTCTGTGACATGGAGAGGCAAGGTACGTCAGGTTCCGGCGCGAGCCAAACGACCGTCTCGGCGCCGGCCAGTCCGGCTGCTGCGTCGACGGCCCGCCGGTCACCGACCGCTGTCACAATGAGGCCCGTGGACAACGGTGTCGAGGCCTCGGACTACGCACGGGCGCTCGGCGTGCGCCTGGTCGACCTGTCCGGCGGTCGGGCCCGGCTCGCGCTTCCGTTCCAGGAGGCGAACTCGAACCCGGGCGGAGCCTTGCACGGCGGGTGTGCCGCCTCGCTCGGACTGATCGGCGGGCACGCCGTCGCCGCGGCGGCGATCGGGCCCGAAGCCGGACCCCTGACCACGATCTCCTGCCACGTGGGGTACTTGTCGGCCGCGGTCGGGGAAGACGTCGTTGCGACCACACGGCTCCTGCGGAAGGGAAGGACGATCTGCTTCGCGGCCACCACTGTCGAGACGCTCGAAGGCAAGGCCATCTCGCACATCTCGACCGTCGTACGCTCGGGGGGCGATGCGGAAGACGTCGGGTGTCCCGTGGCGCGCGGCGACGACGGCCGATCCGAGCCAGGCCCGATGGGCCCTTTCGTCAGCGCCATGCCCTTCACGGGCGCCCGGGGCCTGTCGGTCGAGCACATGGCCGACGGGCGGTCGCGCATCGTCATGCCGATCGGCACCGCGAACGCCGGCGTGGGCGGCGCGTTCCACGAGGGCGCCGTTCTGGCGCTCCTCGACACCACTGGAGCGATGGCCTCCTGGGCGCTGACCGGTCCTGGTCCTTACGCTGCCTCGACGGTCGCTCTGGAATCCCAGATGCTCCATGAGGCACGCGCCGACGTGCTCGTCGCGTATGGGCGGGTGGTGCACCGCGACGGTGACATCTTCTGGGCCGAGGTCGAGGTGGCGGGTCGCACCAATGGTGCGTCGAGGCGACCGGACGAAAGGCTGGTCGCCCGCGGCACCGTCGTCTACCGAATCGTCACCTGATCATCAGGAGGTCATCCCCCCGAGACCCACCAGGCCGCGTGCCAGCTCGATTTCCCCCATGTGCCGCAGGCCGTGTTGGTAGATCCAGCACTCGGTGGCATCGAGGAGGGTGATCCCCTGGGGCCCTGCCACCCGTGCGCTGTAGGTCGTGGCGATCTGGGGTGGGAAGGGCCGGGGGACGACAACACGCGTCAGTTCGGCGGGATCGAGCGTTTCGAGCCAGTCGTCGGTCCGCGTGAAGACCATCGCCATGTACTCCTTGAAGGCGTCATAGTCTCCGATGCGCTGATGCACCATCTCGGCGACCGTTCTGTGCTTTCCGTGGTCAGCGATCGCCGGTTTCACCCTTTCTGCCCACTTCTCGTCCCAGATGGGCGGGGTTCCCGTCATGAGCATGAAAGAGGCGTCGATCATGTTGGTGATGTGGAACAGGCTGAACGCTATGGGAAGGACACCTTCGCGCTCGAAGTGGTTGACCTGGTCGAGGTCCATGGTGGCGACGGCGTCGTCGTACAGCGAGTGCAGGGCACGCATCCGCCGCTGCAGTGAGTCGAGGATCAGCTCGGAGGACACGGGGACACCTCCATCCAGGCTTGCGCCGCCGATGACGGGCGAGCCAACCATTTGTCACGGGGAGTGTCAAAAGTTACCCTGCCGGCATGCAGCCGGAGGGGCACGCATGGTCCGACGGCTGGACGGCGATGCGCAGCGGGCCCTGCTGCACGGCCTGACGCGGGGTGGGAGCGGAGAGGCGCGTGCTTTGAGCCGACAGACGCGGCCGAACACCGGCCGGGGATCCATCAGGACCGAGGTTCGAATATCCCGCCCGCCCGACGAGGTGTGGACCCTGGCCGGAGATCCCGCCCGGATTCACGAGTGGTTCCCCGGCATCTCCTCCTGCACGGTCGACGGTGACCAGCGCGTGGTCACGACCGGCTCGGGGTTGTCGTTCCCCGAACAGATCTTGACGGTCGACAGGCTGCAGCGGCGGTTCCAGTACCGGATCACCGCACCCTTCGTCGCCGAGCACCTCGGGACGGTCGACGTCCTCGACCCGGGCGATGGCACCGCTCTGGTGGTCTACAGCACCGATGCGGATCCCGCCGTGATGGCACTCGTGGTCGGAGGTGCCGCCGGCAGCGCACTCGAGCGCCTGCGAGACATCCTCGAGGGAGAGACATAGGTGGGCCGCAAGATCCTCTTCGTGACCACGGACCAGCAGCGTTACGACTCGCTCGGATGCAACGGTGGAACGCTGGCCGGGACACCGGTCGTGGACCGGCTCGCCAGCGAGGGCATCCGCTACACCAGGGCGCATCCACAGTCGGTCGTCTGCATGCCGTCCCGTTCGACCATGCTGACCGGGCAGCACCCGAGCACGCACGGTGTGTGGATGAACGGCGTGCCGTTGCCCGAGGATGCACCCTCGGTGGCCGAGCTGCTGCGCGAGGCCGGGTACCGCACCGCGCTGGTGGGCAAGGCGCACTTCGAGCCCTACCTCGATCCGTTCCTGCGCTTTCCCGAGAACGCACTCAGCCGCACCGGCACGACACCCGCGGGCGGCGCGCACCGCGGCTTCGAGCATCTCGACTTCGCCACCCACTCGCCGGCCGGCTCGACGCATTATGCGCGGTGGCTGGCGGCGACCCATCCCGAGGCGGTCGGTGGGTTCTACCAGGTCCTCGACAGCTCCTTCCAGGTGAACGGAGCCGGCGGCGGCGACACGGGCGCACCTCAGGTGGCCGTCAACAAGATCCGGCGCGAGTGGTATCACACCGACTGGGTGGCCGAGCACACCATTGCGTGGCTCGATTCTCTGTCGCCGCAGGACGACTGGTTCTGCTGGATGAGCTTTCCAGACCCCCATCACCCGTGGGACCCCCCGGAATCGGAGGTGGCGCGCATCGATTGGCGCGAGGTGCCACTTCCTCCCGGATACCCGGCGACGGCCGCCGAGCGCGGCGCCATCCTCCGGGACAAACCCCGCCATTGGAAGCTGTGGTACGAGGGGACCCTGGTCTCCAACTACGAGGCACCTGCGTCCTGGGTGCCGGCAACGCTGACCGCCGACCAGGTCCGCGAAGTGAACGCCCGCAACGCCGTCGAGTGCGAGTTGATCGACGAGGCACTGGGCCGGGTGATGGCCCGCATCAGGGAAAGGGGGTGGGGCGACGAGACCGACGTCGTGTTCACCACCGACCATGGTGAGTTCCAAGGCGACTTCGGCTTGCTCTTCAAAGGTCCTTACCACGTCGATGCGTTGATGCGTTTGCCGCTCATATGGCGCCCGGCGCCGGTCTCCGGCCTTGCTCCCGCCACGGTGACCCGTCCGGTCGGACTCGTCGACCTGGCCCCGACGTTCTGCGCGGTGGCGGACGTGCCGCCACAGTCGTGGATGCAGGGCCGCTCGTTGCCGGTCGACGACGCGGACGCGAGGGAGAGGGGCTTCGAACGAGTGTTGACCGAGTGGGACAGCGAGCTGTTCGGCGTCGACGTCCACCTGCGCACGATCACCCGCGACGACTGGGTGTGCACCGCCTACCGACCTGGTACGTGCCACGACGGTACGGAGGGCGAGCTCTACGACCTCGCCGACGATCCGCTCGAGCAGCGCAATCTGTGGGACGACCCCTCGCGCCGCTCCCTCCGTGACGACCTGCTCGGTGACCTCTGGGACCACCAGCCACCGCTGCGGTCCCCACGGCTCCGGTTGCAGGCACCCGTGTGAGCGTTCCGGGCCCCGACTTCGAACCGCTCCCCGACGGCTCTCCGTGGCCTTGCGAGGACGGCGGCCCTTCTCGCCGCCAGACCACCTCCGGTCTCGGGATCGACCTCGCCGCGGGGCTCGGCGTCCACGCCCGGACCGATCCCGTGGTGACGATGGTCGTCACGAGGGGACCGGGCGAGCTCTACCTTCTGCGTCACGGATTCGGCGACGCCGCATGGTCCGCCGTCGAGCGGATCGATCCGGTGACCCTCTCGACGATCGAGGCTTCGGCGGAGCTGCCCGGCGGCCCGACGTGGCCCGGCAGCATCGCCGCGCATGCCGACGGGTCCCTCCATGTCGTCTTCGGAAACCACGCGCACCGGCTGTCTCCCGACTGCCGCCTCCTGGCCAGCGTCGAGCTGCCACGACCCAGGCCCTACAACGGGTTCGTGACGCTCGGTGACGGGTTGCTCGTCACGAAGGACTTCGCCGGCTCGCTCCCCGCGCACCCGGTCCCGGAGAGTGAGCGCGAGCCGTGTCAACTCGTGGTGCTCGAGCCCGAGCATCTCTCGGTCGTCGATTCCTGCACGCTGGTCGAGCCGTCGGTCGCCCGTCTCACCACCGACGGGAAGAACGTCTACGTCGTCGGCGACTCCAGCCTGCTGCGGGTCCACTGGGACGGCTCGCGGCTTCGCCCTGACCGCGACTTTCGCATTCGCTATCGCATCCGAGAAGGCCAGACCTACGGTTGGGACTGCGTGCTGGCCGGAGGTGCCGCCTGGTTCCTCGACGACGGGGACGGAGCGGAGCGGTTCACGGGCACGCTCCGTGACGCGGGTCTGTCCAGTGCTCCGCTCCAACTCCTGCGCGTCGACCTCGACAGCGGTCGCCTCACCGCGGCCGAGGTCTGCGGCGAACCTGGCGGCCTCGTTGCCAACCCGCCGGTCATCGACGTGACCCGGGGCGTGGCGGTCGGCTACGACACGGGCAACGGTGTCATGACCGGGTTCGACTTGGACGGCGACCAGATGGTCCCCCGGTGGCAGCGGCACCAGGACCACGGGGCGCACCTGGTGCTCTTCGAGGGGTCCGGGCATCTGCTCACGGGCGACTTCGATGCTTCGCGGGGGGCTGACCAGGCGGTGGTCCTCGACATCGTGACGGGCGCCGAATTGGCTCGCGTCGACACCCAGAGCCCCGTGCAGTCGGTGCTCTTTCCGGCGGTCGGCTTCGCCGGTGACGTCTATGTCTGCTCGCTCTCCACCGTGAGCCGGATCTTCCCGGCAGACTGACCGGGCAACGTTCGGTGCACGGACGCGGCTCCGCGCCCGGTTGCATCCGTAGAATCGGTACGCTCGCAGAGGAGAAAGGAGGCCGGGGCATGCCCACGGCGATCGCATTGGCCGTGGTGGCCAGCTTCTGCACGGGCACCTCCTCGGTCTGCCAGCGTCTCGGGGCTTCCACCGCGCCGACGGGGGAGCGGTTCACGCCGAAGTTGCTGTTGTACCTCGTTCGCCAGCCCATCTGGCTGGCCGGGGTGGCGAGCATGATCCTCGGCTTCGCCTTCCAGGTGGTCGCGCTTCATTTCGGCGGTCTCGCCCTCGTGCAGCCCATCTTCGCCAGCGAGCTGCTCTTCGTCTTCGGCTATATGGCGCTGATCGGTTCGCGCAAGCCATTGAACAAGGATTGGATCGCAGCCGTCGCCATGGCGGCTGGCCTCTCGATGTTCTTGTTCACGGCCGCACCTTCTGGTGGCAGGCTGCATCCGCCTGCCACCACCTGGTGGCTTGCCGGCATCTCGGCCGTCGGTTTGGCCGCGGTGGCGACGGGGATCGCCTATCTTCCCAGCCGGAGGGGTTCGTCGACGTCACCAGCGCGCAGGGCGGCGATCGTCGGTGTCGCCACGGGGATCTCGTGGGGTTTCGTGGCCGCCGTCACCAAGGAGATGAGCACGCAGAGGAACGTCCTTTCGGCGCTGTCGTCGTGGACGCCCTATGTGCTGCTCGGCGTCGGCGGCATCTCCATCCTGCTCGCCTCACACGCTCTCCAGGCGGGCCCACTCGCGGCGTCCCAGCCCGGGTTCACCATCGTGGATCCCCTCGTGGCCAGCCTTCTCGGTGTCTTCGTGTTCTCCGAGCGCCTGCAGCTCGACCCTTTCGACATCGTCATCGAAGTCCTTTCCCTGGCCGCATTGGTCTGGGGTGTGATCACCCTGAGCCATAGCCGGCTCGTCCACGGTGAAGACCGAGAGGTGGCCGCACACGACAGGTCGTTGAAGGTCGAGCTCAACGTCGACGTCTAGCGGGGGAACCGCCGGAGCGCGTGCCATCTCCGCGGGCGCCGGGGAGGGCACCTCGGCCTGATCCCCACCATCCGCCGGGCCAGTCCGAGAATCGGCGCCACTGGACGTCCGCGCCCACCAGAGGGAACGATGGTCTCCGGAGGCGAGGGGAGACGGAGTGCACCGGCGATGATGACGGCGGCGAGACGTTTGCGAATGCCCGCAACTCGGCCCTCGGGGGCATGGATCCTCCTTACCGTGGTCGCCGTCACCATGACGCAGCTCGGCACCGCTGGAGCGAGCGCCCTCGGTGCGCCGCCCGGCAACGCGACGTGGTACGTGGACTGTTCGGCCCCGGCCGGAGGAAACGGCACGATGGCCGCGCCCTTCGACAGCCTCCAATCGGCGAACCAGCTCACGCTCGGTCCCGGGGATCAGCTGTTGTTCCGTCGTGGCACGGTGTGCCCGGGCATGCTCGCTCCCCGGGGAAACGGCGCACCGGGCGATCCGATCGTCATCGGCCAGTACGCCGCCGGATCGCCGTTCGCCTCGTTGCCGACGATCAGTGGGGGAGGCACGGTCACGGCTGCCGTTTGGCTGGCCGACATGTCCGACGTGACGGTCGAAGATCTCCAGCTGACCAATGCCGGCAACTCGACCGGCGTCCACCGCGGCCTGTACTTCACTTCGAACACCGGACCCGTGAGTGATCTGACGGTCCGCGACCTCGAAGTCGACAACGTCGACGGCGACAATTCGTTCACCGGCGGGAAGCAGGGTGGTGGCATCGTCGGGCAAGCTCTCAGTTCGGTCGGACGCTTCTCGAACGTGATGATCGAGGACAATTTCGTCCATGACGTGTCGCGCCAGGGGATCACCATCTACGGCACGACATCGGGATCACGTCCACCGGCCACAAGCCCCTGGCCACAGGCCTCGACCGGCGTGGTGATCGAGGGGAACACCGTCCAACGGGTGCAGGGGGACGGCATCGTTCCTCTGGGCACCGACGGCGCCGTCGTCCAACACAATCTCGTCGAGCAGGGCAACCTCGGCGGCTACAACTGGCTCTCGTCGAGCCGGAACTGTGCCGCAGGCATCTGGGCCTGGGACGCCAACAACACGCTCATCCAGTACAACGAGGTCAGCGGAATGGCGTTCGGTCCGAGTACGAACCCGAGCTCGCTCAATGGATGTGACGGTGAGGGCTTCGACGCCGACTACAACCAGGACGGAACGGTCATTCAGTACAACTACTCCCACGACAACGCAGGAGGATTCATTCTGCTCTGCACCGATCAATCACCGCATCGGGTGGTGATCCGTTACAACCTGAGCGTCGACGACAACGCGACCTTCAACCCGAGTCCCTGTGCTCTTGTCATCGATCCGGCCACGAACAACCTTGATGGCGTGGAGATGTACAACAACACGATCGTCGCCCCGACACCCCGGGTCACGGTAGAGCTCGACGAGTCTCTCGCCAAGATGGTGCCCCCGCTCTACGGATCCTTCGAGTTCGAGAACAACATCGTCGACGCAACCTCTCCCGACGCGGCCAACCACTACTTCTGGTGTGGAACGGACTGCACGAACAACGTGTTCTCCGGCATGCCCGTTCCCTCGGGCGCGACCAATTCCGTCACGGCAGATCCGCAATTCCTGCTGCCCTGGCTGCGCGGTTCGGGGCTCTGGGTGGCGAATGCCTTCCGCCTTCGCCCGAGCTCGCCCGCCCTCGGCGCTGGCGTCGTCGCACCGGCGGGCTTCCCTCCCCCCGCGACGCACGATTTCTTCGGGGTCCCGGTCAACACTCCGCCGACGATCGGCTTCTCCGAGTCAGCGGACCGTTGGGCGGCGCCGGCAGTCACCGCTCAGCCAGCGAGTGCGTTCTACACCACCGGGGAATCGCTCGACTTCACTGCAGCGGCCAGCGGCATTCCGGCGCCGAACGTGCAGTGGCAGTATTCCGCCAACGCAGGAGCGACGTGGGCGAACGTGCCGGGAGCCACGGCGACCACACTCAGTGTGGGGCCCCTCAACGGCTTCGTGAACGGCTGGGAGGTCCGTGCGGTGTTCGCCAATCGCTTCGGCTCGGCCGCCTCGGCTGCCGCCACGGTGAGATGGGCCGCGACCTCCGTCCTGCGACCATCGAACGGTGCCACGGTTTCAGGACGGGTGATCCTCGACGCCGCCGCAACCTCGGGTGCGACGCAGGTCCGCTACGAGCTCATTGGGGCAGGCCGGGGCGATCAGGTGGTCGCCACCGGCACGCTGACCCTCTTCGGCTGGCTGTCCGTCTGGAACGCGGCGACGGTCGCCGCCGGCGTCTACAGCCTCGTGGCGGTGGCGACGTTCCCCGGCGGGGTGGTGTCGACGAGCGCGCCCGTCACCATCACAGTGGGCGACGTCTCGGCCTCGGCCAAGACGGCATCGTGATCCGTCGGCTCGGGGCATCAGGGGCAAGGGCCGTCGCTCCGAGGCTTCGGATGATGCCTATCTCCTGAACGTGCTCGCGCTCCTGACGGTTTTCGGGAACTCCACGACCTGTTGGTAGGTGGGGCGGTTCTGCCAGGGCATCGAGGGCAGAGGTATGGCGCCGACCTGCTGGAATTCGATCTGGTCGAACTGCGGCACGGTCACAAGGCTTCCCGAGGCCGCCGAGGCGGCCAGCGTGTTGGTGTCGGCGGTCCAGCGGGCGACGTCGGTCGATCCACCGTTGGCCGCAACCAGTGCGCTCTCCGCCCGCGTGAAGGCTGCGAGCACCGAGCTTCGGCACCGGTCGAGCAACGAGGTGTCGCTCGGATCGACGCCACTGCCGGAGATCGGCCCGCAGAGCCGCGCCCGCAGGGCGCCGGAGAACGGCTGTGGCACGGCGTGCCCCGAGATCTGGTCCAACGCCTTCTGCACGTACCCCTCCCAACCCGAGTAGAAGCCGTCGCCGTCGTGTTGGCCGACGTCGTTCGGTGTGTCCGAGAAGAGCATGGTCATGCGGTCGTACCCGTCCGGCAGACCCATGTACTGCTCCACTCCGCCCGCGGCGAAGATGGAGTCGAAGAACGCCTCGACGATGCCGGGGTAGACCTCGTCCCAGATGGCGATTGACGCCGCGTCCTGGTATTGGCCTGCCCGCGGCGAGACCTGCCTGCGGTGGAAGCCTTCGTTGGCCCACTGCTCGAGCTGACCGGCCATCTCCCGTACACCAGCCGGTGCCGTGCCGAGGTCGGGCTCGAGAAGCCGCAGCACCCGTCCGACCAGTGCGAAGGCGTCGAGGTCCTGGGTGGCGGCGCCTTCGACCGTCGCGGCGAGCTGGGCGCGGTCGAGCTCGCCGTGGTGGATCCGGAATGCAGATGCGAGACCGGCGGTCAACAGCTGCGACCGGAACACGGGACCCCAGGCGAAGAGGTCGTCGCTGGCGGAGAAGCCGGGCGCCGGTTTGTTGTTCCACGACACCAGGTATCCCGACTCGGGATCGACGGCATGGGGATGGGCGGACGGAGCGAGGAACGACCGCCACTCGGCTGCTCCCGTGCCCCAGGTCGGCAGGTTCGGGTCGGCGTGTGGATTCCGGACGGGATCGCGGCCCGACACGTCATAGGCGATGTCGTGGCTGTCGAGGTAGAACCAGTTGAAGCCGTAGGCGACGTCGTTCACGGCGCGCATCCAGCCCTGGGGCGTGGAGGCCACGGACGGCATACCGAATTGGAGGAGGCCGGCGAGCTGGTCCAGGTCGTGGCCGGTCGTCGCATCCTGGCGGACGATGGCCACCGGTCGGCCGCCGACGGTGGACCAGCCCTGCACGACACCGTGCACCGTGCGGTGAAGGGTCCGCGTCAGGGTCACGGGCGCCGAGCCCGGCGAGATGTCGGTGAACGTGTGGCTCGTCATGGGAACGCAGCGTCCTCGGAACAGATAGAAGGTTCCCTCCCGCTGAGGGGCACCACCGCCCGGCTGGCAGAGCTCCTCGACCCGCATGTCGACCTGGTCCGTCGACGACGTGGTTGCCGACCAGGCGTAGTCGGTTCCCCGGCCCAGCTCGATCACGAAGTTCGTGCCAGGGAACGCTGCACCTGCCGCGGCGTAGCCCGGTGCGTGCAGATCCTCCTGCATGAGGATCTGCGGGCCGTAATAGCCCAGCTCCGGCCCGAAGACGGCGATGGGGTGCCCGTCTCTCGAACGGGCGGCAGAGATCACCACGGCGTTGGACTCACCCACCGCGCCGCCACCGGACCCGTTCAGCTGTTGGGAGAGCGCGGTGGACGAGGTGCCACCGCCGACCTGTCCCTGAGGGGAGTTGCTGCCCCCGGTGCACGACGCGGTGAGCTCGGGTGGTGCCCCGGCCAGATCGGTGAGCGCGAGCGGCGCCTGGTCGGGCAGGGCGGAGAGGGATGGGTCGACGTGGGAGGGGATCATGTAGGGGAACGATCTGCTGATCGTGGTCGGCGCAGCGGGGTCGTTCTGCTCCTTCAGGTCGTCGAAGACGGCACGGGCATTCGCCGGTCCGAGCCGGGAAACCAGGTACTCGAGCAGCGCCGCGTTCTGCACCTCGTTACCACCCCCAGTCGCCTCCAGAGCGATGAGCGTCGAGATCGCCACCACGTCGACCGGGCTCCAGGGCTCCGGGGTGGCACCCGTTGCCTGGTACTCGACGGGCATGAGGGAGGGATCGGAACGGGCCTCGGTCAGGTAGCGGTTCACACCGGCCACGTACGCGTCGATCATCGACACGAGCGAGGCTCCCATCGCACCGAAGCGTTTTGGCATGGCGTCGAGCTGTGCCTGAAGGTCTGACCGGGTGTAACCCTTCGACATGAGGGCCTGGTAGTCCATGGACTCGTAGTTGCACGCCGGCCCGAGCAAGGTCATGAGGTCCCCCTCCGCGTAGTGGCGGAGCACGTCCATCAGGAACAATCGGTCCTCCGCCCCCGCGAACCCCGCACCGTAGGCCATGGCCTCGAGGCTGGCCCCGTAGATGTGCGGTATGTCGTGCTTGTCTCGATAGATGACGACTCGTACGGCAGGATCCGGGTGCTCGGTCCGAACCACGTCCGACGGCCGGACGCCGAAGGACTCGTCGATGTAAGAGTCGTGAAGGTTGGCGTCCGTGAGGCCCGAGGAGTGGTAGATGAGGCCGGTGTAGGGCGCGATCTGGTCTTCCGAATTGGCCGGCCGGGCTCCCTGAGCGGCATAGGTCTGAAGATCGTGCGCGTTGACCAGTCCGTTCTCGCCGGCGGGCAGGATGTCCATGGCGCGTCCCTGCGAGCCGTCGTCGGCACGGTAGGTGCCGGCCGGGGAGTCGAGCCCGACGACCGAGGTCGAGCCGCCGGTGGCGCGGGCCCCACCGGCGACGAGGGGGACAGGGGCGACAAGGGCAACGACAAGGAGCGAGGCGGCTACGGCTGCACGAGCCGAGGATCGACCCTGTGCAAGCCTCCGGGCCACGGACGCAGGTTAGGCCGACCCCGGCGGGAGCGCCCACCGCAGGGGACCGGTTTCGCCCTACGAGCCGAGGCTCCAGTTCTCGGCGTTCCAGGTGACGCCCACGCTCGAGGTGTTGGGGAGCACACCCCTGAGGTGGTTCGACCAGTCGAAGAACTGAGGCGTCTGGTAGAGGGGCAGGGTGACCATGGTCTTCCACAGAAGGGCGTCGGCCTGGTTGTAGTCGCTGATCTCCTTCGAGGCGCTGGGGGCCGCCGAGCCGGCGCTCATCAGCTGGTCGACGTGGGCATTGGCCGAATGGGTGAAGTTGTCGAAGCAGTTGTTCGTGTTGGTGTACGAGCAGTAGATCGGTTGGTTGGCGGACACGAAGGGCGTGCTGGTCCAGGCGAACTCGGCGATCTGGTAGGTGCCCCCGGTCAGGTTCGACCCGAACGTGTTGGCGTCGTAGTTCTGGATGTTGATCTTGATGCCGATCGCCTTCATCTGCGCCTGGAACAGCTGCTCGGTCTCGGAGCGGATGGTGTTGCCCGAGGTCGACTGGATGGTGAAGGTCAGGTCCTTGCCCTTTTG
>DAHUZK010000058.1 GCA_027306605.1 Acidimicrobiaceae bacterium
CCCGATGCCGTCGACCACGGCGAAGACCGGCGGGTTGCCCTGCGTCCACTGCTGGCACAGCGACTGCATGTTGGCGTTGTTGGTCGGGTCGAACTGCACGATCATCGGGTTGATCTTGCGCCCGTTGATCCCGCCCGCAGCATTGATCTGGCCCACGTAGAGGTGGATGGCCGTCGTCTGCTCGTTGTACTCCTTGTCCTGGGCGAACCCGAGCTTGCCGGCCTCACTGTTGATGGCGACCACCGGGAAGACGACGTTGACGGCCGTCTTGGAGACGCCGCGGGAGCTGGTGCTGGCCTGGCTGGGCGGCGTCGCCGTCGTGCCCGAGTGCAGGGCCGGCTCGGCCGCCCCGGCGAGTCCCGATCCACCGGACCCCGACGGCGCGAGCACCAACCAGGCGACGAGGCCCACGACGATGGCCACGACGATGACCACCGTGCGCACCTGCATGGCCGCCGGCCGGCGTCGGAACCGGCGCCACGACCGGCCCAACGGCCGCCAGGGGCGCAACGCCCTGCGGTGCGCGACTCCCTCCAGGCTCGCCTCCATCCTCACCCTCCCCCGGGACGCTCTCCTGCGTCACCGCTCGTCCCACCGCCGGAAGCGGCGTCGTTGCCAGTCACGGGTCCTGACGCCATCAGGGCTTCGTCACTCGCACCAAGGTACGCCGCCAAGGCCTTCGGGTCAGCGCGGATCACCTCGGGCGGCCCGGCGGCCACGACGCAGCCCAGCTCCATCACGACGACCGCTGAACAGAGCTCGAAGACCAGGGGCACATCGTGCTCAACCAGGACGATCGTCGTGTCCGCCACCTGGTGCAGCCGGCGCAACAAGGGGATGAACGCCTCCGCCTCGCGCTGGGCGATGCCCGCCGTGGGCTCGTCGAGCAGAAGGATCCGGGGCTTGGCCAGCACGATCGAGGCCAGGTCCACCACCCGGCGCGTGCCGGTCGAGAGCTCCGAGGTCCGGTGGTGGCGGAAGCGCTCGAGGCCGAAGGCGCCGATCACCTCGTCCACCGCAGCCTGCTTGCGCCGCTCGGCGCGCCGGGCCCAGGGCAGCCGCAGCGTCGTCGGCAGCACCGAGACCTCCTGGCGCGCATCCTCGCTGAGCAGCAGCACGTCGAGGACCGTCAGCTCGGGAAACAGCCGGCAGTCCTGGAACGAACGGACCATGCCGACACCGAGCCGCTCTTCGGGCAGGTACTCGGCCAGGTCGATCCCGTCGAGTCGCACCGTCCCGGCCTGGGGCGCCACGAGGCCCGAGATCACGTCGAGGGTCGTGGTCTTGCCCGAACCGTTGGCCCCGATCAAGCCGACGATCGCACCCGCCTCGGCCTCGAAGCTGACGCCGTTCAGCGCATGGACGCCACCGAAGTGCACGCTGACCCCCTCGACGCCGAGGTGGGCCGGATGCCGGGTCGCTGCACCCGCTGACGCCGCCGTCGCTGCACTCGTCACTTCTCGCCCGCCTCGCCCGCCAGCGAGCGAGCCATCTCACCGACCGAGCCCGACGGCGCCACGGGAGGGCCCGCACGCCGCGCCGACAGCCGCTCGTGTGCGGAACGGATGCCCGCGGTCACGAGATCGCCGCTGCGATGCAGCAGCTCGGCCAGGCCGCCGGGCAGATAGAGGATGAACAGGATGAGCCCCAGCCCGCTGGTGATGAACTGGATCGTCTGGTTGGCGCCGAAGATCGCCGGGAGCCCCTCGAGATAGAGCGCGCCGAGGATCGCACCGGGGATCGATCCCAGGCCGCCGATGACCACCATGGAGATGATCACGAAGGACGTGGTCGGGTCGAACGTGATGTCCGTGTTGTTGAGCTGCTGGGTGGCGAAGGCGAAGCAGACGCCGGCATAGCCGGCCATGAAACCCGAGAGCCCGAAGGCCAGCAGCTTCGTGCGCAGGATCGGGATGCCCATGGCGGCGGCGGTGAGCTCGTTGTCGCGTACGGCCACCAGCCGTCGCGCCACACCCTTGTCGCGCCAGATCCGCACCATGTAGACCGAGAGCAGCAGGACCCCGAGGGAGAACCATGCGAAGGAGCGCTGCGAGGCCAGGCTGATGCCGAACAGGTCGGGCCGCCCGACGAACGTGTAGGCCGGGTTGGGCAGGCCGGTGCACAGCGTCTTGTCCACGCCCGGGAGCGTGAAGCACGGTGTGGCCAGCACCGCGTTCTGCATGAAGATGGCGAAGGCCAGCGTGGTCACCGCCAGGAAGAGGCCGGGCATCCGCAGGGCCGGCAGGCCGACGATGATGGCCACCAGCGCCGTCACCGCGCCGCCGAAGAGCATCACCAACGGCAGGGGTACGGAGCTGCCGAGGTGGACGGCCACCAGTGTGCCCACGGCGACCAGACCGAACTGCCCGAGCGAGACCTGGCCGGCCCATCCCGTGAGCATCGTCAGCGACAGGGCGATGACGGCATAGATGCAGATCTGGCTGAACAGAACGTTGTTGCCCACGGAGAGCACGAAGGGCAGGAGCACCGCCACGACCACCGCCAGCCAGACACCCGAGGCCGAGACCCGGCGGCGCAGCTGGTCCGCCCCGGCGCGAAGGGTGGTCACGGCGCCGTGCGCCCACGTGCTGCGGTCTCCCGTGCGCGCGCCCTTGCGCAGCGCACCGACGCGGACGAGGAGCACCACCATCACCACGACGAAGATGATGAGCTGCTGCTTGGCCGGCGAGGTCACGTTCCAGGACAGGATCTCGAGGAACAGCCCCATGCCGACCCCGGCGACGAAGGCCACGGTCAGGTTGACCATGGCGCCGATGAGTGCGGCCGTCAGTGCGTAGAGCAGGAGGTCGGGTGAGAGCGCCTGGGTGAGCGCGCTGGTCTGGTTCGGCGCGTTGAGGATCGCCGTGAATGCCGAGAGGGCGCCCGCCACGGTCCAGGTCAGGGTGGAGGTCCGCCGGATCCAGACGCCCGAGAGCCGGGCCGAGTCGGCGTTCTCGGACATGGCGCGCATGGACAGGCCCCAGGACGTGAAGCGCACCGCCAGGACGAGGGCGATCGTCACCAGCGGCGCCACGATGAGTGTGAGGGTCTCCGTCGGGGTGATGATGAAGGTCCCGAGTGAGAAGGACAGGTCGAAGGGCACCGGTACCGGTTTGTAGAGGTTCGAGGGACGGATGAAGGGCAGCGCCGTCAGGGCCAGGAGCACGTAGCTGAGCCCGATGGTCGCCACCATGATCAGCACCCGCGGGCGGTTGAACAGGCGCCGTAGGATCAGCTCGGACAGCGCGCCGACGAAGGCGGCGAGGCCGATCGACAGCACGAGGGCGAACCAGTAGTTGAAGCCGAAGTCGGCGGTGAGCTTCACCAGGAAGACGGCGGCGATGACGCCGATCTGCCCCTGGGCGAAGTTGAGGAAGCGGTTCGTGCGATAGACGAGCACGAGACCGAGCGCCAGCAGCCCGTAGCCCAAGCCGTAGAACAGTCCCTGGACGAGGACGAAGTGCGGCGCGGAGATGAAGGCCAGCACGGTCCGCTATCCCAGGCCCGCGGCCGCAGTCCCGAGGAAGACGGGTCGCAGCAGGTCGTCGCGCGCCATCAGCTCGGTCGTCGCCCCGTCGAAGCGGATCCTCCCCCGCTCCATGAAGAAGCAGCGCTGAGCCAGACTGAGGGCCCGGTTGAGGCTCTGCTCCACCAGGATCACCGTGGTGCCGCCCTCGTTGATCCGCCGAACCATCGCCATGAGCCGTTCCACCGTCATCGGTGCCAGGCCGAGCGAGAGCTCGTCGATCATCAAGAGGCGGGGGCGCGTCATCATGACCCGGGACAGAGCCAGCATCTGCTGTTCACCGCCCGACAGGGTCCCTGCCGGCTGGTCCAGCCGTGCCACGAGCTCGGGGAAGGCCTCGAGGGCCTCGTCGTAGGACTGTGCGGCGCGGGCGCGGTCGCCGCGCAGGGTGTGCCCGCCGATGCGCAGGTTGTCGCGGACACTCAGGCCGGGAAAGGTCATCTTGCCGCCGACGAGGAGCGCGACACCCTGGTCGATGATCTGCTCGGGCTCGAGGTAGGTCGAGTTCAAGCCGAAGATCCGGATGACCCCGCGGTGCGGGTGCGAGAGCCCCGACACCGCCCGGAGGAGGGTCGACTTCCCGGCTCCGTTCGTGCCGAGCAGGGCCACCATCTCGCCTTCTTCGATCTCGAGGTTGACGTCGAAGAGCACCTGGTTCGTGTCGTAGAAGAAATCGAGGTTGTGGACCTGGAGGGCCGGGATGGCACCCCCGGCCTGGCGCCGCTTGCCCTCCGTATAGCGCTCGATGACGTCCTCGATCACCAGCGTGATGTCCCGTCGCACGCTGCGCGACCCGATCACCAGCAGCAGGCCGCCGATGGCGCAGACGGGAAAGATCAAGGTGAGCGAGACGATGATGCCGTGGAGCCCCCCGATGGCGTCGGAGACGGCACCCAGAAGGACGGACCCGGTGAAGCCACCGAAGACGAGCGAGTAGACCCCGAACATGGCGAAGCAGATGGTTCGCATCTCGGGTGGTGCCGTGGCGGCCAGGGTGAGGAAGATGCAGATGGCGAGCGGCGACACCGCGGCGTTGGCCAGGAACTGCAGCGTCACCACCATCCAGAGCTGGGGCACGTAGAGCGAGAGCACGTAGAGGCCCCCGTAGGCGGTGATGCAGATGCCTGCGATGACGAGCGGTCGCTGCGGCGCCTTGCGGAAGTAGCGGTCGCCGAAGACGTAGGCCAGAGGGAGGCCCAAGAAGGCGGCCAGCCCGATGATCGCGTAGACCTCGCTGCGCTGGGCGGTGTCCAGGTGGAACTTGTCGATGAAGAAGAGGTTGCCGAAGAGCGGCGCACCGGTCCCGGCGAAGCCGAGGATGGCAACGGCGACCAACTCGTAATAGAGGGAGCGCACGCGCAACAACCGCGTCACCGCCGACCCGAGGAGGACTCGGGGCGCCTTCTCCTGCTGCGAGTGCAGGTCCATTCCCGATGCCTTGAGGATGTGGCTGCTTTCGTTGGCACCCTTCTCCGGTTCGTGGAGCGTGAAGAGCGCGAAGCCGAGCGGGATGCCGGCGAGCGCCACCAGCAACCCGTAGCGCCAGTCGTGGGCGATCGTCACGACGTAGCCGAAGATGAGGATCCCGACCGTCTGTGACAAGGGGTCGGACAGGTTGTGCCAGCTGAAGATCCGTCCGCGCCCCTCCGTCGGGTACGCGTCGGAGAGGTAGGAGTTGTGGACGGTGTTGTTGACCCCGGTGCCGACGGAGGCGGCAAGGTAGAGGAAGGCGAACCACCACACGTTCGGCGAGAGCGCCATGAGGCTGCCGAAAGCCGCGAACACGATCAGTGCCACTCCTGCAACCACCTTGCGGCTCCCGCGGTCTGCCCACAGCGCCAGCGGGACAGCCCAGAGCAGCTGGGAGACCTGGGCGATGAAGGCCACCGCGCCGAGCGAGGCGTTCGACATGTGGAACGAGGTCTCGAGGTTCCGGCCGATCAGGCTGATGCCGTTGCCGAACGTGCCGGGGACGAGGGCGGCGGCGGTCAGGAGCACCAGCGAGGCGTAGCCCGAGCTCTTCAAGATGCCCACCAGCGAGGGCGGCTTGCCCTCGCCCGTGCCCGGCATCACATCGAGGTCCGCCACCACCTCGGGGTCCTTGACCTGTGAGACCGCCTCCTTCAGCAGGTCGTCGGGGACGGCGAAGTCGAACAGGGGATCGTCGGCCACCGGAGGGACTCTATCCCTGACATCCGCGTCAGGTCCGGCTGGAGCTCAGGCGGTCCGCACGCCGGCGACGGTCAGCGGTCCCTCGGGCATGACGCAGACCCTTGCCCCGGACCCGAGCCTGTCGAGGGCGCCGGACACCGCGGCGTCGAGGTCGGGGGCGGGCACCATGAGCGCGTCCTCGATCTGCGCCGGCCGCAGACCGCCGCTGTGGACCTGGACTTCGGCCCGACCGAGGATCCGGCCCAGCACCTGGGCCTGCCAGCGGTCGAGCTCGGGGACCCCCGCCGCGGCCACCAGGTCGGCGGGGGCCCGGGCGGCGGAGAGAAGACGGGCGAACGCCCCGCCCGGAGGGACCCCGTCCTCGCAGGCGGCGGCGAGGATCACGATCCCCCCGGTGCGCACGATGCGCTCGGCGGCAGCCATCCCCTTGACCGCCTGGTACAGGTTTCGGTCGAGCGGATGGCCCCCGTTGGTCGTCACGACCAGGTCGTAGGGCGCCGAGACCTGGCGCACGGCGGCGGCCTCCACGTGGGCGCAGGCCGCGTCGTGCGCCGCGGGGAGCGGTCCCGCGAACACCGCGGTCACCCGGCGCGCCCGGTTGATGCTGACGTCGATGGACAGATCGGGAGGGGCCAATGCGGTCGCGGCGCGCACGAAGTCGTGGACCGGGTTCCCGTCCCGCGTGACGAAGGTGGACCGGGGGTCGGCGATGCGTCGGGGATGGTGCGCCTCGAGGATGGTCGGGCTGGCGGCGAGGCCCGGGCAGACACCCTTGGGCCCTCCGCTGAAACCCGCGAAGAAGTGCGGCTCGACGAACCCGGTGAGGATCCGCACGTCTGCCTCGACGTACTCGCGCTGGATGAGGACGTCCGTCCCGTCGACCGCTCCGACGCAGACGTGGTCGCCGGCGGAGGCGTCGTGATCGACGATGACGTAGCGCGCCACCACCTCGGGCCCCACCAGCTCCTCCATCTCCTCGGCCGTCGCCCTCCGGTGTGTCCCAGTGGCGCACAGCAAGGTCACCCGGTCGTCGGGCACGCCGGACCTCGCCAGTTCGGCCAGGAGCGGTGGGAGCACGGTTCGGTTGGGCATGGGTCGGGTCAGGTCGGGGAAGACCACGGCCACACGGTCGCCCGGCCGTATCAGTTGGGCGAGCGGCGGGCCCGCCAGCGGACGGCGCACGGCGCGGCTGATGGCGGCTGCCTCGTCGCGCAGGCCCGGCTCGTCCCCGGGGAGGATCACCTCGGCCCGGTCAGGGACCTCCACCGAGGTCCCGCGCCGGCCATAGGAAAGAGCGACGCGCACGGATCTCCGTCAGGGCGCCGCGCTGCGACCTGCGCCGGGCAACGTGTCGGAAGCGGCGATGACCGCCGACGCGACGTGGTCCACCTGAGGCCGAAGCTCCCGGTACACCTCCACCGCGGCTGGGTCGGGCTCGATCACCGCCTGCACCGGGTCGAGGCTGTCGAGGGTCAGGCCCATGCCCAGAGCGCGCCCGGCCAGCAGGGCCGCGCCGGCGGACGCCGCCTCTCCGGACCGGTGCCGCGTCGCCGGGATACCGAGCACCCCGGTCAGCACCTCGACCCAGACGGGCAACCCGGACCCGGCACCGCCCAGCGTGACGCCCTCGGCCGTGGAACCCCCCAAGCGCCCGACGGTCACCACCTCCATCACGCGCACGACGTCCCAGGCCACCGACTCCACCACCGCACGGGCCAAATCGCTCGGATCGTGCGCTGCGCCGAGGTGCAGGAACCCGGCACCGGCATCGTCGCGCCACCACGGTGCGCGCGCCCCGTCGAGCCAGGGCACCGCGACCACGCCGCGGGACCCCGGAGGGCTCTCGCCCGCCAGGCGGGCCAGCTCGTCGGGCGTGCGGTTCAGCAGGCGGCCCAGCCAGGCCAGGAACGAGCCCGCAGCCGAGAGGCCTCCTTCGAGCAACCATCCCCCGTCCGCGGCGCGCGTCACCACCGCCCCGGCCGGCGACGGCACCGGACGTTCCTGGACGGGGACCGAGACGTTGCCGGTCGTCCCCCAGCTCACCATCGGGTGGTCCTCGGACGCGCCGGACCCCAGCACCTCGCACTGGCGGTCGCCGGCCCCGATGACCACCGGGATACCGGGCCGCAGCCCCAGCTCGGCCCCGGGAACCGGCTTGACCTGTCCGACCACCGTGTCGGAGGGGACCACGCTCGGCAGCTTGCCCAGCGCGGGTCCGGCCAGCTCCCGCACGGCGTTGCCGTCGAAGTCGTAGAGCCCGCTGCGCGAGGCAAAGGTCGCGTCGGTGACCAGCTGGTCGGTCATGCGGAACACGACGAAGTCGCGAGGCGAGAGGATCAGGTCCGCCGTTTCGAGTCGCCCGGGTTCGTGCTCGGCCAGCCAGGCGAGCTTGGCCGCCACCGCGCCGGCATCGAGCGGGATGCCGGTACGGGCCCGGTTGATGTCGTCGCCACCCATGTGCTCGGCCAGGCCGCGGGCTGCGGCGGCAGCCCTGTGATCCGACCAGAGGATGCCCTTGCCGATCGGCTCCCCCTTCGAGGTCATGGGCACGAACGTCTGCCGCGCCCCCGAGCAGGCGACGACGTCGATCCGGCCGAACTCGGCCGGCGCCTGCGCCCGCGCCTCGGCGCAGGCGATCACCAGGGTCGTCCACCACCGCAGCGGGTCCTGTTCGGCCCAGCCCACGTGCGGGTGGCTGGTGGTGAGCTCCGAGCGCGCCAGCGTCACCAGTCCGTTCTCGCTCCACACCCCCACCTTGGTGACGGTGGTGCCGAAGTCGATCGTCAGGATCATGAGCCGTGGACGATGGCGTCGACCAGACCGGCCATCTCGGCGGGGTCCGGATCCTGGTACACGGTGCGCCCCATGGCCATTCCGGCCCCGCCGCCCTCCATGACGTCGCGGACCTCGTCGAGCACCCGCTCGCGGCCGACCTCGGTACGGGGACCGCCGAGGAAGAGCACGGGCACGCCCACGCTGGCCACGACGCGGGCGACCGCCCGCTGGCGTTCCGCTCCCGGACTGGCCGCAGGTACGGGGACCTTGACGACCGGCGCACCCATGTCGTGGGCGATCACGGCGGCCAGGACCACCCCCTCGGTGTCGCGGCGGATGCGCCCCCCGCTCCACGTCAACGGCTCGACGAGGGCCTCGAGGCCGGCGGCGCGCGCCTCCTCGAGCACCCGCCCGAGCAGCTCGAGGGCGGAGGCGGTCACCGGATCCTCCGTGTCGATCCGCGTCATGTGCTTGACGCCCGTCCACCCGTCGGCCGCGGCGCGGGAGACACTGGCCACCAGCCGATCGTCGAGCTCGAACACCGAACCGGCGAGCCCGGTCCGGTTGATGGAGAGGTACGTGCGGTGCAGGGCGGTGACGTGCCCGGCGTCGGCCAGTCCCTGCAGAGGCTGCGCGGTGGCCAGGATCCCGTCACAGTAGGGCATGGCCTTGGCCAGTGAGCCGAAGAAGTCGGCCCAGTTCTCGGTGGTCAGGACGGCGCGGGCGCGGTGGTCGGCGGCCAGGATCAGCGCCGGCGTCGGGAGCGGTCCCGGGCTCGTCACGCGTTCGCCATCGCCAGGACCACCTTGGCCACGGCCGAGAAGTCCTCCCGCCCGTAGCCGGCGGCGCTGGCCGCGGTCAGGAGCTGGCGTGCGGCAGCGGTCGTCGCCACCGGGACGCCGGTGCGGGCCGCATAGGCCAGGGCCAGGTCGACGTCCTTGGCCATGAGGTCCGTCATGAAGCCGGGCTCCCAGCCGTTGGAGGCGGGGCTGTCGGGGACCACGCCCGGCACGGGCAGGCGGGTGCGCACGGCCACGCAGTCACCGGTGGCGTGCGTCAGGACCTCGAAGAGCTTGGCCATGTCGACTCCGGACTTGACCGCCATCGCCGTCGCCTCGGCCGTGGCCGTCATCTGCGCGGCGTAGATCAGGTTGTTGCAGAGCTTCACCACCTGTCCCATGCCCGGTCCGCCCACATGGACGACGAGCCCGGCGAAGGGCTCCATGGCCGGCTCCGTCTCGGCGAGGACCGCGGCGTCGCCCCCCACCATGAGCGTCAACGTCCCCTTCCGGGCGCCGGCCGTGCCGCCAGAGAGCGGCGCGTCGAGGTAACGCGCGCCGGTGGCGCCCACAATGGCGTGCTGGGCCCGCTCCACCTCGGGATCGATGGTGGAACAGTCGACCACGGTCTTCCCGGGACCGAGCGCGGGCAGCATGGCCTCGACCACCTCGCTCACCTCGGGCGAGTTGGGGACGCACAGGAAGATCACGGCCGAGGCCTCCGCCACCTCCCGGGGCGATGCGCCCTCGCGCGCGCCCTGTGCCACCGCGGCCTCGACGGGCCCACGACCGCGCGAGGCCACCGTGACCTCGTGGCCCGACGTGACGAGGTGGCCGGCCATGGGCAGCCCCATGGCACCCAGGCCGATGAACCCGATGCGCATCCGTTCCTCCAGATCTCTCGCGCCCGAAGCCGTTACGCGAACTGCGGAAGCCACTCGGCCGTTCCGGCCAGCAGCTCCTCGACCATGACCTCGGTCACCCGCAGGTCCCCCCGGCCGGCCAGGGGGTCGAGGGCGAACGCCTCCGCGGCCAGGGTGCGGTCACCACGCAGGGCGGCCTCGACCGTCAGCTCCTGCGTCGCGACGTGGCGACGCACGAGCTCGTCGTAGGGCGACGGGAGTGTGACCTCGTCCCGCCCACGGATGCCCTCGGCGTCGATCACACAGATGGACTCGAGCACGGCGTCCGGCGGCAAGCCGATGCCCTGGCCCCTGTTGGGGATGTTGACCGGGGCCTCGAGGGGCTCCCCGGTGAGCATGGCCTGGATCATGGGTGAGGGCAGCTCGCCCGACTGCCAGGTCTGCAGGTCCTTCGTCCCCGCGAGCCAGGCGTCCACGTCCGCCACGTATCCGGCCTGGTGCTGCTCTCGCCGCGCGATCGGGCTCAGCGCAATGTTGTAGGCCGCCCCCCAGTCGGACTCGGGGGTCAGGGCGAAGGACACGAACTCGGCGATGTGGCGATCACCCGCGGCGGGGAACGTCCCCCACCGGTCCAAGAGCGTCAGCTTGAAGAGATGGCGCTGCGCGAAGTCGAGCTTGGAGAACTGCTCCGCCTCCGGCCGCCCCGGGTACGGCGCCAGGGAGTCGAGCCCGCCGACCTCGTCGGTCAGCTCGCGCAGAAGCTCCAGACCGTCCCGACCGTCGACGTCGAGCGTGGTCACGACGGGGAAGTGGTTGACCCCGGTGACGGCAGCCGTCACCGCCTCGAAGGGCCGGCCGAGGGCGATGGCCAGGTCCATGCAGAAGTTCCCGACCTCGTGGCACAGCCCCACGGCCTTGATGGAGGTCTCCCGGCAAACCGAACGCGTGAGGCAGGTCATGGGGTTCGTGATGTTGAAGAGCCAGGCGTCCGGGCAGTGCTCCTCCATCGCCCGGGCAATCCCCACCAGCACCGGGACGTTGCGCAGCGCCCGGTTGATGCCGCCGGGCCCCACGGTGTCCCCCACGGTCTGGGTGATGCCGTGGGCAGCCGGCACGTCGAGGTCGACGGCCATGGAGCGGAAGCCACCGGTCGAGATGCACACGATCACGAAGTCCGCACCGTCGAGCGCCGCGTGGAGATCGGTGGTCGCGGCGACGGTCGCCTTCGCTCCCATGGCGTCGTTGAGCTTGCGCGCCAGCGCCTCCATCTTGGGCAGCGGCGCCGGGTCGACGTCCTCGAGCACGAGATGCATGCCGGCCAGGGCCGGCGTACCGAAGAGGTCGGCCATCAGCTCGGGAGCCCACTGGTAACTGCCCCCGCCCACGATCGTCACTTGCGTTCCCACGCCGCAACAGTACAGCCCTCGGCACGGCTCACTTCAGTGACTTCTCACCCCAGAAGCACGCGAACGGGTTGTCGTTGTACGGTGCGATGTCGTCGTAGCCGACCGAGCGGTACAGGGACAACGCGTGACGCTGCTTCGGGCCGGTGTCGAGTCGGACCACCTCGTAGCCCAGCGAGCGCGCTGTCTCCTCGAGGGCGGTGAGGAGCGAGCGCGCCACGCCGCGCGACCGGCACTCGGGACGGACGTACATGCGCTTGATCTCGGCCACGCGGGCCTCGAGGCGGCGGAGGCCGCCACCCCCCACCGCCCGCGCCCCTTCGTAGCCGACCAGGTACGAGCCCCCGGGGAGCCGCAGCTCCTGGGGACGGAGCGGGGGGTTGTCCAGCCGGCTCGGGCTCTCGTACGCGTCGTTGAGCTCGGCCCGCATGGCCGCCAGGAGGTCGGTCGCCGGGCGCTCCTCGGGGTCGCAGGCCACGAAGCGGAGCTGCCTCACGTCACCCGGTCGGGGTACAGCGCTCGCGCCATGCGGCGCATCCCGTCGCGCCACGCCACCGTCGTCCTGCCCGTGATGCCGTGCATGCGCGTCGTGTCGATCTGCACACTGTCGATGGTGTGCTCGGTCCGTTCGAAACGTGCCTCGGTTCCTGCGACCTCGGCCAGGTAGGTGCACCACTCCTCGATGCTGACCGGCTCGCTCCCACCCCAGTTGACGGTCAGCGCGGGGACCGACGCCGCTTCCAGCAGACGCGGCACCATCTGCATGATGTCGTCGGTGTGCAGGGGGTGGTAGACGCTCGGTGCGTCGACGTGGACGGGGACGGCATGGCCCGCCAGCATCATGTGCAGGTGGATGGCCGGCCATCCCCCGTTGTCGCCGTAGGGCACGGACAAGCGGGCGATGGTCGTGGGCACGCCGTACCGCTCGGCCGCCCAACGTGCCGTTCCCTCGGCGGCGATCTTGCAGATGCTGTAGGTGCGAAGGAACGGCCACACACCATGGTTGTCACCGAGCGGTCCGTCCTCGTCGAAGACCCGGTGGCCTTCCGGCCGGTAGACCGCGGTCGACGAGCAGTGCAGGAACCCGCGAACGCCCTGGACGTGCTCCATGAGATAGGCCAGGCCGCCGCTGTTCGCCGCCAGGTCGTGCGCCCAGTCGTTCGTTTTCGCCACCGCGAAGTGCAGGACGTAGTCCGCCTCCTTCGGAAGTCGCTCCACGTCGCCCGACGCCAGATCGACCGGGACGCAGGCCACGCCGGCCGACTCGAGCTCGGCCCGGGCTCGGGCATCCGTGAAGCGTGCCGCACCGACGACGCGGTTCGAGCGGGCCAGCGTCATGGCGAGGGGCCGGGCGACCTGACCCGTCACGCCGGTGACGACGATCGTGCGGTCGTGCAATTGTGCGGGGCTCATGGCTCTCTTTCGTAGTCGCGACACGGCGTGGCGTGCATCTCTCGGTGAGCTCCGGGCGCGGCCGACCGCCGGGTCGACGTCGGTTCAGACCGCGGGGGACAACCCACCGTCGAGGTTGATGGCGGCGCCAGTCAGGTACGACGCCCGCGCCGAGAGCAGGAAGGCGCCGAGATCCGCGAACTCCTCGGCGCGACCGAAGCGCCCCAAGGGGATGCCGCTCCCTTCGGCGGAGCGGGCGTAGAACTCGTCCAATCCCGTGCCGGCACGGGCGGCGGCCCGTACCCATTGCCCGCTCTCGATGAGGCCGACGAGGACGGCATTGACGCGGATCCCCGCCGGCGCCAGCTCCTTGGAGAGGGCCTTCATCAGGGCCATCCCCGCCGCCCGGTTGACCGAGCTCGGCTCGCTCCCGCCCCCGGGCGCCTTGGCCGCCATGGCCAGGGTGAACAAGATGCTTCCCCGGGTGGCGCGCAGTCCGGGCAGCGCCAGCCTGGTCAGCCGGACCGCCGCCATGAGCTTGAGCTGGAAGTCCGATTCCCAGCCGTCGTCGCCGATGGACTCGATCGGGCCGGCCGCGGCGCGGCCGGCATTGTGGACCAGACCGTCGATGCGCCCCCAGCGGGCCATCGCCGCCCCGACGAAGCCCTCGAGATCAGCCGGATCGGTCACGTCGGCCTGCTGGACCAGCGCGTCCCCACGCCTCAGGGCGTCCTCGGCAGCACGGACCCGCTCCGGGTCCCGGCCACAGACGGCGACCGAGGCGCCCTCCCGCGCCAGTGCCTCAGCCAGGGCGCGGCCGAGCCCGTCCGTCCCGCCCGTCACCAAGACCACCCTTCCGGACAGCTCGAGATCCATCGTCGCTCCTCAGCGCTCCTGCTCGGTCGGTCGCACCAGGATCTCGTTGACCGCGACCCTGGGCGGCCGGGTGACGGCGTAGCTGATGGCCTCCCCGATGTCTTCGGCCTGCAGGATCTCTATTCCCTCGAAGTTCTGCGCCATCCCCTCGAGGATCTCGGGGCGATTGTGGAAGGCCAGTTCCGTCGCGGTGGCGCCGGGCTCGACGAGGGTGACGCGCACATGGCGCGCCGTCACCTCCTGGCGAAGGGACTCGCTGAAGGCGCCGACTCCGTGCTTGGTCGCGTTGTAGACACCGCTGTGCAGCCGGGCCACTCGGCCGGCGACCGAGCTCACGTTGACGACGTCGGCCACCGACCGCGGCCCGGAATCCGCTGCTTCGAGGAGGTGTGGCAGCGCAGCATGCGTGCAGTAGAGCAGCCCGAGGAGGTTGAGGTGCACCATGCGCTCCCATTCCTCGAGCGGAGCGCCCACGATGGGACCGAGGAGCATGACGCCGGCGTTGTTGACCAGGGTGTCCAACCGGCCCAGCTCTGCGACCGTGGTGGCGACCGCCGCCTCGGCCTGCGCCCTGTCGGTGATGTCGGCCTCGACAACAAGAGCGGCCCCCGCGCCACCGATGCGCTCCGCCAGCGCGTCGAGCCGGTCACGTCTCCGGGCCACCAGCGCCAGTCGGGCTCCGGCAGCGCCGAGGGCCAGAGCCGTGGCCTCGCCGATACCGCTGCTGGCGCCGGTGACGAGCGCGACCGTTCCATCGAGTCTCCCTGTCATGCAGCCTCCAGTGTGCTCCTTCGGCCGGCGATCCGGCCCCACGCTGCCCACGGGTCTAGCCGACCGCCGGCACGGACCGTTCGGGGCGGACGTCCTGGAGCGCCGCCCCGTGGCGGCGACGCTCGGTCAGTGGCGCTCGGCCTCGGCCCGGCCGATGCCTTCACGCAGCTTCTGCAAGCTCGACGAGAGCAGGCGGGAGACGTGCATCTGGCTGACGCCGACAGCCACCGCGATCTCGGACTGGGTCAGCCCGTCGACGAAGCGCATCTTGAGGATCGCCTGCTCGCGGGCCGGGAGCGTGGCCAGTGCCGGACCCAGGAGGACACGGTCTTCGACCGAGTCGTAATTCGCGTCGTGCTCGCCGAGCCGCGCCGACAGCGGGTCCTCCTCGCTCTCGGAGGCGTCGATCGAAGCCGCGCGATACCCCTGGCCGGCTTCGATCGCCTCGATGACCGCTTCTTCCGACGCGCCGGTCGCCTCTGCCAGCTCGGCGACCGTCGGGTTGCGTCCGAGCTGCTGGACCAGCGAACCCGTGGCATGGCCCAACTCGAGGTAGAGCTCCTGGACCCGCCGGCTGGCGCGCACCGCCCAGCCCTTGTCCCGGAAGTGGCGCTTGAGCTCTCCGATGATCGTGCGCGTGGCGAAGGCTGCGAAGTCGACGCCACGGTCAGGATCGAAACGGTCGACCGACTTCACCAATGCGACAGAGGCCACCTGCACCAGGTCCTCGAGCGGCTCACCCCGGTGGAGGAACCGGCGCGCCAGCTGCTGGGCCAACGCGAGATTGGAGGTGATCAGCTCTTCGCGTGCGGCGGCGTCGAGCGAAGAGGTGCGCTCGTTGGTGGTGTCGGGCTCCACCTCGGTGCCGCGTCCCCGGCCCACCGTCACTCCGCATGCCCCCCCCGGCGCTTCCGCATCCAGGCGCGCACGGAGCCGTCCCGGCTCTCGCGGCCGTGCTCGTCGACCAGCGCGCCGAGGATCTGCTCGCTCAGCCGCGCGTTCTCCTCGTTGTCGTTGTCGGGGCTCACCTCGGACGCGGCGGCCCGCTCCAGGGTCGAGCTGATCGAGATGGCGTCGTCCCGCACCCTGAGCCGGAGGCACAGGTCACCCGAACCGTCGTCGGTGCCCTGCAGGGTCAAGAGGCAGAGCTCGCCGACCGCCAGCCGCAGGTCCTCCAGCTCCTCGATGTCGAAGCCGGCGCGGGCAGAGACGGCGCTCGTCACCAGACGGGCCAGGACGATGAGGTCGCCTCGGGCAGGGAACCGCAGCTCGACGCGGTCGTCGTTCTGGAGCGCTTCGCGCGTTTCGGCCATCACGCGCCTGCGGCCTGCACCGTGTCCGTGATGGTGAACACGTTGGTCAATCCGGTGATCTCGAAGATCTTCATGATGCGCGGGTCGGTCACGACCAGGTGCAGGTCCCCCCCGAGCTCCCGGCACCGCTTCAGAGCTCCGACCAGCACACCGAGGGCGGTCGAATCGAGGAAGGTGACGCCCAGGAGATCCACCACCACCGAAGCCTCGCTTCCCGCGACGACCCGGTGCAGGCATTCCCGCAGCTGGGGGGCCGTTGCCACGTCGATCTCTCCGCTCACCGCGACGACGGGGGGCGAGGCATCCGTGCGCTCCTCGATTCGAAACTCCTGGTCCACTCGTCATCTCCCTGCTGTGTCGTCGGCGCGGCCGCCGGCGGAAACCGGCCCAACGCCGTCCCCGGGCCATCCCGATGCGCCCGTCCGCCAGGACAACATCGTGCAATGGCGATTGGCCCCTGCCTTCTATAGCCCCTGCGACTCCAACCTAAACCTCTCCGCCCCGACCGGGGGTTTCCTCATGCCGGAAGGGGCCCGCCGACCCGGAGCAGCGCTCTGCCCGGTCGGGCAGTGGTGCCGGGCTCGGCGACACCGGCGTGGCGGACGGACGAATATCCGTTCGACCGGTGGGTACGTCTCGCAATGGCATGTCGACGTTGCACCTCGAGCCGATCGTGGAGAGCACGCCTCTGGCGCGCCACTGGGTCGCGGCGCGCCTGCGCGGGCTGCCCGACGAGATCGCGGGGTGCGCGGCACTCCTGACCTCGGAACTGGTGACGAACGCCGTCCTGCACGCGGCGACCCCGATGAGCGTGACGGTGCACGTCCTGCCGGGCCGCATCCGGATCGACGTCGCCGACGGCGATCCGACGTTCCCCACCCTGAAGGAGTACAGCCGGGACGCTTCGACCGGAAGAGGGCTGACGCTCTTCAAGGCCCTGGCGTCGGACTGGGGGGTCCAGCCCGTCGAGGGCGGCAAGATCGTCTGGTTCGAGCTGCCGGTCGATCACCCGGTTGCTCCGACGAGCGTGTCGGACGGGAGCTTCCGCTTCGACCTGGCCGGACTCATGACACCGCCGTCTGGCCGCGACGAAGCGTCCCCCGAGGTGCCCGTGCGGCTGCTCGGCGTCCCGGTGCACCTCCTGCAGATGGCCGGCCAGGAGTACGAGGCCCTCCTTCGCGAGCTTCGCCTGATGAAGGAACGATCAGAGGCGATTTCGGGCGCCCCGGCACTGCCTGAACGCCTGTCCGTGCTCGTGGGGGGGATCGGCGCCGGCTTCACGGCACTCGGACCCGGCATGGACGAGGTCTGGCAGCGCGCCGTGGACAGCGAGGTCGAGACGTTCGACTGGGCGCTGGAGCTTCCACGGTCGGCCTCGGCGGCCTGCGAGCTCTACGACACCCTGCTGGACGAGGCCACCGAGTTCGGCATCTCCCAACGACTCCTCACGCTCCCGGCGTCGCCGGCCAGCGTGGCCGTACGCCGCTGGTTCCTCTCGGAGCTGATCCGCCAGCTCCACGGCGAGCCGGCCGTCGCCTGGGCCGCCAGCCGCTTCCACCGCGGGCTCACGACGATTCCGGCTCGCTGACTCAGCGCCGCCGGCCGATGACTCAGCGCCGCTTGCCCATGGCCTTCCGCAGGACCTTGCCGTAGTGCTCGAGGCCCTCGCTGGAGAGCGCGGCCGCGGGCCCACTGGCGATCGAGACCCGCTCGGGCACGATGCCCCAGACGGGGACGTCGAGCTCGGTCCACCACTCGACCGTCGCCTCCAGGTCATTGGTCCCGAGGCGGGCGGAGCAGATCACCACCCCCGCCGGGATGTCCCGAGGCGTCATGCCGAGCGTGCTGACCACCCGGTTCGGCTCCACCCCTCCGGCCCGGGTCGGGATCACGACCGCGTCGGCCCGGCTGAGCGCAGCCTGCACGACCGTGCCCTCCCCCGGAGGGGTGTCGACGACGATGATGCCGTCTTCCCGGTTCATCGCCTTGCCCACCGTGCGGACCGAAGGGCCCTCGACGAGCTCGACGCCCTCGATCGGGTCGGCGTCGTACCACTCGGCCGTCGACCCCTGCGGGTCGGCATCGACCAGGATGACCGGTCCCTGGTTGCGGCCCACCGCCACGGCTGCCAGGTACACCGAGGTGGTCGTCTTTCCCACTCCACCCTTCACGTTGCTCACCACGATGTTCATGTGCGTCGGGTCCCCCACGGCTCGGAATTTCGGCCCCACGGTACCGGTCCCCGGCCGCCGTGGGTCACGGCAGGAGGAGCAGGCCGAGGCGGCGGCGGGTGACGATCACGCCCACGACGGCCATGGCGACGAGGTAGGCGATGTGGCCCGTCAGGGCCCAGCTCCAGACGCCCAGATCGGCGGCACGGACGAGGACCACCCCCTGGTAGAGGGGGGTGACCCGTACGACGGCCTGCAGCCAGCCGGGATAGACGGTCAGCGGGTAGAAGGTCGCCGAGAAGAGAAAGAGCGGGATGAAGGCGAGGGAGACCATGTCGAAGTCCTGCCAGGTCCGCATGAAGGTGGTCCCGGCCATGCCGGCCGAGGCGAAGGCGAGGCTGATCAGAACGGCCGCCGGCCAGCACAACACCGCCCACGGGGTGACGACGTAGCCCAGCATCGCCATGATGGCGAGGAAGGCGGCCGAATACAGCGCCCCGCGCAGCACGCACCAGCTCAGCTCCCCCAGGGCGACGTCCCCCACGCCGAGGGGGGTGGCCAGCATGGCGTCGTAGGTCTTGGCGATCTTGAGCTTGAAGAAGACGAGGAAGGTCGAATCGAGCATGGCGCCGTTCATGGCCGACGAAGCCAGCAAACCCGGGGCCACGAACGCCGTATAGGGGACGGACCGACCGTCGACGTTGACCGGTCCGACGAGGTGTGACAGCCCCACTCCGATGGAGAGGAGGTAGAAGAGCGGCTCGAAGAACCCGGAGACGATGAAGATCCACGAGCGCCGATAGACGAGGATGTTGCGCTCCAGCACTCTCGAGGCGTGCCGTCCCCCGAGGAACGAGAGCGGCGTGATACGCGCCACCACGCCCGGCGGCCGCCGGTCGAGGGCATCGTTGGTCGGGGCCGTCGTCGTCATCGCCTCACACCACCAGCCGCCGGGAGAAGGTGCGACGTCCTACGGCGTAGCCGGCGAGGGCCACGGCGAGCAGATAGGCCGCGTGCCCGAGGTCGGCCCAACCGACCGTGCCGAGGGTGAGGTCGCGGCAGAGCGCAACCCCGTGGAACAACGGCGTCGCGTACGCCACGGCCTGCAACCAGGCCGGCAGCTGCGAGATGGGGAAGAAGGTGCCCGAGAACAGGAACATCGGGATGATGGCAAAGCGGTACAGCGTCGAGAAGGAGGAATCCTTGTCCTGTGTGGCGGCGAACGCGCTGACCGGTGCCGCGAAGGCGATGCCGGTCAGGACGGCCGCGGGCAGCGCCGCGACGGCCCACGGCGAGTGCACGACACCGAAGGCGGCCATGACTGCGAGGTAGATCGACACCACGATGGCCAGCCGTGCGCCGATCCAGGCCAGGTGTCCCCGCAGGACGTCGTAGACGCTGAGGGGCGCCGCCAGTTGAGCCAGGTACGTGCGCATCCACTTGATCGCGCCCATCACCGGATACGTGGCGTCGTTCGTTCCGATCTGCATGCACGTCCCGGCCAGCAGGCCCGGCGCGAGGAAGGCCACGTAGCTCACCCCCTCCACCCCGTGGGAGTGCTTGTCGATCAGCGATCCGAGCGCGACCCCCATTGCCGCCAGGTAGAGCACGGGGATCAGGAAGCTCGTCACGACCGAGCTCCGCCACGTCCGCCGGTACTGGTACGCCCAGTAGCCTGCGGCCCGCAACCACATGGGGGTGGTGAAGCGCCTGCTCGGGATGTTGCCGTCGGGCCCCGAGGAGGCCGGGCCCCCCGACGCCCCGATGCCGCTCAGGGCGGTCACGGGTCAGTCGACCAGGGTGCGGCCGGTCAGCCGCAGGAACACGTCCTCGAGGGTGGACCGCCGCACGAGCGTGCTCCGGGCCACGTGGCCGCGGCGCGCCACCTCGGCCAGGGCGGCGTCGCCGTCGTCGGTGTACAGGAGGATCCGGTCCGGGAGGACCTCTTGGCGTTCGGCCAGCTCGAGGAGCGACGGTGCCACCTCTTCGTGCTCACCCGGCGCGAAGCGAAGCTCGACGACCTCCTTGGTCGAGAAGGCCTCGATGAGCTGGCGCGGCGATCCCTCGGCGGCGAAGCGGCCCTTGTCCATGACGACCAGGCGGTCGCACAGCTGCTCGGCCTCGTCCATGTAATGGGTCGTGATGACCAGGGTCACGCCGTCCTGCTTGAGCCTGTACAGCCGGTCCCACAGGAGGTGGCGGGCCTGGGGGTCGAGTCCGGTGGTGGGCTCGTCCAGGACGAGCAGGTCCGGGTTCGAGATGAGCGCACGGGCGATGGTGAGGCGCCGCTTCATGCCACCGGAAAGCGGATCGACCCGGTCGTGCGCCCGCTCGGTCAGCTGCGCGAACTCGAGCAGCTGACGGGCGCGGTCGCGGATCACCTTCTTCGGCAGGTCGAAGTAGCGCCCGTAGATCATGAGGTTGTCGAGGACGGTGAGCTCCAGGTCCAGCGAGTCCTCTTGCGGCACCACGCCCATGCGGGCACGGATGCGCGGCCCGTCGGACACGGGATCCATGCCGAGGACCCGGAGAGTGCCCCCGCTCAGCGGGCTGATGCACGAGATCATCCGCATGGTGGAGGTCTTCCCGGCGCCGTTGGGTCCGAGAAAGCCGAACGACTCTCCCTTGGCGATGGTGAAGTCGACGTGGTCGACTGCGACGAAGTCCCCGAAGCGCTTGACCAACCCGTGCGCCTCCACCATCGGGGCCGACGTGGCCCGCGGCCGACCGGGCTGCCCGTCCGGCCCGGGGCGCCGGGAATCGGGGACGTCAGTCGTCGGCGGGGAATGTGACGTCATCGTCAGTGAACGATACCGTGCCGCCCACCGAGCACACACAAGCAGAGGGTGGACCATGAGCGGAACCGGAGACCTGCGGTCGTTTCCCGAGCAATTCACCTGGGGCACGGCGACCGCCGCGCACCAGATCGAAGGCGGGAACACCAACAACGACTGGTGGGCCTTCGAACACGCGCCTGGTTCGGTTTGCCGCGAGCCGTCGGGTGACTGCTGCGACTCCTGGGACCGCTGGGCCGAGGACGCCGACCTCGTCGCCGGTCTCGGTCTCGACAACTACCGCTTCTCGGTGGAATGGAGCCGTATCGAGCCGGAAGACGGTGAGTTCTCCCGGGCCGCTCTCGATCACTACCGGCGCCAATGCGCCGGTCTGCGCCAGCGCGGCGTCGATCCTGTCGTCACCCTCCATCACTTCACCACACCTCTGTGGCTCAGCCGCATGGGCGGCTGGGAGTCGGACACGGCGGTCGAACGCTTCGCCCGCTTCTGCACCGTCGTCTCCGAGGCGCTCGGTGACGTGATGTCGAGTGTCTGCACCATGAACGAACCGAACATCGTGGCGACGATGGGTTGGCTGGCCGGGCTGTTCCCCCCCGGCAAGTCGGACGTCGAACTGTCGAGGCAGGTGGCGGAGCGGCTCACTCGAGCGCACCGCGTGGCGGTGGACGCCGTGCGGGGGACGGCGCCGGGCATCCCCGTCGGCCTCACCTTGTCCATGACGGACTACCAGCCGGTGCCGGGGGGCGAGGAGCGGCTGGAGAGCATTCGGCACCATTCCGAGGACGTCTTCCTCGACGCGATCGAGGGAGACGACTTCCTCGGCGTGCAGGTGTACACACGGATGCTCATCGGTCCTGATGGTTGGGTCGGGAACGAGCCCGGTGTCCCGGTGCTCGACATGGGCTACGAGTTCTACCCCGCCTCGCTCGGCAACTGCCTGCGCCGGGCCTGGGACTACACCGACGGCGCCATCCCGCTCAGTGTGACCGAGAACGGGATCGGCACGCTCGATGACGATCAGCGGATCGACTACGTGCACCAGGCGCTCGTCGGTGTCCTCGACGCCATCGACGACGGCGTCGACGTACGCGGCTACACCTACTGGTCCCTGCTCGACAACTTCGAATGGGCACTCGGCTACAAACCCCACTTCGGCATCGTGGCCGTCGACCGCGAAACGTTCGCCCGCACGCCCAAGCCCAGCGCGGCCTGGTTGGCCGAGATCGCCGCGGCCAACGCGCTCCCGTCCTGAAGCCGGCTCTCAGGCGGCGGCCAAGGACGCGTTGGCGACGACGGCCTCGGTGATCCTGGCCCAGAGGGGCTGCGGCAGGTCGTGGCCCATGCCCGGGATGGTGATCAGCGTGGCGTCCGGCACCGCAGCCGCGGTCGCCTGCCCCCCACTCAGTGTCACCAAGGGGTCGTCCTCGCCGTGCACGACGAGAAAGGGCATCCGCACGCCACGCAAACCGGCAGTCCGGTCGGGCGACGCCAGGATGGCGGCGAGCTGGCGTACCGTGCCCTCGGGTCGGTACGCCCTGTCGTAGGCGGCGGCGGCCCGGTCCCGGAGCAGCTGGTCGTCGGTGGGGTACCCGGGCGATCCGATGACCTTGCTGCCGGCCACACTGGCCTCGACGGCTTCGTGGCGTGACGTCGCCACCGGTCGCAGAAGCGCGCTCATCGCCTCGCCCGTCGGAGCGCCGACCGCGCGATCACCGGTCGTGGACATGATGGAAGCCGCGGACAAGAAGCGCTCTCCATGGTTGATGGTGAGTGCCTGCGTGATCATGCCTCCCATGGAGACCCCGACCACGTGGGTCCGGGCGATACCGAGCGCGTCCAACAACGCTGCGGCGTCGTCGGCCATGTTCTCGATCCGATAGGGCGCCGACGAACCGTCACCGCCGAGAAGGGCAGCCAGGTCCGGAGTGCCCTCGAAGCCTGTCGAGAGGCCGCAGTCGCGATTGTCGAAGCGGACGACGAAGAAGCCTGCCTCGCGCAGCCCGTCGACGAATCCCTGGGGCCAGGCGATGAGCTGCGCACCGAGGCCCATGACGAGCAGGAGCGCCGGGTCGCCGGGGTCCCCTTCCGTGGCGTACTCGATGTCGATCCCGTTCACGTGGGCGGTGGGCACGCGTGGCTCCTTCCTTCTGTCTTCGACGTCTTCCTAGCAGGCAGCGATGCCCGGCCGCGGCCGGGTCGGGCCGCGGCCGGGGTAGCTTCGTCGAAGGGGATCGTGCGGGAGGGGCCGGGTGACGATGGACCTGCGGCAGCGGAGGGGCCTCCATGGGTGAGCTCCTCGCCGTCGCGTTCGTCGGTGGACTGATCACCGGCCTCTCCCCCTGCATCGTCCCGGTCATCCCCGTGGTGGTGGCCGGCGGCGCCACCGGCTCGAACAGCCGGCGGCCCGTTCTCGTCGTGACCGGGCTGGTCGTCAGCTTCAGCCTCACGGTGCTCTTCGCTACGACGGTCCTCGGGATTCTGCACCTTCCGGGCGACCTCTTGTTCTGGCTCGGGATCGGTTTGCTCGGCGCCGTCTCGCTCGGCCTTCTGATCCCTGGGCTCGGTGACCTGCTCGAACGCCCTTTCACCCGGCTCGGCGCTTCCCGCTACGCCAGCGAAGGAAGCGGCTTCGTATTGGGCCTCAGCCTCGGTCCCGTGTTCACGCCGTGCGCCGGGCCGGTGTTGACCGCCATCTCGGTCGCCGGGCAGCACGGCCGCGTCGGTCCGTCCGCGCTCGTCGTGACGCTCTTCTACGCGCTCGGCATCGCGCTTCCCCTGCTCGTGCTGGCCGTCGTGGCACAGCGGGCTGCGACGAGCTGGACCTCCCTCAGACGGCACCTGCCCGCGGTGCGCCGTGCGGCCGGCGTCCTGCTGGGCGCGGCGACCCTGGCTCTCGCCTTCAACTGGCTGGGCGTCCTGCAGAGGGACGTTCCGGGTTATACGACGGCCCTCGAGGACCACATCGAATCGACCGGCTCGGCGTGTGCACGCCTCCGACAGGTCAGCGGCGAACACCAGAACCAGTTCGCAGCGGCGAACGCCCGCCTGGAGGGCAAGACGGCCACCTGCTCGGTGACCGACGCGGGCAATGCCGAGAGCGGACGACTGGCCAGTGGCGCCTCGACGCGCAGACGGTCGACGGGGTCAGGAACGACGACGGGGTCCACCATCGCGCAAAGGACGACGAACACGTTCACGGCTTCGAAGACCGACCTGCCGGCGCTCGGCCGTGCGCCCGATTTCACCGGCATCACAGCCTGGTTCAACACGCCGGGCGACCGACCCCTGAGAATGAGCGAGCTGCGCGGCAAGGTTGTGCTCGTCGACTTCTGGACGTACTCCTGCATCAACTGCCAGCGCGCGCTCCCCCATGTGGAGGCCTGGTACAACGACTACAAGAAGGACGGTTTCGTCGTGGTCGGCGTCTCGTCTCCCGAATTCGCCTTCGAGCACGTCGTGTCCAACGTGGAGCACGCGGCCGGGAACCTGGGCGTCGACTACCCGGTCGCCGTGGACGACGGCCTCGCCACCTGGGACGCCTACAACAACGAGTACTGGCCCGCGGACTACCTGATCGACCCCACCGGGGTCGTGCGCGCCTACGACTTCGGGGAAGGTGGCTACGGCCGGATGGAGAGCGACATCCGCATGCTGCTCTCCGCCAACGGAGTGGGCGACCTTCCGGCTCGGACGGACGTGCCCGACCGGACGCCCACCAGCCACGGCATCACCCCCGAGAGCTATCTCGGCTACGACCGTCTGGACAACGAAGTCGGGTCCTCGGTGGCCCCGGACAAGGCCAAGGTGTACCAAGCTCCTTCCTCCATCTCGCCGAACAGCCTGGCGTTCGACGGAACCTGGACCGTGCACGGGGAGGAAGCCACGGCCGGCCCGGGTGCAACGCTCGTGCTCCAGTTCACTGCGGACGACGTCTACCTCGTGATGGGCGGCCAGGGCACGGTCGGCGTGTCGCTCGACGGACGACACACCGGTGCCGTGCGGGTCGGAGGCATACCGAAGCTCTACACGTTGCTCTCGGGGATCTCGCTCCAGACCGGCACCCTCACGCTGTCCGTCCCGCCCGGCGTCGAGGCCTACGACTTCACCTTCGGCTGACGGGCTCGCCGGCCGTCTCCGTCTGGCCAGACGACATGGGCATTGCGCCCCCGAACCGGCCTCCTCCTGCTGATTGGCGCCGGCGCCGGCCGGGTAAGGACCGCGTGAGCGAGAAGAGGAGGACGGGCATGGCGCTCGAGGACAAGGCACGCAACGCAGCACAGACGGCACGGGGCAAGGCGAAGAAGGTCGCCGGCGGGGCGACGGACGACAAGGGGCTCGAGGCGGAGGGCAAGGCGGACGAGACCATGGGTCACCTCAAGCAGGCCGGAGAGAAGGTCAAGGACGCTGTCCGCGACGCCACGGAGCACGAGGACCGCTGAACCGCGAGCGGATCACCGCAGCCGCCGGCGGACGCCCGGCCCTGTTCAGTTGATGGCACGCTCCCTGCCCGCCCAGTAGGGCGCGCGCAGCTCGCGTTTGAGGATCTTGCCCGACGGGTTGCGCGGCAGCGCTCCCATGGCCTCGACCGAAGTCGGGCACTTGTAGTGGGCCAGGTTGTCGCGGCAGTACGCGATGATGGCCTCGGCGTCGAGCTCCGCATCGGGAGCCGGGACGACGATCGCCTTGACAGTCTCTCCCCACCTGTCGTCGGGAACACCGATCACCGCGGCGTCGACGATGGAAGGGTGCGAGAGGAGGACGTTCTCCACTTCGGCCGGATAGACGTTCTCACCGCCGCTCACGATCATGTCCTTGATCCGATCGTGGAGGTACAGGTAACCCGCTTCGTCGAGGTAGCCGGCGTCTCCGGTGCGCAACCACCCGGCGGGATCGACTGTGGCTCGGGTCTCTTCGGGCTTTGCCCAGTAGCCGGCCATGTTGTAGGGCGAACGGGTCCAGATCTCGCCGACTTCGCCCACGGCGAGGTCCAGACCCGTCGCCGGATCGACCACGCGAAGCTCCACGGACTCGTGCGGCTTGCCGGCAGAGCGCAACAGGGCGCGTCGAGGCCCCTCGGGGTCGTGGTCCTCGTAGGACAGGGCAGTGATGGCACCGGTGGTCTCCGTCATCCCGTAGACCTGGCAGAACTCCGATCCGAAGGCGGCCAGGCACGTGACCAGCACCTCCTCGGCGATGGGAGAGGCCCCGTAGAAGACGACCCGCAGGCTCGAGAGATCCGTCGTCTGCAACGCGGGGGTGGCCAGGAGCGCCATGAGCACGGCCGGCACGACGAACATCTCGGTGATGCGTTCCGTCTCGACCAGGTGCAGGAGATGGGCGGGATCGACGTCACGCAGGATCACCGACCGTCCGCCTCGTGACATGCCACACAGTGCCCAACCCGAGCCGCCGATGTGAAAGAGCGGCATGGCCACCAGGCTCACCGTGTCGTCGCGGACGTGAAACGTGTCGCCCGCCATGGAGACCGCCGTGGAGAGATTGCCGTTGGTCAACATGACGCCCTTGGGCAGGCCGGTCGTGCCGGACGTGTAGAGCTGCATGCTGACCTCGTCGCTTCCGCCGCGATGACCTGGGTCGAGGCCGGAGCATCCTGCGATCCACTCGTCATAGCCAACGGATCTCGGATCGTCAGAGAGCACACCAGCGTCCCCGAAGAGCACGATCCGCCGCACGCTCGGGAGAAGACCGGCCATCGCGGCGAGCGCCGGGAGGAAGTCGGTGTGCACCGCCAGAAGAGGCGCCGCAGAGTCGTCGATGATCGCGGCCATCTCCGCCGGGTTGAGGCGCCAGTTGACGGCCACGTTCACCGCGCCCATGAGGGCGCCGCCGAAGAGAAAGTCGAAATAGGCCAACCCGTTCCGGTCGAGGAAGGCCATCCGGTCTCCGGCGACGACGCCGTCGCGAATGGCAGCCTGGGCGACGCGAGAGGCAATCGCATGTTCCTCGGCCCACGTGCGCCGCTCGGATCCGAGGACGAGCATGTCGTCATCGGGCCTGGCCCGGGCCAGGTGACGAAGCAGGCCCGCGACGGTGTAGCGGTCCTCGCCCGTCCCCTCACCGCCACCGACCTGCTGCTCGCCGCCGGCCTGATCGATGCTCGACACGGCTGACCTCCTCGCCCCGGCCGTTCCCGGCCCGGACCCTACGCAGTGTCGCCCTCGTGGTGCACGGTCCCGTTTGGGCTGCCGCCCCTTTGGAAAAGGCGTGTTGTGACTGGTCATGGCCTTTTTCTCGAATTTCTGCACTTTTCTGCTCGACCATTCATCTAATTCCAGCTCGTCTACCAGGGGCTTTGTGATTCACATCACAAAGCCCACGTGCAAAAACCCAGGTCAGAGGGCAAACAACGTCCCGAGCCAGGCTGGACGGCCGTCGCTGCTACATTGCCGTTCCGCAAAGTCAGATCGGGCTTTCGGGTGCATGCCGGACTGTGGTTCCGGACGGGCATAGGGGAAGCTGGCGCCGATCTGAGCACTCACAGCGACAAGGCTCCGCCGCGCCTGCCCGCAGGCCCGGCCGGAGCGGAACCGAGGAGAACGCCGAAGACCACGAGTTGGGCTGTACGTAACCGGCCGCACACCCTGCGGCGACAAGCCAGAACGGACGACGCCTTCCTGCTCGCCGTTCGGGGCGCGAATGCAAAGGCCGGAGCCCGCCTACACCGAGCAGAGCCAGGCGCGCACGGCGCGCCCGACGAAGGGAGGTGCCGTGCGGACCCGCATTGCACTCGCGACGGCAGCAGCCGTCATTGTTCTTGCCATACCAGCAGTACTCGTTTCGCTGTTCAGCAGCGATCCCGCCTCGGCCGGGTCGATCCGCCACGAGGAGGTCCGCCTCCACCCCGCAGCGACGATCCGGCACCAGGCGCTCCGTGGCCACCCGACGGTCAATTCCGGCCTGCGGGTGATGTCCGACGCCAAGGCGCGCCAAGTGGCCAGGCTTTCCGCATTCGCCGACGCGGTGACCCTGGCGCAGGAAGAGAACTACCTGAAAGAGGTCGCCTTCTTCCAGACGCTGCAGCGGCAGCGTTTCTACGAGGCGATCCTGCGTCAGCAGGCGGCAACTGCCGCAGCCGCCGCAGCCGCCGCAGCCGCCGCAGCCGCCGCAGCACCGTCGCCCGGAGGTGGATCCGACGCCACGAGCACCAATACGGCGGATTGGGCCTGCATCCGCGCCCATGAGTCCGGAGGCAACTACGCCGAGGCAGGCGGTGGTGCGTACCAGTTCGAGTTCGCGACGTGGAACGCGCTGACCGGGCTCGGGTCTCCCGCACAGGATTCCCCCCCATCGGTGCAGGACGCTGCAGCACTCAAGCTGTTCGACCAGCGCGGATGGGCACCCTGGACCACCCGATCGGTCTGCGGGCTCTGAGGGACGAACCGTATCCGGGCACCGACGACACCGCTGCCCCTGACAACGTGAGGACGGAATAGCGAGCAACACCAGCAACGGGCTGTAGAGAAACCGGCCGCACACCCTGCGGCGACAAGCCAGAACGGATGAAGCCTGCCCGCTGTCCGTCCGGGGCGCGAATGCAAAGGCCGGAGCCCGCCTACACCGAGCAGAGCCAGACGCGCGCCCGGCGCGCGCCCGACGAAGGGAGGTGCTGTGCGGACCCGCATTGCACTCAAGACGGCGATGGCCGTCATTGCCGTACCAACGTTTCTATTCACCATGTTCAGTATCAGCCCGGCCGCCTCTGCGCCGGGGAGCCACACCAGCGCTTCCGCAGGACACGAGACGAGGGACCTCACGATGAAGCTCGCGTCCTACGACCAAGACCGGCGGGCCGCGCAGCTGGCGGCGTACGCGCAAGCCGTCGAGGCCTCCAAGGTCCGCACCTATCTCGAAGAGATGGCCTATCTCAAGGCGATGGCGGCGAGGTCCGCCACCACCATCCCTGCCGCGTGGATGCCGACGGCACTGTGCGAGGAGGGGGGCCGCAACGACCCCGTGGCCGGCTACTTCGGCATCAGGGAGTGGAACGGTTTCGATGGCTACCCGACCGCAGGGAGCGCCCCGCTGTCGGTGCAGCTGGCCTGGGAGGCGACCTACATCGGCGGTCCGCCCGATGCCCCCGGGCAATGCCACAGCTACTGAGCGCCGGCCGGCCCGGTCCGCGCGGCTAACCCAAATCGAAGATGGCCGTCACCTGTGCCATGTCGAAGTAGTCCCGCCATGCGGTGATCTTCCCGTCCACGACGTGGAAGGCACCCATGACGGGCAGGGGCGCGGTCTTCCCCTTCATGGTGAAGCGGTCCGTCCGCTCGGTGAGCACGGTCGAACCGTCGCTCGCCAGGTGGTGCACCTCGAACTCCATTGCCTCGCACATGCCGACGAACGTGCTGATCACTGCCATGGTGGCCTCGATCCCCTCGGCGGGCTCCATCGGGATGTTGTGGTAGACGACGTCGTCCGAGAAGAAGCCGCGTAGCACCTCCGGGTCACGGGTGCTCGCGGCGGCACAGAAGTCACGGACCACCTGTTCGGCGCTGGGCATGGCACGCTTCTCCTCTCCTCTGCGGGTCTGCCGGCCCTGTGGATCTGCCGGCCGGGCCACGCTAGCGACCCGTCCGGCATGATGAGGGGGTGACGACCCCGACCAGGCGAGTGGCCGTGCTCACCCCGATGCAGCCGGAGCTCAAGGCCGTCGTGAGATCTTTTGGGCTGAAGCCCGCCTCGGGCGACCCCGTCTTCTCGCATCGTGGGGCCGTCGGTTCCTGGTCGGCCGCCGCGCTGGTGACGGGCATGGGGCCCGACCCCGCCCGCCAGGCGGCGCTGCGGGCGCTGGCCTCCGCCCCCTTCGACCATGTCATGGTCGTCGGTATCGCCGGGGGCCTCGACCCGGCGCTGCTCATCGGTTCTTTGATCGTGCCGAGCAGGGTGCAGCTGTACCCCGACGGTCCCGTGCGCACGAGCCACCCCCTCGGGCCCCGCCAGGCCGCCGGCGGGCTCATGACCACCGACGGCCTGTTCGACGACGAGGACGTGTGGAAACCGATCCTCGCCCGGGGCTTCGGCGCAGTCGACATGGAGGCCGCGGGCGTGGCCGAGGCCTGCGAGGCCGACGGCGTGCCCTGGTCGGTGTACCGGGGCATCAGCGACCGCCCCGACGAGCACATCGTCGATCAGTCGGTGTTCGGGTTGAGCAGACCCGACGGCTCCGCCGACCCCGTCGCCCTGGCGAAGTACCTGGCGCGCGACCCGCGTCGCGCCAAGGCGCTGGCGCACCTCAACCGCTGCATGCAGACCGCAGCCGCCGTGGCCGCCGACGCGGCCCGGGCCGACCTGGCCGCGGCCTCCGCCTAGCCCGCCTCGTCGGCCGGCGGGCGGCCGTTGGGCTCGTCTCGCCGGGCGATCACGTGCACGTCCATGTCGTGCTCCGACGCCATGCGGAGCAGCTGTTGGATCACCGACTTCCTCGTGAACGACTGCCAACGCGTCAAGCGCGTTGTGCCCAGGACGAGCTGGGTGATCTGTTGGTCGACCGCGGCAGCGAAGATCGCCTTGGCCACGTCGTCCCCCTCCACCGTCTGCCAGGTTCCTCCGACCGCCGCCACCAGCTCTTCGAGCTCGGCCAGGTCGCCCCGCTCGACCTCCGCATCACGGGTCACGACGTGGATGGCCACGAGCGGCGCCTTGACCCGTGCCGCGATCCGAGCTGCCCGGCGGATGACCGAGGCATTGCCCGGGGCTCCGGTCACGGCCACCATGATGCGCTCGGTCGTCTCCCACAATTCCCCCGCCGCGCCCTTGGACCTCAGGTACTCGAGCAGTTCCTCCTCCGTCTCGTCGGCCACGAAGCGCAGCGAGAGCTCGCGCAGCGCCCCGAGATTCTCGGCACGGAAGAAGCTGTTGAGCGCGGCTTGGATCTTGTCCTCGGGATAGATGTTGCCGTGGAGCATCCGGCGGCGGAGTTGCTCAGCCGAGGAATCGATCAGCTCGATCTGGTCCGCCTTGCGCACCACCCAATCGGGGACGCGCTCGCGGACGCTGACCCCGGTGATCCGCTCGACGGCGTCGGCCAACGACTCGATGTGCTGGATATTGACCGTGCTGATGACCGCGATGCCGGCGTCGAGGATCTCGAGCACGTCCTCCCAGCGCTTTTCGTGCCGGCCGGACCCGGGGACGTTGGTGTGGGCCAACTCGTCGATCAACGCGACCTCGGGGCGACGGGCCAGGACGGCGTCGAGATCCATCTCCTCCCAGGTCGAACCGCGGTACTCGACCTGACGGCGCGGCACGACGGGAAGGTCGCGGATCAGCTCCATGGTGCGCAGGCGCTTGTGCGTCTCGACGAAGCCGATCACGACATCGGTCCCCCGCTGGAACCGGCGCCAGCCCTCGTCGAGCATCGCGCACGTCTTGCCGACGCCGGCCGCCGCGCCGAGGTAGACGCGGAATCGCCCGGTCGGCTTGACGCCCTCGTCCTCGCCGCGACTCCTCACGTGCTCTCCGGCTCACTCGATGGCCGCACCACGTCGGTACACTCGGATTTCGACACGTGAGCACCGGACGGAGCGCAGTGACCGAGGTGATGCGAGGCAGGCTGGCGAAGGGGGAAACGTACCAGCGCTCGCTCTTTGGCATCGTCGTGACGCTCGCCGGCCTGGCCGCACTGCTGGTCGTGCTTCTCCCCTTCCGTGCCCACCTGAGCATCGCCATCCCCGCACTGGTCTTCGTGCTGCCGGCCCTCCTGGGCACGGTGGTGGGCGGCTTCCTCTCCGGCGCCGTCGGTGCCGTCGCCGGCTTCCTGGCCTACGACTGGTTCTTCCTGCCCCCCTACGACACGCTGACGGTCCGTTCCCCACAGAATTGGATCACCCTCGCCGTCTACGCCGCCGTGGTCCTCGTCGTCGCCCAGGTCGTCTCCCAGCTGCGGCGGGCCCGCGCCGCGTCGGATCGCAGGAGCGAGGAGGCGGTCCGCGTGTACGAGCTGTCGCAGGCCCTCATCGGAGACCTTCCGCTGCACGATCTCCTGATCCAGATCGTCGAGACGGTGCAAGGCGTCTTCGGGCCGCGTTGGACCGCGCTCGTGCTGCCGGCGGGCGGGCGCGACGCGCTCGAGCCGGGTGACGTCCTCGAGGTGGCGGCAGTTGCCGGCGACCCGCTTTCGCCGGCGGACACGGCATCGCTGACCGAGGGCGGTGGCCACGCCGTCTCGCTCGGTCTCGAGGCGGGGTCGGGTGCGCACCGCGTGTCCGTGGCGCTGGTGGTCAGCCACCGCCCAGTCGGCATGCTCGTGCTGCAGGACGCGCAGCTGGCCGATCCCGAGCGCAACCTTCTCGGCACCTTCGCCAACCAGGCCGCACTGGCCCTCGACCGGGCCCAGCTGCGCGAGCAGGCGCTGCGGACCCAGCTGCTCGAAGAGGTCGACCGCTGGCGCAGCGCGCTCCTGGGCGCAGCGTCGCACGACCTGCGCACCCCGCTGGCCGCCATCAAGGCGGCGGTCTCCAGCCTGCGCCAGGCCGGGACCCGGCTCCGGGCGAGCGACCGGGCTGAACTGCTCGAGCTGATCGAGCTGCAGACCGATCGCCTGGATCGTCTCGTCAGCGATCTGTTGGACATGACGCGCATCGAGTCGGGCGCGCTCGAGGTGCGGCCGGCCCGCGTCGCCTTCGAGGAGGTGCTGACCGAGGCGCTCGACTCGCTGGGCGGCCTGCTCGCCCCGGACCGGGTGACGATCGAAGCGCCGCCCGACCTCCCCGTGCTCCACATCGATCACCTCCTCATCAGCCGGGTGCTGGCGAACGTGCTCGAGAACGCCGGCCGGCTGTCGCCTCCCGAGTCCGCCGTACGGGTCGCAGCACAGCCCGAGGGGTCCGAACGCGTCGAGATCTCGGTCTCCGACGAGGGTCCGGGCATACCCCCCGAGGACAGGGAACGAGTGTTCCAGATGTTCAGCCAGCACGGCGGAGGCGGCAGGGCCGGCCTCGGGCTGGCCATCGCCAAGGCGTTCGTCGAGGCCCACGGCGGCCTCATCTGGGTCGACCCGGCCGTGACGTGCGGGACCCGTGTCGTCTTCACCGTGCCGTGCGAGACGGTCACACCCGCACCCGCACCCGCATCCGCCGCCGCCGCCGCCGCATCCGCCGCATCCGCCGCATCCGCCGCATCCGCCGCAGCCGCAGCAGCAGCCGCAGCAGCCGCCCTGAGCCCGCCGTGACAAAGGTGCTGGTCGTCGACGACGACCCATCGCTGTTGAAGGCCCTGCGCATCGGACTGACGGCGCGCGGGGACGACGTCGTGGTCGCCCGCAGCGGCACGGAGGCGATCAACCAGGTGGCGCTGGCCCGGCCCGACCTCGTCGTCCTGGACCTGGGCCTGCCCGACATCGACGGGATCGAGGTGTGCCGGCGCATACGCGAGTTCTCCGCCGTGCCCGTCTTGGTCCTGTCCGCATACGGCGACGAGCGCCGCAAGGTCGAAGCGCTCGACTCGGGCGCCGACGACTTCGTCACCAAACCGTTCGGCATGGCCGAGCTCGAGGCACGCCTGCGCGTCGCCCTCCGCCACAGCGAGGCGGTGAGCGCGGAGGGGACGGCCGCGGCGGCGGCACGGTCGGTGCAGGTGGGCGACCTCGAAGTCGATCTGGTGCACCACATGGCTTCGCTGCGGGGCCAACCCGTCGCTCTGACGGCACGTGAGTTCGAGCTGCTGGCCTACCTCGCCCGCCACGCGGGCAAGGTCTGCACCCACCAGATGATCCTGAAGGACGTGTGGGGCCCGGGCTACGGCGTCGAGTCCAATTACGTGCGGGTCTACACGCACCGGTTGCGCAAGAAGCTGGGCGACGACGAGGGGCACCTGCTGCGCACCGTACCCGGCATCGGCTACCAGCTGGTGGCCGACGCTCACCCTTCGGCCTCGAACGCATAGGACGGATTCAGCATGACGAGCCTGCCCCGCTGGAGAAGGGGCGTGCCCTCGGCCTGCAGCCGGCGACCCTCGACGACGCCCGGCACGCCCGACCGCCCCATGAACAGCAACACGACGGCACCCGTCTGGTCGGTGAGCTCGACGTCGGTGTGCACCCAGGGGCGCCGTGAGGTGGTGACCCGGGTGATCGTGCCGCGCACAGCCGAGCGCGTGCGCAGCCTCAGAGCTGCGACGGCGGTCACGTTCATCCTCTCAACTTGGCCAGCGCCTCGTTCAACTGAAGCACGTTCACGAACGGTGAGCCCAAGAAGCCGAGCGGCCTGCCCTGGGTCTGCTGGTTGACCAGGTCCCGCAGGCGTGCCGGCGAGATGCCGGTCGCCCGGGAGACCATCGGGATCTCCGCATCTGCGTCCTGCGGCGTGATGTCGGGGTCGAGCCCGCTCGCCGACGTGGTCACGAGGTCGGGTGTGGGGCTGACGCCACGCGCCTTCCAGTAGGCCACGAGCTCCTTCGTGTACGCGAGGAGCTCCTTGGACCGAGGCCCCAGGTTGGTCGTCCCCGAGCCTCCGGCGACGCCGTTCGCCACGAGAGGGTTGTCACCCGGGTGTCCCACCGGGCTGTCGCCCTTGTACCTCCCGATGTCGGAGTAGGGCCCCAGGTTGTCGGGGCGCCCCTGGAAGACGCAGCTGCCCGGGAGGTGTCCGGGGCATGGGGTCTTCGACCAGTCCTGGCCGATGAGCCTCGAGCCGTTGGCCGTGAGGGAGCCGTTCGCCTGCCCCCGGAAGAAGGCCTGGGCCACGCCGGTGCCGGCGAAGGTGTACAGGAAGCCGAAGAGCACGGTGAAGGCCAAGACGGTGACGATGGAACGACGGATGTTGGTGATCATGGACGGGCTCGCGAATCAGTAGGCATGCAGGGCGACCAGGACGAGATCGATCAGCTTGATGAAGATGAACGGCACGACGATCCCCCCCACGGCGTAGATCAAGACGTTGCGCCGAAGGATGGCCGCTGCGGAGGCCGGCTTGAACCGCACCCCCCGTAGGGCGAGGGGGATGAGGGCGACGATGACCAGAGCATTGAAGATCACAGCCGAGAGGACCGCGCTCTGAGGACTGTGGAGTCTCATCACGTTGAGCGAGTCGAGCTGCGGATACGTCGCGACGAACAGGGCCGGGATGATGGCGAAGTACTTCGCCACGTCGTTGGCGATGGAGAAGGTCGTGAGCGATCCCCGCGTGATGAGGAGCTGCTTGCCGATCTCCACGACGTCGATCAGCTTGGTCGGGTTCGAGTCCAGGTCGACCATGTTCCCGGCCTCTTTGGCTGCGGTCGTCCCGGTGTTCATCGCCACGCCGACGTCCGCCTGCGCCAGAGCCGGAGCGTCGTTGGTCCCGTCCCCTGTCATGGCCACGAGCTTCCCGCCTTCCTGCTCCTGCCGGATGAGCTCGAGCTTCGCCTCGGGTGTCGCTTCGGCCAGGAAGTCGTCCACGCCCGCCTCCTGGGCGATGGCGGCGGCCGTGAGCGGGTTGTCCCCGGTGATCATGACCGTGCGGATGCCGATCTGGCGCATGTGGTCGAACTTCTCGCGGATTCCGGTCTTCACCACGTCCTTGAGCTCGATCACGCCCAGGATCTCGGGCCCGTCCGCCACGACCAGCGGGGTGGACCCCGCTCGGGCGATCCGGTCGACGAGCTCGCGCAGACCCTGGGGCGGCGTGCCGCCTTGCTCGACCACCCAGGACCGCACCGCCTCGGCCGCGCCCTTGCGGATCCGCCGACCGTCCATGTCCAGTCCGGACATCCTCGTCGTCGCCGAGAACGGGACGAACGCGCGGTCGTCGGCCAGCTCCCGCTCGCGGATGTCGAAGCGCTCCTTGGCCAGGACGACGATCGAGCGTCCCTCGGGCGTCTCGTCGGCCAGCGACGCCAGCTGCGCCGCGTCGGCCAATTCCTGCTCGGTGTGACCGTGGGCGGGATAGAAGGCGGACGCCATCCGGTTGCCGAGCGTGATGGTGCCCGTCTTGTCGAGCAACAACGTCTGCACGTCGCCTGCAGCCTCCACCGCTCGTCCGCTCATCGCCAGCACGTTGCGCTGCACGAGCCGGTCCATCCCGGCAATGCCGATCGCCGAGAGCAGGGCTCCGATCGTGGTCGGGATCAGGCACACCAACAGAGCGACGAGGATGACGACGGGGACCGTGGCGCCGGCATAGTGGCCGAACGCCTGCAGTGTGACGACCACGGGGATGAACACGATGGTCAGCACCGAGAGGAGGATGGTCAGCGCGATCTCGTTCGGTGTCTTCTGGCGGTTCGCACCCTCGACCAGGTTGATCATGCGATCGAGGAAGGTGTGGCCACGCTCCGCCGTGATGCGCACGACGATCCGGTCGGAGAGCACGCGCGTCCCCCCGGTGACGGCGGACCGGTCCCCACCGGACTCGCGGATGACCGGAGCCGACTCACCGGTGATGGCCGACTCGTCCACCGAGGCGATGCCCTCGACGATCTCACCGTCCGAAGGGATGAGGTCGCCCGCCTCGCACACGACCTGGTCCCCCTTGCTCAAGGACGAGGCCGGCACCGATTCCTCGCCGCCTCCGGCCCTCAAGCGGCGCGCCGTCGTCTCCGCCCGCATCCGGCGCAGGGTGTCGGCCTGGGCCTTTCCCCGCCCCTCCGCCATCGCCTCGGCGAAGTTGGCGAAGATCACCGTGAGGAACAGCCAGACCGTGATCGACCACTGGAACCGCCCCGGGTGTGCGATCGACTCGATCAGCGTGATCACGGTGCCCACGAGCACGACGAACATGACCGGGTTCCTGATCTGCACCCGAGGGTCGAGCTTCTTGAAGGCGTCGACGAGCGCTCGGCCCATGATCTCGCGGTCGAAGAGGCTCCGCGACCCGGCGACGCCGTGGGGGAGGTCGCCCGGCTGGGCCTGCGACGGCATGGAGTCGGTCACTGTCGTCATCAGAAGAACTTTCCGTGGCTGAGCTGCTCGACGATCGGGCCGAGCGAGACGGCGGGGAAGAAGGTCAGGCCTCCGATGATGACGATGACGCCGATGGTCAGCCCGATGAACATGCCGTTGTCCGTACGGAATGTGCCGAGCGACGCCGGTACGACGTTCTTGGCCGCCAGTGCCCCGCCGAGGGCGAGAGCCGGGATGAGGATGCCGAAGCGGCCGATCAGCATGTCGATGCCGCCGAGGACGTTGTAGAAGGTCGTGTTGCCCGAGAGCCCGGCCATGGCCGAGCCGTTGTTGTTGCCCTGGGACGTGAAGGCGTAGAGGATCTCGCTGAAGCCGTGGGGGCCGGCGTTGAGTGGGCCCGCCCTCCCAGCGTGGAGCGAGACGGCGACGGCGGTCAGGACGAGCACGGTGATCGGCATCACGAGCGCGGCCAGGCCGGCCAGTTTGACTTCCCGGGCCTGGATCTTCTTCCCCAGGTATTCGGGTGTCCGGCCGATCATGAGCCCGCCGATGAAGACGGCGATGACCGCGTACAACAGGATCGTGTAGAGGCCGCTCCCCACGCCACCGGGCGACACCTCGCCGAGCATCATGCCGCTCAGCGGACCGAAACCTCCGATGGGATTGTACGAGTCGGTGGAGCTGTCCACGGCACCGTCGGAGGTCTGGGTCATGGAGACGTTGAAGAGCGCGCTCGTCGTGTCGCCGAAGTAGGAGTTCTTCCCTTCGGTGTTGCCCACGGTCGAGTGCACACCGGCGGCTGCCACCGCCGGGTTGTTCTGATGCTCGGCGTAGGCGGTGAAGCCGACCCACGTGCCGAAGATGAGCACCATGGCGACCAGGAGCGCCACGCCGTGGCGGACGCTGCCCACCATCTTGCCGAAGGTGTACGTCAACGCGAAGGGGATGGAGAGCGTGAGCCACATGTAGACGAAGTTCGTCAACGCCGTCGGGTTCTCGAAGGGATGGCCCAGGTCGACGTTGAAGAACCCCCCGCCGTTCGTGCCCAATTGCATGATCGGGCCCATGAAGCCCGCCGGGCCCCGCGGGATGGTCTGGCTGACCCCGTTCATGGCGTCGTGGATGGAGACCGGACCAGCCAGCGTCTGCACCGCTCCCTGGCCGACCATGATGATCCCGGCCACGAAGGCGATGGGCAGCAGGATGTAGAGCAGGCACCGGGTGATGTCGACCCAGAAGTTGCCGATCGTGGGCGACTTGCGGCGCGAGAATCCCCGGGTCACGGCGATCGCCACGGCGATCCCCACCGCCGCGCTCACGAACTGCTGGACCGTCAGGACGCCGATCTGCGAGAAGTACGACATCGTCGTCTCGCCGCCGTAGTTCTGCCAATTCGTGTTCGTGACGAACGAGGCGATGGTGTTGAAGTCGAGTGACTGGGTCACGCCGCCGAAGTGCTGCGGGTTGAGCGGGAGCGATCCCTGGATCCGCATCAGGACGTAGCCCATGAGTAGGAAGACGCCCGAGAAGACGACGGTCGAGGCGGCGTAGCGCTGCCACGACTGCTCGCGGTCCGGGCTCGTCCCCAGCAGACGGTAGAACGGCCGCTCCAACCAGCCGAGAAACGTCACACGCCCGTCGAAGACCGCCGCCATGTACGAGCCCAGGAAGCGCCAGGCCAGGCCCAGCGTGACGATCAGGAGGACGATGGTCCAGAAGAACCCCACGTCAGAACCACTCGGGCTTGAACATGGCAATCCCCACGTAGATGAACATCAAGACGGAGACGCCGAGGAGGAGCCCGTCGACGGCGCTCATATCCGCTCCAGGCACCAGATGAGTCCCAGGAACACGGCGACGAAGGCCACACAGCCCAGGACTGCCAGGAGATCTGCCATCTGCCCATGGTGCCGGGCCCCTCGTGAACCGGGCGTCAACGCCACCGGGCACCGCGTCAACAAATTGTCAATGGCCGGTGTTGCCGGCGGTGCGTAAGGTGAACCGGCGCACGAACGAAAGTGGGGTGACGATGGCGTTGGACCTGAAGGGGTGCCGGGCGCTGGTGACGGGTGGGTCCTCGGGGATCGGCGCGGCCCTCGCCGTGGCGCTGGCGGAACGAGGCGCCACGGTGGGTATCTGCGCCCGGCGGGCCGAGCGGCTCTCGGAGGTCGTCGGCCGGTGCATGGAGCATTCGCCCGACAGCCGCATGTGGGTGGTCAACCTCGCCGACCCCGACGCGGTGGACAAACTGGCCGTCGACGTGATGGACGCGTTCGGCGGTGTCGACCTCCTGGTCAACAACGCCGGCATTCCCAAGCGCCGCCATGTGACGGCCCTGGACATCGACACCATCACGGCGGTCATGCACGTGAACTACCTGTCGCCGATGCGCCTCACCCTCGACCTCCTGCCCCAGATGCTGGCCCGCGGTTCGGGCACCATCGTCAACATCTCGTCCATCGCGGCCAAGCTCAGCGCGCCTGGTGAGGCGGCGTACGACGCCTCGAAGGCCGCCCTCACGGCATTCTCCGAGGCGATGGCCGTCGACCTGTGGGAGGACGGGATCAGAGTGATGGTCGTCTACCCCGGTGTCATCGACACCGAGCTCTTCACGCTGCCCGACAACGACGTGCCCGATCTGCCGGTGGCGGCCGAACCGGTCTCGGTGGCCGTCGACGCCGTCCTCGCCGGCCTCGAGACGGGCGCGGCCCAGGTCTTCGTGCCCGAGTGGTTCCACGGTGTTGCCGCCAACAAGGAGAAGGACGTCGGCGCGTTCCTGGAGGGCACGGCGTCCTACGTGCGCCAGCAGAGGCACCAGAAACAACAGGAGCAGACCCAGTAGCGGCAACAGCGGCCGCGAAGGGCCGGGAAGGAGTGGACGTGCCCGACGGGCTTGGCACGAAGGTCGAAGCGGAGGCAGCGGGGATGGACGAGTCCCGCCTGGAACGCATCACGGCGCACTTCTCGACCAACTACGTGGAGCCTGGGAAGATCGTCGGCTGCCAGATCGCGGTCGTACGGGGCGGACACGTGGCCTATGCCCGCACCATGGGCTTGATGGACCGCGAGCGCGCCCTCCCGATGGCGGACGACACGATCTTTCGCATCTACTCCATGACCAAGCCCATCGCCTCGATCGCCCTGATGCAGATGTACGAGCGCGGCATGTTCCAGCTGCTGGACCCGGTGCACCGCTACATCCCCGAGTGGCGGACACTCCAGGTGGGCGAGATGGCCGACGACGGCTCGCTCGCTCTGGTGAAGCCGCGCCGCCCGATGAACGTGCGGGACCTGCTGATGCACACGACCGGGCTTGCCGGCGCGTTGTTCCCGGGGAACCCCATCGACGCCGCCTTCGCCGAAGCGCGCCGCGACCTCGGTCCCGGACAGACCCTCGCCGGGGTCACCGCTCTGCTGGCACAGCACCCCTTGAAGTTCCACCCCGGTACCCATTGGAACTACGGGCTCTCCACCGACATCGTCGGCCGGCTGGTCGAGATCCTCTCGGGCCTGCCCTTCGACGAGTACCTGCAACGCGAGATCTTCGAACCCCTGGGCATGCGCGACACCGGATTCTTCGTGCCCGAGGCCGAGCAGCACCGGCTGGCGGCGTGCTACCAGTACCAGCCCGCCAACCAGCCCCGGCTCATGGAGGGCCCGTTCACCAACGGGATCCTGCGTCCGCGGCCCTATCTCTCCGGGGCGGGGGGGCTGGTCTCGACCGCCCACGACTACGTCGCCTTCTGTCAGATGCTGGCGAACGGCGGACAACTCCACGGGCGGCGCGTGCTGGGTCGCAAGACACTCGAGCTCATGACGGTCAACCACCTCCCCGGCGGGTCCACCCTCCAGGACATGGCCGTGGGCGGATTCGGCGAAGCCGGATTCGAGGGGGTGGGGTTCGGCCTCGGCTTCGCCGTCGGGCTCGGCCCGGCCGCCACGGGCATGGCCGGATCGGGCGGCGAGTTCTCCTGGGGCGGTGCCGCCAGCACGGCGTTCTGGATCGATCCGGCCGAGGACCTCTTCGCCGTGTTCATGACCCAGCTCTTCCCTTCGGTGGCGTACCCGTTCCGGGCACAGCTGCGGGCACTCGTGTACCAGGCCATCGACGACTGATGCCGGGCGAAGGCCTGGTGACCCTCGAGGCCCGCCAGGCACGCCACTAGGGTCGCTGCCATGGACGGGGACGGCGGAGGCGTGACGGGGGACGGGGTCTCGCTGTACCGGGGGCTCGTGACCACGAGAGCCATCCGGCGTTACACCGACGAACCGGTGCCCGACGAGGTGCTGCGCGACATCCTCTTCGCCGCCACGCGCGCGCCCAGCGGTTCGAACCGCCAACCCTTCCGCTTCGTGGTGCTCACCGACGGACCGGTGGCGCAGAGGGCGAAGGCGCTCATCGGCACCGGTGCCCGCCGGTTCTGGGCGGCCAAGCGCGAGGCTGACGGCTACGACCGGGGTTCCGGCAGCCAGGCCGACTCGCCCAAGGCGCGCCTGGCCCGCACGATGCAGGACTACGTCGACCAGTACGAACACGTGCCGGTGCTGGTCCTGGCCTGCTACGTCCCGTATCGGAACCATACGGCGGCGAGCGACGGCGCCTCGCTCTATCCGGCCTGCCAGAACCTGCTCCTGGCAGCACGTGCGCTCGGGTACGGCGGCGTCATGACCGGCTGGCAGTTCGCCGCCGACGACGAATTGCACCGCTTGCTGGGGATGCCCGAGGAGGTGCAGATCATGGCGACGATCACGCTCGGCCGCCCGCAGGGTGCGCACGGACCGGTGCGGCGCCGGCCGCTGCCCGAACTCGTGTTCGGGGAACGCTGGGGCGAGGCACCGCCGTGGGCGGTGGACCCCGAGGGCGCTGCGTTCACGGCGGCGGGACCACCGGCGCCCAGCGCGTAGAGTCGGAGGTGTTGCGTTCGCCTCCCGCGGAAAGGTGACAATGGGCCAGGTCGACTCCCCCGTCTTCGACGCGGACAACCACTATTACGAGGCGCTCGACGCGTTCACGCGCCACCTCGACCCGTCGCTCGGCCCGCGTGTGATCCAGTGGGCCGAGATCGAAGGCAGGCGTTACCACGTCATCGGCGGTCAGGTGAGCCGTGCTGTGACCAATCCCACGTTCAACCCGATCGCGCCCGCGGGTGCGCTGGTGGACTACTTCCGCGGCAATCCCGATGGACGGCCGATGCACGAGTTGATCGGCACGCCCGAGCCCATCCGCCCCGAGTACCGCGACCGCGACGCCCGGCTCGCCACCATGGACGCCCAGGGACTCGCCCGGGTCTGGCTGTTCCCGACACTGGGCATGCTCTACGAAGAAGCCCTCAAGCACGATCCCGGCGCGGTGGTGCTGCTCTTCCGTGCCTTCAACCGCTGGCTGGCCGAGGACTGGGGCATGTCCTACCGGGACCGCATCTTCGCCGCGCCGTACATCACGCTGGCCGACGTGGCCGAAGCGGTCTTCGAACTCGAGTGGGCTCTCGACCAGGGTGCCCGCAGCGTCGTTCTGCGGGCCGCTGCCCCGACCACGGCCTCGGGTCCGCTCTCGCCGGCGGCCGACGGCTTCGATCCCTTCTGGGCGCGTGTCAACGAGGCCGGCATCACGGTGGTGGTGCACGCCGGTGACGCCGGGCTCTCCTCCAACGGCTACGCGGCCGACGGGTTCTCGGCGTCGTTCAAGGGTGGGGGCGGCATGCGACCGAGCATCAAGCTCTTCGCCATCGAGCGGGCGGCCCACGACTTCCTGGCCACCTTGATCCTCGAACGTCTCTTCGATCGCTTCCCCAATCTCAGGATTGCCTCGGTCGAGAACGGCTCGGAATTCCTGGGCCCCCTCTTCCGCAAGCTGGGTACGACGGCGCGTCGCATGCCCGGGTACTTCCGAGAGGATCCGGTGGTGACCTTCCGGCGCCACGTCTGGATCAACCCGTTCTGGGAGGACGACGTCGACGAGATCGTCGACCTGGTCGGTGACGACCGGGTCATCTTCGGCTCGGACTGGCCCCACGTCGAGGGCCTTCCCGAGCCGACCGACTGGGTGACCGAGCTGCAGAAGCTGCCTCCCGAGTCGGTGTCCAAGATCATGGGCGGCAACGTCTCCGAGCTCAACGAGTGGCGCCCGACCCGGTGAGGCAGGAGGCACCAGAGGGGCGAACGGTCCCGGTGTCGGAGGCGGCACGGTGACGGAGGTCGTCGACCGCAGCGAGACCGTCACGGCAGCAACTCCCGACTCGCCGCTCGACCCGCACGTCATCGTGCTGTTCGGCGCGACGGGAGACCTGGCGGCACGCAAGCTGCTGCCGGGCCTGTTGCATTTGGCGATGTCGGGGATGATGCCCGACTACCGCATCGTGGGATCGTCCACGAGGGACTTCAGCGACGAGGAATTCCGCCATCTCGCCCGCGAGGCCTGTGATCACTTCGCCACCGGCAAGATCTCACTGCTGCAGTGGGCCAACTTCGAGCGACGTCTCACATTCGTCTCGAGCGCGGAGGGACCTCAGGCACTGTCCGAGCACGTGGCCAAAGTCGAAGCCGAGATGGACGGCGACGTCCGCCGCCTGCACTACCTGAGCGTGCCACCGGCCGCGGTCCGATCTCTCGTCCAGCTTCTGGCCGATGCCAAGCTGGTCGAGCGGTCGCGGGTGATCCTGGAGAAGCCGTTCGGCACGGACCTGGCCAGCGCGGTCTCGTTGAACGACATGCTGCACCAGGTGTTCGACGAGGAGCAGATCTTCCGCATCGACCACTTCCTCGGCAAGGAAGCGGCACAGAACATCCTCGCCTTCCGTTTCGCCAACGGGCTCTTCGAACCGATCTGGAACCGCGAGCACATCGACCACGTGCAGATCGACGTGCCCGAGACGCTGTCGGTCGACGAGCGGGTCGCCTTCTACGAGGAGACCGGCGCCTTTCGCGACATGATCGTGACCCACCTCTTCCAGATCCTCGCCTTCATGGCGATGGAACCGCCCACCGCGCTCGAGTCCGTCTCCATCGGCGAGGAGAAGAACAAGGTCTTCCGCTCGCTGCGCCCGCTGGAGGTCTCGCAGGTGGTGCGCGGGCAGTACGAGGGATACCGGGACCTCCAGGGTGTGGCGGCGGACTCGGACACCGAGACCTTCGTGGCCCTGCGCTGCGAGATCGACAACTGGCGCTGGGCCGGCGTTCCGTTCTTCCTGCGCACCGGCAAGGAGATGGGGAGCGGTGAGCGCATCATCTCCATCGCATTCCGCGAACCGCCCAAATCCATGTTCCCGGCCGGCTCGGGCGTCGGCAGCCAGGGCCCGGACCACCTGACCTTCGACCTGGCCGACTCCTCGAAGCTCTCCCTCTCCTTCTACGGCAAGAAGCCCGGACCGGGCATGAGGATCGAGAAGCTGAGCCTCCAGTTCGCGCTGCACGAGACCGGACAGGATGCCGACGTGCTCGAGGCCTACGAGCGCTTGATCCACGACGCCATGCTCGGGGACCACACGCTGTTCAACACGGCCGAGGGCATCGAGCGCTTGTGGGAGGTCTCGACACCGCTCCTGGACGACCCTCCGCCAGTCGAGACCTACGCCAGGGGCAGCTGGGGTCCCCCGGGCATCAACGAGCTGATCGCTCCGCGCACGTGGCGCCTCCCCTTCGAGCGTCGCTGGCGAGTGGCACCGCCGGGCTGACGCGCGGGCCGGTCCCCGGACCGACGGGCGCCCGTCAGGGCGTGAGCAGGACCCGGCCGAAAGCCTGCCGGCTCTCGATGTAGGCATGGGCGGCCGCGGCGTCCGAGAGCGGGTAGCGACGGTCGATGACGACCCGGAGTTCCCCACGGGCGATCGCCTCGAGGTGGCGGGCGATCATGGCGTGAGCCCGGGAACCCAAGAGCAGCTCCGCCCCGAGGAAGTAACCCGAGAGCGTCTGGTTGTTGGGGCGCATCCCCGAGATGTCGAGGTGCTCCGCCGGCGCCCTTCCGGCGTCGCCCACGGTGACGCACCGACCGCGGTAGGCCAGAGAGGCCATGCTCCCCTGCAGGGTGCTGCCGCCGACAGAGTCGACGACGAGATCGACGCCCCGGCCATCGGTCAGGCGACGGACCTCCGCCACGAAGTCGCGGGCGGTGTAGTCGATTCCCTCGTCGAGACCGAAGTCGGCCAGCCGGGCCAGCCGGTCGTCGCTCGATGCCGTGGCGAAGACCCGGGCGCCGGCACGCTTGGCCATCTGGATCGCCGCGATCCCGACACCGCCGGCACCGGCATGGACCAGCACCGTCTCCCCCGCTCGGAGGCGGCCGAACTCGAAGAGGCAGTCGTCCGCCGTGCCGAAAGGAACGGGGACGCAGGCGGCGGCGTCCGTGGCGAGACCGTCGGGGATCTTCCAGGCGAAGCTCTCCGGCACGGCTCGCCGAGCCGCGTGCGAACCGTCGAGGCCGACCGTGACGGCACGGTCTCCCGCCGCGAACCCTCGCACGGCGTCACCCACCTGTGCGACCGTTCCGGCGCACTGGTAACCGACGATGTGGGGCACCCGCGCCAGTTCTCCCCCCAGGCGGTTCAACGTGTCCCCACCCTCGATGCTCACCGCCTCGACGTCGATGAGGACGTCGCCCGGTCCGGGCACCGGATCAGGGACCTCTTCGTAGCGGAACACACCGGGGGATCCCGTTTCGTAGTAGACCGCGGCTCTCATACCGTTACGGAAGTCTGCCACCCGGAACCGGGTACGGTCTGGCCCGGCCGGGCTGGAAGGGAGGCACGATGAGCGACGAGGTCACGTCCCTGGCGCTGGTGGTGGGTGGCGCATCGGGCATCGGGGCCGCCGTGACCGAGGCCTACCGGGCCCGGGGTACGACCACGGTGACCTGGGACATCGACGGCTCTCACGACGTGACGTGCGACGTCACCGATCCCGGCGCCATCGACTCGGCCGTCGGCACCACCCTCAGGGGTTGGGGCGTGCCCACCGAGCTGACCGTGACCGCCGGCGTCGGGCACGCCGGCCTGCTGACCGAGGCCGACCCCGGGGATTTCGACCGGGTGATGCGGGTCAACGCGCGCGGGCCGTGGCTGTGCATGCGGGCCTGGGTCGAGCCACTGCGAGGGCGCGGCGCTCCGGTGTCGCTCGTCGCCACTTCCAGCGTGAGCGCCCGCATCGCGGACCGAAACATGGGCCTCTACTGCGCCTCGAAGGCCGCGCTGTCCATGCTGGTCAAGGTAGCCGCGGCGGAGTGGGCGCCGTTCGGCCTGCGTGTGAACGCGGTTGCGCCCGGCGTCACGAGCACCCCGATGCTCGGGCAGGGGACGGCGGCGACGGCGGCGGGCTCGACCTGGCTGGCTGCCGTTGCCGACCGCACCGCGCTGGGTCGGATCGGCGAAGCGCGTGACATCGCACAAACCGTTCTGGCCCTGCACTCCATGAGCTGGGTCACCGGCCAGGTGGTGGAGTGCGACGGTGGTCTGTCCTTGCACAGCCCCATCGACTCGTGGGGGGCGATGGGGCAGGCCGGCCGACGTCGCGAGCGGCCCCCGGGCTGACCGCACGACAGCTCCCGTCCGGCGCAGCTTGTCACATTCCGTCCGGCTCCGGTGTCGAAAGAGGTGACCGGACACGAAAGGACCCTTCACCATGGACGCCCGACTCGACCTCTTCACCAACCCTGTCTTCGCCAAGCTGGGCAAGCACATCAACGGCGCCGGGGCGGTCGTCACGAAGTCGGCACTGCCCGTCGCCACCCAGGAGCTCGTGAAGATACGGGCCAGCCAGATCAACGGTTGCGGCATGTGCCTCGACATGCACACCAAGGACGCCGCCGAGGCCGGCGAGACGCAGCAGCGGCTCCACATGGTCGGAGCCTGGCGGGAAGCCACGGTCTTCAGCGAAGCGGAGCGCGCCGCACTGGAGCTGGCGGAGCAGGGGACAAGGGTGGCCGACGGTGCCGGAGGTGTCAGCGACGAGGTGTGGCAGAACGCGTCCGAGCACTACGACGAGGAGCAACTCGCCGCGCTGGTGAGCCTGGTCGCGCTGATCAACCTGTACAACAGGGTGAACGTCATCACCCGGCAGCCGGCCGGCGACTACACGCCCGGCCAGTTCGGGTAGCCGGGCTCAGCCGGCGTGGTCCTGCCGCCGCAGGCCGTCGCAGACGATTCCGAGCAGGTCCTGGGACGGGGCTGCGTCGTGCGCTGCCGCATGGCACGTCGCGCTCACGAGCCCCATGACGGCGGAGGCGGTCACGTCGGGCCGCACCGCGCCGACCGCCATCGCCCGCGCGAGGAGCACGTCGACCGCGGCACGCAAATCCTCCTTGACCTCCGAAGCCGCCAGGTCGAAGGCGACGCCGGCGCCCATGACCGCGACCAGAAGGTCCCGCTTGGCCGTTGCCTCCTCGACGACGTGTTCGAGGAACCCGAAGAAGGCGGCGCCGGGATCGTCCGCATCGGCCAGAGCCCGCGCATCCGCCGTGAGGCCCGCCAGCCGTTCCAGGAGGATCGCCTCGCAGAGCTTCTCCTTCGTCGGGAAGTGCCGGTACAGGGTGCCCACACCGACGCCCGCCTTCTCGGCGATCAGGTCGACCGGGACCTCGATCCCCTCGCTGGCGAAGACGGACTCGGCCGCCTGGAGGATCCGGGTCCGGTTGCGCTGCGCGTCGGCCCGCAGGGGGCGCTCACCGGACACGGCCGCGACGTCCGACGGCGCCGGTTTCCCTCGCGCTGTGTTCGATGTCGTGCCCACCGAATTCTCCTCCGCGGTTGACAAACGGAACTCAGGCTCCGTATAGTGCAAATCGGAACCTGAACTCCGATTCCGATTCTAGGGCTTCCGGCGGCACGACACCAGCCCCGGGCGGGCCACGGACCGGAAGTCCCATCCGTGGCAGAGAACTTTCAAAGAGACGGAGACCCGATGACCTCGACCTCGACGACACCGACGGCGACCGGCGGCCCCACCGCCGACCCCAAGCGCTTCCGCGCCCTGGCCGTGATCGCCGTGGCCCAACTGATGGTGGTGCTGGACGCCTCGGTGGTCATCATCGCCCTGCCGGCGGCGCAGCGGGCGCTGCACATCTCGACCGCGAACCGGGAGTGGATGCTGACCGCGTACACACTCGCCTTCGCCGGGCTGCTCCTGCTCGGTGGCCGGATCGCCGACTACTTCGGCCGCAAACGCATGTTCGTCGTGAGCCTCCTCGGCTTCGCCGGCGCCTCCGCCCTCGGTGGCCTGGCGCAGAGCGCCGCCATGCTCTTCAGCGCCCGCGCCCTGCAAGGAGCCTTCGCCGCCGTGATGGCCCCGGCCGCACTCTCGCTGCTGACCGTGGCCTTCACCGAGCCCACCGAGCGTGCTCGTGCCTTCGGTGTCTACGGCGGCATCGCCGGCGGCGGCGCCGCCATCGGCCTCATCCTCGGTGGCTTCCTCACCGAGTTCGCCTCGTGGCGCTGGACGCTCCTCATCAACGTCCCCATCGCCGTCCTGGCCGCGGCGGCCGCCACGCGTGTCGTGTCCGAGAGCCGGAGCCCCGCCAACCACGGGTACGACCTGCCTGGCGCGGCAACCGTCACCGGTGGCTTGCTCGCACTCGTGTACGCCTTCACCAAGGCGGGCACCGACGGCTGGAGCTCCGACGTCACGCTCGGCCTGTTCGCCGCCGCAGGCGTGCTGCTCGTGGCCTTCGTCGTGATCGAGTACCGGGCCACCCATCCGCTGCTCCCCCTGCGTGTCGTCGTCGACCGCAACCGAGGCGGGTCCTTCGTGGCCTCGCTTCTCGTCGGTACGGCCATGCTCGGTACGTTCCTCTCGCTGACGTACTACTTCCAGGGCACGCTGCACTACTCGGCACTGAAGAGCGGCTTCGCCTTCCTCCCGTTTTCGCTCGGCATCATCGCCGGCGCCACCGCCGCCAGCCGGGTCCTGCCCCGTTTGGGCCCACGCACCGTCATGACGTCGGGGCTCCTCCTCGCGGCCGCCGGCCTGGGCCTCTTCACCACGCTCGACCTGGCGTCCTCCTATTGGTCGACCGTGCTTCCCGCCGAGGTCGTCGTCAGCTTCGGAATGGGGCTCTCGTTCGTGGCGATGAGCAGCACCGCGCTGGCCGGGGTACGCCCCGAGGACGCCGGTGTGGCCAGCGCCCTGGTGAACGCCACCCAACAGACCGGGGGCTCCATGGGCGCGGCGCTCATCAACACGATCGCCACGACGGCCACGGCCTCCTACGTGGCGACCCACGGATCGTCGGCCGAGGCCCTCGCCGCCGGAGCCGTCCATGGCTACACGACGGCCTTCACCTTCAGCGCGGTCGTGCTGGCCGCGGCATCGCTGGTGGCCTTCACCCTGATCCGCCGGGCCCGGACCGCGAAGAGCGACGACGCCACGGACACCGACGCCGGAGTTCTCGGGCCGACAGACGAGGCCGTCGCCCTCGCCAACGCCTGACCGCCAACGGCTGACCGCCAACGCCTGACCGCCAACGCCGGACCGCCAGCGCTTCGGACCGGATCGGAACCGCGCCGTTCAGCGGCGGTGCGGCTCCGAGTGGTCCCAGTCGGCCAAAAGACTCCTCAACGCTGTGAGCAGCAGGAGCGGCTGGTCGAGCATGGCGTGATGCCCGGCCTCGGGGATCTCGATCACGGGGGTGACACGGCCGAGACGCTCGAACATGAAGGCACCGATCTCGGGGGTCACGAGCCCGCACTCGGAGCGCAGCAGCGCCAGCCGGCAGTCGATCTGGTCCAGGTAGGGCAACGCGATCGAGCGCACGCCGGCGCCGAATTGCTCGAAGATGCGCCGGTCGAACTTCCACTGCCAGCCGCCGCTCACGGGCTTGAGCGAGGTGCGGGCGACGAAGTCGACCACGTAGTCCAGGTAGTGCTCCTGGAGCGGCACCGTCCGGAACCGGGCGATCGCTTCTTCGACGGTGGCATAGGTGCGGTGCCGGCCGAAGGCTTCGCGGAGATGGTAGGCGCTGATCTCGGGATCGGGCTCCGCCACCGGTGAGTCGCACACGATGACCCCCGCCAGGCGCTCGTTGTGGCGGGCTGCCGTGACGATGGTGACGAAGCCACCCATCGAGTGGCCGACGATCACCGGCAGCCCTTCGATCCCGGCGTCGCCGGCCACCGCCATCACCTCGTCGGCCCACTGCTCGGGGAGGTAGCGGCGGCGGTGTCCGCTGTCACCGTGACCGGACAGGTCCAGCGCGGCGACGCGGTACCCGCCGGCGAAGGTGGCCGCGATCGGCGTCCACCAGTGCGCCTGGGCCCCGCCGCCGTGCACGAAGACGAGACCTCGCCGCCCGGGCTCGCCCCAGGCGAGGTAGTGAACCGGACACCGGTCGACCTCCACCATGCCCGCAACCCGCGGCACGGCGACGGCACGGACGAACCAGGCGGGCGCCGCCGCGGTGACCGCTGGTTCCATCGCCGACCGCTGGCAGGCCGGCCTGCTAGTCGCTGACGATCTCGATGGCGTACTCGGGGCAGTTGGCCACGGCGAGGCGGGCCTTCTCCTCGAGCTCGGGCGGCACCTCGTCGACGATCACCGACGCCTGCCCGTAATCGTCGACGTCGAAGATCTCGGGCGCGAGCCCGTAGCAGCGTGCGTGGCCCTGGCACTTGTCGGGGTCGACGCGGATCTTCATGGGAACACCACCGGGAGGACTCGGGGGCCACGGACCTGTCCGCCGGCCCAGGTGATCTGCTCGCCCTCGGCGAGGGAGAACTCGGGTATGCGCGTCAGCCACTCCTCGAGAGCCACCTGGAGCTCCATCCGGGCCAGATTGGAGCCGGCACAGCGATGGATGCCCGAACCGAACGCAACGTGCCTGTTGTGCGCCCGGTCCAGCTGCACGATGTCGGGATCCGCGAAGGCGTCGGGGTCCCGGTTGGCCGCCGGGAAGTTCATCAGCACCTTGTCGCCCTTCTTCATGGGACAGCCGTGGTACTCGAAGTCCTGGGTCACCTCACGCGCCATGGTCACCGGTGCGTAGGCCCGCAGGAGCTCCTCGATGGCCGTCGGCATCAGCCCCGGCTCTGCCACCAGCCGCCGACGATCCTCGGGATGCGACGCCAGGTGCCACAGGGACGACCCGATGGCGCTCCAGGTCGTGTCCACGCCGGCGATCAGGACCAGCGCCGCCATGCCGAGAACGATGCCGTCGTCCACCGGCTTCCCGTCCACCTCGGTGGTGAGCAACTCGCTCAGCAGGTCGTCGCCCGGCCTGCTCCGGCGCTCCTCGAGCTGGGACAGGAAGTAATTGAGCAGGCCCTCGGCCCCTCGCTGACGTCGCTCGGCGTCGTCGGCGAACTCGAGAATGTCGCGCACCCAACCGGTGAAGGTGTCCGACAGATCGGGCGAGACCCCCAGGATGCCGGCGATCACTCGGACCGGGATCTGCTGGGCGTAGTCCCCCGCCGCGTCGGCATGGCCCGCGTCCGAGAAGCCGTCGAGCAGGTGGCGGCAGAGGTCCCGGGTGAGGGGCACATAGCTGTCGACCCGCTTGTGCGAGAACCACGGCAGGAGCAGCCGCCGGGTCCAGGTGTGCAGTGGTGGATCGGCCGAGATCGGAGGTAACCCGTACTCGAGGTTCGGCCCGTCGAAGTTCTCGTTGGGGTCCTCGTCCTCATCGGCGGGGATCACCGCCACCTTGAGCGAGCTGAAGTGCTCGATGTCGTGCGCGATCGCCGTCACGTCGTCGTAGCGCAGAGGCATCCAGCTCGACTTGCGCCGGTTGGTGTGCGGGATCGGGCAGGTCTCGCGCAGGGAGTCCCAGATGGAGAAGGGGTCGGCCAGGTACTGCGGGTCCATGACGTCGAAATCGGATGCCCAGTCCGAAACGGGCGCGGTCTGTGCCATCGATGGCCCCCTAGGTGTTCAGTGGTGCGACTTCGTTCGCCCGCCCCCACCCTAGTGCCGGGCGGACGAGGACCTCCGGCGGGGCCCGCCATGATCGGTGGTGGCAGAGCCTGGCGGCAGCCTCGGTGACGGTCTTCGCGGCGCGCCCTTCGGGAGGGTCGACGCACCGCCCCGCGGCCCTACGACGTCACCGGGCGGCCGCCCCGCAGCACCTCGTACTGGCGACCCCCGTCGTCGGCCGGGACCCGCTCCATGCTGCCGTCGGACCGAGGGCGCAGCACCTCGGCACCGGTCGGCGCGAACTGGACGATGTACGCCTTGCGCACCTCGCCGGTCCGGTTGGGCCCGGTCGAGTGCGGTGTGAGCGAGGAGAACACGACGATGCTGCCGGCAGCGGCCGGAACGGGTACGGCCCCGTCGGGGTCACGAAGGCACACGAACCCGATGTCGGAATACTCGTGCGCCAGCGTGCCGAGCCGGTGCAGGCCCGGTACCACCCAGGGGCAACCGTTCTCCTCGGTGGCGTCGGTCAGCGCGATCCAGCACGTCAGGTACTGCTGCGGCTCGACGAAGGCATAGCCGTTGTCCTGGTGCCACGGGAACGGCGAGTCCGTGCCCGGCTTCTTGTAGACGGCCTGATCCCAGTACAGCCTGACGTCGGGTCCTATGAGGTCGGCGCAGATGCCGGCCAGGAGGGCGGAGCCGGTGAAGGTGCGCAGCAGTGCCGATCGAAGCACCAGATGGGTGGTGAAGGTGATCTCGTCGGCCCGGGCGATGAAGAAGCGCCCGCCCTCCATGGCGCGCAGGGCCTCCTCCTGCTGAGCCTCGAAGGGGTCGATGGCCTCGCGGACCGCCTGGAGTTCGGCCGCGCCGAGGGCGTGCTCCATCACGAAGTACCCGAGCTCGTCGTACCGGCGCGCCTGCTCGGGGCTGACGGTACGGAAGGGACCGCCGTGGTCGTGCCAGGTGAACGATGCGTTGCGGGGGTCCCTCACCGGCCCCGCCCGCCCGCCCCCGGCACCGCCACCCTCAAGCCCCCCGGAACCGGGCCGGGCGCCGCTCGGCGACGGCGCGCACGCCCTCGGCGAAGTCCTCCGTCTCGCCCAGGCGGAGCTGCTCGGCGCACTCGTGCGCCATGGCCTGCTCGGCCTGTTCCACCAAGCCGCGCCGCAAGGTGGCACGGATGGCTCTGACGGCCAGCGGGCCCGATGCCGCCAGCTCACCGGCGTACTCCAGCGAGCGGACCAGCAGGTCGGCGTCGTCGAGGGCCAGGCGGTCACAGAGGCCGAGCGCCAAGGCCTCCTCGCCCCCGACTCGGCGCCCGGTCAGCAGCAGATCACTCGCCGCCTGGCGACCGACGGTGACAGGAAGCGTGACCGACAAGGCGAAGCCGTGATGAAAGCCGAGCCGGGCGAAGTTGGCGCTGAAACGCGTCCGTGGCGTCGCCACCCTGAAGTCGGCCGAGAGCGCCAGTCCGCACCCGCCGCCGATCGCCGCGCCCTGGACCGCCGCCACCACCGGGAGCGGTGCGGCGAACAGGGTCAGCGCGGCCCGGTACAGAGCAGTGATGTCCTGCCCGGCGTTTCCGGCGAAATCGAGCCCGGCGCAGAAGTGCTTTCCCTCCGACGCCAGGACGATGGCACGGCACCAGCCGCCCCGATCGAGCTCCTCGTAGGCGGTGCCGACGGCCTCGACCAGCGCGGTGTCGAAGAAGTTGTTCGGCGGGCGACGCAGCGTCACGACGCCGATGTGCTCGTCATGGCGTTGGACCGTGACGTCGGTGCTCATGGGCTCGCCCGCCACCGTGTCCAACATAGCGGCGTCTCTCCGAGAGCCGGATTCAGCGTGCGAACCCGGTCGATCCGGCGCCGGGGCGCACCGCCTCGATCGGGTCACGCAAGTCGTCGATGTAGCCGAGCGCGTATGCCCCCCGCTCGTAGCCCATGAGCCGCAGCAGGTCGAGGGGCAACGTCTCGGCGACCTCGCGAGGCACGGAGAGGTACTGGTTCTCCTCCTGGCGCAGCCAGGCGACGTTGTAGGTGATGTTCAGGCCGATGCGGGTGGCGTCCGAGCGGTTGGCACCGCCACCGTGGTAGACGCTGCCCGAGTAGAACAGGACCGAACCGCGCTCCATCAGCGCGGGTTCGGTGTCGTCCGGGCCGAAGGCCTGCCCGTCCGGCTTCGTGTGGCTTCCCAGCACGACCCGGGTCGCCCCGTTCTCCTCGGTGAAATCGGTCAGGGCCCAGATCGTGTTGCACTGCACCTCGTAGCCGACCGGAAAGGGGAAGAAGTCGAATGCCCACTGGTCGCGGTGGATGGGTTGCGCGGTCTCGCCGGGACCGATGGCGATGGCCTGGGTCAGGTGGAGCTGGAAGTTGGTGGCGTGCCCGAGGAGGATGCGGGAGGTGCCGAGGGCCAGCGGGTGCATGACGAGCTCGCGGCAGGCCGGTGACCGCGCGACGAGAGACCCGGTGCGCCGGGTGCAGGTCCCGCTGAAGTCGTCGGGCCCTGTCCCGGTGGTGTCGAGGTAGGGGCGCAGCTCCATCTCGATGCGGTCGAGAAGGGCCGGTGGTGCGAGGGCGTCCACGACGACGGCGCCCTCGCCGCCGACGGCCGCCGCGACATCGTCCGCTCCGGTGTTGCCAGGGAGGTGGGTGACGGGCATGGTCCCATCCTCCTCGGCGCCGCCGCCACGGGCAACTGTGTGCGCGCTAGGGACCCGGGAACACCCCGCGGAGCACGTCGAGCACCTCCCCGTTGGCACTGACCCGAGGGCTGTGCTCGGGGTCCAGCCGGCCGTAGACCAAGCGGCACAGCGCCTCGGCGGGCATGGTGAGGTCCGGTGGAACGCCGGCGTCTCCGGCCAGCAGTTCGGCCTGGTCCGGCGTGAGGCGGACGGTGAAGTGCCGCTCGGGCTCGGTGGTGCGCACCCGGACCTCTCGGGTGTCACCGGTCGGTGTCGCCGTGAACCGGGCGATGAGGCCGAGGTTGTCGACCACGACCGCCACGGCGTCGGCGGGCAGGTGCGCCACGGGGTCACGAGTGACCTCGATGTCCCACGTGTGGAAGACGTGCTCATTGAGCCGGAGGGCGACCGCCTCGTCGAACCCGACATGGACCGGTCCGAAGGCGAAGGTGACGCGGGCTCGATCCCCCTCCCCGAGCACTTCGAGCTCGCCCAGGAGCCGGTCGTCTTCGGCCAGGGCGTCGTCCGCCTGTTGGCGCGGCGGTTTGGCGTCCCACTCCGCCCACACCGTCTGCGCGAAGTCCGCCGGCGCCTCGGTGCCGGCCAAGGAGTCCCGGAGCGAGCGGCCCATGAGAACGGCGCCCGCCCCGAGGTGCGACAGCACGGCGGCGACCGACCAGCCCTCGGCATACGAGGGCACCTCGAGATCGGCATCGTCGAGCGCACGCACGATCCGGTGCAGCCGGGCCACCGAGTTGCGCAACGGTCCGAGCGGGTTCCCCATGCATGACGGTCTAGTCGCCCGGCACGACGGTCCCGTCGCCGCGTCCGGACCGCCGCCCCCCCGATGGGGAGGGGGGCGGCAAACCTCCGGGCCGAAACATGGCGCGATAACGTGCGCGCCATGACAGCCGACGGCGCCACCGAGCCGCCCGGCGAGGCCGCGCTCGGCGCCATGGTCGCCAACGAGTACGAAGCGCTGGCCGCGCTGCTCGAGGCGGCTCCGCCCTCGGTCTGGGACGCGCCCTCGCTGTGCGAGGGATGGCGGACGCGCCAGGTGGTCGCGCACGTCACCATGCCCGCTCGCTACGACGGTCCCGCGTTCATGGCCGAGCTCGAGGCCGCCGGTGGTGACTTCACGACCCTGTCCGACAGGATCGCCACCCGGGACGGCGCCCTGACGCACTGCGTGATCCACGCTCTCGACGTGACCGAGGCGGTGCCGCTCCGGCGCCGGGTGCCCGACGAGTGCATCCGCCGGGTGCTCGACCTGGTGGCGAGCGGCCGCCTGCGGCCACCCGGCCGGCTCTCGGGGACAGCGGCGCCGCGCTTCAGCCGGAGCTGACGATCCGTGAAGGTGATGGGGCAGCTGCAGAGCCCTTCCGGCTCCACCGTCCGTTCCGGCGATACCTTCGGAACCGGGGAAGGTGCCGCTCCGGTCCCGACCGAGGGTGGCCACGCGTCGTGGGGCAGACGCCTGCGCTCGCTCGTGCTCGGACCACACGGGGGCGGGACGACCCGGCGACGCGCCTCGGATGCCGTGCGCCTGGCGACCGCCGTCGTGCTCGTGGTCGTCGCGGTGCCACTGGTCCAGGCGAACACCTCGGTCGAGCTGCACGTGACGGACCTGCTGACCCCCCCACCCGCCGGTGTCCGCTGGCTGGTGACCGCATTGTGGTTTCTCGGGTCGTTGGGGATCACCGTCGCGCTGGTCCTGGTCGGGCTGCTCGTACCCCGGCTCAACGCGTTTCGCCAGATGGCGCTGGCCGCCGTGGCCACCGTGGCGGTCTGCCTCCTGCTCTACTGGCTGCTCGGCACCGACGGCGGGCGCCCCTCGGTGCCGACGCACGCCGGCTTCGACCAGCACTTCCCCGTGCTCCAGTTGGCCGTGGCCACCGCGGTGGCCCTGGCGGGACTGCCCTATCTGAGTCGGCCCGTCCATCGCCTGGTCGTCCTCTCCGTGACGGTTGCGGCCCTGTGCGCGGTCGTCGGCGGGTACGGCCTTCCCCTCGGGGTGCTCGCCGCCATCGTGGTCGGCTGGGGCGCCGCCGCGGCCTGCCACCTCGCCCTCGGCGCGCCGAATGGCCTGCCGTCGGCCGCCGAGGTGACCGACGCCGTGCGTGACCTCGGTGTGGACGTGCGCCACCTGGCCTCCACGCCACGGCAGGAGTGGGGGGTGGCTGCCTTCGCCGGCCGTGATCCCGAGGGGAGTCCCTTGGAACTGGCGGTCTACGGCCGAGATGCTGCGGACGCCCAGTGGCTGAGCAAGATCTGGCGTTTCTGCATCTACCGCGACTCGGGTCCGACCCTGGTGATCAACCGGCTCCAACAGGTCGAGCACGAGGCCTACCTGACCTTCTTGGCCGGTCACGCCGGCGTGCGCGTCCCGGAGGTCGTCGCCGCCGGGCGCTGTGGTCCGAGCCGTGATGCCGCCCTGGTCACGCGGTTGCCGAGCGGGGCGCGGCGGTTGGCGTCGTCCCCAGCGGACTCCGTCGGCGACGACGTGCTCGACGACTTCCTGCGCGCCGTCCTGGCTCTGCGCGGGGCCAGGATCGCCCACGGCGCGCTCAGCCCCGAGACGGTCGTGCTGAGCGAGGAGGGGGCACTGCTGCGCGACTTCCGGCGCGCCTCGTCGTCCGCCCCCCTCGCCCGCACCGAGCGCGACACCGCCGCCGCCGTGGCGGCCATCGCTGCGGTGGCGGGTGTCGAACGCGCCGTCGCGGCGACCTGTCGTGTCCTCGACACGGAGACGATCCGCGTCGTCCTCACCAACCTGCAACGCTCTGCCCTGGATGCCGAGACGGAGCGGGCGCTCCGCGGCGAGAAGGGATCCCTGCGCACCTTGCGCGAATCCCTTGCCGCTGCGGCCGGCGTGCCGGTGCCCAAGCTCGTCGAGGCGAAGCGCATCAGCTGGCCCAACCTGTTGATGGTCGCCGGCACCCTCGTGGGCATCTGGCTGATCATCGGTGTGCTGAGCGACGCCGAAGGCTCGCTGGCCGTCATCCGGGACGCCGCGTGGACCTGGGTGGCCGCCGCCTTCGTGTTGGGGCAGCTGCCGGTCGTCACAGGGGCGTGGGCCCTGACCGGGGCCGTCGTCGGACCGATTCCCTTCGGTCGCTGCGTGGCCCTCGAGACGTCGAACATGTTCACTTCGTTCGTCGGCGGCGACGCCGCCGTCTTCGGGGTGCGGGTCCGCTTCTTCCAGCGCCAGGGCCTCGACGTCCCGCAGGCCATCAGCTCGGGAGCCATCGCCGGCACCGCCAGCTGGGTCGTCAAGGGCCTGCTGTTCGTCGTCTGTATCCCGTTCGCCGCCGGCGACTTCCACCGGCCGACGAACCCCGGGCAGTACGAGGGCGTCATCTGGCTCGTCATCGCCGTCGTCCTCGCTGTCGCCATCGCTCTGGCCGTCGCCACGCTCGTGCCGAAGATCCGGAGGCTGGCCGCCGAGAAGGCCCGGCCACATCTGGTCACGATCTGGAAGGACGTCAAGGCGATCGCGGTCGAGCCGCGCAAGGTCGTCTACGTACTCGCCGGGAGTGCCGGCAGCCAGATCCTGATCGCCCTCTGCCTCGGAGCCTCGCTGCACTCGGTCGGCGCCCATGCCGGTTTCGCCACCCTCGTCGTCGTGCTGACCCTGGCTGCGATGATCGGCGGCGCCACGCCCGTGCCGGGTGGCGCCGGCGTGATCGAAGTCGGCCTGATCGCCGGGCTGACCGGTGCCGGCATCCCCCAGGACCAGGCGGTGGCCGCCGTCTTCATCGAGCGATTCTGCACGGCGTACCTGCCACCGATCTGGGGCTGGGCGGCGCTGGTGTACATGCGCCACAGCGATTATGTGTGATGGAGGATCCCGTGTGATGGAGGACCGGCGGCGACAGCGCCTGACACTGGTCGCCATGTGTATCTCGCAGGGGATGATCCTGCTCGACATCACGATCGTCAACATCGCCCTCCCCTCCATTCAGAGGCAGCTGCACATGAACGCCGGCTCGCTGGAGTGGGTCGTCAGCGCCTACGCCCTGACGTTGGCCACGCTCATCCCGCTCGGGGGCACGCTGGGCGACCGTTACGGCAGAAAGCGGGTGTTCCTGCTCGGCCTCGTGATCTTCACGGTGGCGTCCGCCGCCTGCGCGCTGTCGTCGGACGCCGGCGCGCTGATCGCGTTCCGGGTCCTGCAAGGTGTCGGCGGGGCAGTGATGTCGGCCCTGACCCTGTCCATCCTCTCCGAGGCCTACCCGGTGGAGACGCGGGCGGGCGCCATCGGCATCTGGGCCGCTGTCGCCGGGCTCGGCTTCGGACTGGGACCGGTGATCGGGGGCATCCTCGTCAGCTTCTCGGACTGGTCGAGCGTGTTCTGGGTCAATGTGCCCATCGGGCTGATCGCCGTCGTCGTGACGCTGGTCGGCGTCGACGAGTCCAAGGACCCTGCAGCGCGCCGTCTCGACGCCGCGGGCATCGTCCTCTCTGCGGCCGGGCTCTTCGGCGTGACCCTGGGTTTCATCGAGGCGGCGGCGCGTTCCCTCTCGTCACCCGTCGTCTACGGACCGGTCGTCAGCGGCGCCGTCGTCCTGCTCGGCTTCGTCTGGTGGGAGCACCGTTGTGCGGCCCCCATGGCGCCGCCCGCCCTCCTGCGCGACAGCGCCTTCCGGACCTCGTGTGCCGTCTACTTCCTGGCATATCTCGCCCTGGCCAGCGTCATGTTCTTCGTCAGCCTCCTGTTCCAAGACGTGAAAGGGTGGTCGGCGCTGCACACCGGCCTCTCGTGGCTCCTGATGAACGTCCCCTTCATGGCCATGGCCCAGATCTCGGGGCGGGTACAGCGACGTTTCTCGAGCGGGCCGGTCGTGGTCGCCGGCTGCCTCGTGGCAGCGGTCGGCGTGTACCTGCTCAGCGTCGTGACCACCGCGACGCCCTTCGCACTCGCCGCGTCCGGCTACGTCCTGCTCGGCGCGGGCTACGGCACTCTGGTGCCGGGCATCACCAATGTCGCCATGCGGACCGTCCCGACCGGCACCTCCGGCGTGGCCGCGGGGATCCTCAACGCCAGCCGGCAGGTCGGAACCTCGGTCGGGCTGGGATTCGTCGGGTTCTTGGGCGTGCGGGCGACCAGCAGCGCATGGGCGGCCAACTCCCAACGTCTACCTGCCGGCGACCTGCACACGGCGAGCGGCCTCACCCAGAGCGTGAGCAGCGGCGAGGTGGGCCGGGTCACGTCGCAGCTCGGCACCGAGGCAGGGCAGCTGGCGGCGGATTCCTTCCTCCACGGCTACAGCGTCGCGGTCGTGGTGTGTGCGGTGGCTCTCCTCGTGGCCGCCGCCGCCGCGCTCCGCGGGTTGCGCCGACGTGCCGCGCCCGTGCCCGCCACGGAGATATCGCCCGCCACGTCCTGAGGCCGGACCGGGCATCCGGAGCCCGGGGTCAGCCGGGGCGTCGCAGCGCGACCGCAGCGTCGGGTTCGCGCACCCGGAAGCTGAAGCTCTCCTCGACGTAGAGTCGCACCGTCCCGGCATCGTGGGCGAGATATCCGATGGAGAGGTCCTGCCCGCAGTCGAGCTCGAAGTCACCGCCACGGAGGCTGAGCACGATGCCGCACTCGGCGCCAGGCGCCCAGACCAAGGGACCGTCCAGGATCTGCCGGAGGTGGTCGAGGAGAAGGTACCCGCCGTGCTCGGTCGTCTCCACGATTCCCGTGTAGATCTCGGGGCTGATGGCGAGGCCGTAGGGACCGCCGATGCCGGATCGCCGCAGCAGGTCGGTCGCCTGCGCCACCACCCGCGGATACTGCTCCATGTCCTCGTCGACCTCCATGGGCGAATGCGACGTGGATTCGGTGATCCCCGGCATCCCGGCCGCGGGAAACCCCTGGAAGACGGCGACGTTCTCGGCCAGTGCGATCTGGCGCACCGCTTCGTCGAGCTCGGGCAACTCGATGTCGCCGGCACCCCGCTCGGCATCGTCGAGCTCCTCGCGCGAGACGCTGAACTCGGCGCGCAACTCGACCAGCGGCAGGACGCGGCGTTGGACGGCGCGGACGCCTTCTGCGGGGCTGGCCACCTCGCCGACCCGCCCCAGGTCGGTGGCCGAGTAGCTCCAGCCCTGCGGCCCGGACAGATCGACCAGCTTGCGGGCAGCGAGATGTGTCACCAACCGGCTCTTGGCCTCGTTCTCGATCTGCTCCCACGCACCCGCGGAGATGGGCGCGAGCTCCCGGTACAGATGGTCCATCACTCGCTTCCCTTCAGGCTGCCGATCCCCAACGAAGGAGCCGGGGACGGACCGGACTCGTCGGAGGCGGCTTCCTTCTCGACCTCGGTCACGGGCTCGGACGTGAACAGATAGGTCCGGAGGTGGGCGTCGAGCACCGGATCCCTCCGGCGGAGCCATTCGAGGGTCATGGAGGCGTGCTCCTTCTCCTCGTCCCGGTTGTGGGCCAGGACGTCAGCCAGGTCCGGGTCCTTCGTCGCCGTGACGCGCTGGTCGTACCAGTCCACTGCTTCGAGCTCCTCGACGATCGACGTGATCGCCCGATGGCGGTCGATCGTCTCGTCGTCGAGCAGTTCCGCTGGCTCGTGCAATCCCTCGCTCGCCATGGGTGGCTCTCCCGTTCTGCGATCGTGCTTCTCTGGGTCGAGGTGACACTACCCGTGACCCCTCGATACCCGCACCGCCGGGGCCCAATCGGTCTCCCTGGAGGTGGCGACGTTTGCCGGCCGGTGCGGGGTCGAAGGCCTCGACCGGTCGCCCGCTACCCGACCGCGATGAGAGCCAGCCCGGCCAATGCGACGAGGAGCCCCAGCAACTGGATCCGTGAGACGCGCTCGTGCAGGTACCACCAGGCATGGCCGGTCGTGAACGCCGGCGCCAACGACGCCACCGGTGCGATCACCGCGGTCAGGTTGGACTTCAGCGTCACGAGCAAGATCATGGAGGCGCCGACGTCGAACACGCCGGCCGCCCCGGCTTGACCCTTGGGCACGTCGGCCAGTGTCGGGATGCCCCGTCGCAGGAGCAGCACGATCCAGACCGCGGCGCAGGCCGCGGCGCGCGCCCCGAGCACCGGCCACATCTCTCCGTGGTGGCTGGCTGCGGCGAACAGGATGAGCGAGACACCGAAGCCGACGCCGGCGGCGGCGGCCAGCAGCAATGCCTGCCCGAACAGCGGACCGCTGCGCTCGTCGGGCTCGCTCGAGAGCAGGGCGCCGGCGACGACCGCCAACACGATCCCGCTGATCTCGAAGGCGCTGAGCGGCTCGCCACGTACGACGCCCCAGACGACCGGCAGCACCGCGCCCACCACCGCCGCCACCGGCGCCACCCGGCCCATCTGCCCGATGGCCAGACCGCGATAGAGGCAACCGATCGCCGTGACGTTCAGCAGGCCGGCCGCGACACCGAACTCGACGTCGTGGGCGTGGACGGTCCCGCCCAGGCCGAGCGCGACCGCGAGCGCGACGACCAGCGCGGATACCTGGGCCATGGAGAGGACGGCCAGGGTCCGCGCCCGGCGCGAGGCCAATCCGCCGAGAAAGTCACCGCTGCCGAAGCACGCCGCGACGACCAGTCCGAGGACGACTCCCAAGGTTCTCGGCTCGGTCGGCTAGAGGTCCCAGGCCGCCGAGCGCCCGTTCGTCTCGAAGGCCGAGCGCAGAGCGGCCTCCGCGTCCTCGGAGAAGGGACGGAACGTCGGCTCGCCTCGCGGCCGCCAGAAGACCGGGTCATCTCCGACGCGGTCGGAGCGGAATTTCTCGTGCTTGAGCGTCCGCGTGAGCACCTTGTTCGTCGGCGTGGTCGGGAGGCGGGCGGCGAGCCGGAGGAAACGCGGCTGCCATTTCGGGCCGAGGTCGCCCTGGGCGTCGAGCCAGGACGTGAAACCGCTCGGATCGAACGTGACACCGGCGCGGAGGAGGATCGCCACCATCACCTGGTCGCCCGAGTCCGCGTCCGGGACGCCGTAGACGGCCGCGAGCAGGACGTCAGGGTGGCGGCTGATGATGGTCTCGATGGGCGCCGCCGGGAAGTTCTCCCCGTCGACGCGCAACCAGTCCGACGTCCGCCCGGCGAAGAAGACCCATCCGTCGTCGTCGACGTAGCCGAGGTCGCCGCTCCAGTACCAGCCGTTGCGCGTGGTCGCCCGCATGGCTTCGTCGTTGCGGTAGTAGCCCTCGAAGGGCCCCACCCCGAGCGTGTTGACGATCTCGCCCACGCACCGCTCCGCGTTGACGAGGCCTCCGTCGGGACCGAACACCGCCCGTGGGGCCTCGTTGCCCTCCTCGTCGACCACCATGATGCCCTGGCGGAGCCTTCCGATCGACCCGCTGGGCCGGTTGCCGGTCCGGTCGAGGGCGATGGCGCCCTCGGTCGACCCGAAGACATCGATGATCCGCATGCCGAAGCGCGCCGCGGCCTCTGCGACGACGCGTGGCGAGCCCTCGTTCCCGAAGGCGACACGCACGGTGTTGTCGGCGTCATCGGGCCGGGGCGGGGTCGCCAGCAGATAGGTCAGGAGCTTGCCCGTGTAGTTGAACCAGGTGACGCCGTAGCGGCGAATATCGTTCAAGAACTGCGACGCGCTGAACCGTCGGGCCAGGGAGAGTGACGCCCCGGCCACCAGGGCCGCGGCCAGTCCCGACATCAGCGAGTTCGTGTGGAACAACGGCATGGCGGCGTAGCCGACGTCGTCGGGGCCGAGCTCGAGCATCGTCGCCATCCGGTTGCCCGTCGTCAGCAGGCGTCGCTGCGTGCAGCGCACCGCTTTGGGCGCAGCCGAGGTCCCCGAGGTGAACAGCAGTGCCCAGAGGAGGTCCACGTCCGCCACACCGTCACGGGCGGCGGGCGCGGCCGCGCCCACGGCGCCGCCCACGGCGCCGCCCCCGGCGCCGGCGCCGGCGAGGGCATCTTCGAGGGATTCGCCGTCGAAGGGCGGGTCGTTCTCGTCGGCGAAGCGGCCGGAGACCAGCACGCCTCCGGGCAGCTCCGCGAAGGGCAGTGCCGCCTCGAGCTGCGACTGATACCGCGGCTCGGTCACGACGAGCTGCAGGTCGGTGTGCGCGATGTCGAGACCCAGGTGCTCGCCCAGCCGCGTGGAGTTCAGACCCGCTACGGCGACGCCGGACAGCCCCGCACCGCAGAGTGCGAAGACGTAGTCCGGCGTGTTGTCGAGGAGGAGGCCGATGTGGGGAGGTCGCGCCGGGTCCAGCCTCGACCGGTAGAGCGCGGCGAACCGTTCCGCCTCCGCATGGAGGTCAGCATGCGTCCAGATCCGGTCACCGAAGCGCAAGGCCGGCCGGTCGCCGAACACGTCGACGTTCCGCCGCAGGAGCCCGGCCACGTCCGGAGCCGGCAGAGGAACCTCCGCCAACGGCGGGGCGAGCGGTGCGGGCGAGGTCAGTGGTGCGGGCGGGGTCAGTGGTGCGGGCGGGGCGCTGCCCGTCCCCTCCCGCTCGCCGCGACTGGTCACGTCCGTCTCACCTCGGCCCCCCGGCTCGCATCGCCACGACACCCTAGCGACGGTCGGCGTCGGCGTCGTCCTACCATGGCGGCAACGGCCGCCGGCGGGGCACAGGTCGGAGGACGACGGAGGAGAACGGCACCATGGACCTCGAGCGCGTGCTGATCGGAGCGGACGACACGGTGCCGCGCGCCCGCTACACCAGTGCCGAGTTCGCCGCCCTCGAGTTCGAGCGCCTGTGGTCACGGGTGTGGCAGGTGGCCTGCCGTGAAGAGGAGGTCGCAGAGGTCGGTGCGTACTGCGAGTACCTGATCGGCGACCAGTCCATACTGGTCGTGCGCTCCACACCCGACACGATCCGGGCCTTCCACAACACGTGCCTGCACCGTGGCACACGTCTGGCCGAAGGCTCTGGCCTGCTGCCGGAGGGCTGCATCCGCTGTCGTTATCACGCATGGCGGTACGACCTCGATGGCGGGCTCCTCGAGGTGGTCGACGCCGACGAGTTCGATCCAATCCCGGAGGGCACCGGCCTGAGGGCGGTCCGCACCGAGCGCTGGGGTGGCTTCGTCTGGATCACGCTCGATCCGGAGGCTCGCGGCTTGGGTGAGTACCTCGACCCGCTGCCGTCGCTGCTCGCGCCGTACCACCTCGATCGGCTGGAGCTTCGCACCTACCTGTCGACCGTCCTTCCGGCCAATTGGAAGGTGGCTGTCGACGCCTTCAACGAGGGCTATCACGTCCAGGGAACCCATCCGCAGCTGCTCCCCTGGACCGACGACGTCAGCCTCGAGTACGAGCCCCTCGGCATCCATGCCCACTACGGGCGGCTGCCGAACGCGCGCCGGCAGCTGCGTCCGAGCCCGCGCCTCGGTCTCGTGCCGGGTGAGTACGACGAAGGCGAGATCCTCGAGAACTTCATCCGGGGGCTGGGCGGGCTCTTCTACAAGGACGAACGCGCCCTGGTCGAGGAGATCCGAGCCTCGTCGCTCGATGGTGAGACGATGCTCAGTCGCTATCAGAAGGGCCGGCGCGCCCTCTTGGACGCACGTGGCGTCGCCGTGGACGACTTCGCCGACGACCAGCTCACGAGCGCGGACGACGTCTACTTCTTTCCGAACATGGTCGGACCGATCTATCCGGGTATCGCCATCGTCTTCCGGGTGCGCCCGAACGGACTCGATCCCGACACCTGCATCAAGGACACCTGGTTTCTCCAGTGGCCGAAAGTGGGTGCACCCCGAACACGAGCCGAGCGCCGATTCTTCCCGGACTGGACGGAACGAGACTGGGGGGAGATCACCAACCAGGACTACGCCAACATGGCGCACGTGCAGATCGGGATGAAGTCGCGGGGTGGCCCGGCCCTGCGACTGAACCGCCGGCAAGAGGCCAACATCTTGCACATGCACCGCACGATCGACCGATACCTGACCGCGCCGTGAACACGGGCGTGTCTCGGCGGAGGGGACGAAGCACCGAGGGATGGACGGTCAGAGGGTTCGGTACAGTCCCCCGTCGACGGCGACCTGCGCGCCGTTGACATAGCCGGCGGCATCGCTGGCCAGGAAGACACAGACGCCGGCCAGGTCCTCGGGCCGGCCGAGGCGCTTCATCGGGTTCGCCTCGGCGATCCGGGCCTTGGTCTGGGCGGACCACGTCTTCGTCATATCGCTCTCGGTGGCGCTCGCCAACACGAGGTTGGCGCGAACCTTGGGCGCCCACTCGCCGGCGAGAGCGAGGGTCAAGGCATTGAGCGCCGCCTTGGCCATGGTGTAGGGCAGGTCGACGCCCCCCGGCCTCAGAGACCCCACCGACGAGACGTTGATGATGGAACCGCCGTCCCCCTCGGCCATCCGCTCCCCCATGAGCACGCTGATCCGGAACGGCCCGCGTGCATTGGTGGCATGGACCTTGTCGTAGAGCCCTTCGGTCACCGACGAAAGCCGGTCGTACGCGGGGGACATCCCGGCGTTGTTGACGAGCACGTCGCACCGCCCGCAGGTGTCGTAGACGGTCTCGACCAGCCGATCGCAGTCCTCCCACCGGCCGACATGACACGCCACCGGAAAGGCGCGTCGGCCTGTGGAAGCCGTGATCTCCCCGGCCGCCTGCTCGCAGCTCTCGAGCTTGCGGCTGGCGACCACGACGTCGGCACCGGCCGCCGCGAGCCCTTGCGCCACGCCGCGCCCGATGCCCCGGCTCCCGCCGGTGACCACCGCGACCTTGCCGCTCAGGTCGAACAGCTCGCCAGGTTGCTTCATCGATGCGGTCCTCCCGGAGTCGCTCCGCCGCCAGCCTCGCACCCTGCCGGTCCGCCCTGCTACTCGGGTCAGGCCCGCAGCCGCGACACACGAGCCGCCGGACGGATACCGTGGCGGTCCGTGGCCGAGGAGAACCGGTTCGGGCGGCGGACCCTCCTGGGCGGCGCGGCGGCGACGGGCGCCGCACTGGTCGCTTCGGGCTGGCCGGGACCCGGCGACCCGGCGGGCGCGATCGGCACCGGGCGCGCCGCCAGGTCGCTCCGGAGGCCCGACAGCCTCCCGCATCCCCACCTGCCCGCGGGGACCGACACTCTTCCAGCAATCGGGCACGTGGTGATCCTGATGATGGAGAACCATTCGTTCGACGACCATTTCGGCCGGCTCGGACGCGGCGACGGGCTCACGGTGTCCCGGGACGGCGCACCGCTCAACTACAACCCAGGGCCCGATGGCGACTTCATCTTGTCCTTCCCCATGCCGAACACGGCCGTACCGAAGAACTCGAAGATAAGCCAGAGCTGGAACGCGTCCCATCTGTGCTGGGACCACGGGACCAACATGGGCTTCGCCCGCACCTGCGGGCCGGCTTCCATGGGTCACTTCACCGGTGCACAACTCCCCTTCTACTACTCGCTGGCCCGCCAGTTTCCCATCGGGGACCGCTACTTCTCCTCCGTCATGGCACAGACTTATCCCAACCGACGATTCCTGATCGCCGCCACTGCCCTCGGTGACGTGGCGACCGATGCCAGCGGCATCTCGGCCAAGGACGCACCCAACGGGACGATCTTCGACCGCCTCGATGCTCACGGCATCACCTGGCGTGACTACTACCCCGATGTACCGACGGCCGCGCTGTTCCTCCCCGAATACAGCGACAACCTTCACGACGGGCGGCTGGCTCCGATCAACCAGTTCCTCTCCGATGCCGCCGCCGGACAACTGCCGCAGGTCTCGCTGGTCGACCCCTACACGAATTACTCCGAGGAGAACGGCGACATTTCGATCGGCGAGGCATACGCGGCGCGGATCATCGGTGCCGTGCTCGAGTCGCCCAACTGGTCCCGAACCGCGATGTTTCTCGTCTACGACGAGCACGGAGGCTGGTACGACCACGTTCCACCGCAGCCGGCCGTGCGGCCCGACGATGTCCCTCCGGAGATCACCGTGCCCCCGGACCAGCCGGGTGCCTACGACTACACCGGATTCCGCGTTCCGTGCGTCGTGATCTCGCCCTTCGCCAAACGGAACTTCGTGTCACACGTCGTCCACGAACACACGAGCCTGCTCAAGTTCGTCGAGTCCAAATGGAACCTGCCCGCCATGACGTACAGGGACGCCAATGCACCGGACATGACGGAGTTCTTCAGCTTCGCGGGCTCCCCGCCCTTCAGGCGTCCTCCGGCGCTGGCAGCGCCGCTCAATCCCTTCCTGGGCGCGCTGCCCGCCACTTCGAAGTCGCCCGGTTTCCATCCCGTCGCCACCCCGGTCGACGGGAACACGCTGCCGCCGGCCGAGTACGGCGTGACGAGACCGCCCCACGCCTGAATGCAAAGGGCTCTTTGATTCTCGGGGAGGTAGGTGGCAACCCTCAAGCGTCAGTGGATCAATCGAGGAGTGCCTTGCTGCTTTCTGCTGTAGTGACTTGATCACTCCGGCGGACCAAGCCAGTGAACCTGCCTCGATCAGCTCGCGACGACGCGGTGAACGCTCGCGAAAGGGTCTCGACAAGCGGCCCGGGTCGGATGACGATGACAATACAGCTGCCTCTTTGGGGGTGGACCAAAGGGCCCGAATGGGCATTCCGACGGTTCTCGGGACCCTCTGGGGTGAGTCGGGCAAATCGACGCCGATCACGAGGGAGAAGCAACCTGATGCGCAGTCGAATCCCCAAACAGCATTTGGATCTCCTCATGAACGTTCCACTCTTGTCCTCCTGCACACGGAGTGAGTGTCGAGCCGTCGCCCAACTCGGGACACAGGTCGGGACCGAGGAAGGAGCCGTCCTGACCAAGGAGGGCCAGCCCGGTCGAGAGTTCTTCTTGGTGCTCGACGGCGTCGCCTCGTGCCGAATCGATGAGAAGGAGGTGAAGCGCTTCAAACATGGCGACTACTTCGGCGAGTTGGCGTTGCTCCACAGCAGGCGCCGCACTGCCGACGTGGTGGCAGCGTCAGCGATGGAGCTTCTTGTGTTCGGGACGCGCGAGTTCCGGCAGATGTTGATGACCAGCCGCAGCATCGCTTTCAAAATGCTGGACGATCTCGCAGAACGAGTGACGGATGGGGACGCCTGGTCTCTGGCTGGGGCCAGCTCGGGCATGGGGACCGTTCAAAAAGGCGGGGTGCCGCGGCCCGTCCCCTCGACCTCCTCTCGATGAACCTGTGCTCTTGACATTTACTATTTGGTTATATAACTTAGTAGTGATGTTTAGTGAGGACCCAGTGAGTCGGGCGTTTGCCGCCCTTGCCGACCCCACTCGTCGGGCGATCCTGGAGCGCCTGGCGGCCGGCGAAGCTGGTGTGGTCGAACTCGCGGAGGCCTCCACGCTGACGCAGCCTGCGATCACGAAGCATCTCAAGGTTCTGGAGCGAGCCGGTCTCATCGGTCGGTCCCGCGACGGCCAGCGCCGCCCGGCGCGACTCCAGCTCGAGGGCCTGGCCCCGGCGGACGACTGGCTCCGGCGAGCACATGCCGCATGGTCCGGGCGCCTCGACCGTCTCGAGGCCCACCTTGCCGCCCAAACCGAGAAGAACGAATCCTAAGGAGAGCCCCGATGCCTGAATTCGGTAACACCGTGGACGTCCAATCGGCGACTTCGACCAAGCAACTCGTCATCGAGCGCACCCTCGCGGCCGCGCCCGATCGCGTCTTTGATGCCTTCACCGATCCGGACCAACTGAAGAAATGGTGGTGGCCCAATGGCTTCACCTGCCCCGCCGCTGAGGTCGATCTTCGCATTGGCGGTACGTACCGTCTCGCCATGGAGTGGCCGGGCTCCATCCCTGCCGCCGCCCAGTTCTCCCACCACATGGGTGGAGAGTTCTACGAGATCGATCGCCCGCATCGCCTCGTCATGAGCGGCCGAGCCATCAACGACGAGCAGGGGGAACTGTTCGCAACGCTCATCGAGGTGACTTTTGAAGCCACCGACGGAGGCACGGCGCTCACCGTACGACAGTCCTACTTCGAGCCGCTGCCGCCTCCCGAGGCGATGGCCGGTGCCGAGCAGGGCTGGTCAGAGCAGCTCGAGAAGCTCGAGCGGCTTCTCACGGATTGACCAGCAGATTCGCATGGGACTCTCTGAGGACCGGCATGTGGATCACCATTGGGGGATATTCGTCGCTGTCCCGGCGTTCCCGGGACACCTATCCGATGCTCGTGGACAGCCGTAGCCGGTAGGCGATGAAGGACGGTTGGCCAACGGCATCGAGAATCGTGCGGCCCGCGAGGGGCGATGGGATCAGACTTCGCAACGCGGGCCGCTCGAGCAGGCCATTGAACGGCCCCCCGTCGGTGATGGCGGACCACACTGGAGCCAGTCGGTCAGATGCCTCACGGGTGCGACGGATGTGATCGGGGCGATCGATCGGCGACTCGGCGGACATGCTTCAGATTGTGGCTGATGCGGATGCCTACGCTCGCGGACAGCCCCGGTACGGAGGGCGACCCACCGTCGCCTTCTAGACCTCGAGCGGCTCGGAGGGGTGCGCGAGCTCCTGGACGGTGGTCCCGCCGAGCGTCGGGCCCGTGGTGTGCAGATGGCAACGGACGGTGACGCCGGCAGGCGTGCGATACGGCTCGGGTTCGACGTCGGCGCACAGGTCGAGCGCGTAGGGGCAACGGGCGCGGAACCGGCAGCCGCGCACCTCGCCGACGGGCTCGCCCACCTCGCCTCGGAGGAGGATCCGCGCCCGCCGGCGCTGGCGTGCCGGGTCGGGCACCGGGATCGACGAGAGCAAGGCGGCGGTGTAGGGATGGGTCGGGCGGTCGTAGACCTCGTCGGCGTCACCCTCCTCGACGATCTGGCCCAGGTACATGACCGCGATGCGGTCGCTGATGTGGCGGACGACCGAGAGGTCGTGGGCGATGAAGAGATAGGCGACACCGAGCTCGCGCTGCAGGTCGGTCAGCAGGTTGATCACCTGGGACTGCGTAGACACGTCGAGCGCGCTGACCGGCTCGTCGCACACGAGGAGCCGGGGCTCGAGGGCCAGGGCTCGTGCAATGGCGATGCGCTGGCGCTGGCCGCCCGAGAACTCGTGGGGCTGGCGGGGCATGACGTGGGCACCGAGCCCGACCTGGCCCAGCAGCTGCACGACTCGCTGCTCGCGTTCGGCCCGCTTCATCGACGTGTGGATGGCCAAGGGTTCCCCGACGATGTCGGCCACGCTCTGCTTCGGATCGAGCGATGAATAGGGATCCTGGAAGACCAGCTGCATCGACTCGCGGTGTCGGCGGAGAGCCGGCCCGTGCAACGCCGTGATGTCCTTGCCGGCGACGGTGATCGTCCCCGCCGTGGGGTCGATGAGCCGGAGGACGACGCGGGCCAGGGTCGACTTGCCCGATCCGCTCTCGCCGACGAGCCCGAGCGTGGTGCCGGCCGGTATGTGCAGGCTGACATGGTCGACCGCCCGCACCGAGCCGTTGACCCGTCGCAGGATCCCGCTGCGCCGGGCGAAGTCCTTCACCAGGTCGGCCACCTCGAGCACGGACGCCGCGGCGCCGGATCCGGCCGGGGCAGCCGGCGCTCCGGCGGGTCCCCGCACCTGGTCCGCCGGCGGGCCCGACAGGACCAGCTCGTCCTGACGGGCGCAGCGCGCCAGGGAGACCGCCGTGGCACCGTGCTCCACCGGCGCCGCCGGGGCGGCGCCGGGGAGGGCGGCGGCCCGGATCGGCACGGGCCGCTCGGCGCAGGCGGGTTGCGCGTAGGAGCAGCGTGGGGCGAAACGGCAGCCCTCGGGAAACTGGTCCGGCCGCGGCACCATGCCCGGGATGGCGTGCAGCGGCGCACCTGGCGGGGTGAGCTGCGGTATCGAGTGGAGAAGGGCCTCGGTATAGGGATGTCGAGGCCGGACGAAGAGATCCGAGGCCGTGCGCTGCTCCACGATCTGACCGGCGTACATCACGACGACGTCATCGGCCACGTCCGCGATCACCCCCAGGTCGTGGGTGACGAAGATCATCGCCATGTCCTCCTGGCGCTGGAGGTCGTGCAACAGCTCGACGATCTGTGCCTGCGTGGTCACATCGAGTGCCGTCGTCGGCTCGTCGGCGATGAGCAGCTTGGGCGCGCACGACAGTGCCATGGCGATCATGACGCGTTGGCGCATCCCGCCCGAGAAGGCGTGCGGGTAGTCAGCTGCCCTGGTCGCGGCGTGTGGAATCTCCACCCGGTCCAGCATCTCGACGGCGACTTTCCATGCGTCGTGGCGGCTCAGTCCGCGGTGGGTGCGCACTTGCTCCGCGATTTGGTTGCCGACGGTGAACGCTGGGTTCAAGCTCGTCATCGGCTCCTGGAAGATCATTGCCATGTCGTTGCCGCGAAGCCTGCGCATCCCGGCTTGACCGAGAGCGATCAGCTCCCGACCTTCGAAGCGGACCGAGCCGGAAGCCCGGGAGACGCTCGGCGGCAGGAGGCCCATGAGGGCCAGCGCGGTGACCGTCTTGCCCGAACCGCTCTCGCCGACCAGGCCCAGTGTCCTGCCACGCTCGACCGAGAACCTGGCGTCCTCCATCACCGGCAGCCACCGCCCCCGCGTGAGGAACTCGATCCGGAGGCCTTCGACCGAGAGGAGCCCGCCCGCGACCGGCGCTTGCGTCTCGTCGGCCCGCCGCGACCTGGCTCCCCGGGTCAGCGTGGACAGGCGGCCGCGACCGGAACGCTCGCTCCCCGCCAGGCCGCTACCCGGCGGGCGCTGCCGGCCCAACGCGTCACGCAGGCCGTCCGCCACCAGGTTGAAGGCGAGCACCGTCAACATGATGGCCAGGCCGGGGAAGATCACGGCCCACGGCGTGGAGTTGATGAACTGGAAGCCCTCCTGGAGCATGCCGCCCCAGCTCGGAGTGGGCGGCTGCTCGCCGATGCCGAGGAAACTCAGCCCCGCTTCGGTCAAGAGGGCGAAACCGAGCGCCAGGGCGAGCTGGATGATGATGGGCGACGCGACGTTGGGCAGCACATGGCGCCCCAAGAGCCGTTTGGAGGTGGCACCGAGACTGCGGGCCGACTCGATATAGGCCTCTTCGCGGACGGCGATCACCTCGCCCCGGAGCAGGCGGACGAAGCTCGGCACGAACACGATGGCGATGGCGATGGCAGCGTCGTTGATGTCGGCGCCCAGCAGTGCCGCCACCGTCAGGGCCAGTACCAGTGGAGGGAAGGAGAAGAGGGCATCCATCGTCCGCATGATCACGGTGTCGACGGCACCGCGGAAGAAGCCGGCGATCAACCCGAGAGGGATGGCGACCACCGCTGCCATCCCCACGATCTCGAAGGACGCCCGCAACGAAATCCGCGCTCCCCAGATCAGGCGGCTCAGGATGTCCCGACCCAGATCGTCGGTCCCGAGGAGGTGCGAGGCGGACGGCCCGGCGTTGACGGCGTTGATGTCCTGCGCGTCCGGCGGATGGGGTGCGATCAGCGGTGCGAAGACGGCGGCGACGATCACCACGAGCAGGAACACGACGCCCGCCACCGCCCAGCGCTGATGGAGAAAGCGGGACCAGAAGCCCGGGCGCCGCTCCGGGAGTTCGTCGGGGCTGTCCCCGGTCTCGGGGACGGCGGTGAGCCCGACGAAGGGGTCACCCGCCTCGGGCGGGTTCCATGTACTCACGTTCTCGTCGTCTCCAGCCGGGTCGTCATGTCAGTCGGACCTTGGGGTTGAGGTAGGCGTAGACGATGTCGACGACGAGGTTGATGAGGACGAACGCCGTGGCCACGACCAGTACGACACCTTGGATCTCGGGGATGTCCTTGTCGTTGATCGCCTGGATTATGTAGGTCCCGAGGCCCGGCAGAGAGAAGATCTGTTCGATGATGAGCGTGCCTCCGAGGAGGTAGCCGAATTGGATGCCGACGACCGTGACAGCAGGGCTGAGTGCGTTCTTCAGGGCGTGCTTGCCGACCACCACACGCGGGTGCAGGCCCTTGGCCACCGCGGTGCGCATGTAGTCCTGGTCCAGGGTGTCGATGAGCGCGCCGCGCACCTGGCGCGCGATCACGGCCGATCCCCCGATCCCGAGTGCGAGCCATGGCAGCAACAGGTCACGGAACCATTCGGTGGGTGACTGCGAGAACGGCGTGTAGCCGAGCGCCGGAAGCCAGCCCAGCTTCACTGCGAAGACGATGACGAGGATCATGGCCAGCCAGAAGTCGGGAATGGCCACCGCGACGCTCGAGCCCACGGTCACCAGCCGGTCACGTGGCTTTCCCTGGTGCAGCCCGGACGCGATGCCGGCCGGAAGCCCGAGGAGGATGGCGACGATCATCCCCCCGACGGCGACGCTGAGGGTGACCGGGAAGCGGGCCGCGATCCCCGAGGCCACCGTCTCGTGGTTGAAGAGCGAGTTGCCGAGGTTCCCACCGAGCGCTGCCTTGAACCAGTGCCAGTACTGGGCGAAGAAGCCCTCGTTCAAGTGGAGCTGCGCCGTGATCTTGGCGATCTCGGCCGGGGTCGCTTTTGCTCCACCGGCCAGGGCCACGGCCGGGTCCCCGGGGATGATGAGGATGAGCGAGTAGACCCCGAGCGAGATCAGGAACAGCAGCAGGACGGTGATGAGCAACCGGCGGACGACGAACGTCAGGAGTGAGCCGCCGCTGGACGCCATCGCCGGCGGTGGCTACTTCTTGATGTAGACGCCGGCCAGGTTCGAGCGGCACTGCCCGATCGGTGCCACCACGTGCCCCCCGACTCTGTTCTTGTTGTACGCCACGATCGAAGGCATGAAGACGAGCGGTACCAGGAGCCCCTGCTGCATCACCGTCTTGTCGATCTGCTGCATCAGCGGCCCCTGCAGGCTGGGGCTCAAGGAGGCGTTGGCCTGCACGATCAGCGGCGTGAGCTGCTGGTTGACCGAGCCAAACGCGTTGGCCGGGAAGCCCGAGGGCTCGAAGAGCGCCTCGAAGCTGTTCGACAGATCCGGACCGTTCGAGAGCTGCTCGCTGAGGACGGCGTCCCCCTGCTTCTTGATGTAGACGTCGGTGAGGAAGTCGGATCCGGGTATCTGCTGCAGGTTGGCGTCGAAGCCGGCGTTGGCCAGCTCCGCCTGGAGCAGCGCGGCAGCCCGCGCGTAGGTGGCATCGCCGGACGGGATGATCAGGTTGAACTTGACGCCCTTCGGGTAGCCGGCTGCCTTGAGCATGGCCTTGGCCTTCGACGGGCTGTAGGTGTCCGAGGCGCCCAGCGCCTTCGAATAGCCCGGCGACCACGACGGCACCGGCTGGTAGGCCGGCTCACCGAGACCGTCGAACACCACCTTGTTCAGCGCGGCACGGTCCACCGCGTACTCGAGCGCCGCCCGCACCTTCTCGTTGGCGAAGGGTCCGGTGTTCTGGCGCAGCTCGATGTCCATGTAGTCGTACGATTTCGTCGTGGCGATCCCGATGTTCGGCGCGTTCTTGAGCTGGGGGTAGTTCTCCGGCTCGACCTCGATCATGTCGACGGCCCCTGACGTCAGGGCGGTGGCCGCCTCGGGTCCCTGGGTCACCTGGGTGAAGTCCACCCCTCCCAAGGGGTAGGCCTTGGAATTCCAGTACTTGGGGTTCTTGGCGAGGACGATCGACGAACCCTGCCGATAGCTCTTGAGAACGAAGGGCCCGGCACCGACGGGAGAGCTCGACTGCGTCGAGGTCGCGTTGGCCGGGTAGATCTGCCCGTCGATGTAGCTCGACGCCCACAAGAAGTCACCGGCCGTCGGCTTGCTGAGGTTGACCACGACGGTCGACGGATCCGGCGTCTGGATGCTCGAGATGGCGAAGAGGGACGAGCGCAGGGGGCTGGTCTTGGTGTGGTTCAAGCTGGCTGCCACGTCGGCGGAGGTCACCGGTTGCCCGCTGGAGAACTCGAGACCAGGCCGTATGTGGAACCTGATGGTGGAGCTGTTGTTCGAGATGGTCCAGCTCGAAGCGACACCTCCGGTGATGGCGCTGTTCCCCGGAGCGGTCAGGGACTGATAGATGTTCGACGTCACCGTGTAGGAGCAGTCGTTCTCCTCGGTGGCCGGCGCGAAGTCGTTGCTGAACTCGTTGTTGAGGTCGAAGCCGTACTTCAGCACACCATTGGGATCCACGTTGGACGACGATGCTCCAGCGGGCCCACCCGTCGCCAGAGCTTGCGCCAACGGTGCCAGGAGGACCCCGGCCGCACCCAACGCGAGGACATGGCCCCCCACGCGGCGCGACGCCGGCGTTGCATCTCGTCGCCGCCGAGCACCGGGGGCGCCCCCGATCCGACGTCCCGGCTCCCTCCCGACGAACATCATGTGCATCCCCCCGGTTCTGGACCGGCCCACGGTGACGGACCGGCACGGGCCCTCCCCGTAGCCGGGAATTTAGCCAGTCCCTGACACCCGCGTCAGGGACCGCCCGCGCCCGGGCGTCAGCCTGTCGACGTCACACCGCGCAGGTCGGCCATGGAGCCCTCCACGACCTTGCCGAGATCGCGCCGGTCCGCACCCGAGGCCCAGCGCTCCAGGGCGACGCGGAGCACGGTCATCCCGGCCTCGGCGGCCAGGCTGGCCTGCGGTTCGGTGACGCCGCGCCCGTGGAGCGCCGCGGCCACCGCGGCGGCGTAGTCCGCCAGCTTGGCCAGCTCCCGCTCTCGGAGCTCCGGCGTCGCCACGATCACGGCCTGTCGCTGCGCAGAGAGCTCCCGAGATTGCTCGCCGAGGAGAGCGGCCGCAGCGGCAAGTCCGAGCGACACCGCCTCGAGCGGTGTCGCTCCCCGGGGCGCCGCGGCCACGGCGGACACGATGTGCTCCTTGAGCACGGCCGACCCACCGAAGAGGACCTCCCGCTTGTCGGCGAAGTGCCGGAAGAACGTGCGCTCGGTCACCCCGGCCCGCGCCGCGATCTCCGCCGCCGTGGCCTGGTCGTAGCCGCGCTCGGCGTAGAGCGCCAGCGCCGCCTCCTGCAGGCGCCTCCGGCTGTCCGGCTCCCACCGCCCCATCCCGTGATCCTAAGTCTTGACAGTGACTGACATCATCGGTACGGTAATGACAGTTACTGACATCACCGTATGCCCAAGGGGGTCTCATGAGAATCTTCGTCACCGGAGCATCGGGCTGGATCGGCTCGGCCGTCGTCCCCGAATTGCTGGTAGCCGGTCACGAGGTGGCCGGCCTCGCCCGTTCCGACGCGTCGGCACGGCAGCTCGCCGGGGCCGGAGCGGCCGTGGTCAGGGGCGACGTCGACGACCCCCAAGGCCTGGCCGAGGCGGCGGACGGATCGGACGGGGTGATCCACCTTGCCTTCCAGCACGAGGTGGCCTTCGGTGGGGACTTCGCCAGCGCCGCCGCCGCCGATCGGCGCGCCGTCGAGGCGATGGGAGCCGCGCTGGCCGGTTCGGACCGGCCCTTCGTGCTCGCCTCGGGCATGCTCGGCTTGACCGCGGACCGGGTGGCGACCGAGGACGACGGCCTGGTGCCGAGCCCGATCGTGCGGGCGACGCCCGCCGGCCTCCGCTCGGCCACGGCTCTCTTGACCCTGTCCCTGCGAGGTGTGGGGGTCCGCGCCTCGGTGGTGCGCTTCCCCCCGACCGTGCACGGCGAGGGCGACCACGGCTTCATGGCCACGCTGGTCGGCATCGCGCGCCAGCGCGGCATGGCCGGCTGGGTGGGCGAGGGAACCAATCGCTGGCCCGCCGTCCACCGCTCCGACGCGGCGCGCCTGACCCGCCTGGCTCTCGAGGTCGCCCCCGCCGGCTCGGTTCTGCACGCCGTGGGAGACGAGGGTGTCCCCTTCCGCGCCATCGCCGAAGTCGTCGGCCGTCACCTCGGCATCCCGGCGAAGTCGGTGTCCGTCGCCGACGCCGTCGATCACTTCGCCCCGCTGGGCCATTTCGTCTCCCTGGACAGCCCGGCCACCGCCACCGTCACCCGGCAACTGCTCGGATGGGAGCCGAGCGGCCCTGGACTGCTCGACGACCTCGATGCCGGCCACTACTTCCGGGGGGAGTCCTGACTCATTTGGTGGGCAGCGTCCCCGCCTTGGCCAGGGGTGCGCAGATCGGGCTGCCGCCGTGGAGGACCACGAACTTGCCGCCCTTGATACCCATCTCGAAGAAGCAGCTGTTGTTGGCCGGCGATCCCTTCACGAAGTGCAACGGCGGAGCCAACCCGCCGAGCGTCTCGTGTGACGGCAGCCCGTAGAGACCCTTGAGGATGAGCGAGGACGTGATCGGTGTGCTCGAGCTCGCACTCGCCGCCTTGACTGCGGCCTGCAGCAGCGCACCATCGGCCCAGGACTGCAGGACGATCTCGCCGAAATTGGGCCCGCTGGGGACCTGCGGCGCGTACTTGTGCAGCGCGGCGTACATGGTCGCGGTCGCGGAATTGTGGACGAACCACAAGAAGTCGGACTGCGAGTCGATGTTGCCGTTGAAGGCGGGGATCTTCAGCCAGGCGATGGCAACGGTCCCGTCACTCGAGAGCTGGCGGGGCGTGAAGCCTTGGGCGGCACAGTCCTGGACGACATGCTCGACGACGGAGGAGGCGTCGCCCACGGTCATGGCGGTCGCGCCCGACTGCTTGGCCGCCAGGCACTGGGCCGTGTAGTTCGGAGCAGCGAAGCCGATTCCTGCCGTGTAGACGTAATGGATTCCGTAATGGGCACCCAGCTTCTGGCCCTGGTGCACCGACTCGGCGCAGATGTTGACCTCGACGCAGTAGAGCGCGGCGATCTTCTTCACCCCGGCATCCTTGGCGATGATCGCTCCGACCGAGTTCGTGTAGTTGAAAGTTGCGCCGGCCGGGAAGAAATCGGAGTTCTGCCAGCCGGAGTCCGTCTCCTGGCCGCCGAGGACGGGCACGTTTGCCGCCTTGGCCACCGATGCGAACGACGGGTCCTCGTCGCTGTTGTCGAAGATGGCTGCGGCGTGGTCCTGGTTGATCGCCGTCTGCGCGTTCGCCAAGGCCTTGGCGGCGCTGTAGCCGTCGTCGAGGACGACGAGGTGCACCTGGTGACCCGCCAACCCTCCGTGGCTGTTGACCCATGACGCCCATGCCTGCATCGTGTCCGACGTCTGGCTGATGGAGGACGCTTCGGGACCCGTGCAGCTGCACAGGTCGGCAATGGTGACCGTGCTCGAAGGGCCGGTGGCTCCCGCAGCAGTCGCCGGCATCACGGCTGCAGCGGCGGGGCCCAAGGCAACGAGCGCCATGGCGACGATGGTCACCGTCATCCTCTTCACACGTCTCGACACGTGCACTCCCCCCTGGGCCCGCGGGCCCGGTTCTGGCGGCGCACCGCGGCACCGTCCCCCCTTGCGTCCCCGCTCGCCTCCCGAACGGGAACTCGTTCCCTGTCCCGGACTATAGCGACCGCACCCGTGACGAGCCGGACCGGAGGGAGGCCAAGGGAGCGAGCCCCGTGCCGGCGAGTGGCGCCGCTGGGCGCAATGGAGTACGCCTACGTCTGTCCGGGAGCCGAACTCTCAGGGGGACCCGTGCAGGACTTCCTGCCCTTCATCGTGATCGGCATCGCCACCGGTGCGGTGTACGGCCTTGCCGGTGTCGGCCTCGTGCTCGCCTACAAGACCTCAGGCATCTTCAACCTGGCCTATGGGGCCGTGGCCGCCCTGACCGTCTTCATCTTCTACTGGCTGCACGACGAGCACGGCTGGCCCTGGGGTCTGGCTGCCGCAGTATGCGTCCTGGCCGTCGGTCCGGCGGAGGGATTGCTCATGGAGCTCCTCGGGCGGACGCTCGAGCGCGTAGGCACGACGCTGAAGGTGGTCGCCACCGTCGGCCTCTACCTCATCGTTCTGGGCGTCGGTGAGCTCTGGTACGGGAACAACGAGGTCAACTTCCCATCCTTCCTGCCGACGTCGACCGTTCCGATCCTCGGGGTCAACGTCGGGTGGGACCAGATCACGGTGACGATCATTTCGGTGCTCGCGACCGCGGTCCTCTACTACTTCTTCCGCTACGTGCGCATGGGATTCGCCATGCGCGGCGTCGTCGACAACCCGGACCTGCTCTCCATGACAGGAGAGAACCCCATCCGGGTGCGTCGTTGGGCCTGGGTCATCAGCATGACCTTCTGCTCGATGGCGGGCCTTCTGCTCGCCCCGGGCCTGAGCCTGAACGCCGTGATCATCTCGACCCTCGTCGTGTACGCGTTCGGGGCTGCGGCGATCGGCTACTTCTCGAGCCTTCCGCTCACCTTCGCCGGTGGCCTCCTGATCGGCATTGCCGGCGCACTGGCCACGAAATACGCCGTTTCGGTCAGCTGGTTGAGCGGGCTACCGCCGGCGATCCCGTTCATCGTGCTCTTCGTCGCGCTCATCGTGACCCCGAGGAGGCGCCTGGCCGAACGCCGAGTCGTCACCACCCTCCCCGTTCGCAAGTCCTGGTACGCACCGTGGCGGGTGCGGCTCACCGTGTTCGGCGTCGGGTTGGTCCTGCTGTCCCTCGTCCCGAACCTCGTGGGTGACCACCTGGCGATCTGGGCCAGCTTCCTGGCCGACGCGATCCTGCTGCTCTCGCTCGGGCTCCTCGTGCGGATCTCGGGCCAGATCTCGCTCTGCCATCTCTCCTTCGCCGCGGTCGGCGCAGCAGCCTTCGCTCACTTCGCCGACGGCTATCACCTTCCCTGGCTGCTCGCGCTGGTCCTCGCCACGCTGATCGCACTGCCGGTGGGAGCCATCGTCTCGATCCCGGCCATCCGACTGTCCGGTCTGTTCCTGGCGCTCGCCACACTCGGGTTCGGGATCCTGCTGCAGTACCTCTTCTACTCGACGAACCTGATGTTCGGTCTGACGACAGCCGGAATACCCGCGCCGCGACCGCAGGTCAGCGTCTTCGGCCTGTCACTGGCGTCCGACCGAGGTTTCTACTACGTGCTCCTCATCGCGGCCGCGCTCAGCACGATCCTGATCATGGCGATCCAGCGCGGCCGAATGGGTCGACTGCTCGGTGCGCTCGCGGATTCTCCGGTAGCCCTCGAGACGCAGGGTGCGACGACCAATGTGGTCAAGGTCCTGGTGTTCTGCATCTCGGCGGGGTTCGCGAGCCTGGCCGGTGCTCTCATCGCCATCGAGTTCCACTTCGCGGTCGGGAGCAACTACGACCCGTTCCAGTCACTCGTCTACGTGGCACTGGTCGTCATCGCCATAGGCGGCGAACCGTGGTACGCGCTGATGGCCGCGCTCGGCGTGTCGATCGTTCCCGGCTACTTCACCGCGAGCAACGTCACCATCTATCTCCAGATCTTCTTCGGTGTCATGGCAGCGGTCTACGCGGTGTTCGCCAACAGGAAGGCGGCTGTGCCGCTCAGGTTGCGCCAGATTCTCGACCGTTTGGGCGGCCGTCAGCCCGAGCAGACGGTGAGCGAGGATCAGCTCCGGCGAGCCGTGGCCGAGGCCGCGGCGTCCGAGGAGGAGACCGCACGGGTGGAGCCGCGGACCACCCTGCGAGCGCCCGCACCCGAGCGGACCGGCGTGGCCGCGACGGCGGAGGGGCTCGAGGTCCGAGATCTGACAATCCGGTTCGGTGGCGTCACGGCGGTACAGGAGGTGAACCTCAGCGCCCCGATGGCGACCATCACGGGGCTGGTCGGCCCGAACGGGGCTGGCAAGTCCACGACGTTCAATGCATGCTCCGGCCTGCTGAAGCCGAGCCGCGGCAGGGTGCTGCTCCACGGCCGCGACGTCACGAATTCGGGACCGGCCGGACGGTCACGGCTGGGCCTCGGTCGCTCGTTCCAGCGGGTCGAGCTGTTCACGTCCCTCACCGTGCGCGAGAACGTGGCCCTGGGCCGAGAGGCCTCGCTTGCCGGCGCCAATCCCGTCCGCCAGCTCGTCAGCACCGCCAGCCAACGCGCAGCGGTACAGCGGTCCGTCGAGGATGCCCTCGAGCTCACGGGGATCGGACCCTTGGCCGAGCTCCAGGCCGGGCTGCTCCCGGTCGGCCAGCGCCGCATGGTGGAGCTGGCCCGCGTCCTGGCCGGACCGTTCGACGTGTTGCTGCTCGACGAGCCGTCCTCGGGCCTCGACGGTGCCGAGACCCGGCGCTTCGGCGAGATCCTGGCGGGAGCGGTGGCCGAACGCGGCCTCGGCATCCTCCTGGTGGAACACGACATGGCGCTGGTGCGCCAAGTCTGCGGGCACATCTACGTCTTGGACTTCGGCCAGCTGATCTTCGAGGGCACGCCTGCCCAGATGCTGGCGAGCTCTGCCGTGCGCAACGCCTACCTGGGCTCCGAGGGGGACCCGGCCTCGGGTCCGGTGCACGTGCCCACCGTGGGGGCGAGCGGTGCTTGAGCTGGAGCAGGTGACGGCAGGATACGGCGAGACCGTGGTGCTGCGCGACGTGAGCCTCTCGGTGCCGGATTCGAAGGTCGTGGCCCTCCTGGGCCCCAACGGGGCGGGCAAGACGACGACGTTGCGCACGGCGTCGGGACTGATCACGCCCATGGCGGGGCGGGTCGTGCTGCACGGCGAGGACGTGACGGGGATGAAGCCCTATGCCCTGGCCCGGCGGGGGGTGTGCCACCTTCCGGAAGGACACGGGATCTTCCCGTCGTTGAGCGTGAAGGAGAACATCGTCCTCCACTCACCCAAAGGCAAGGAGAAGGAGAGCGTCGAGAAGGCGGGAGACCAGTTCCCGGTGCTGGCAGCCCGCCTCGGACAACAGGCCGGGAGTCTGAGCGGCGGCGAGCAGCAGATGCTGGCTCTGGTGCGGGCCTACCTCACCGACCCGAGGATCGTCATCGTCGACGAGGCCTCCCTCGGGCTCTCGCCACTGCTCGTCGACCAGGTGTTCGAGGCATTGGCACAGGTCGTCGCACGCGGGACGTCTCTCCTGCTCGTCGAGCAGTACGTCACGCGGGCGCTCGAGCTCGCGGACACCGTGTACCTGATGAACCGCGGCCAGATCGTGTTCTCCGGGCGTGCATCCGACCTGCGTGGAGAAGACGTGTTCGAGCGTTATCTCGGGATCGACGTCACATCGTGACCGCCGACAGCCTCTGACGGAGCCTCAGGAGAGCCGGCGACGGCTCCACCCCGAGCTCGAGCAATATCCTTTGCGCCCGCTGGAGACTCGACCGGGCCCTCTGGAGCCTCCCCGAGCGGGCGTAGAGCTCGGCCGCCCGGACGTAATGGGTCTCCTCGAACGGCTCCGCTTGGATCATCCGCTCCACGAGCGTGAGCGCGTCGTTCGTCCGCTTCTCGTCGAGAGCGCGGCCGAGCTGGTCGTCGAGGAGGCGCAGGTGCAAGAGGGCGAGTGACTCACGATGCGTCATGGTCCAATCGAGAAACAGATCGCCGGGCAGGAGTGGACCCGTGTAGAGCGCCAACGCTCTCCTGGCGTGGCCGGGATCCGGCCGGACCTGGTCGGACAATGCGGCGGAGGCCAGGCGTTCGAACTCCTCGACGTCCGTGCCGACCGACGGCGAGAGGCGGATCAGGTTGCCGTCCCGGTAGACCAGCTCTCCGCAGGCACTGCGAATCCGCCAGAGCACGTTGCGGAGCCGGCGTGCCCCGACCTCGTGGTCGCTTTCCGGCCACAGGACGTCGACGAGCTCGTCGACCGTCACCCGCCGACGGACGGCCACGAGCTTCAGAGCCTGGGTCGAGACGCGACGGGGAAGGTCGAAGCGCTCGCCGTCGCACTCGATGACGAAGTCGCCGAGAAGCATCAGCCGCCAGGGGGATCCGGCGCGGCCTTGCGCATCGCGGCGGGGACGGTGCATCCTCGTTCGAGCCGCACCGAAAGTGGCGGCCTCGGTGGCGGCTTCTCCTCGCCGGGTCATCATCGTTTCAACGAACCACCACCGGGGATCTTGCGTTCTGCGCAGGTTCCGCCCGGGCTCGGGCGGGCGGAGCGGGCGAGCCGGGCGGAGCGCGCGGAGCGGGCGAGCCGGTCGGGCTCCGCGTTCATCACCCGCGGCGTACGAGCGCCCTGCTGCAGACGGTCGGTACGGGACTCGTAACCAACTTGCCATCTCTTCCTTATCGCCGTCTTATCCACCCTGGGTAGGTGTCTGCCAGGCAGATGACGGGAGGGAACGTGATGAAGGTCGTGAACGCCCAGGACGTCCAACCGCATTTCGAAGACATCGGGGACACGCAGCAGTTCCGAGAGATCCGCCGCAACGATCCCGAACCAGGGCGTGTGGCGGCAGAACACGGCTCCGACCGCCTGGTCCTGTGGGGACTCGTCGTGGCGATCGTGTTGGCCGCAGGAGCACTCGGGGTCGGGATCCTCTCGCTCCTTTCATCCCCTGATGCCGTCGCCGGTCCGCAGGGCCCGAGTGGACTCCAGGGTGCAACAGGACCTCAAGGGGTGCAGGGGGTGGCCGGACCCCAGGGAGCTCAGGGGCCGGTGGGACCGGCAGGACCCAAAGGGGCGACCGGTGCGACGGGTGCGACGGGTGCGACCGGGCTCACGGGCAAGCAGGGACCGGCGGGTCCGACAGGAGCAGTCGGACCGCGCGGCCCGGCCGGCGCGACGGGAGCGAGTGGAACGGTCGTCGCGAGTACCCCTGTTTCGGGGGCGACGGTGCAGTCGGCCACGGATCCCGTGGTTGGAACGACGGTGACGGCGACGGCGACATGCCCGCAGGGCGACGTCGCACTCGGCGGTGGCGCGCAGGTCTCCGCACCCGGCGCTTCCGACAAGAACGTGGCCCTGCGCTCCTCGTACCCGACAACGAGCAACGGATGGCGCGCGGTGGGATCGGTGCTCGGACCGCTCGGCACTGGTGAACAGATGACGGTGCGCCCGTACGTCCTGTGCGGAAGGGGGCCGCACAGCTGACCGCGGACCGTCGCCTGGACTTCGCCTCAATCGCCTGAGCGATCGACGGCCCCCGCTGGAGACAGCGCCGTCCAGGGCCGCAAGAGCAACGCGATGGAGGGAAAGATCAAGACGGAGAGCAGCGCGGCGCCGATCAGCGCTGCTGCCGTCGCCTGACTGAGCAGATTCAGGGAAAGACCGATCTCCGCGACAACGACTGGAAATGTCAGGGTCGCCGCTTGGAGGAACCCCACTGCGATCGCCGGCCGTGTTCCGAGGCGCCGACGGTAGAGAAGCGCCGGCGTGCCGCGGACCACGAGGATGGCCACGACCAGTAGGGGGACGAGCTCGAGCGCAGCGGTATGCGCGAAGAGCGCGTCGACGTTGAATTGGACCCCGGTGACGACGAAGAAGACGGGGATCAAGAAGCCAAATCCGATGGCGTCGAGCTTCGCCTTGAACACCTCGATGTTGGGACGATCATCCCGGTCGGCCACCCTGAGAACGACCCCTGCGACGAAGGCCCCGAGCAGCGAGTCCACCCCGAATCCATGAGCCAGCCCGGCGAAGATCATCAGGATCACGAACGCGCCGCGCACGCGTAGCTGTGAGGCCGTGTCGTCGAGCGCGCTGAGGACCCTGGCCATGCGGCCCGAGCGCCAGAGCACGTAGAGCCCGAAGCCGACCAAGACCGCCGCGACACCCATCACCGCGACGTAGACGATCTGCTCGCTCGTCGACTTTGCATCGGCCGAGAACAAGACGGTGAGGAGGAGCAACGAGGCGAACTCGCCCACCGTGCCAGCCATCACGGTGAGCTGGCCGAATTCGGAGTTGATCTCGCCGGCGTCGCGTACGACCGGGACGAGGATGCCGAGCGAGCTCGCGGTGAGGGAGAGGGCGATGAGGCGGAGGTCCGCCGCACCGGATGCCACCGAGGTGAGGGCGAGCGCCACCGGGAAGGCCACGGCGAGCGAGATCCCGTAGGCGGCGCCGGTCACCCGGATCATGGGGTCGGAAAAGTGCTTCGGGTCGATGTCCTGCCCGGCCAGGAACAGCAAGAACCCCAGGCCCATCAGGTACAGCAGCTCGACACCGCCCTGGGGCAGGACCCACCCGAGACCCTGGGGACCCACGGCCACCCCGAGGAGGACCTCGACGACGACGGGAGGGACGAGCCGGCGCGGCACCAGGCCGGCCACGAGGGGTGCGGCGAACGCCACGGCCGCCACGACCAGCAGTCCGGTGAAGTCGAAGGTGACCACTGGTTCAGTTCAACCCCGAGGCCGATGGCGACGGTGCGTCACAGCCCCAGGTCGCGACGAGCCGTGACACGGGTACGGAAGTTACTCACGGGAGGGCGCAGATCGGCCGTCAAGGTCGCGGCCCAGCACCCAGAGCCGGTCCCCCGGCTCGAGAACGACGTCGCCCGTGGGGGCGAGCACCTGCCCGTCCCGACTGAGGGAGGTGATCAACGTCCCCTCGGGCAGCCCGGCCGACCGGAGA
>DAHUZK010000002.1 GCA_027306605.1 Acidimicrobiaceae bacterium
GTATGTGCCTTCACGAACAAGCGCAGCGGCGTCCTGATGGGCCCCGTGGCGCAGGCGATTCGTCGGCCGTTCGAAACAGGCAGTTCACATTGACCGCCTAACGTTGGCGTCCATGGCCGGCTACATCGTCCGGATCGCCCTTCCCGATCGGCCCGGCGCCTTGGGACTCGTTGCCAGCCGCATCGGTGCGGTCGGGGGTGACATCGTCGCCATCAACATCTTGGAGCGCGAGGACGGGCGCGCCGTCGACGAGTTCGTCGTCGAGATCGGGCTTGACCTCATCGACTTGCTCCAGAGCGAGATTCACGAGGTGGACGGGGTCTCGGTCCTCGAGATCCGGGCGGCCGACACTACGACGCCGGCGGGCTGACCACGTAGGCACACACGTGTGCGCCGTCCATGAGGTGCGCGACCCGTCGGACGGTGGCTCCGGGGAGCGCGTCGCGGATGAAGGCGAGCTCGCTCGTGCAGGCCTGTGAGAACCCGTGGGCCACGGTGAGGATGGCGCAGTTGTGCTCGGTGATGCGCCAGCTGCCGTCGGACAGGCGCTCGGCCTCGGCCAGGTAACCGTCCTCGTCGAGGATCCTCGTCAGCGCGGCGACCTGGTCGTCGAAGGGGAGGTGCGCCGTCTTGGGCAACGCACCGGCGACGCGCCGCCGCCGGCGCTGCTCGAAGAGCTCGTCGACCTTGGACCCGCCCGGGCCGCCCAGGTAGCCGAGCAGCTCGGTGGTCAGGTCGCCGTAGCGCTTGGGGAAGAGGGCCTCGGCGGCATCGGTCAGCTCGTAGAGGTGGCGCGGGCGGCCCCGGCGCGCCGCGCCGGCCCCCTCGTCTCGACGCGCCAACAGGCCGTCCTCCTCGAGCCGGGCGAGCTGCTGGCGAACGGCGGCCGGGGTCAGCCCGAGCTCGCGCGCCACGTCGGCCGCGTCCACCGGGCCATGGCGCTTCGCCAGGTTGAGGATGGCACGGCGCGTGGTCGGCAGCTGCTGGAGCGGGGAGTCGTCTGCGACGGTCACGGCAGGATGAGGACGGTCACGGCAGGATGAGATGGACGTCGCCGAACTCGTGCCAGAGGTAGCCCTCGGCGAGCGCCGCGTCGTAGGAGGACTGCAGGAGCGCTCTCCCGGCCATGGCCTCGAGCATGGCGAGATGCGACGCCTCGGGCTCGTGCCACCCGGTGAGGAACCCGTCGACCGAGCGCACGGGGCGATCCGGTGACACGACCGTCTCGGTCCAGCCCTCGCTCGGATGCACGTGTCCATGTTCGTCCACCACCGACTCGAGCGCACGCACGACCGTCGTCCCGACGGCGACGATTCGGCCGCCGGAGCGGCGGGTGTCGTTGATGCGATGGGCCGTCGGGCGCGACACGCGGAAGTACTCGGCGTAGGGCGGTTCGTTCGCCTCGAGCGAGGCGACGCCGGTGTGGAGGAGGAGGGGTGCCACCCCGACGCCCTTGGCCACGAGCCGTGTCAGCACCTCGGCCGTGAACGGCCGGCCCGCGCTCGGCATCTCGGCGGAGCCCGGCTCGGTGGCGTACACGTTCTGGTACGCCGAGAGCGGGTAGCTCCCGCGCACGTAGCCGTAGCGGATCGGCCGGCCGTACCGGGCGAGATAGCTGTGGATCCGCTCCGGTGCCCCGAAGCGGGTGACCCACAGGCGCACGCCCGACGCGCCGGGTCCGGGCGAGTAGGGCGCGAGCAGGGCCACGGTGGCGTCCTCGGGCAGCCGGATCACCTCGCCCGGCGACGCGCCGAGGTGGGCCCGCCCGTCGCGGCGCAGCTCGACCGTCCAGAGCCCGGCCGGCAACCGCGTCGAGAGGTGCACCTGGACCGGCGCGCCGTCGTGGTCCGTGCCGTCGACCTCGGCCGCGAGGGTGCCCGAGGTGTTGATGACGACGAGGTCGCCCTCGTCCAAGAAGCGAGGGAGCTCCGAGAAGTGCGAGTGCGCCAGCACGCCGTCGGCCTTCGTGGCGACGAGCATGCGCACCGCGTCGCGCGTCATGCCCCGGTACTCGGGTGGGGACGGCGCCTCGAGCTCGGGCGGAAGGGAGAACGAGAGCGGGTGGAGCTCGGGGAGGCGGGCCGGCGGCGGGTCGAGGACCGGGGTGGCGAGGGCACTCATGCGACGACCGCCGCCGACTCCGCCGACTCCGCCGACTCCGCCGGTGCGACCGGACGCAGGTCGGCGACCCGGTAGCGCCCGCTCGGACGATCGCTCTCGACGAGGGCGAGGAAGGCCGGGACGACGCTGGCCGGCTCGGGCCGGTCAGAGATGTCCTCGCCGGGAAACGCCGCCTGGTGCATGGCGGTGCGCAGGTCGCCCGGGTCGACCGACCACACCCTGAGCGAGGGGAACTCGACGGCCAGGACGGCGCCGAGATGCTCGAGCGCGGCCTTGCCGGCCCCGTAGCCGCCCCAGCCCTCGTAGGCCTCCGCGCCGGCGTCCGAGGTGATGTCGATCACCCTGGGCCGCGGTGCGTCGAGCAACAACGGGAGGGCCTCCTGGGTCAGTCCGAGCGGCGCCACCACGTTCACCTCGAAGGCCACCCGCAGCTCGGCGAGGGGGTACTCGCCGAGCGAGGGGAGCGGTGCGGCACCGAGGGTCCCTGCGTTGTTGACGAGGAGATCGAGGCCGCCGAGCTCGAAGGCGGCGGCTACCAGCTGGCTCCGGTGCTCGGCGTCGGTGACGTCACCGGGGACGGCGACGACGCGGGCGCCCGGCGCGGCGAGGGCGCGGAGCACGTCGGCGGCCGGATCGAGCGTGGCCCGGTCCCGTCCGTCGATCACCACCGACCAACCCGCTCGAACCAGCCCGGCCGCCAGTGCCCGGCCCAACCCTCTCGATGCTCCAGTCACGATCGACACGCCCATGGCTGCCCACCCTTCCGAGCGGCGGTCCGCTCTCGGACTGAATATAACAAGAGTTTACTTTCTTTATTCCTCCCCAGGGTCGGCGTGGGCGGCCCAACCCATCGACTTCTCGACGGCGCGGCGCCAGGTGGCGTGCGACGCCTCGGCGAGCTCGGGGGGCAGCTGGGCTTCGAAGACCGCCTCGGCCTCCCAGCGCGCCGCGAGGTCTTCCAGCGAGGGCCAGACACCTTCGGCGAGACCAGCGAGGGTGGCGGCGCCGAGAGCGGTGGACTCGAGCGCGGCGGGCCGGGCCACGGGCATGCGGCTCTGCTCGGCCTGGAGCTCGAGGAGGAGGTCCATGGCGGCGGCGCCCCCGTCCGCCCGCAGCGCGGAGAGCGGGTAGGGACAGGCGGCGGCCATGGCATCGGTCATGTCGCGTACCTGGAAGGCCATGGCCTCGACGCAGGCGCGGGCCAGCTGGGCGCGGCCGGCGCCGCGGGTGAGGCCGGTGACGAGGCCCCGGGCGTGCGGATCCCACCACGGGCTGCCGAGACCGGTCAGGGCGGGGACGAAGGTGACGCCGCCGCTGTCGGGGACCGAGGCGGCGAGCGGGCCGATGTCGGACGCGGCCTCGATGATGCCCAGACCGTCGCGCAGCCACTGGATGGCCGCCCCTGAGACGAAGGCGGCGCCCTCCAGCGCGTAGGCCACACCCGGTCGGCCGGGAGGCGCGTGCGCGCCGAGGTCCCAGGCGCAGCTGACGAGGAGGCCCTCGGGCGCGGGCGGGCGGTCCGGTCCGGCGTTGACCAGCGCGAAGCTCCCCGTCCCGTAGGTCACCTTCACCATGCCCGGCTCGAAGCAGGCCTGCCCGAAGAGGGCCGCCTGCTGGTCGCCGAGGACTCCCGACACGGGGACCCCGTCGAGGACGGCGCCCGCTGCGCCGAGCTCGCCCAGGGCGGCGGTCCCGAAGCGACCCGCCGAGGGGCGCACCTCGGGAAGCGTGTGGAGCGGCACGCCGAAGAGGTCGCAGAGCTCGGGTGACCAGGAGAGTGTGGCCGTATCGAAGAGGAGCGTGCGGCTCGCGTTGGACGGGTCGGTCGCGTAGGTGCCGCCGCGGGGCCCGCCGGTCAGGTTCCACAGGACCCAGGCGTCGACGGTGCAGAACGACAGTGCGGGGTCGCCGACGGCGAGGCGGAGCTCGCCTCCGCGCACGAGCCATGCGGCCTTGGTGGCACTGAAGTACGGGTCGAGCACGAGGCCGGTCGCGGCGCGCACCGAGGGGAGGTGGCCGGCCGCCTCCAGCTCGGCACAGAGGCCGGCGCTCCGACGGTCCTGCCACACGATGGCGGCGTGGAGGGGCCGACTGCTGGCGCGGTCGAAGACGATCAGCGTCTCACGCTGGTTGGTGATGCCGATGGCGGCCACCGTCTCGCCGGCGGCCGCCAGCCGCTCGCCCAGCTCGGCCAACGTGGCGCGGACCAGGTCCCAGATCTCGAGGGGGTCCTGCTCCACCCAGCCGGGCCGTGGAAAGCGCTGCGTCAGCTCCCGGTAGGCGACATCGGTGACCCGGGCCTGCTCGTCGACGGCGAGGGCGCGCACGCCCGTCGTCCCGGCATCGATGGCGACCACCCTGGCCATGGTGCGCCGACGCTAATCGGGTGCGCGGGAAACCGGCGTCACGGTGGGCGACCGGCGCAGCACTCGCGCGCTAACCATCGCGAACGGCCCGTGACCTGCAGGGATGGTGCACGAAGTTGGTTGACAAGTGCGTAACTACAGTGCTGTAATGACCACAGCATCTCGTGGCTCAGGGGAAGGTCAGCCACTATATCTTGTGGTGGGGGCCGAAAACCCCCGACGCGGACAGCGAGCCATCCGAACGAGCCCAGCAGACGAGCCCGGCGAACGAGCTCAGGAGACGAGGAGGACCTCAGCACCATGGCCATCGCCCCCCAGCGAGCCGAGATCGGCATCCGACGCCACTTCACCACCGAAGGGGTGCACCCCTACGACGAGGTGCGCTGGGAGCGGCGCGACGCCCGCATCACCAACTACCGAGACGGGTCGGTGGCCTTCGAGCAGCTCGGCGTGGAGGTGCCCGAGTCCTGGAGCGTGAACGCCACCAACATCCTGGCGCAGAAGTACTTCCGCGGGACCCTGGGCACGCCCGAGCGGGAGTCCTCGCTGCGCCAGGTGGCCGACCGTGTGGCGGACACGCTGACGGCGTGGGGCGTGAAGGACGGCTACTTCGTCGACGACGAGGAGGCGCGGATCTTCAACCACGAGCTGAAGTACCTCATCGTCCACCAGAAGGCCGCCTTCAACTCGCCGGTGTGGTTCAACATCGGCGTGGAGGGCGTGCCGCAGCAGGGATCGGCGTGCCAGCCGTACGACGCGTTGGTCAACACGCCCGAAGGCCTTGTCCCGATCGGCCGACTCGTCGAAGAGAATGCGGTCGGCCGAAAGGTGCTCGATGCGCACGGCGTGACGCGGATCCTCGCCGTGAAGCACAACGGCCGGAAGCACGTTCTTCGGATTCACACGAAGTCGGGCCATCAACTCGACGTCACCGGCGATCACCTCGTGTGGCGGGCCAGCGACGAGCGATACGGCTCGTTCGTGCCCGCCGGCGACCTGAAGGCGGATGACAAGCTTCTCTGGCAGCGATGCGAATCCTTCGGGGAGGGTGACATCACCCGGCAGGACATCGCCGAGGCCGCGTTGGCCGGTTGGCTGCAATCGGACGGGTTCGTCGGGCAGTACGAGGGCACCAACCGCTCTCTGACGATCGAGGCCATGACGGTGACCGAGCCGGAGCGTGCGTGGGTCCTGTCCGCGATCGAGACCGTTTTCCCCGACGTGCACCGCCACGAGCGGAAGGTCACGACGGCGGACCGATCATTGGACTGCCGTCGCACCCGCCTCTACGGCAAGGCCCTCGGTGAATTCGTCGACAGGTGGGGACTGCGCACCAGAGGGGTCGAGATGACCGTTCCCGAGCGTCTGCTCCAAGCGCCCCTTCCTGTCGTGGCCGCCTACCTGCGCAGCGTGTTTCAAGCGGAGGGCTATGTGTCGCTCCGGGACAACTCGGCGTTCATCGGTCTCGACATGGTCTCCGAAGGGGTCGTCCGCGGGATGCAGGCGCTGCTGGCCCGTTTCGGGATCTTCTCGAGAGTGCGGTTCAAGGCCGACCGCCGCGCCGACCGGAAGGGCTGCTGGTCACTGGCCATTCGAAGCCTCGGAGATCGGGCCGCCTTCGCCGAGGAGATCGGCTTCGTCGATCCTGCGAAGGCGGACAAGCTGGACCGCAGCCTCCGGCTCGAAGGTCGTTGCTCGAGGTCGGCGAAGCGCCTCGAAATCGAGCGAATCGAGCAGCTGGGAGAGATGGACGTCTACGACATCCAGACCGAGACCGGCGAGTACTTGAGCTCGAACCTGCGTGTGCACAACTGCTTCATCCTGGCCGTCGAGGACACCATGGACTCCATCCTCAACTGGTACGTCGAGGAGGGCATCATCTTCAAGGGCGGCTCGGGGGCGGGCGTCAACCTCTCCCGGATCCGCTCGTCGCAAGAGTTGCTCAAGGGCGGCGGCACCGCTTCGGGCCCGGTCAGCTTCATGCGGGGGGCAGACGCGTCGGCCGGCACCATCAAGTCCGGCGGCAAGACGCGCCGTGCCGCCAAGATGGTCATCCTCGACGCTGACCACCCCGACGTCGAGGACTTCGTCTGGTGCAAGGCCATCGAAGAGCGCAAGGCCCGCGTCCTGCGCGATGCCGGCTTCGACATGGACCTCGACGGAGCCGACAGCCACTCCACGCAGTACCAGAACGCCAACAACTCGGTGCGGGTGACCGACGACTTCATGGAGGCCGTCATCGACGGGCGGGACTGGAACCTGATCGCCCGCACCGACGGCTCGGTCGTGCGCACCGTGCCTGCACGTGACCTGTTCCGCCAGATCGCGCACTCGGCCTGGGAGTGCGCCGACCCGGGTCTGCAGTACGACACCACCATCAACCGTTGGCACACGGCGTCCAACACGGGCCGCATCAACGGCTCGAACCCGTGCAGCGAGTACGTGCACCTGGACAACTCCGCCTGCAACCTGGCCTCCATGAACCTGATGACCTTCCTGGACGAGAACGACGTCTTCGACGTCCAGGGCTTCAAGGCGGCCGTCTCCGTGGTCTTCACCGGGATGGAGATCATCGTGGGCAATGCCGACTACCCGACCGAGAGGATCGCGGAGAACACCCGGGCCTTCCGCCAGCTGGGCATCGGCTACGCCAACCTCGGCGCGCTCCTCATGGCCGAGGGCCTGCCCTACGACTCCGATGCCGGGCGCGCCTGGGCCGCTGCCATCACCGCGCTCCTCACCGGGCACGCCTACGCGACCTCGGCCCGCACCGCCGCCCGCATGGGTCCCTTCGCCGGCTTCCACGAGAACGTCGAGCCGATGCTCAACGTGCTGCGCATGCACCAGGCCGAAGCGGCCCGTATCGACGAGGACGTGGTGCCGCCGGAGCTGCTCTCGGCGGCGCAGGAGGCCTGGGACGAGGCCGTCGAGCTCGCCGAGATGTACGGCGTGCGCAACTCGCAGGCCTCGGTGCTGGCACCGACGGGCACCATCGGCCTCCTGATGGACTGCGACACCACCGGCGTCGAGCCCGACCTCGGCCTGGTCAAGACGAAGAAGCTGGTGGGCGGCGGCACGATGTCGATCGTCAACCAGACGGTGCCGAGGGCGCTGGCCAAGCTGGGTTACGGCCCGGAGCAGATCGAGGACGTCGTCGCCTACGTCAACGAGCACATGTCGATCGTGGGCGCGCCGCACCTCGCCCCCGAGCACCTGCCCGTCTTCGCCTGCTCCATGGGCGACAACACCATCCACTACCTCGGCCACATCCGCATGATGGGTGCGGTCCAGCCCTTCATCAGCGGCGCCATCTCCAAGACCGTGAACATGCCCGAGGACGTGACGGTGGAGGACGTCGAGCAGCTGCACGTCGATGCCTGGCGCCTGGGTCTCAAGGCCGTTGCCATCTACCGCGACAACTGCAAGGTGGCGCAGCCGCTCTCGACCACGAAGAAGGACGCCATGTCAGGCGGATCGGGCGAGGGCGGCGACAACGCACCGGCGGGTTCGGAGGCGGAAGCACGCGACCGCGAGAGCATGGCCCGCATTGCCGAGCTCGAGGTGGCACTGGAGCACGAGCGCCAGCGGACGGTGGCGCCGCTCGTCGTCGGTGCCGTGCGCGAGCGCCTGCCCCGCAAGCGCAACTCCAAGACGTTCTCGTTCCGGGTGGCCGACTGCGAGGGCTACGTGACGGTCGGCGAGTACGAGGACGGGCGGCCGGGTGAGGTGTTCATCAAGGTTTCGAAGCAGGGTTCGACCCTGGCCGGCATCATGGACGCCTTCTCGATCTCGCTCAGCCTCGGCCTGCAGCACGGTGTGCCGCTGGCCACCTTCGTGCGCAAGTTCGCCAACATGAAGTTCGAGCCGGCGGGCATCACCGACGACCCCGAGCTGCGCATCGCCACCAGCCTCATCGACTACATCTTCCGGCGCCTCGCCCTCGACTACCTGCCGAGGGACGAGCGCAGCGATCTCGGCATCCTCTCCACGGCGGAGCGGACGCAGCCGACGCTGCCGGGCGTGGAGGAGCAGGCGACGCCGTCGATCGGCCTGGTCGAGGACGGCCTCGGTGGTGGGACTCCCCGCGGCGAGGGTGCCGGGGCGAGGGATGCCGGAGGTGAGCGGCCGATCACCCGGGCGGAACAGCTCGATGCGCCCCTCTGTTACAACTGCGGCAACACCATGCAGCGGGCGGGGTCCTGCTATGTCTGTGCGAGCTGCGGCTCGACCAGCGGGTGCTCGTGATGAGCAGGTCTCTGCTCCGAACCGACAGGTGAGTCCACAGGCGCTACCTCGGCATCCAGTGACTCACAGACGCTCCTCGATCACGTCCAAGTCCTGGAACGTCATCGGTCCCTCCAGTAGGGCGGCCTGCTTTTCGCTGAATTCAGCTGTCTCCGGCAGGGACGAGTTCTCCATGGCCGATTCGTAGGAGTCGAAGAAGGCGAGGATCAGGTGGCGCTTGGGGTCGCTGCGGTCTCGGGCGACGACGGATCGTCGAAGAGTGCGCTTGCCCTCCGTCGCAGCCCTCCACTCATCCTCGAGATCCGTGATCTTCTCGAACTCACCTGTGCGGCACTCAATGATCTGAACGAAGGTCATGCTTGGGATCCTTTCGAGCTTCTCGGTGGTGGTCGGTACTGGGATGACTTCTCGGTCATGGGCGAGCTTCGAGGATCATGTTGAGTGGTGTCTCGGCTGCACGCCGGAACCGAGTGAAGCCGGCCTCTGCGAACACTTCTCGCAATCGACCTTCACCGGCTTGTGCCCCAAGCCCCAATCCGACCTCTTGTGAGAGGGAATTGGGTGTACACAGAGTGGAGGACGCTGTGTAGAGCAATGCGGCGAGAGGGTTCTCTGCAATGTTCGTAGCCCTATCGTCGAGCGCCATGGGTTCGACCAGCAACACCGTCCCATCCGCTTCAAGGTGCTCGCGGGCGTACCGAGCAACGCCGATCGGATCACCCATGTCGTGCAAGCAGTCAAAGAAGCAGATGAGCGTATAACGCCCCGGATATTCCTTCGCCCCTGCGACGACGAACTCTGTCCGATCTGCTACACCGGCCTCGCTCGCACGCGCCACTGCCGTCTCGATCGACGGCGGATGAAAGTCATAGCCGTGAACGCGTGAATTCGGGAAGGCCTCAGCCATGACGACTGCTGAAGCACCGTGCCCACACCCGACATCGGCAACCTCTGCCCCTCGCTGCAGCTGCTCAGCGACGCCATCGAGTGCCGGGATCCACTCCGACGTCAAGTAGGCACGATAGCCCGGGCGGAAGAACCATTCTGTGCCGCGGAAGAGGCAGTCGTCGTGGTCGCGCCAACTCATCGCACCGTCCCCGTGAAATGCCTCCACGATCCTCGGGCCGTCGATGAATATCGCCATCAACGTATTCATGCCCCGCGCCATGAACGTGGGGGCGCTCTCGTTGGCCAGGATCACGGCCGCCTCGTCGGACAGTAGGTAGGTATCGGCGTTGCCGTCGTATTCGATGAGACCCGCTGCGGCCTGACTGTCCAGCCACTCCCGGGTCAGGCGTGGATTGCACCTGGCCCCTGTCGCGAGGGTCGCAGCGCTGATCGGCCCCTGGCCCGTCATCTCTCGGTACAGGCCGAGCTCGTCTCCCAGCCACATCCCGAGGCAGACGCCACCACCGGTCATGAACCCGGCCAGCTGTCCCACGAACGATTCGACCCGAGCTTCGTCAACGGCCATCACCAAACCTCCAGATACCGGCGTCACTCCCTCGATTCAATTGATAACGGAGGTCCCTGAGGTTGGTGACTGAGACGCCTGAGCTTCACCTGGGGTTCTGCCGAGGCGACGCCGACACGCTGTTCGTCGGAACCACGCAGGAACCTGGACGATCAGGGATCTCAGGGAGTGTTGAGCCCCTTCACCTGTCAGAGGGACCAGCGCTCAGGCCGGACGGGAGCCTGAACGAACAGTGATCGTTGGCGCATGTGCCAGTGTCTGGAGCACCACGCAGTAGCGCTCGGTCATCGAGACCAGATCATCGACTTGTTCGGGCGTCGCTGAAGTGATGAGGTCGAATTGCAGGCGAATAGCCGTGAAGCCCACAGGCGCATCTCGTTCGATGCCGAGAGTCCCGCGGAAATCAAGGTCGCCCTCGGCCCGAACGCTCCCTGTGACGGTCAGCCCTCTGTTGACCGCAACCGAACACATCGTCACTCCCGCGCAGGCAACCAGCGCCTCGAGCAACATGTCACCTGAACACGCAAGGCTTCCGGTGCCACCGGTCGCGGGGTGGAGTCCGGCCTCCACCAGCGCTCGTCCCGTCGCGACCGAACAGGACACGTCCTCCTCCAATCGCCCCTCAGCGTGCAACGTAATGAACGCTTTGGCGGGGTCCTGCCGGTACTCGGCCTTCAGGGGTGCCTGGATCTCCCTGAGTTGGTCACGGTCCATGGGTTTCCTCCGGTGCGTGATGACGGGGCCCACGTCGGAGCAGGGCGGGATGTCTCCGTTACGCGAGGACGAGAGGCTCCAGGCTACGAAGCACGGAGTGCGATTTCCAAGGCTCAGGACTTTGTCCCCTTGTCCGGGGACCTGGCCGGGCGCACCTTGGGCATGAGCCGATCCAGAAGACGACGGGAGGGTACGCCGCGATGTCGAAGGAGCTCGTCGAACGGTTCCTGCCCGTCTACGACGTGTCAG
>DAHUZK010000064.1 GCA_027306605.1 Acidimicrobiaceae bacterium
ATGATCGCCGCGCTGGTGCGCTCCATCTTCGAACAGCCCGACCGCGAGACGACGTGGGCCCAGCTGGCCGACGTGGTCGACAAGCTGACCCAGGCCGGCTTCAGCGACGTCGCCGTCTACCTGCTCGACGCGGCCGACGACGTGTTGGCCTTCAGCGCCTTCCCCACCGAACACTGGCCCAAGATCCGATCGAACAATCCACAAGAGCGCCTGAACAAAGAGATCCGCCGACGCACTGACGTCGTCGGGATCTTCCCCAACCGAGGCGGCGTGATCCGCCTGGTCGGAGCGATCCTGGCCGAGCAGACCGACGAGTGGGCCATCGCCCGGCGCTATGTCAGCATCGAGTCGCTCAAGATCGCCCGCAACGACGAGCCGCCGGCATCTGACCCCCGTCCGGCCATCGACGCCAGCTCTCGTTGAGAACGCCCACCGACTCCGGGAGGCGGCCCATCGACACGACGACGTAGAGTCAGATCAACAGGTTGACGCGAGGGCCGAGCACCTCACGGGCTTGTACACTACTCGCTGGGACGTGACCACCAATCAGGATCACGTCCGTCTTCTCGCAGGTATGCCAGCGTGCTGGCCACATGAAGCGCATTGCGGGGAAATTCGCAGCACTTCGAGAGCTCGGCGGCTGAGCGCATGTAGTGGTAGATGAGATCGTCAAGTTCGAACTCGTCGATTTCGCCGGCGTCGAGCTGGACAAAGCCGGAACGGAGGTGTTCGAGCAACTCCGAAGTTGTTCTTGGTGGTAGGCGGCAGCCGCTTCCCGGGCGGCCCGTCTTTCAGACTTGTCGTCACGCTGCTCCTGGGAGCCTCCCGCCCCTGGCATGCCGTGAATGCTAACGCCGTTGGAACTGAAGAAAAGGCTCGCCTGCCACAGAACCCTGCCGGATATGGGGCTTTCCCGGCTGTACCTGCGATGACAGAATGAGTTCGCCACAGTGAACGAGCTCGGGGGTGAGCCATGAAGTGCCTCGTCAGTCGGCGAACTCTTCGGGGATGTCTCGCGCTCCTCGCCGTCGGGCTACTGGCAAGCGGATGTGACTGGTCTCAGTTCGGTTTCGCATCGTCCCACAACGGAGACAACGCATTCGATACCAGTATTTCCCCTACGAACGTTTCGACGCTCATCTCGAAGTTCACCGCGCTGAGCGGGACCGCAGCGAACGGACCTATCGCAGCGGAGGCGGAGGTAAATGGAGTCTTGTACGCGGCGTCGTACGGCATCCCACTGGGCTTCGGACTCACCCCGACGCTCTATGCATTCAGTGCGAACGGCACGAGCGGTTGTGGCGGCACCCCGGTGACCTGCTCGCCGCTCTGGACGGCCTCTCTAGGAGCAAACACCCAGTCCGAGTACAACGTGGCAGTAAACAACGGCGTCGTCTATGTCAACGGCGGCCCGGGCCTTGAGGCCTTTGACGCCGCCGGTCACACGAACTGTTCGGGGACCCCGACCGTCTGCCAGCCTTTGTGGCAAGCGTCGGCCACCTGGACCAATGGCGTCCCCACCGTTTCGAACGGAGCCGTCTTCGTCACCTCGAACGGCGATCTCGAAGCATTCGATGCGAATGGCTATACGAACTGCTCGGGGAGCCCTAAGATGTGTTCACCGATTTGGACCAGTCATATTTCGAGCGCCTCGGCCGTGGCCACGGTTTCGAATGGGATCGCCTACGCCCTGAGCACCGATGGCGGAACCAACGGGACCATCGTCGCGCTCGACGCCGCCGGCAACACGGGGTGTAGCGGAACCCCGAAGGTGTGCAGCCCTCTGTGGGAGTACGCGCTGCCTAACCAAGTGAGCGGCTCGACCCAGTACGTCTCAGTGTCGGGCACGACGCTGTACGCCGGCAGCTCTCGAGTGGTCTCACTGATGCCGCCCGACATCGAGGGATCGTTTGAGGCCTACGACGCCAATGGCGTCAGCGGATGCTCCGGCACGCCGAAGATCTGTGCACCGACCTGGACCGTCCCGCTCCCCTCTGCGGGTCCACCTCTTGTGGGCGATGGATTCGAATTCCCGCCACTAGTAGGCGGCGTTCCGCTCCAAGCCTTCGATGCGAACGGATCGAAGAAGTGGACATCCTCGGTTGAGGCGAGTCCGCTCGCCATTGGGGGTTCGGTGATCTATGCGACGGATTTCACGAATGTCTTCGCCTTTGATGCAAATGGAAGCACCGGCTGTACGAGCTCCGTGTGCAGCCCACTGTGGTCAACCAACCGGCCCACTGGGAGCGCGGAGGTCCAGAACACCATCGTCGCCAATGGCACGGTGTACGTGGCGACTCAAGAGGAGTCGGGCGTAGCTGAGATCCTCGCGTATGGATTGCCATAACGAGGCGGCGCCCGGAGTGATTCCCAACTGCTGGTTCGAGAGAGAGGCCGTTGTGGGGCAATCGACCCGTCTAGCTCTTTACAGATTCGCTGCTGCCTCCGGGATTCTGCTCATCCGTACTCGTCTTAGACGGGGTGCCCCCTAACACCTAATACAAGTGTAATCCACCTGGGAAAACACGGAGGCGGTGAGCATGGCGGAATGAGCCCATTCCCAACCCTGACCCGTTCCTCCTCAGCCAACGGAGAGCCTCGCTATTGCCTCGGCGATCCGCTCGTGGACTGCTATCTCGAGTTCGTGGCGGGCCGCTGTCGTGCGCACACGCTGCGGGCAGTGGCCTTCGATCTGAAGACCTTCTTCGGCGTCGTGGACAAGGCCCCGGCTGACGTCGTGCCGGCCGACGTCTTCCCACACATCGGCCTAGAATTTGCTGTTGGATCCCCTCAGGATGACTGGGTGATCCCCGGATCCCCGATGACAAGAATCGTCGTCGATGTCACCGCCGCGCGTGCTTCTTTACGAATCGAAGAATCGCAAGATGCTTTTGGGTATCTCGCTGCATCAGTTCCACCAAGAGGCCGTTCAAAGACTCGTCGTGCATGGACCGAAGTTCACGCCGGAGCCGTTTGAGCTCACGTGCGTCCTCATTCTCATGATGGAGAAGCCGTTTGGTCGCCGCGATCACTGCTGCTGGATCGTCTTGAGCGAAGTCCATGAATGGGATCACCGGTTCCCTTGCCTTCATGAGCGCGGTCGTTTCGAGCGATTCGGCGAGCTCCGAGAAGATCTGGTGGTGACGAATCTCGTCTTCGATCAGGAGGTTGACGAGATAGCGAAAAGCCCTGGACTGGGTCCGCTCCGCGATTTCGCGGTATTCCTCGAGAAGGTCTCGCTCCGTCGCGATGTGTTCGGTCAAGTGGGCGTACAAGGCCCGGTCCGCAAAAGATGGACCTGCCCACGACTCGTTGGTCATATCGATCATGTGCTCTTCGACAGGTCGGGCCCTCTCTGATTCCATGTCCTCGCTCCTCTCCTCAATGCGTCCATGCTCTGGGGCGGTCTGGGCGGCCTTTGCCCCATCGTCGAACCGTTCATCGGTCCGTGCGGGTTCGTCGGGAGAGTTCTGAATCTCTGTCCCCGTGCTCATCTGTCCAGGGTGTGCAAGCGTGCGTTGGGCGACCAGGGTCCTTGGTCCTTCCCGGCAGGGTCCTTGGTCCTTCCGGCCGAACCCCCAAACCGTTCCCTCACCGAGTTCGTCTCTGCGGACAAGGCGTTCCGAGCGACTCATCGCAGCGCTTGCATCGCTGCGACCATGGCGTCTTCTTGGATTCAGTTGATCTCAAAGTGACGGTTCGTTCATCTGGTTGTAGTACCACCAGAAGAGACAGACACCGAGCGAGAGGACCACTGCCACGATTCGCCCAACGTAGTTGTACTGCCCTTCTGCTTCGCCAGGTCCTGGTCCAAGAGGGCGAAGGCAATGAGCTGCGCGACGCCGGCGATCATGACCAACACCAGCCATATGACGATTCAGGTCGCGAGAGTCTTCGGTCATGCGCCGAAGAACGTCCAGGTGGGCCCGGGCCCTTCGGAGCGAGGGTGTCAGCTCCTCTTGAAGACGCTGAGAGGCGGCGTCAGCTCCGACTACGCCTCGACGTTGATTTCGATGCGAGGTGGCCCGACCACGCCCGCCTTGGCCATGGCGTCCCTCAAATCCGGATCGTTGGCGAAGGCGTGCGCACTATCGACCGAAGAGAACCAGTGAAGCCCCGTAATTTCGTTGGGATCATCGGCATTCCGAAAGACGGCGGCGTCGGTGACCCCGTGCCGGTCACGTATCGGTTGCGCCTTGTCGTATTCGACTCGCCAAGCCTCATAGTCCCTCACGGGGTGCTGTACGACCATCAACACTCTTGCCATCCCGTACTCCTGTCGGTCGAGGCCTTCCACTCAAGCCTAACCCCGGCCGCTCATTGAACGAGCTCGATGAGCCCGGCAGTGAGTCAGGGTTCGCCTGCGCAGCCGTCTGCGATGCCCTGCAAGACTATTCCTGGTGTCAGGCCTGTGGCAGCAGTCGGCCTCTGCATCGGCGCGGTTTGCCGATCAGGCCGAACTGTACGACCGTCTTCGTCCCCGCTACCCGAACGAGCTCTTCGCCGAGATCGGCGAGATCGGCGACCGGGCCTCACGGCATTGCGCCTCGAGAGCGTGCAACCTCGGAGCGGACTCACTCACTCGCCCCTGCGCGTATTCCGCGTCAGCAACTCAGGCTGAGGAACCTACTTCCAGGAATCGTGAACCTCCATCCGTAGTAGGTCGAAGCCAAGGAGTAGGCCGCGGTCTCTATCGGAATGGTCGAGCGAGGCAGATCGGCACAGAAGGCGCCCAGGACCGCGCTCGACGTTGCATTCGGTCCCAATGCCAACATGGATGGGCTGGTGGAGCTGGCAATGCTCCATGCCACGACGTTGACTTCGTTGCCATTGTCGCAACTGAGTGGTGAGAAGGTGCCATCTTGGAAGAGGTTGAGCGATTTGGCGCAGACGCCGGCGGACGATGTCGTGGGCGCGGGCGAAAGCCATGCGTTGCCGAGCGCCTTCGACACGGTGGTCGATGGCAGCAACCAGTAACCCGTGCTCGTGGGAGCCGCTTCGATGGCCGTGATCGGATAGCCCAATGACTGGCCACCGAGCGACCCGTAGAAACCCGCGGCACCGAAGGAGAACACTCCGCCGTCGGTCGCCACGAGCCAGTAGCCCTTGGCGTCGGAGGTGGCCGCCATGCCCACGATCGGGGCGTTGAGGCGTTGGCCGCCCATGGAGCCGTAGAACGCCGCGTCACCGTAGGAGAAGATGCCGCCGTCGGACGCCACCAGCCAGTAACCGTTACCGTCGGAGGTCGTCGCCATGCCCACCATCGGGCCGTTCGGCGCAGCTGCACTCGGAAAGGCCGCGTGTGCGCTTCCGAAGCTCACCGGAGCATCGGGGACGGCGACGGGACCAGGCTGTGCGGCGCTTGCGGTACCGGAGAACACGGCCAGGGCCAGCCCGGACCCAGCCAGAGCGCACACCGCAACAGAGGTCCCGATCCGGTGCCACACGGACGGTGGTCGCCGGCGCGCCATCCCTCGAAGAGCTTCCATGGCCTTGTCTGCCTCTCTCGTCCCCGGGGGCGTCCCGATGCCTCATGTCCACGATATCGCAACGATCTTTCGGCGGTCCTGCAACGCGAAAAAGTAGTCGCAAGTCATGTACGGATTGCCTCGGACCGCAGCAAGGCTTGCGGCAGGCCTGCTGCATCAGCACAGTGGGAGCCTTCCGATCCTGACGGGCACACCTAAGCTCGGCCTATGACGCAACACCGCCTCTTGTTGGTTCACGGGGCCTTCCACGGAGCATGGTGCTGGGACCGATTGCGGCCTGAACTCGATCGTCTCGACATCTCCCATGAGACCGTCGAGCTCCCGTTCACCTCGACTGATGACGATGTGACTGCCGTGAGAAATGCGATTGACAACAGCGACGGCAGCATCTCGGTTCTCGGGCATTCCTTCGGCGGGGCTGTGATCAGTGCCGCGGCGAGCGAAGGTGGAAGGCCATATGGAGCCACGAGGTCACTGATCTTTCTGACCGCCTTCATGACTGCACCTGCACAGCACATCGACTTCAGTGGCGCCCCCGGTATGGCTGACATCGAGCTCGGTGAGGATACGGCATCTATCCACCCCAACGCCGCCCGCTCGGCCTTTTACCACAGGTGTTCGGTGCAAGATACCGATTGGGCGATTGCGCAGCTCCGGCCGATGCCGACGTCGGTGTTATTGGCGCCGCCGGATCCGATGCCGGCATGGCAGGTCTTGCCGAGCACGTACATCGTGTGCACCGACGATCGGATCCTGAGCCTGTCAGCACAAGAGCAGATGGCCCAGAACGCGGATCGCACGAGGCGGATCGATAGCGACCATTCCCCCTTCCTGTCCTGCCCCGGGACGCTCGGTGAAATGCTGCGGGAGATCATCACGGACGATCCCACGTCTGCCTGATCCGACCTCCGAAGACACCCCGGACGGGTCGAACGTGGACGACGATCAGGTGAGTGACACAGAGCACGCCTGAAAGTAATTTCACGAATCGGAGTTGGTTACCGCAAGGAGGTGTCTCATGAAGGGCTTCAGAAACTTCCTGATGCAGGGGGATCTGATCGTCATCGCGGTCGGGCTCGTGATCGCGCTGGCATTCAGCACGCTCATCAAATCGTTTACGGACTCGATCATCACTCCCTTGGTCAACGCGGCCGAAGGGGGGAAGGGTGCTGCGGCTGGCTTGGGCTGGACTGTCAATGGACAGCGAATTCTCCTCGGCAACTTCATCTCGGCCATTGTCTACTTCCTCATCTTCATGGCCGTCATCTATTTCGTGCTGGTTGTGCCCTATCGCGCATATATGAAGCGCAAGGGAACCACGGTCTTCGGTCCTCCCGCCGATACCATCACCTGTCCGCAGTGCCTGTCGGACGATCTCCCGGTCGGAGCCTTACGGTGCCGCCATTGTGGGAGTCCGCTACTGGAATCGAGCGCTGCCGATTGACACGAGCGGGACGACGCTGAAGTCTCCGCTTCGTCTGCCCAGCCGGTTTTGCAGCAAATGGGCGGGAGGAGTGATCCGAGTCTGCTGGCCGGCTGGCCGCTCGGGATCACGGCGTTCGACCGGTCTCGACCACAGCCCGGACTGCGCAGACGCGCCTCACCTCACGACGGCGTCAGGTTCAGCTGCCCGAGACCGGAGATCTCGATCATGTCACCGTCTTTGACGTTGAACGTGAAGCTGGGCGCACTCCCTTGACTCCGGTCACCACTGACCGTCTCGTTGATGCCTTCGCTCGTGACGACGACGGTGCCACTTTCGCCGGCACCCGGAGTGGCGACGTAGTGACCTGGCCCGAGGTCCTGCCCCACCGTCCATGTCCCCGCATAGAGGGTGACCGCGCTGTGGGTCGTCACGAACGGCGTCGCCACGGGAGTGAAGAAGACCTGCGAGAGCCCTGACACCTGGATCTGGTCGCCGGTCGATATCCGGACCCGTATCTGGGGAACCCCCTGGGTACCTGGGGAGCCGAGGACCTCGTCGTAGCGGTCGGTGCCGGTGACGACGAATTCGCCGCTTTGATCCGGTCCCGGCACCACGTCGTACAGCCCCGGGGCCACGTCGGTACCCCCGACGAAGTGCCCAGAGCCGAGGATCACGGCCGTGCCCTCGACCTGGCGGGTCGCGGTGGTTGCGATCGGTGCCGCGGTGGTCGTTGTCGTGCTGGTCGGCGGGGACGAGAAGGGAGGGCTGGGCTGAGGTCGTGATGCGGTCGTGGCCGGGTCAGTCGCGCTCGACCCCGTTGTCTCGCTGGTGGTGGCCACGGGTGCGCCGGAGGTCGCGGACCGGTTCTCGGGCGTTGCCGAGACGGCAGGCAGGGACGGTCCTGGTGCTGCAGCACTGCTCGAGGGTGGCACGAGCGAGGGTGGCACGAGCGCGGATGACCCATGCGAAGGGGAAGGGTACGAAGGAGGAAGAAGCGATGACGGCGCGAACGGGATACCGGATGCAGATGCACCGTCACCGATCGATGTGAGCGGTACTGTGGTCCCGCGTGACGGGGCGGGGCTCGAAGAGGTCGACGGAGATGTCGGTCCGAGCGCCACCAGCAACAGAATCGCCACGATGCCCAGGCCAGAAGCGATCCCGATGCCGTTCTGAAGGCTTCGGACGCCTATCTCGCTCCTGACCTTCACGGGGATCGCCCACTTCGCGCGCTCAGGCTTGGACATCTCAATGACCTCCTGTACCCGTGGAGGCAATTGTCTCACCTCTGGTTGGAGATGTGTTGCGCCACACCCTCTCTAGCTCTCGGGGTCTCCTCGGTCCACCGATTCTCACGGCGGTTGCGCCCTCAGGGTCGGATCCCGCCGGCGAAACGGTGGGTCGGTCAGCGATTGCCCCCGTCTCCGTCCTCGATCACCCTGGCGATGCGTCTGTCCGGTACGAGCCAAACCACGGCCACCACGACGTAGATCGCAAGGGCCGCCCAGGGTGCGAAAGGGGCGAGGATGACACCCACCACGTATGCGGCAGCCGACAGGCGGCCCTTTCGGTCGCCGCCAATTGCGACGGCCAACCGTGAATCGGCCGGGTGCAAGCTCAAGAGTGCTCGGGTGAGGACGAAGTACGCCAGTGCCGACAGCAGGAGCACCAACCCGTACACGGCTACCGGGGCCGAATCGACGGGATACTTGCCCAACCACGCTGTGGCCGCCGGAGTGAGCGACAGCGCGAACAACAATCCCATGTTCGCCCAGAGGACACGGCCATCGATCCGCTCCACGACGTGCATCAAATGGTGATGGTTGTCCAGTAGATGGCCAAGAAGGTGAAGCTCAACGCGTAGACCAGAAGCTTCGGCAGAAGCGATCTCAAGTCACTGAAGCCCTGTCCCGTAGGTGGACGCAGATCCAGGACCATGATCGTCATGACGATTGCGATCACTGCATCCGTGAAGGCTTCCAGTCTTCCCTTCGTCACGACCCGAGCATCGCACACCTCGGAGGTCCGGCGGCCGTGACATGGGAAGCCGCCGGGCAACCGGTGCCACGTGTGCGCGCGAGGTCCCTCATTTGGACCGGTGGTTCGAGACTGCTGCTTTGCGGAGCCGTGATGACGATCAGCCGCTGGCGGCAATGCCGAAGACGGGTTGGATCGGCGGATTGTGGTTCGCCATCGATCCGAGGAACGGGGCATCACCGAAGGCGAAGACGCCACCGTCCTGCGCCACCGTCCAGTAGCCCGCCCCGCCCGGATCGGCAGCGATGCCGATCATGATCGCGTTGAGGGTCTTGCCGCCCATGGAACCGGCGAACCGGGCATCGCCAAAGGCGAAGACGCCACCGTCATAGGACACGAGCCAATACCCGTGGCCATCCGGGGTACGGGCGATTCCCGCCACGGGTGCGTTCAAGGGTTGACCGCCCATGGAGCCGTAGAAGGAGGCATCCCCGTAGGCGAAGACGCCCCCGTCGATTCCCACCAGCCAGTAGCCACCGCCGTCGGGGGTCGAGGCGATGCCGGAGAAGTAGTCGATGTCGCTCCCATAGGGCGGCCAGCTCGTGATGCCGGGATGGATCATCGAGGCGTCGCCGTACCACTTTGCGTCACCGAAGGGAACGACGGCGCCATGCTGACCGTACAAGATCCAGCCGCCGTGGCCGGACGGAGTGGACGCGACGGCAGTCGCACCACCACCTTGGTCGTTCGCCACGGACACGTCGGCGGCGTCACCAAAGCCGTAGAGGTTGGTGACGTGTGGGCTGTAGGCCGGGTAGTAGTCCACGACCCAATAGCCATTCGCGTCGCCCGTCGCGCCGAAGCCGAAGCACTCGAGCGTGCACTGCTGGGTCGCCGATCCCAGGAACGGGGCATCGCCAAAGGCGAAGACGCCGCCGTCGCGAGACTCCAGCCAGTACCCTGGGCCGGGCGTCGCAGCGCCTGCCGAAACCGTGCCCGTAGGGGCGGGCACGGACGCAGCGGGTGCGAGGACTGCGGTGGCCCCGACGAGGCCGATGGTGGCGACACACCTCGGGATTCGCCCCATTGGGTCCTCCTGACTTCCTCGGGACCGTCGGTCCGAAGGGCATGCTCTTTTCGAGGCTCTCATTGCCCGATGCTGCTCCGTAGGGTCCAAAGTCACAGCAGCGTCGTTCAACCGAGCACCTACCGCGTCCTCGTGGAGCCGGAGCCGTCTTCGATGGCGCCGGGGCAATCGTCACTCCGAGCGAGCCCCACGGCCGCGCGACTCCCCGGAGCTCGGACGGGAGTGCTAGACCTCAGATGCGGTTCTGCCGTCCCTCGCGAGACCACCCCGACCCGATGGAGCGGGCCGGGGTGGTCTTCCCTGGTGGGATCCACAGGCGTCAGCGGGCTTGGCGAACCCCTCGACCTGTGGCACCAAAATTTTGCCAGACCACAAACGGGGCGTGCCAGGGAGATTCGTGCCTGGCTCCAAGAAAATTCTTGGTGGACCGCATTGCGTCCGTGCCTGGGACCGGTTGGGAGCCGGGCTGCCCTCGGGACTTCGAGTCATCACCTCTCCCCGAGGCCCCGAGCCACCGACCCGATCTTGCTCGCCACGATCGACCGCGTCCGCCTGCGGGAGCCCTTCGGCAGCCGGGCCCCGAGGCGGCTCTCGGCTCAGCCCCAGAAGCGAGCTCCCCGTGGGTGACGTCTCCGAGGGAAACGCCCACGCGAGGGTGCGTGTTGATCCCATGGACGGAGATAGCGCGCGCCGCCCTGCCGACGCATGGTGACGCTGAAGGCCACGCGGTCGCTCCGACTCCGCAGGTGTCGCGAGATCACGCAGGGCGGGGAATCGACGCGAACGGAGAGGGTGTGAACCATCGCGGCAGGTCCCGGCGAAGCGTCTCGGGACCCAGCACGTCGATGTCACCGGCAACCAACGCCTGCGACCATGTCATGTCGCCACGCCAGACTTCGACCATCCGGCGCAAGCTGGCGTTGACCATCACGGCAACCGGGTAGCCGGGATCCACATCGCAGACATCTGCATCATCGGCAGTGATCACCATCCACCAGTCACGGGTCTTCGTGGGCGCGTCCGGGAAGCTGAACTGGATCACGATCCTTCCGTCCGGGACGGCCGTGTGGTCGACATTGCGGTGCATGTCCCACAGGAGCAGGGTGGGGTCGAGATCCTCGTCACCGAGTTCGCCGACCCAGCGGACTCCCCAGGCACCCAATGCCTCGACCACCGGACGCAGCTCCTGCCCTGCGGTGGTCAGCACATAGCGAACGTCCTTTCCTTCCGTATGTCTCTCGACGATTCCGGAGCGCGCCAGTTGCTGCAGACGTTTCGACAGGAGTGAGGGCGACATTCGTGGCAGGCCGCGGCGCAGGTCGTTGAACTTCTCGCTCCCACATGCGAGCTCACGGACGACGAGCAAGGTCCAACGCTCGTCGAGCAGCTCCATCGCCTTGGACACCGGGCAGAACTGGTGGTAACCGGCCGGCACGCTGGAACACGTTAGCCAGTACAGATCTTGGACTAGTCCGGCCTGACGGCCTTCCGTAGCGTGCCCGGCAAGGAGCTGCGACCGAGCCGAAGGACGAAGGAGCTGGCATGACAGAACGGACGGGCACCATCGAGGCCGAGCAGGCCCTCAAGGCGAGGCAGCGGGCCGTCTGGGCCCTCGGGGACTATCCCTCCGTGGCCGCCGAGGTCATCCCCGATCTCGGCGCCGTTCTCGTCGAGGCCTGTGGGGTCGGGGCTCACCACAGGGTCCTCGACGTGGCGACCGGGTCGGGGAACGTCGCCCTTCCGGCGGCGGTGACCGGAGCGGCCGTGGTCGCCTGCGACCTCACTCCGGAACTGCTGCGAGCCGGTCGGGAGCTCGCTGACGGCCATGGAGTCCGTGTCGACTGGCGTGAGGGGGATGCCGAAGCGCTCCCCTTTGCCGACGACGAATTCGACATCGTCCTTTCCTGCCTCGGGGTCATGTTCGCGCCGAACCACCGGGCGGCAGCCGACGAGCTCGTTCGCGTCTGTCGCCCAGGCGGGAAGATCGGCCTGATCAACTGGACACCGGACGGCTTCGTCGGTCAGATGCTGGCCGCGATGAAGCCGTACGCGCCGCCGTCCCCTCCGGGTTCACAACCCCCGCCACTGTGGGGCAAGGAAGACCATGTCCGCAGCCTTCTCGCCGGCCGAGTCACCGACATAGACGTTCGACGCCAGTCTGTGACTGTTGATCGCTTCGCTGATCCCGAAGCCTTCCGTGACTACTTCAAGTCCCGCTACGGTCCGACCATCGCCACATATCGCGGCATTGCCCATGATGCCGACCAGGTGGCAGCGCTCGACCGCGAACTGCTCGAGCTCGCACGGCGTCACGACATGGGTACCGACAGCACGATCATGGAATGGCAGTACCTCCTGTTCACTGCTCGCGTCCCGGATTGATCTCAGTCCAAGAGGACCAGCCCCGTCGTCAGACCCAGGGGACCCGGCCGGCGGCTACGCGTCCCGGCGCACGAGGACCCAGCAGCCCAGGGCCAAAATGACCACCGTGTAGAAGACGAGGAGGGCGAAACCTGCCCACGGGCTGAACGCCGGTCCCACTCGGTCGGGCAATCCGTTGGTCGAGAACATCACGAGGCCGATGTTGGCCGGCAGGTACCGCGCCACCGCATTGCTGATCGAGGTGGGCAGGGCCTGGACGATGAGAGGCAGCACGAGCACCACTCCGGCGAAGGCTGCGATCGCGCCGGCCGTGTGCCGGATGATGGTGCCCAGTCCCAGTGCCAGCAGTCCCAGGACGGCCAGGTAGAGCCCGGCACCGATCACCGCTCTGAGGACACCGGGCTGGCCCAGCGAGGCGGAGCCGGTCGTCGGGAGCAGGCCCTTGAGCTTGGGAGGTACCTTCAGCCCGAGTTGATGGGCGTGCTGTGCGATGGCCGCCGAGGGCCCGACGGCATGCTTGGCGGACAAGATGGCCTGTCCGACGCCGAAGGCGATGAAGGTGAAGACCTCGCTGACGACCAGGGCTACCGCTCCGAAGACGAGCACCTTGGCCAGGAGCACGACGGGGCGCCGGGGCACCGCCGACAGGGTGGCCCGGATCGTGCCGGTGCCGTACTCGGCGCTGATGACGAGCACCCCGAGCACACCGAAGATGAGCTGGCCGAGGAAGATCCCGATCAAGCTCAGCCGGGTCGGATCGTCCACGATGTCGGTGGCACTTCTCGCCCCCGTGCTGAGCGTCGCCAGGCCGACGACCGCGATCCCGGTCGCAACGAGCGTCCACATGGTGGATCGGACCGACCACAGCTTGGTCCACTCGGCGGACATGGCCCGGCGAAGACCGACGCGACCCGGCTCCTGTTCGACGGCGAGCGGGGTCGAGGCCCCGAGAACCGCTGTCACTGTCCACCCCGGAACTCGACGGCCTCTTCGGTGAGCTCCATGAAGGCATCCTCCAGCGAAGCGACGGGGGTCAGTTCGTGCAGCGCCACTCGTATCGATGCAGCCAGATCGCCGACCTCGGGGGCCGACAATCCGGTCACGGTCAACGAACCGTCCGGATCGTCGATAACCTGGCCGCCGGCATTCGTCACGGCATCGACGAGCTGGTGCGGCGCCGGCGTACGCACCTTGACCGACTGGCGAGAGCTTCGGGCGACGAACTCCGACACCGAGGTCTCGGCGATCAGCTTGCCCTTGCCGATCACCACCAGGTGATCCGCCGTGAGGGCCATCTCGGCCATGAGGTGGCTCGACACGAAGACAGTGCGACCTTCGGCGGCCAGGTTCTTGCAGAGCGTCCGTACCCAGCGGATTCCTTCGGGGTCCAGCCCGTTCACCGGCTCGTCGAAGAGGAGAACCCCGGGGTCGCCGAGGAGAGCGGCGGCGATGCCCAGGCGCTGCCCCATCCCGAGAGAGAACTTCCCGGCGCGCTTGCCCGCCACCGAAGTGAGGCCGACGAGCTCGAGCACCTCGTCCACGCGGGCGCGCGGGATGGCGTTGCTACGGGCCAGGGTCAGCAGGTGGGCCCGAGCGGAGCGGCCCGGGTGGATCGCCTTCGCTTCGAGCAACGCTCCCACTTCCCGCAGTGGCCACGGCAGGTCGTGATAGCGCCGGCCCAACACGCTGACCGTGCCGGCGGCCGGCGCATCGAGGCCCATGATCATGCGCATCGTGGTCGACTTGCCCGATCCGTTCGGTCCGAGGAAGCCGGTCACGGTGCCCGGACGCACGTCGAACGACAGATCGTCCACGGCCACGACGTCTCCGAACCGCTTGGTGAGCCCGCGGGCCTCGATCATCGCACCAGCCTTGCACGGGTCGTCCTTCCGTGGGTATCGGGGAGAACCCCGAGACAGACCCTGACTCCCCGGAGACCGAATCCCCCTTGAGACGTAGAGCCCGGGCCCGCCACGGCCGCGCATGCCGCAGGGTCCGCTCGGCCTGCCTCGGCCCGTTCCGTCGCCGCGGAGGTTCCCTAAGATCGGTCCCACACCGAGACGGGGGGCCACATGACGACCGAGACGGAGACGGCCCTCATCGAGCTGCTCGACACCGTCCGCGAAACCCATGCACGCTTCGTCGAGCAGCTCGCCGACGACCACGACACGCTGCTCGAATCGCACAAATGGCTGCTGTCGATCGTGCAGGTGGCGGCCGACGTGCACCTCTGGTCGGACTCGGCCAGGCCGCGTTTGGTGGAGATCGTCGGGCCCTACAAGAAGTGGGGTGGGGACAATGCCGACGCCTTCTACTGCTACGCCCCGGTCGATCCCTCCCGAACCTATCGGGTGACGCTCCATCCCGGGGACGCCGTGTACATGTCGCTCACCGTCTACGGAGGTCCGAACGACGGAAGGTACTCGACCCGCATCGTCGGCTCGGTGAACAGCCATGAGGCCGAGCGGGACGCCGAGGGTACCATCCACGTCGTCCTCTCCGCCGAGCGACCCGTCGAACCAGGCGTCTCTTGGATCCGCCTGGAGCCCGACGCCGTTGCGGCCATCACGCGGGACTACCTCGAAGACCCAAAGCACGGTCGCCGCGCCAGCTGGCACGTGGAGGCCGAGGACCCGCCGGACACGTTCCGGCAGGGCGACGCGGACCTGGCACGGCGCTTCCGGGCCATGACGACATGGGTCCGCGAGCAGGCGAGCATCGTTCCGATACCTCTTGGGCCTCCCAACGCAATCGATCCTCCCTACCCGGTGCCGACCACCACGTTCGGGTGGGCTGCCGGAGACGCCGCTTATGCCATGGGTGCTTTCGAGCTCGCGGAAGACGAGGCATTGGTCCTGCGCGGTCGAAGCCCCGACTGCGCCTTCTGGAACATGTGCCTGTGGAACCCGCTTCTCCATACGTACAACTACGACTACGAACCGGTCACCATCAACGGAGCGCAAGCCCGCTACGAGGACGACGGCTCGTGGATCATCGTGGTGTCGGCGCGCCGCCCGGCCCACCCCAATTGGGTCTCGACCGCCGGGCACCGCAGGGGCCGCATCTGGTTCCGCTGGTTCCTGCCCGCCGAGACCCCGGAGCAGCCTCAGGTCGAGGTCCTCCCGGTCGACACGGTATGACGCCTCGGCCCGCCCCGGTCCGCCTCGACGACCTGGCGGCTCCGAGGTTCAGCGACGAGGTCGACGCCGTCCTCCGTTTCATGGAAGAGGCGGGTGCGCAGCTGACGCTCGATCCGGCAGGGTTGCTGGAGGCGGCGCGGACGGAGACGGGCCTCACCGATTTCGGCCCCGACGACTTCGTCGAGCGCCTGGCCCTGCTCTGCCGGGCCATGCGGGAGCAGGGGGGGTTCAACAACGCCGGGATCATGCAGCAGCACGTCCTCGTCGTCGGCCTCTTGAAGAACCGCCTTCTGGTCGAGGATCTCGTCGCTCGCCACCCCGAGATCCTCGAAGAACGCGTCACCGCCCCGATCATCATCTGCGGGCTGCCTCGGACCGGCACGACGCATCTGCACAACTTGATGTCGTCGGATCCTGCCCTGCGCTCGCTCCCCTACTGGGAGAGCCTCGAGCCGGTGCTGGCCGATCGCGAGCGGCCGGCATCCGGCCGGCCCGATCCGCGCCTCGAGCGAACGGCAAACGCACTCTCGTTCCTCGGAGCCGCCCTGCCGTACTTCGACCGGATGCACGAGATGACCGTCGAGCACGCGCACGAGGAGATCCAGCTCCTCGCCATCGACTTCTCCACCATGCTCTTCGAGACGGCGGCGCCCATGCCCCTGTGGCGCGATCACTACCTGTCGCACGATCAGACCCCCAGCTACGCCTACCTGCGCAAGATCCTCCAAGTGCTCCAGTGGCTCCGGGGCGGGGTCCGCTGGGTCCTCAAGAGCCCCCAGCACCTCGAGCAGTTTCCTGCCCTGCTCGAGACCTTCCCCGACGCGACGTTCGTCGTCACCCACCGCGACCCGGTCTCGGTCACGGCGTCGATGGTCACGATGCTCGCCTACACAGCCCGCTTGACCCGTGACCACGTCGATCTCGTGGATCTCGGCGCCTACTGGAGCAACCGGCTCGAGCGCATGCTGCGTCGCTGCACGCAGGACCGCGATGTGCTCCCGGCCGACCGCACGATCGACGTGCGGTTCGACGAATTCATGGCCGACGACCTGGACATGGTACGCCGCGTGTATCACCTGGCGGGCCAGCCGTTGGACGACCGGTCCCAGCGTGCGATGGCGGCGTTCATGGCCGAACACCCTCGGGGGCGCCACGGGGCCGTCGTCTACGAACTGGAGCAGTTCGGCATCGATCCATCCGAACGACGACGGGCGCTGTCCTTCTACACCGAGCGTTTCGGGATCACACTGGAGTCTTGAGCCCGGGTACGGACAGCGGCTCGTGGGGCGGACGACGTCCGGAGGCTCAGGCGTGGCGCCGCTACTCCATGGGTCGGGTGGCGATTCCCGACGGGTCGCGCCCCGCCAGCACCCAGCCGACCAGCACCGCGACGAGCGGCATGGCGATCACGATCAGGAACAGGTTTGTCCACGGGACGTGGTCGAACAGGTCCGACAGGCCACCCTCGAGCGGATTCGAGCGATACCAGCCGACCAGGCCGACGTAGGCGGCGACCGCCCCGAGCAGCGCGCCGAGGAAGGCGAGGCCTCCCGCCGTCACGGCGGTCAGGCTGCGCCTGGTGCGCGAGCTGGCACCGGCCGCCGTGAGCGTACGCAGGTCACTCGCCGTCTCGCTCCGGAGCAACCCCACGCTCATGGCGAGGATGCCGAGTGCGAGCGCGATGGCGAACACCGTGGCCCAGTCCACGATCTCGGCCGAGGCCGGCGCCTCGTTCTTCGACTCGATGCTCAGGTCGTTGGACGCTGCGACCGACCGGGCATTGGTGATCTGGGCCGAGGTGATCGGGTTGGCGCCTTCGACCATCCATCCCTGGAGGCTGCTGTCCGCTGCGACGTGCAGCCGGCGCAGCGCAGACTCGGTGATCACCGTGTTGGGTGCCGACGTGCCGCTCGGGAGCCGGCTCTCGGCCTGGACGACGGGGTGGGCGAGGCACGAACCGGGTGGGCACGGGTTCGTGCCACCCTGACCGCCGGGTCCGCCGGGTCCGCCGGGTCCGAGCGAGGAGCCGCCGCCCCCATTCCCGCCGATGCCACCGCCGTAGGTGAGCTGCACGCCCGAGCCGGCCAGGCCCGGTCGCGAACTGAGGACGTCGACGTCCGACGGGATCGAGGACGGGTCGATGCCATACGCCCGCAGCAGCGCCGGCGTCGCCACGTAGATCTGACCGCTCCACTGGCGGCCGCTGCCGCTGGGGTTCTGAAGACCGGCCGCCGGGCTCTCGAGCGCGTACACGTCACGCGCGCCGACCGAGCTGGCGATGGCGCGGGCGGTGTCCTGCTGCGACGACACGCTCGGCGCCGGGGTCGCCGGCCGGCTCTCACCGCTCGGGCCGAAGGTGGGGCCGGTGGGCGGTGTGTAGACGGCGAGCTCGTTCGGCGCCAGGTTCGGTCCGACGTAGTCGAAGGCGTTCGAGTATCGGGCCACAGCCACGGCGCAGACGACCACGGCGATCAGAACACCGACGCTGATGGCCGAGAGTGCCGAGCCGGAACGAGCCCGGTACCGCGCCATGTCGCGCAGGGGCAGGCGGACGGCAACGGGAGACCTCCGTCCGATGCGGGCCAACAGGACGAGGAAGAAGGGTGAGACGAGGATGATCCCCGCCACCAGGGCCACGAACCCGGGGATCAGCCACGTCGCGCCGCCGCCGTTGCGCTGCGCGCCCGAAAGGGAGAAGAAGACGAACCCGAGGACGAGAGCGATCACGCCCGGGAGGAGCGAACGGTGGATCTGGCGCGGCGGTGCCGGCCGTCCGGCCAGCGCCACCACCACGGGGACGCGGGTGACGGCCCTCGCCGGGTACCCGGCGGCGAAGAAGGTGGCGACCACCGCGAGCACCATGGCGGGCACGATGACCTTCCAGGGCAAGGCGAACACCGCGATGAGATGGTGCGCGCTCTGCTCGTTGTACGGACGGTAGGCCAGCCATGCCGCCAGCCCGACGGCGAACCCTGCCAGGGCACCGACCGCCCCCACGATGACGCCGTTGGCCTCGAGGACGAGGCGGACGTTGCGGTCGGTGGCCCCCATCGACTCGAGCATGCCGAGGGCCCGCAGCCGTCGCTGCGCCAGCACGGTGAAGCCACCGATCGATACCAGGGCGATCAGGAGCATGCCCACGGTCGCCAGCGCCAGCACGATCGTCGACGGGTTGATCAGGTTGTGGTTAGCGGCCGTGGCGACCGTCGCGACGTTCAATCCCGCCGGCAGCGTCTTGAGCGCCGAGTCCGGTGCGTCGAAGAGGACCGTCACCTGGCTCGGATGTTGCAGTTGTCCGGGCGGCACCAGCGCGAAGTCGTCGAGCAGGTTCTGCGGGTTCTGCACGATGCCGACGACCGTCTTGCCGCCCTGGGACCAGGTGTCGCCGACCTGCAGGTTCAGCTCGGAGGCCAGGCCGGGTGTGACGGCGATCTCCTTCGGCCCCCTCGGAGAGCGGCCCGAGAGCAGCTGGAGCATGGGGCCGCCGTAGGGGCCGCGCGGATCCTGCGATCGCAGCTGGTAGGTCTGGGTGCTGCCGGGCACCGTCAACGTCTCGTTCTCGATCACCTGCACCGTGCCGAAGCGACGCCGGAGCAGGGCGATCTGCCTCTCGACCGCAGCCGGGCTGCGGGACGGCGACTTGGCCGTCGGCGTCGACAGGTTGAAGGTGGCCAGGTCGTGCGCCGTCCCGAAACCGGCACCGGCCGGGGGCGGCGTGTTCGTGGCGACCGCGGAGCCCACCACGACGGCGGCCACGGCGACGACGACGAGGAGAAGGATCAACAGCTGCTGGCGCCACTCGCGCCGGAAGAGGCGCCAGGCCCAGCGGACCATGGCCCGGCGGGCCGGGACACCGCCGCTCGGTTCGGGGGCCCCCGTCGTGCCCGGCCGCTCGAGGACGCCCACGCTCATGCGTTCGGAAGGTCCGCCAGGAAGGCTTCGGGTCGCTGCGCCGGCATGGTCTGGTCCACGATCCGGCCGTCGCGCAGGAAGACAACGCGGTCGGCCCACGAGGCCAGCTGCGCGTCGTGGGTCACCACCACTGCCGCCATGCCGCGGTGGCAGGCGGCCAGGATCTGGCGCATGACCGCCTCGGCGTTGGTCGAGTCGAGGGCCCCCGACGGCTCGTCGGCGAGGAGGAGCCGTCGCCCGCCCACCACGGCCCGTGCGATGGCCACCCGTTGGCGCTCGCCCCCGGACAGCTGGTCGGGAAAGTGCGACGCCCGGTCCGTCAGCCCGAAGTCCTCGAGCGCCTCGAGCGCCACCCCCTGGGCCTTGCGGGCCGCGACGCCGTCCAGCTCGAGCGGCAAGGACACGTTCTCGAGCGCGCTCAGACCGGCCAACAGGTTGTAGTCCTGGAAGACGTAGCCGATGGACTGCCGCCGTAGCCGCGCCTTGCCGTTGCGCGAGAGCGTCGACAGCGGCCGGCCGTCCACGAACACCTCGCCCCTGGTGGGATCTTCGAGGCTCCCGGCGATGGTCAACAGCGTGCTCTTGCCGGACCCGCTGGCGCCCATCACGGCCACCAAGGACCCGGCGTCGACCGACAGCGCCACACCCTGCAGCGCGTGCACCTGTGCGATGCCGTCCCCGTAGGTCTTCGAGACGTCGTGGAGCTCGAGATAGCTCATGACCGGTTGCCCACCTTGCGCCGCGCCTTGGGGAGGGGTCCCGCCTGCGGGAGCGGCGCGTCCACGCCCGCAGCGGCTCGCTTCAGACGGCCCTCGGCCGTGTCCAACCACCGGAGCAAGGAGTCGAGCCGGAAGAGCTCGGCGTCGACGACCAGCGCGAAGTTGAGGTCGAAGCGGGACTCGTCCTCCTTGAGGCGCGTCCACTGCTGCATGAGCTCGACGAGGTAGCGGCGGTGCACCTGCACCACGTCGTGGATGTCGACGCCGGGGAGCCCGAGGGCGACGAGCACCTTGATCACCAGCTCGTCGCGGGGCGGCGAGGAGAAGTCGGGTGGTGTCCGGAGCCACTGCGCCAGCTCGGCGGCGCCGTCCTCGGTGATGTGGAAACCCTTCTGGGGCCCCTCCTCCGTCGTGTCGTCCGCCTCCACCAGCCCGTCACGCTCGAGCCGTTGCAGCGTCGTGTACACCTGCCCGACGTTGAGCGGCCAGACGTCGCCGGTCCGGGCCTCGAATTCCTGACGCAGCTGCAACCCGTACTTGGGACCCTCGCTGAGCAGCGCCAGGAGGGCGTGGCGGACGCTCACGCCTCCGCCCGGGCTCGACACGGCGAGTCATTCATTCGAAGTAGCATACTAAGTATTCTACTGGATGATCAGCGCCCCTGTCGAGGCCTCCGAGCTGGCTCTTCGTCGCCGGCCGTCACCGGGCACCCCGCCGGAGCAGGTCCGGCGGTACCGGGCGGGCCCCCCGGGGCCTCAGAGGGCGGCGAGCACCTCTTCGACCGAGCTGGCCTGCAGGCCGGGACCGGGTTCGACCGCCAGCCAGGTCACGACGCCGTCGTCGAGGATGGCGGCGTAGCGCTGCGAACGGGAGCCGAGGCCGAAACCCGAGCCGTCCATGGTCAGCCCGAGGGCCTCGGTCAGCTCCCCGTTCCCGTCGGCCAGCATCACGACCTTGCCCTCGACGTGCTGGTCCTTCCCCCAGGCACCCATCACGAAGGGGTCGTTCACCGAGACGCAGACCACCGTGTCGACCCCCTTGGCGCGCAGTTCCTCGGCCCGCAGCACGAACCCCGGGAGGTGGTGGTCCGAGCAGGTCGGCGTGAAGGCGCCCGGGACACCGAAGAGGACGACCTTGCCCTTGCCGAGCACGCCGGCGGCGGTGGTCGCCTCGGGGCCCTTGTCGCCGAACGTGAAAACTTTCACATCGGGGATCCGCTCGCCGACTGCGATGGTCATCGTTGCCTCCTCGGTGGTCGCGGCCCAAGGTTGCCATACGCCTGCCGGCGGCCCCAATCGGGCCGCTGCCCGCCTGCGCTCGGCCGCCCTCCCCTTGGCCGCCCGAGCGCGTCGTCCCTGCCGCCCCCGCTCGGTCACGAAGCTGTAACCTGCCGCCAGTCGTGCCGCGACGTAGTCGTAATACGCGGGGAACTCGAGACCTTGGGGGGTTGCGATGACGCACTCGTTCGATCGGCGTTCGTTCCTGGCGGGCGGACTGGCCCTCGGTGCCGGCGCCGCCGCACTGGGGGCGCTGGGTGACAGTGGCGTCGCCGGCGCCAACATCACCAACGGCCCCGGCCTGAACGGCATCACCGACAAGAAGCCGGTGCGGGGCGGATCGCTCACCTTCGGCATCGACACCGAGGAGAGCGGTTTCAACCCGTCCACGGCGCGCTGGGACGAGGGCGGCTTCCTCTACGGGCGGACCGTGATGGACCCGATCGCCATCGTCACCGCGTCGGGCGCCGTCCAGCCGTACCTGGCGGAGTCCATCACCTCCAACGCGGACTTCACCTCGTTCACCATCACCCTGCGTCCGGGCATCGTCTTCCACGACGGGACCCCGCTCGACGGCAAGGCCCTGTACGCCAACATCGAGGCGCAGGCGACTTCGCTGCTGACCGGCCCGGCCGTCGCCACCAACATCAGCGGCGCCTCGGTCACCGGCCCGCTGGCGGTGACCATCACCATGAAGTCGTCGTGGGCCCCCTTCCCCTACTACCTGGCCCAGGCCCAGACGGGCTACGTCGCCGCGCCGTCCATGTTGAGCAACCCGAACGGAACCAGCCACCCGATCGGCACCGGGCCCTTCTTCTTCGAGGACTGGGTGCCCAACAGCCACATGACGTCGACCCGGAACCCCCACTACTGGCGCAAGGGCTACCCGTACCTGGACTCCATCACCTACAAGCCGATCATCGATCCCAACGCCCGCGTCGACGCTCTCGAGACCGGAGAGATCGACATCATGCACACCAACTCCCCGGCGGGCCTCGAGCAGTTCCGCGGGGACAAGAAGTGGGCGTACTACGACAACAGCGGCCAGGTCGTGGGGCAGCCCACGGTCCAGTGCATCATGCTCAACACGTCGGCACCGCCCTTCAACAACCACACGCTGCGCCAGGCGATGGCCATGAGCATCAACCGGACCCAGTTCTCCAAGGTCATCAACAAGGGCATCGACGCGCCGATGAACGGCCTCTTCATCCCCGGGAGCGAGTACTACACGAAGACCGCTTACCCGAACTACGACCCGTCCGGTGCGGCCAAGCTGGTCAAGCAGGTCCAGCACGAGACCGGAAAGCAGGTGTCGTTCACGCTGAACTCGACCAGCAACTCCGACGTGCTGCGCGCCGCCCAGTTCCTGCAGCAGGCGTTCCAGCAGGCGGGCATGAAGGTGAACATCAACATCATCGCCCAGTCCACCCTCATCAACAACGCGCTGGCCGGCAGCTACGAGGCCACCTTGTGGCGCCAGTTCGGCGCGGTCGATCCGGACCTCAACTACGTGTGGTGGACGACGCAGCTGGCCTCGGGGCCGCTGGCGCTCAACATGGCTCGCAACGTGGACCCGCGGATCCAGGCCGCGCTGGTCGCCGGGCGCACGACGAACAACAAGGCCGACCGGGTCAAGGACTACCAGCACGTCAACCAGTACCTGGCGCAGGACCTCCCCTACATGTGGCTGGCCCGCGACACCTGGGCCGTCATCGCCAACCCGAAGGTCCAGAACTTCGCCAATCCGACCACCGTGCAGGGGGCCAAGGCCATCGGCTTCGACGAGGGCGTGCTCTGGCCCACCCAGATCTGGAAGTCGAAGTCCTGACCACCTAGCGCATCTCCACGTCGTCGAGGTACTCCTCGCGCCAGTGGGTGTAGCGCTCCTCGGGCAGCCGTAGGCAGAAGGTCGGCCGCAGGGCCTCCACGAAGGAGCGATCGTGGCTGACGGCCACGATCGTCCCCGGCCAGTCGCCCAGCATCTCGCCCACGGCGACGATCGACGCCGGATCGAGGTTGTTGGTGGGCTCGTCGAGCAGCAACACGTTGGCCTCGCCTGCCGACAGCATGGCCAGCCCGAGCTTCGCCCGCTCCCCGCCCGACAGGGTGGACGGCATCTGGTCCGCCGCCCTCGAGGGCAGCCCGAACGAGCCCAGCAACGCCCGGCGGTCCTTGTCGGCCTCGAGCACGGCGCCGCTCACGTTCGCCAGCGCGCTCCGGGCCGGGTCGATCTGCTCGTGCTCCTGGGCGAAGTAGCCCAGCACGACGTTGTGCCCGAGCTCGACCACCCCGTTGCTGGGCTCCTGCACGCCGGCCAGGCACCGCAGCAACGACGACTTCCCGGCACCGTTGCGACCGATCACCACGATGTGATCGCCGCGGCCGGCGTGGAACGTCACGTCGGACAGCACCTCGTTGTCGCCGTAGCGGATCCCGAGCTTGTCGACCTCGAGGGGGACGGCAGCGCTGCGCGGCGGCCGGGGCAGTGAGAACGCCGTGGCCCGCTGGCGCCGGTCCACGTGGGTCCGCGACGCCTCGAGTCGCTCCACCCGCTTGTCGAGCGACTTGGCCTTGCGGGCGCGCTTCTCGGTGCTCCCGCGCATGGAGTCGGCCAGGGTCGACAGCCGCTTGATCTCGCGGTCCTCCAGCGCGGCGGCGCGTTCACGCTGGCTGCGGTCCGCCTCGTGCTGCGCCAGGAACCTGGAGTAGTTGCCCTTCCACTCGGTCAGGCGCTGGTTCGCGATGTGCAACACCTTGTCGATCGACCGGTCCAGCAAGGAGAGGTCGTGGCTCACCACGAGCAGCGCGCCGGGGAAGCGGGCCAGCTCGTCGAGGAGCCAGCGCTTGGCCGAACGGTCGAGGTGGTTCGTGGGCTCGTCGAGGATCATCAACTCGGGTCCCGAGAAGAGCACGCGCATGAGGTCGATCCGCCGCCGCTGCCCGCCCGAGAGCGAGTCGATGTCCTCGAGCAGGAGCTCCTGGCGCAGGCCCAGCCCGTCGGCCAGGCGCGCCATCACCGCCTCCGCCTCGTAGCCCCCGTTGGACCCGAACTGCTCCTGGAGGTCGGTGAACAGCTCGATGTGCTCCTCGGAGGGGTCGTCGGCCATGGCGGCGCGGGCGGCGCCCAGCGCGTCGTCGAGGACGTCGAGCCCGCGCGAGGAGAGGACGTGGGAGAACCCGGTCGGCTCGAGGCCCAGGCCGCCCGGCACCGGCGCCTGCGGCAGGTAAGCGAAGGTGCCGAGAAGGCGCACGTTGCCCCGGTGGCGGAGCTGCGGCGCCGGCTCGCCGACGAGCAGGGAGATGAACGACGACTTGCCCGTCCCGTTCCGGCCGACCAGCCCGACCTTCTCGCCGGCCCCGACCACGAAGGAGGCGTCCTCGAGGAGGGTCCGGTCGCCGATCTCCAAGGTGAGGCCCGATCCGACGATCACAGCACAGTGTACGGGGGGTCACAGCAGCTCGGTACACTCCGCGGATGCCCGTCCTCGAACGCAAGTGGTGGACCCTGATCGCCGTCTGCACGGCGGTCTTCATGCTCCTGCTCGACATCACGGTCGTGAACGTGGCGCTGCCGGACATCCAGCGCTCGTTGCACTCGAGCTTCGCCGACCTCCAGTGGGTCGTCGACGCCTACTCGCTGACCCTGGCCGCCTTCTTGCTGACCGCGGGCGTCGTGGGCGACATCTACGGTCGGCGCGAGGTCTTCGCCATCGGTCTGGGCATCTTCTCGGCGTCCTCTCTGGTCTGCGGCCTCTCGACCACGCCGCTCATGTTGAATCTCGCCCGGGCCGTCCAGGGTGTCGGCGGCGCCATCATGTTCGCCACGTCGCTGGCGCTCATCGCCAATGCCTTCATGGGCCGGGACCGCGGCACCGCCTTCGGGATCTACGGAGCCGTCATCGGTGGCGCGGTCGCCGTCGGGCCGCTGATCGGCGGCGCCATCACCAGCGGCATCGGCTGGCGCTGGATCTTCTTCGTCAACGTGCCGATCGGTGTCGTCGCCATCCTCATCACGTTCGCCAGGATCAGCGAGTCGAAGGACCCCCGGGCGCGCCGGGTCGACTGGATCGGCTTCGTGACCTTCTCCGCCAGCCTCTTCGCCCTCGTCTTCGCGCTCGTGCGCGGGAACGACCTCGGCTGGGGCAGCGCCACGATCGTCGGCCTCCTGGTGGCGGCCGTGGTGCTCATGGTGGCCTTCTTCGTCAACGAGGCGAGGACGAGCGATCCCATGCTCGATCTCGGCCTGTTCCGGATCCCCGCCTTCGCCGGGCTGTCCCTGGCCGCCTTCACGCTGGCCGCGTCCATCTTCGCCATGTTCTTGTACCTGACGCTCTACATCCAGGACAACCTCGGGTACGGCCCGTTCGCCGCCGGCCTGCGCTTCCTGCCCATGACGCTGGTGACCTTCTTCGTCGCCTTCTTCGCCGGTCGCCTCACCGTCCGCGTGCCGTCGCGCCTGCTGCTCGGCGTCGGGATGCTCGTCGTCACCGCATCGCTCTTCCTCATGGCGACCACCGACCCCACCTCGAATTGGACGGTGCTGCTCCCGGGCTTCATCGTGGGCGGGCTGGGCATCGGCATCGTCAACCCGGTCCTGGCTTCGGGTGCCGTCTCGGTGGTCGAGCCACAGCGCTCGGGCATGGCGTCGGGCGCCAACAACACGTTCCGCCAAGTGGGGATCGCCACCGGCATCGCCGTCCTCGGGGCCGTCTTCCAGAGCCAGATCGTGTCGCACACCTCGGCAGCGCTCAGCCGCTCCGACGTCGGCGCCGAGGTGCTGCGCCGCGGGGGTGCGCCGCTGCGCGCCGCCCTGCCGGCGGGCGAGGTGCGCGCCGTGGCCGCCGGCATCCCGAACGCATCGGCGCGGGCGGCATTACTGCACGCCTACCACATCGGCTTCTCGACCTCCCTCAACCACCTCATGGAGATCGGCGGTGTGGTGGCCCTGGTCGGCGCCGTCGGCGCCTTCGCCCTGGTGCGCCAGCGGGACTTCGTCGTCCCCGGAGGAGCCGGGCGCGGCGAGCAGTCCCCGCAGAGCGCCCCGGCCGACGGTCGAGCCGGGACGCCGGCAGACGTCGGCGTCCCCGCTGCGCATGCGTGACTGCCCGTGAGCGAACGGCCCCGGACCTGAGCCCGAGCGTGCAGGCGCCGTTCACGCTCGAGGGCCGGGACGTGCGGCTCGAGCCGCTGTCCGAGTCGCACGTCCCCGCGCTGGTCGAGGCGGCGGCCGAGGACCGCAGCAACTACCAGTGGACCGACGTCCCCGAGGGCACCGAGCGGATGAGCGCCTACGTGCGCGACGCCCTGGCCGAGACGGCCGCGGGAGCGCACGTCGCCTTCGCCACCGTCCGCAAGGGCGCGGGTCCCGGCGGGGCCGACCGGGTCGTCGGTTCGACGCGCTTCTGCGACATCGCCTGCTGGCAGTGGCCGCCCGGGGCGGTCCACCAGCGGCACGGGGTCCCCGACGTCGTCGAGATCGGGTACACGTGGCTGGCCGGCTCGGCGCAGCGCACGCCGGTCAACACCGAGGCCAAGCTCCTGATGATGACGCACGCCTTCGAGGTGTGGGAGGTGCACCGGGTGGCGCTGCGGACCGACGTGCGCAACAAGCGCTCGTGGGCGGCGATCGAGCGCGTCGGGGGCAAGCTCGACGGCATCATGCGGGCCGACCGACCGGGCGCCGACGACACCGTGCGCACGTCGGCCCGCTTCTCCGTCGTGGCCGACGAGTGGCCGGCGGTGAAGACGCGGCTGGCGGCGCGGCTCGCCGCCCCCTGAGGCGGGCACCGCCACCCGGGCTGTGCTCGGGTCGGGCGGGGTCAGGCCCGGGCCAGCGTGGCCTGGATCTTGCGCAGGTGCAGGGCGCGCACGGCAGCCTCGGCCTCGTCCTTGGGCCGGACGGCGGCGACCGCCTTGCCGGTGCGGTGGATGCGCCAGGCCAGTTGGTCGGCGCGCTCGACGGTGTGCCCCAAGATCTCCACGAAGGCCTGGATCACCGTCTGGAACGTGGTGACGTCGTCGTTCCAGACGACCACCGCCCAGAGGTCCTCGAACGCGAAGAACGTCTCGACGTCCGCGTCGTCGACGCGCTCGAGCTCGATGGTGCTGGACGAGTCGGGTTCTGGTGCCATGGTTCCGCGTCGGACCTCGTTCGGGCCCCGAACAGTCTAGACCTGGAATAACGTGCGGTCATGCGAGCAACCGTTCTCGAAGGACCGCGCCGCGTCAGCGTCCGCGACGTCCCGGACCCCGCGCTGCCGGGGCCCGAAGGTGTGGTCGTCGCCGTCGAGCACACCGCCATCTGCGGTTCCGACCTGCACCTGTACCACGACGCGCCCACCGGGACCGGCATCAGGCTCGGCCACGAGGCGATCGGGACGGTGCTCGAGGCCGGACCCCGGGTGCGCACGGCGAAACCGGGCGACCGCGTGCTCGTCTCGGGCGTGATCGGTTGCGGCGTGTGCGGCCCCTGCCTCGCCGGCCAGCCCAACCTCTGCCTCGCCGGCAAGGCCGCCGCCTTCGGCACGACGCCGGAGCTCCCCGGAGGGCAGGCCGAGGCGATGGCGGTGCCCTTCGCCGACCTCTTCGCCCTGCCGATACCCGAGGGTGTCTCCGACGAGGAGGCCGTCCTGCTGACCGACATCCTGCCCACGGGGTACCTCGGCGCCTTGCGCGCCTCCATCCGGCCCGGCGCCACGGTCGTCGTGGTCGGCCTGGGGCCGGTGGGCATCATGGCCCTGCAGTGCGCGTCGCTGTTCGGGCCGGCGCGGATCCTCGCCGTCGACATGGTCCCCGAACGGCTGGCCCGGGCCGAACGGCTCGGCGCGGAACCCATCGACGCCCGCATGGCGCCGGGCTCGGCCCAGGTGCTCGAGGCCACGGGGGGTCGCGGCGCCGAGTGCGTGATCGAGGCTGTCGGCGCCGACGCCACCGTTGCCGACGCCCTCGCCTGCGCCGCCACGGGCGGCACCGTCTCGATCGTCGGCGTGAACCTGTCCCCCGCCATGGCGTTTCCGATGGGCATGGTCTTCCTCAAGAGCCTCACCGTGCGCACCGTCTTCGCCCCCGTGCCGGGCACGTGGGCCGCCCTCGTGCCGCTCGTCCAGTCCGGGCGCTTCCACGCGCTGGCCGACACCTTCACCCATCGCATGGCGCTCGACGACGCGCCGGAGGCCTACGAGTTGTTCGACTCGCGGGCCGACGGTGTCTTGAAGGTCTTGCTGGCGCCGAAGGACTGAGCGCCCGTGGGCTCGTCGGGGGTGCGGTTGATCACGACCGGCCACTCGGCGGCCCCGAGCTCGGGGCGGGCGATGAGCCACGGGGAGGGCGGAGGCATGATCAGGTGGGTCAGCGCGTCGACGATGGGCTCGTAGTTGACCCGCCAGCCCTGGAAGTTGCGCCAGGAATCCTCGAGGTCGCGCTCGGCCGGCCACTGGACCTCCATCAGGCGCCGCCACCCGTCCTCGAATTCCTGGCGGGTCAGCCGGGTCCCGGCCGTCGGCAAGGGATCGGCGTCGTGCTCGATCTTGAGGGCCCGCGCCATGGAGCGCAGGCACCGGATCCCCATCGACAGGCACAGGCGCGCCTGGTGTGGCGTCTGCTCGGGGCTCACGGCGTGGTAGAGCGCCGCCGAGTCCATCATGGCCACCAGGCTCACCAGCCAGCTGCGGGACGAGACCGGTGAGCGGAACCAGATGAGGACGGGATAGTTGGCATGGCTCTCCGAGACGGCGGCGGACCAGCGCTCCCACGCCGCGTAGAGCGACGGCAGCTCGTCCATCGTGTCGAGCCAGTAGTTGCGGGCCAGGATCTCGGGACCCCAGGCCGGGCTCCCGCCGCGCGCGCCGAGCAGCGTGACCTCGGTCTCGCGCGTGGCGAATTGGCCGTACAGGGCCGGCAGGTAGGCGATCTCGAGCGCGACGACGAGGAGCCCCAAGCCGGCGGCCACGATCTCGAGGACGCCCGGTCCCGGCCCGCGCACCGTGGCGATGCCGAGCGTGAAGACCGAGGACCCGGCCACGGCGAGCGAGGAGGCGAAGTCCACGCCGCTGTCCCACCAGACCACGAGCGCGAACCCGAGGACGAGCAGGCTGAGCCAGAGTACGAAGAGCAGGACCATCGCCGCCGGCCCCACGTAGGAGATGACACGATCACGCGCCTCGTAGGTCGGCAGCCGTGGGACGATCCGGCGCGCCACGCCACCGAACATCCGGGCCAGACCCCTGACGAAGCGCGACGACGTGACGCGGGGAACGACCAGCGCGCTGAAGACGCTCCAGACCGTCAGCGCGATGATGCCGATGCCCGCGACGAGCGCGACGATGCGGGCGACGACCACGGCGCCATCCTGCCAGATGTACTACTGCGACACAGCGGCCAGGCGGGCGGCGGGGCGCCCCGACGCGACCAGCGCGGCCGGTACATCGAGCTCGCGCGCGCGCACCAGCTCACCCAGCCCTTTGGCCTGCGAGTCGAGCCGCAGGTTGGATGCGACACCCCAGCCCAAGAATCCGTGGACCACGAAGTTGAGTGCCCGCAGGTTCGGGAGCGCGTAGCGCCGCACCTCCAGGCCGTCGGCCTCGGGAAGCAGCGCGCGGAACTGCGTCACGCCGAAGGCGTGCTGCAGCCAGGACGCCACGTCGTCCTCGTCGGCCCACAGGCCCACGTTGGCGTCGCCACCCTTGTCCCCGGACCGCGCACCGAGGAGCACGCCCAGTCGCACCCGCACCAGACCGCCGCCGTCGGGCACGACGCTCGCGGCGCCGTCGGTCCGGGTGCCCCCGCCGGGCCGTTCGGCGGGACGGGCCGCTTCCGCTGCCGTCGTCGCGCCGGTGGTCGGGCCCGTGCTCCGACGTGGGTCCGGTGTCCTCGTCCCTTGCTCGACCGCTGACCCGTCACAGAGCACGACCGGCGTCACCGCCGACGCCGCAACGGTCGTCGGCCAGTAGCGCGCCACGCGCTGCGCCCCCGACGGCGCGCTCGTGAAGAAGGTGCCCGGATAGCTCGAGAGGCTGGTCTCGACCACCGCGCCCGAGAAGGCGCGCCCCACGGTCTGTTCGTCGTCACCGCGCACGGCCAGGCGCAGGTAGGCCAGGCCATGGCCGGTGAGGTCGCCCGAGAGGTCCTCGGCGCTCTCGGAGAACGCCTGCTTGCCGCCGCGGATCCCGGCCCACACCGCGTCGGCGGCGACCCGCGCCTTCGCCGCCACGTCGGCTCCGGTCAGCGCCAGCGTCATGGCGTTGCGCCAGCCCGCATCGAGGTTGGCCGTGACCTTGAGCGTGGGGGGCGGCGGTTCGCCCCGCACCGCGCCCAGTCGCACGCGGTCGGGGCCCTCCTGGCTGATGTGGATCGTGTCGAAGCGGGCCACGGCGTCGGGGCTGAGGTAGCGCGGTTCGCCGATCTCGTAGAGGAGCTGTGCCGTGACCGTTCCGACCGACACCACTCCACCGGTGCCCGCGTGCTTGGTCACGACGCAGGACCCGTCGGCGTACAGCTCGGCCAGCGGGAAGCCGATCCGCTCGGGCCCCGGCACCTCCTCGAAGAAGGCGTAATTGCCACCGCAGCACTGGGCGCCGCACTCGATCACGTGACCCGCCACCACGGCACCCGCGATGGCGTCGTGGTCGTCGTCGGCCCAGCCGAAGGCGTGGAGGGCCGGTCCCACGACCAGGGCGGCGTCGGTCACGCGCCCGGTGACCACGACCTGTGCCCCGGCGCCCAACGCGTCGGCGATGGGGCGCGCCCGGAGATACGCGTTGGCCGTCACGACGGCGGCATCGGGCGGCAGCTCCTCCCCGGTGTCGAGGTTCACGAAGTGCTCCCCCGTCCGGCGGAGCTCGGGCAGCCGGGCGGTGATGTCGTCACCCGACACCGACGCCACCCGCACCGAGACGCCCTGACGCCGACCGAGAGCGCGCACCGCGTCGGCCAGGAGCTCGGGGTCGAGGCCGCCCGCATTGGCCACCACGGTGATCCCGCGTTCCACGCACGTCGGGAGCACGTCCTCGAGCTCGCGGAGGAAGGTGCGCGCGTAGCCGCCACTGCGCTGCCGCGTCTTGTGGAGGATGTACATCGTCAGCTCGGCCAGCCAATCGCCGGTCAGCACGTCGATGGGACCGCCCTCGACCATCTCCCTGGCGGCACCGGCACGGTCCCCGAAGAAGCCGCTGCAATTGGCGATGCGCAGCACGCCGGCCGGGCCGGGCTGGGTCACGCCGGCTCCACCGAGACCAAGAGGTCCTGCACGTCGACCTGCTGGCCCGGCGCGCAGGCGACCTGGACGACGGTGCCGGCACCGTTGGCCCGCAGCGTGTGCTCCATCTTCATCGCCTCGAGCACCACCAACTCCTGCCCCTCGGCGACGGTGTCACCCTCCGCCACGAGGACCTTGGTGACCGCGCCGGGCAACGGCGCCCGGCACTCCCCTGCCACGCCGTCGCTCACGTCGGGGTCGTCGTCGTCCCTGTGGCCGAAGGACGACTGCCCCTCGGGACCGTTGACGGCCGCGCCGTGGTCGCGCAGCCGGACCCGGTACCGGCGCCGCAGCCCGTCGGCGGCGGTCAGGTCGACCACGTGATCGGCGGCGCCCCCGGTTCCCTCAGTGCCCACCCGGGCCCAGCCGCCGTCACGCCAGTCCCCGCCCACCCGGACCTGCACCGGGGTGGCGCCGCCGCGGCCCGAGCCCGGCCCGGTGCGCACCTCGAGCACGCCGGCGGCGTCGGTCAGCTGATCGACGTGGAGCGCCGTCCCGACGTTGCGCCACCCCCCGACTCGGACCGGCACCAGGCTGGCCCTCGCCCGCACGTGCCCCAGCGCGCACGCCGCGGCGGCGGCGTGTCGCCGCCGGGCATCGTCGGGCAACCGGGCGTCGCGCAGGTCGGAACGCCGCTCGAGATAGTGGATGTCGGCCTCGCCGCGGCCGAACGCCCCGTCGACGAGGACTGCCTCGAGGAGGTCCCGGTTCGTCTCCAGGCCGTCGAGCTCGAGCGACCGGACCGCCCGGGCGGCGCGGGCGACGGCGGTCTCACGGTCGTCGCCGTGCGCCATCACCTTGGCCACCAAGGAGTCGTAGGCTGGGCTGACCACGGTGCCCGATTCGACGGCGCGGTCGGTGCGCAGCCCGGGCCCGTCGGGCCAGCGGGCATGGGTCACCGTGCCCGGCGTCGGCCGGTAGCCCTCGCGGGGCCGCTCGGCGCACAGCCGCACCTCGACGGCGTGCCCGCGGGCCCTGACGTCGGACTGCGCCAGCGGCAGCGGGCGGCCGGCCGCCACGGCGAGCTGGAGCCCCACGAGGTCGAGGCCCGTCACGAGCTCGGTGACGCCGTGCTCGACCTGCAGGCGCGTGTTCATCTCGAGGAAGAAGAAGCCGCTCTCGTCGACGAGGTACTCGACCGTACCGACGCCGACGTAGTCGACGGCCCTGGCCGCCTCCAGCGCGGCCTCCCACATGGCGCGGCGGGTCGCCGCGGCCACCAGGACGGCCGGTGCCTCCTCGACGACCTTCTGGTGCCGCCGCTGCACCGAGCACTCGCGGTCGAGCAGGTGCACGACCGTGCCGCTCGTGTCCCCCACCACCTGGACCTCGACGTGGCGGGGTGCCTCGAGGTAGCGCTCGAGGAAGACCTCGCCCGAGCCGAAGGCGGACGCGGCCTCGCGCTGAGCGGCCGCCACCGCGTCGGCCAGCTCGCCGGCCGCCCGCACGAGGCGCATGCCGCGCCCGCCCCCGCCGGCGGACGCCTTGACCAGGAGCGGATACCCCACCTCGGCGCCGGCCGCGTCCAGCGCCGGGCCGTCGGGGGCGCCCTCGACCACCACGCTCGGCAGCACGGGCACGCCGGCCGCCGCCACGACCTCCTTGGCCCGCGCCTTGTGGCCCATCACCCGCATCGCCTCGGGCGGCGGCCCCACCCAGACGACGCCCGCCGGAGCACAGGCCTCGGGCAGGGCGGGATCCTCCGAGAGGAAGCCGTAGCCCGGGTGCAGCGCGTCGGCGCCCGCCGCCCCGGCCGCCCGCACCAGCGCATCGGGATCGAGGTAGGTCTCGGCCAGGGAGGCACCGGGCAGCAGGACCGCCGCGTCCGCCTCGCCCACGTGCGGGCTGGCCGCGTCGTCGGCGGCGTAGACGGCGACCGCCTCGCAGCCGGCGGCATGGGCGCCGGCGATCACCCGTCGTGCGATCTCCCCCCGGTTGGCCACCAGCAGTCGACGGATCATCAGTGCCGGACCACCCCGAAGACGGCCGTGCCGCGCACGGGCGCCGAGTGCACCGCCGTGAGCGCGATGGCCAGCACGGTGCGGGTGTGGCGCGGATCGATGATCCCGTCGTCCCACAGGCGCCCGGTGGCGTACTGGGCGGTCGACTCCTCCTCGATCTGGCGCTCGGTCGCCGCCCGCAGCTCCTCGTCGGCCTCCTCGTCGAAGGGACGGCCCGCCGCCTCGGCGGCGTTGCGCCGCACGATCGAGAGCACGCCGGCCAGCTGTTTCGGCCCCATGACCGCGATGCGGTGGTTCGGCCAGGTGAAGATGAAGCGCGGGTCGTAGGCGCGGCCCGCCATGGCGTAGTTCCCGGCGCCGTAGCTGGCACCCACCATCAGCGTCAGGTGCGGCACCGTCGAGTTCGAGACGGCGTTGATCAGCTTGGCCCCGTCCTTGATGATCCCGCCCTGCTCGTAGCGCGTGCCGACCATGAAGCCCGTGATGTTCTGCACGAAGAGGATCGGCGTGTCGCTCCGGTTGCACAGCGCGATGAACTGCGCGCCCTTCTGCGCCTCGGGCGAGAAGAGGATCCCGTTGTTGGCCACCACGCCCACCGGGTAGCCGCCGAGGTGCGCCCAGCCGCACACCAGCTGCGGGCCGTAGTCCTCCTTGAACTCCTCGAAGCGCGAGCCGTCGAGGACACGGGCGAGGATCTCGCGCGTGTCGAAGGGCACGCGCACGTCGACCGAGGCGATGCCCAGCAGCTCCTCGGCGGGATAGAGCGGCTCCTCGACGGCTTGCCGGGGTCCGGGTCCGAGCCGGCGCCAGTGCAGGTGCGCCACGATCCCCCGCGCCATCCGCAGCGCGTCCCGCTCGTCACGGGCCAAGTAGTCGCACAGACCCGAGGTGCGGGCGTGCATCGCCGCGCCGCCGAGCTCCTCTTCGTCCGCCTCTTCGCCGATGGCCATCTTGACCAGCGGCGGGCCGCCCAGGAACACCCGGGCCCGGTGCTCGACCATGACCGTGTAGTCGCTCATGCCCGGCAGGTACGCCCCGCCGGCCGTCGAGGAGCCGAACACGACACAGACGGTCGGGATCCCCTGCGCCGAGAGCTGGGTCAGGCGACGGAACTGCTCGCCTCCGGGCACGAACACGTCGGCCTGGCGCGGCAGGTCGGCCCCTCCGGACTCCACGAGGATCAGCAGCGGCAGGCGGTTCTCCTCGGCGACGTCCATGGCGCGCAGGAGCTTGCGGATCGTGGTCGGGCTCGTCGTCCCGCCGCGCACCGTGGGGTCGTTGGCGACGACGAGGCACTGCGTGCGCGAGACCTCGGCCAGCGCCACCACCACGCCGCCGCCGACGGGGTCACCGGTGTGCAGGCCGGCCAGGGGGCTCAGCTCGAGGACCGGCGTCCCGGGATCGACGAGTGCCTCGAGGCGCTCGCGCACCATCATCTTGTCGCGGGCGCGGTGACGTTCCACGTACTGCGGTCCGCCTCCGGCCAGCACCTCGTCGTGGCGGGCCGCCACCTCCTCGGCCAGGGCGCGCATGGCCTCGGCGTTGCGTCCGAACTCCTCACCGGAGGTGACGAGCCGGCTGTGCAGGACCGTGCTCACGGCGGCCCGCCCGCGCCGCGCCCGCTCGTGTCCCACGACGGTGGCCGCTTCTGCAAGAAGGCCTCCATGCCCTCAGCGGCCTCGGGCCCGGCGAACAGCGCGGCCGAGGTGTCGGCGGCAGCGGCCAGCCCGTCGGCCCACGGCCGGGCCGGCAGCGTGCGCAACAGGTCCTTGGTGGCGCGCAGCGCGCCGGGTGCGGCCCGGCGTAACGCCTCGGCCCGCGCGCCGACCCAGGCGTCGAGCGCGCTCTCGTCCTCCACCGCGTCCGAGAGCAGGCCGGCCGCGGCCGCGGCCGCGGCGTCGAAGGGCTCGCCCGTCAGCGCCGCCCGGGCCAAGAAGCGGCGGTCCATCACACCGAGGGCCGGCACCAAGATCATCGCCGGCGCCACCCCGACGCGCACCTCGGTGAAGGCGAAGGTCGCCGTCACCGGCGCCACCGCCAGGTCCGCCGCCGCGATGAGACCGAGACCGCCGGCGCGGGCGTGGCCGTTGACCCGGGCGATCACCGGCACCGGGCTCTCCGCCATCTGGGTCAGGATCCCGGGCATGCGGTTGGGCGCCGCGGATCCGCGCTCGGAGAGGTCGGCGCCCGAGCAGAACACGGTGCCGCTGCCGGTCAGGACGATGCCGCGCACCTGCGAGTCACCGGTGGCGTCACGCAACGCCGCATCGAGCTGTTCGAGCAGGCGTGCCGACAGCGCGTTGCGGTTGTGCGGGGAATCGAGCGTCAGCGTCACGATGCCGCCGCTGTGCTGCACCCCGACCGACACATCCGTCACGTCCGTCACGGGGCGCAGTGTAGGGGGACCTCCCCGGAGGGGACGAAAATCCCGGTGGTATCGTTCGCCGGTGATCGAGACGGACGAACACCGGCTGTTCCGCCGGACGCTCCGCGGCCTCTTCGAACGGGAGATCGAGCCGCACGTGGACGAGTGGGAGGCGGCCCGCACCTTCCCGGCCCACGAGCTGTTCCCCAAGCTGGCCGCGGTCGGGCTGTTCGGGCTCGAGTACGACGAGGCCTACGGCGGCATGGGCGCGGACCACACCTTCACGCTCATCGCGGGCGAGGAGATGGGCCGGATCAGCTGCGGCGGCGTGCCGATGGCCATGGCGGTGCAGATGTCGATGGCGACGCCCGCGCTCGCCCGCTACGGGTCCGAGGAGCTCAAGCAGCGGTATCTCGCACCCGCCGTGCGCGGCGAGGTCGTGACGTCCATCGCGGTGACCGAGCCCGACGCCGGCAGCGACGTGGCCGGCATCCGCACCAGGGCGGTGCGCGACGGCGACGAGTGGGTGATCAACGGCGCCAAGCTGTTCATCACCAACGGGACCCAGGCCGACTGGCTCTGCCTGCTGGCGCGTACCTCCGAGGACCCCGGCTACCGGGGCATGTCGCTCATCGTCGTCCCGACCGACCTCCCCGGGCTGGCCGTGTCACGCAAGCTGGAGAAGCTCGGCATGTGGTCGAGCGACACGGCCGAGCTGTCGTTCACCGACGTGCGCGTCCCGGTGTCCAACACCATCGGCGAGAGCGGCCGCGGCTTCCAGCAGCAGATGGCCCAGTTCCAGGCCGAGCGGCTCATCACCTTCTACAAGCAGGTCGGGTCGATCGGGCTGGCGCTCGAGCGCACGAAGGCCTATCTGCAGCAGCGGCGAGCCTTCGGTGCCCCGCTGCTGGCCAACCAGCACCTGCAGTTCGTCCTGGCCGAGCTGGCGGCCCGCCACGACGTCTTGAAGCACTACGCGCGCACGGCGGCCGATGCCGTCCTGGGCGGCGAGGACGCCACCCGCTACGCCACCATCGGCAAGCTGCTGGGCTCGAGGCTCCAGCGCGAGGTGGCGGACTGCGCCGTCCAGTTCCACGGCGGCATGGGGTACATGGACGAGAGCTGGACGTCGCGCTACTTCCGTGACACGCGCCTCGACTCCATCGGCGCCGGCGCCGACGAGGTCATGCTGCGCATCCTGGCCCGCATGGACGGGTTCACCGCCGGGTCCTGAGGCCGCCCGAGCGCCCGAGCACATCGCTCAGGTGTGCCGGAACACCGCCTGCCCGCCACCGCTGGCCACGAGCCTGCGGTCCTCGGACCACACCCGGCCCGTCCACGAGAGCAGACCGCCGTGGGCCACCGGTGCGTGGGCGTCGAGGAGCATCCAGGGCGAGTCGCTGCCTGGATACTGGAACGACGCGTAGAGGTCGAGGCTCGGCGCGATGAACGGCGGGTCCCGGTGCAAGTGGGGCCGCGACCCGGCCGGCCAGCTCCCCACGTCGAGCACGATCAGCGAGCGCGCCGCGTCGACCCACGGATCGGCGAAGGTCGCCGTCGGCCGGCAGCGGACCCAGGTGCGCCAGGTCGGCGGGAGCGGCTCGGTCGGCGGCCACCGCGCGGACCACTCGATCACGCGTTCGTCGAAGTTCTCCCAGAAGGCGTAGGGGCCGGCGCCGGAGTCGTCGTCCTCCGCCGCGGCCCACAGGTCCGTCCGCGCCGGCAGCTCCTCGGGGTCCGGCACGTCGGGTGGCGACACGTCCTCGTGCTCGAGGCCCTCGACCTGGCCCACCGACCACACCATGGCGTCGAGCACCGGCTTGCCCTGCTGGGTCATCTCGACCCGTTGCGCCGCCACGGTCCTGCCCGACCGCAACGGCGTCACGACGAGGTCCACCGGCGCGAACGCCGCGACCGAGAGGTAGTGGCAGAAGAAGCTGGCCGGGCGCAGCAGCGGGCTCTCGGCGCCGGCGGCGCGCAACGCGATGGCGGCCACGTAGCCCCCGCACGGCCCCCAGATCTCCCAATCGCCGTGCACGGTGGCCCTGTAGCGTCCGTCACCCTGCGGCTCGGTCGCCGTGTCGAGCTCGACGTCACCCATGTGCGCGCTCCCACCGCTCCCTCGTCAGCTCGGTCACCGTCACCTCCTCACCGTGCGGGCCGACGGTACGCAAAAGCGGCGAGAACCCGAGCCGTTCCATCACCCGGCCCGACGGTGCGTTCTCGGGCTCGTAGATGCTGACGATCCGGGTGAGGCCGCCCTGGTCGAAGCCGAAGTCCACGGCGGCGGTGCCGGCCTCCGTCGCCAGACCTCTTCCCCGATGCGCGCCGGCCAGGCGCCACCCGACCTCAACCGCCGGCAAGATCTGGGGCAAGAAGTGCGGGACGGCCAGCCCGGCCCACCCGATCATGGTGCCGGTCGCCCTCTCGACCAGCGCCTCGATCCCGAACCCGTCGCTCTCGTAGCGGGCGGTGACCTGTTCGAGGAACCGTGCCGTCTCGTCCCGGCTCATGGCGCCGCGCAGCGGATACCACCAGAAGGACTCCTCGGCGTGGAGCTCGGCCAGCTCGTCGAGATCGCCGGGCCCGAAGGGGCGCAGGACGAGCCGCGCCGTGGTGAGGGTCGGGACACCGGGTCCCCGCACACCGCCGGGAACTCCCCCGGTCGTCCCGAGATGCGCCACGGCCGCTCAGCCCAACGGCAGCCCGGGAGCGTCCGCCAGCGACGGGTCCCGGCCCGGGCGGGCGGAGGCGGCGTACAGCTGCTCGGGGCGGAAGGAGCGCACGGCGCGATCGCCGGCCCGCCCTCCGACGACTTCGACCCACGCCTCACCGGTCTCGCCGTTGGTGACGTGCGCCACGAATTCCCAGGACGCCCCGCGCAGGCGCGTCCCCTCGACCTGCACCGGGTCGCCGGGGCGCAGGCCGGCCCACCGGGTGCTGCGCCGGAGGTCAGGCATCCCGGTGCCCTCGGTCGGGTCTCGGCGACGGGCGCGGGGGCATCGCGACCTTTCTACAGGCTCGGGACGCCCGTGCCCGACAGGCCCGGGACGGAGCATCGCCCTGGGCACGAGCACCCCCGTCGTATCCTCTGCGCATGGCGCTCGATCCTCCGCGAACGCTGACGCCATCGAAGGTCAGCGCGTTCACCAACTGCCCTCTGGCCTTCCGCTTCTCGCAGATCGAGCGCCTGCCGGAACCGCCCTCTCCCCACGCGGTCAAGGGAACGCTCGTGCACGCTGCGCTCGAGGGCCTGTTCTGGCACCACGCCGCCGGGACCCGGACCGTCGAGGCCGCCGAGGCCGAGCTGGTCCGGGCCTGGAGCGCCATGCAGCACGACGAGGAGTTCGCGCAGCTCTCGCTCGGCCCGGACGAGGCTGCGGCGTTCCTGGCCGACGCGCGCCAGCTGGTGCAGAACTACTTCCTGCTCGAGGACCCCGACGACTCGCGCACCATCGGCGTCGAGCTGGGCGTCGAGACCGTGGTGGACGGGATGCGCCTGCGCGGCATCATCGACCGGCTCGACCTCGAAGCCGACGGGAGCCTGACCGTCGTCGACTACAAGACGGGCCGCGCTCCGGCCGAGCGCTACGAGCACGGCAGCCTGGGAGGCGTCCAGACGTACGCCCTGCTCTGCGAGAGCCTCCTGGGCCGCGCCCCCACCGAGGTCCGACTTCTCTACCTGCGCCAGCCGGTCGCCATCGCCTCGAAGGCCTCCGAACAGACCATCCGGGGCCAGCGCAAGCGGGCCGTGGCCGTCTGGAGTGCTATAGAGCGTGCGTGCGACGCCGAGGATTTCCGGCCCAACGTGGGCCCGCTGTGTGACTACTGCAACTTCAAGGAGTCGTGTCCCGCCTTCGCCGCGTGACGTGACCTCGCCGTCGGGCCTGTCCGCCGTCGACGAGGTCCTCGACGCCGCCTTCGAACCCCTGCGCGGTCGTCCCGAGGTCGATCGCGCCGCCGCGGTCGTGTCGAACCTGGCCGACTACGGCGTCGTCTGGGTGCTGCTGGCCGGCCTCAAGGCACGCCGCCGGGGTGCCGGCCGGCGGCGCGCCGTCGTGGCGCTCGCCGCCGCCGGGTTCTCGTCCATGATCGTCAACCGCCTGGTGAAGCAGGCCGTGCCACGCGAACGACCCCAGGACCATCTCGACGCCGCGGTGCGCGCACCCACGAGCAGCAGCTTCCCGAGCGGGCACACGCTCGCTGCCTACTGCACGGCCTTCGTGCTGGCCGAGACCGACGCCGGCACGGCGGCGACCGTCGGCTTCGCCACCGCCGTCGCCGCCAGCCGCGTGCACCTGCGGGCGCATCACCCGACCGACGTCCTGGGAGGTGCCGTCATCGGCTCCCTCCTGGGTCTCGGCCTGCGTCCGGTGGTCGACGCCCTGGCCCCGGGCCGCACCGGCCGGGGGCGCTGACCCGGTTCGACCCCGGTACGGAGGGGAATGTTCCCGTGCGAGGTGAGGTTGATGGCACTGTGACGAGCTTCTCGGTGAACTGGGACTACCGCTGTCCCTTCGCACGCAACGCCCATGAGCACCTGGTGGCCGGCCTGAGGGACGGCGCACCGTGGGAGGTGACCTTCGAGCCCTTCTCGTTGAGCCAGGTGCACGTTGCCGAGGGGGACACCGCGGTGTGGGACGACCCGGCCCGGGCGAAGGACCTGATCGCGCTGGCGTCCGGCGTCGTGGTGCGGGACCGGCACCGCGAGAGATTCCTCGATGCGCACGAGGCCCTCTTCCGCGCCCGCCACGACGAGGGTCTCGACCTGCGCCAGCCCGAGGTCGTCGCAGGCGTGCTGGATTCGGTGGGCCTGCCCGGCGCTGCCATCGTCGAGGAGGCGCAGTCGGGCGAGCCCTTCGGCGAGATCCGACGGGCTCACGAGGTGGCCGTGACCAAGTGGGAGGCCTTCGGGGTACCGACCTTCGTCGTGGCGGACCGTGCTGTGTTCGTCCGCTTGATGAGCCGGCCCGAAGGAGATGCGGCACTCGCCCGGCGCACGATCGACGGCGTCCTCGCCATCTTCGAGACCCTGCCCGACCTCAACGAGTTCAAGCACACGTCGCTGTCACACTGATCGGCCGAACTGACCGGCCGATCAATTCGGCGGTGCCCCCTCCCGGTGGTCCTCCCTGTCCCGGCGGTGCACGGTGTCAGGACCGCGCCAGCTCCCCGAGCAGTTCGAAGCCGCGCCGGCGCTCCTCCGCGTCGCCCATGACGGAGGCGACGAGGTCGGTCGCCCCGGCGTCGGCCAGCCGCTGGATCGCCGCCACGACCGCCTCCTCGTCACCGATGAAGCCGATGTCGGCGGCAGTGTCCGCACCCTCCTTGTCGAGCATGGCGCGGTACGAAGGCAGGTTCGGATAGATGGAGAAGGCGTCGTTGATACGCGCCGCCGCCGCTTCGGGCTCGGTGGTCACCGCCACCGGCAGGGACACCACGACCCGCGGCGCCGGTCGGCTGGCCGCTTCGGCCGCCGCGGTGATCGCCGGCACGATGTGGCTCCCGATCGTGGCGGTACCCGTCATCCAGGTGATGGTGCCGTCGGCCACGCTCCCGGCCAGCTTCAACATGGCGGAACCGAGTGCCGCCACGAGGACAGGAGGGGCGGTGGCCCCTGGCACCTCGAGGGGCGTGAAGGCGTTCGTGGTGATCCGCTCCCCCGCGCTGGCGACGACCTCGCCCTGCAAGAGGGGCATCAGCGAGGCCAGGTACTCCTTCATGTACGCGGCAGGACGGTCGTAGCTCATCCCCCACATGTTCTCGACGACGACAGCATGCGAAAGCCCGATGCCGAGCAGGAGCCGGTTGTCCGTGGCCCACTGCACGGTCAGGGCCTGCGCGGCCAGCATCATCGGGTGGCGCGGGTGCACCGGCACCACACCGGTCCCGAGCCCGATCCCGGGGACCTGGGCACCGGCGGTGGCAAGGAGCGTGAGCGTGTCGGGCCCGAAGATCTGGGCGCCGAAAGCATGGTCGAACCCGGCGTCGGCGAATCGCCGAAGCTGGGCGATCGTGTCGGCCAGCGACCGGTCGACGTCGATCATCGTGCCGATTCGCAGCGGCTTTGCCATGGACCAGGTGCTCCCTCGCGTAGTCTGCCGTGTGTGTTCTCCTTACTGTCTAGGCGAATCCCCGACCGGGGGCGAGTGAGCTGAGCACCTATCGGATCGGGTTCGTGGGCGCGGGCCAACTGGCCCGGATGGCCGGCGAGGCCTCGAGCGCCCTCGGCCTCTCGATGGCCGTCCTGGCGGAACGGCCCGACGACGCCGCCTGCGCGATCGCGGCAGGCGTCGTGGTGGGCTCACCCTTCGACGCCGGCACCATGCGGGCATTCACCGATCTGTGCGAGGTCGTCACCTTCGACCACGAACAGGTCGACCTCGAGATCGTCGCCGCCCTCCAGGCCGAGGGCGGCGTGTTGCGGCCGGGGGCCGAGACGCTCGAGCTGGCGGTGGACAAGGCGCGCATGCGCGCCGTCCTCGACGCCGCCGGTGTGCCCGTGCCGGCCTACCGGATCGTCGACCCCGGGCCCGACGCGCTCGATGCGGTCTCCGCCTTCGCCGGCGACCACGGGTGGCCCGTGATGCTCAAGGCGGCCCAGGGGGGCTACGACGGCAAGGGTGTCTGGCCGGTGTCCAACCGGGCCGAGGCCTCCGCGGTGCTGGACCCGGTGGGAGGGCGTGTCGTCGTCGAGGAGCTCGTCCCGCTCGACGCCGAGCTCGCCGTGATGGTGGCCCGGCGCCCCTCGGGCGCGTCGGTGGCCTGGCAGGCCGTCGAGACGGCGCAGGTCGGTGGGGTCTGCCGCGAAGTCCTCGTCCCGGGCCGCCTCGGCCACGACGTGGTGGAGGCGGCCTCGGCCCTGGGGCAGAAGGTGGCCGAGATCGCCGGCGCCGTGGGCGTGATGGCGATCGAGCTCTTCTGGACCAAGGGGCGCCTGCTCGTGAACGAGGTGGCCACGCGTCCGCACAACTCGGGCCACTGGACGATCGAGGGGGCGGTGACCTCCCAATTCGAGAACCACGTCCGCGCCGTCCTCGACCTCCCCCTCGGCTCGACGGCGCCGAGCCACCCCTGCGTGGCGAGCGTCAACGTCTTCGGCGGCCCGGCGGGGGCCGACCCGGCCACCTTGCTCGGGCGCGGCTTGGCGGTCGAGGGGGCCCACGTCCACCTCTACGCCAAGCGGGCACGCCCCGACCGCAAGCTGGGCCACGTCACCGTCTGCGGCGACGACGCCGCCACCGTTCGAATGAGCGCGTGGTCGGCCGCCCTCGCCCTCGGCACGCCGGTGCCCGACGGTCTGACCCTCCCGGCCGGGTTGGCGGCACGGTCCGGGCCGGCGGCACGGTCCGGCGTGGCACCATGAGCGCCTCCCCGGGGCCGGCCGTGACGTCGCCGGCCGTGGCCGTGCTCATGGGCAGCTCCTCGGACCTGCCGGTGATGCAGGGGGCTGTCGAGGTGCTCGAACGCTTCGGCCTCCCCCACGAGGTGCGGGTGGTGTCCGCCCACCGCACGCCCCACGAGATGCTGGCCTTCGGGCAGGAGGCGGCCGGACGCGGCCTGCGCGTGCTGATCGCCGGCGCCGGCGGCGCGGCGCACCTCCCCGGGATGCTGGCCTCGGTGACGCCGTTGCCGGTCATCGGCGTCCCCGTGGCGTTGTCCCAGCTCGACGGCCTCGACAGCCTGCTCTCCATCGTGCAGATGCCCAGAGGGGTCCCCGTGGCCACCGTGGCGGTGAACGGGGCCCGCAACGCCGGGCTCCTCGCCGTCCGGATCCTTGCCGTCGGCGACGCCGACCTGACTGCCAAGATGGAGTCGTTCCAGACCGAGATCGCGTCCGACGCCCGGAGCCAGGACGCGGACGTGTCCGCCACAGTGAGGGGCGATGGCTGAGCCGACGTTGGCCCAACGCCTCGGCTATCCCGCCGAGGCCAAGCTCGTGATCATCAACGCCGACGACCTCGGCTCCTGCCACTCCGCCAACGTCGGCGTGTTCGAGTGCCTCGGCACCGGCACGGTGACCAGCGCGACCTTGATGGTGCCGTGCCCATGGGCCAGGGAGGCGAGCAGCCGCTACCGCGGCGAGGACGTCGGCGTGCACCTGACCTTGAACGCGGAGTACGAGCTGTACCGCTGGGGCCCCATCACCCATGCCCCCTCCCTGCTCGGGGGGGACGGCGGGTTCCCGCGCACGGTGGAGGACGTCTGGGACCACGCCGACGTCGACGAAGTGCGACGCGAGTGCCGGGCCCAGATCGAGCGGGCCATCCTGTGGGGCTTCGACGTGAGCCACCTCGACGCCCACATGGGGACGCTCCAGCTGCGGCCCGAGTTCTTCGACGTGTACCTCGACCTCGCGCTCGATTTCGGGCTGCCCTTGCGCATGGTCGGTGCGTCGGTGGAGCGCTATCTCGGCTTCCCGGCCCGTTCGCTGGCGGCAGAGGCGGGTGCCGTCTTCACCGACCACTTCTGCCTGGTCCCCGGCGTCGGCTCCCGACCGATCTTCGAAAAGCACCTGGCCGCGCTGCGGCCCGGAGTGACCGAGTTGCACCTGCACCCGGCCATCGACAGCGCCGAGCTGCGATCGTTGGCCACCGACGACTGGGAGGCGCGGGTCGACGACTACCGGATCATCTGCGACGAGGACTGGGTCCGCGGCATGGTCGACCGCGCCGGGGCGACCCTGATCGGGTTCCGACCCCTGCGCGAGCTGGCACGGGCCGGCGCGTGACGGCGGGACGATGACCCCGGCAGGTCCGACGACGATCAGCGACGTCACGATCCTGCCCAAGAACCGTCACCAGCGTCGCGGCGACACCTTCGACATCACCTTGTCCCCCGACGGCATCGAGATCATTCGTCCGGGTCGTCGGCAGCAGCATCTGAGCTGGGACCGCATCTCGCGTTGGGAGATCGCGGAGCACGTCGGCTACGTCGTGCTCACGCTGCGTGGCGACGGCGCCGTCACCCCCCTGGTGGTCAAGGGCTGGACGCTCGACGACCTCGAAATCGTCATGCGCGACGTCACGTCGGGCGTCGCCGGCTCCATCCCCGTCCGCGACATGCCGCCGTCATCCTCCGGGCTGGTGACGGCCGGGCCCGCGGCCGAGGTGGCCGAGGTGGCCGAGGTGGCCGCGGCCGAGGTGGCCCTGGCCGAGGTGGCCGTGGCCGAGGTGGCCGCGGTCGAGGTGGCCGTGGCCGAGGAGGCCGTGGTCAACTCTGACATGCCCATTGCGGCTCCGCCGGTGGACCCACCCGCCCGTTCCCGGCGCCCGGAGTCACGGGTGGCCCGCCGCCGGCGCCTGCAGCAGAAACGGCGCAGGGCGCGCTTCGGCTGGAAGGCGGCCGTCACCGTGATCCTGCTCTGCGCCCTGGCCGCCGCGGTGGCGATCGTGCTCCTGCAGAGCGCCGGGGCGATCAGCTGGGGCTTCCTCGGCCCGAGCTGACCTGCGGGTGCTGACCTGCGGGTGCTGACCTGCGGGTGCTGACCTGCGGGTGCTGACCCGCGGGTCGCTCAGCCCCGCAGTCCCGCGAACAGGTCGTCCTCGGTGACGTCGAGGGGACCCAGTCGGCTCCGGGCCAGCCGGAACTCGTCGACGGGATGGATGTCGCGCATCACCTCGGGCGGCAGCCCGAACCAGAACGGCGAGTTCGGGTCGACCTGGGTGGCGTGCGCCCGCAGGGCATCGGCCCGCACCTGGGTGAAGCCCGTGATGTCGACGGTGGTCGTGAACGGTTCGATCCTGGTCATGCGCTGCAACCACTTGTCGTCGAACGGCGACTCGAGGCCGAGCTCGAGGAACTTCTGGTGGATCTGGCGGAAGCGCTCGCCCGACCACACCGAGTAGTAGAGCTTCGAGGGCGCGAAGGCAGGGCCCGCCTCCGGGAACCGGTCCGGGTCACCGGCGGAGTCGAAGGCCAGGATGGAGATCTCGTGCACCCGCAGGTGGTCGGGATGGGGGTACTGGCTCTGGTCGTCGGGGTAGGTGATGACGACCTGGGGCTTCTCGCGGCGGATCGCCTCGACCAGCCGGCCGACCGCCTCGTCGAGAGGGGCCCGGGCGAACGAGGCCGGATTCGAGTTGGACTCCGAGTCCGGCATGCCCGAGTCCCGGTAGCCCAGGAGCACCGTGTCGTCGTAGCCGATGATCTCGGTGGAGGCCTTGAGCTCGGCCATCCGCACCCGTGCGAGGTCCTCCCGCACCTCGGGTGTGTCCATGGCCGGGTTCAAGATGTCCCCCTCCTCGCCGCCGGTGCAGCAGACCAGGACGGTCCGGACGCCCTCGGCATGGTAGCGGGCCACGGTCGAGGCACCCTTGGAGGCCTCGTCGTCAGGGTGTGCGTGGACGCTGAGCAGGCAAAGGCGTTCGGGCACGGATCGACCTTAGCGGCGGCGGACGGAACCGCCCGGTGCCCTCCTCCCCGCCGCGGGGCTTATGCTCGTTATCCATGGCAGGAACGTTCAGTCGGATCCGGGACATCTTCCGGTCCAAGGCGAACAAGGCCCTGGACAAGATGGAGGACCCGCGCGACACCCTGGACCTCTCCTACGAGAAGCAGGTGGAGCAGCTGACCAAGGTCCGGCGGGGCGTGGCCGACGTGGCGACGGCCCGGAAGCGGATCGAGCTGCAGGCCCAGGGCCTGCAGAAGCAGGCCGACAAGCTCCAGGGACAGGCCAAGGCGGCGCTCCAGCAGGGCAACGAGGACCTGGCCCGCGAAGCCCTCTCGCGCCGGGCCGCGCTGGGCGAGCAGTTGGCCGAGCTCAAGACGCAACACGACCAGATCAGCGACCAGGAGCAGAAGCTGGTCGCGACGTCCCAGGAGCTCCAGTCGCGCGTCGAGCGCTTCCGCACGCAGAAGGAGACCCTCAAGGCCTCCTACACCGCGGCCGAAGCACAGACCAAGGTCGGCGAAGCCGTGTCGGGCATCTCCGATTCGACCCGCAGCGCGGGTGCGACCATGCAGCGGGCCCAGGACAAGATCGCCTCGATGCAGGCCCGTGCCGGCGCCATCGACGAGCTCCTGGCCTCGGGCGCGCTGGACGACCTGACGCAGCCCGTCGACGACATCCAGAAGGAGCTCGACAAGGTGTCGTCGACCAGCCAGGTCGACAACGAGTTGGCGGCACTGAAGGCGGAGATCGGTCCCGGATCGGACGGCGCTGCCGGCATCGGCGCCGGCAGCGGTGCCGGTGCCGACGGGACGTCGGCCCTGCCCGCAGCCGAGCAGGCGGAAACAGGGGGGACAGGAGGAGAGGGCGCCTGATGGCAATCTCACACAACATCAAGCCGGACCGCGGACTGACCTACCGGATGCTCATGACGGGGTTCTTCCTCGTCGTGCTCTACGGCGCGGTCATCGGGGTCCTGATCGCGGTCGGGTTGTCCTTCGCCTTCGTCCTCGTCATCGCCGCCGCACTGCTCTTCGGCCAGTACTGGTTCAGCGACAAGATCGCCATGTACGCCATGCACGCCCACGAGGTGACCCCCGAACAGGCGCCACAGCTGCACGGCGTCGTCGACCGGCTCTGCGCCCTGGCCGACATGCCCAAACCGCGGGTCGCCATCGCCGAGACCGACATCCCCAACGCCTTCGCCACGGGGCGCAGCCCCAAGGCGGCCGTGGTGTGCTGCACGACCGGGCTGCTGCGCCGGCTCGAAGAGCCCGAGGTCGAAGCAGTGCTCTCGCACGAGCTGTCGCACGTCGCCCACCGCGACGTGGCGGTGATGACCATCGCCAGCGGACTGGGCATGATCGCCGGGCTGCTGACGCGGGTGATGTTCTACTCGGAGCTGTTCGGCGGCGGCGGAGGCGGCAACAACAATTCCCAGAGCCAGGCGGCCCTCGTCGAGATGGTCGTCATGCTCGTGTCCGTCGTCGTCTACTTCATCAGCTTCCTCTTGACCATGGCGCTGTCCCGCTACCGCGAGCTGGCGGCCGACCGGTCGGGGGCGATCCTCATCGGCCGCCCCTCCCTGCTGGCCTCGGCCCTGGTCAAGATCACCGGTGAGATGGGCCGGATCCCGACGAAGGACCTGCGGGCAGCCGAGCCGTTCAACGCCTTCTTCTTCACGCCGGCCGTGGCCAACGGTGCCACCCAGGGCGCCGGCGGCGGGTTCAGCTTCGGGCAGCTGTTCCGCACCCACCCCACGCTCGAGAAGCGGCTGGCCCAACTCGACGCGCTGGAGCGGCAGCTCGGGCAGGCCGGCCCGACCGGAACCGACTGAGCCGCATCGATCCGCCGGATACCCTCGGCACCTGTGGGCCTCCTCGACACGATCCTCGGCCGCTCCAAGCCGGTCCGCGCCAACCTCGACGCGCTGTTCTCGCTCCCCACCGCCGCGCTGACCCTGCAGAGCGCCGGCGGCCTCGTCAGCTCCGGCCACGCCGGTGTGTGCTGGAAGCCGCCGCCCGGTCAGGGCTCGGCCGACGCCCAGAAGGAGATCGGCGAGCTCGTCGGCGACGGCTTCAGCCAGACCCACGACTCCTTCGACTACGGGTGGCTGTTGCTCGACGACCCCGATCTCGAGGAGCTGGTGACCAAGATCCACATGGCCAACTCCACGTTGCAGGACAACGGCTGGGGGCCCCAGCTGCTCGCCTCGGTCTTCGGATTCGTACCGGGCCCCGACGCCGGCGGCGACGCCCGGGCATTCCGCCTCGTCTACCTCTACAAGCGCGGCACCTTCTACCCCTTCGCCCCGGTCGACCCGAAGCAGGAACGCCGCGACACGGAGCTGGAGCTGCGGATCCGCACCATGGTCGGGTCGGACCTGCCGATCGAGGCCGACCTCTCTCGGTGGTTCCCCATGTGGGACATGCCCGTCTCGTGACGGGAGCACGCCGGTGACGGATGCGCTCGACCGGCTGATCGCGCTCGACGGTGCCGTCAACTTCCGCGACCTCGGCGGTTATGCGGCGGCCGGCGGGATGCGCACGCGCTGGCGACGGCTCTTCCGCGCCGACGGCCTCGGCGAGCTCACCGGCGACGACCTGGGGGTGCTGCGCTCGCTGGGCATCCGCACGGTCATCGACCTGCGCTCGGAGTCCGAGCTCGAGCGGGGCCGCTTCGACGTCGATGCCCACCCGGTGGCCTTCCACCACTTCCCCTTCATCGAGGAGCTGCCCGACGCCCAGGAGTTCGACCGGCGCCCCGGGCTCCTCGGTTCCCAGTACCAGGAGATCGTCACCGACGCCGGCGCGCAGATCAGGGCCACCCTCGGCGTCCTCGCCGCGCCCGACGCCCTCCCCGCCGTCTTCCACTGCACCGCCGGCAAGGACCGCACCGGGGTGCTCTCGGCCATCGTGCTCTCCCTCCTCGGCGTGGACGAGGAGATGGTCGTGGCCGACTACGCGCTGAGCGGCGAGGCGATGCTCCGGTTGCGGGCCAAGCTGATCGTGAAGTACCCCGAGGGCCGGGAGACGATCGAGAACATCGACGAGGTCTTCTCGGCCGAGCCGGCTCAGATGGAGGCGTTGCTCGACCACGTCCGCCGGCGCTACGGCTCGGTCCAGGCGTATGTGAGCGGTCTGGGCGTCGGGCCCGAGGTCGTCGAGTCGCTGCGAACCTCGCTGCTGGAACCGCTCAGCGGGTAGCTGCGCCCGGCTCGGATCGCCGAGGTCAGACGGACGGCTGACCTCTGACCTCAGGCTTCGCCGTCGGTGCCGTCCTCCTCGTCCTTGACGTCGGGGCGCAACCGGTCGATCACACCGGCCAGCGCCAGGTCGAGCAGGGTGATCCCTCCCGAGTCGTGCGTCGTGAGCGCGAGGTGCACGCTGTTCCAGCGGATGTCGATGTCAGGGTGGTGGTTGGCCGCCTCGGCGGCTGCACCGACGACGTTGACGAACCGGAGCGCGGCCGCGAAGTCGTGCAGCTTGACGGTCGTCACGAGGACGTCACCGTCCCGACGCCACTGGAGGTTCTGCTCGTCCAGCGCTGCGTCGACCTCCGACTCCGACAACACCGGCTCGCTCACGGGTGCGTCATCTCCTCGGGCCTCACGGCGGCGTCGAATTGCGCCTCGCTGAGATAGCCGAGCGCCAAGGCGGCCTCCTTGAGCGTCGATCCCTCGTGATGCGCCTTCTTCGCCACCTCCGCAGCCTTGTCGTAACCGATCTCCGGCGACAGGGCCGTGACCAACATGAGCGAGTTCGTCAGGTGGTGCTCGATCCGGTCAAGATCGGGTCGGAGCCCCTCGACGCAGAACTCCCGGAAGCCACGGCAGGCGTCGGCCATGAGGGCGATCGACTGCATGACGTTGTAGGCGATCACGGGCTTGCACACGTTGAGCTCCAGGTTGCCCCGGCTGCCCGCCGTGGCCACCGCGACGTCGTTGCCGATCACCTGGATGCCGACCATGATCATGGCCTCGCTCTGGGTCGGGTTCACCTTTCCCGGCATGATCGACGAGCCCGGCTCGTTCTCGGGCAGGGCGAGCTCGCCCAGACCGCAGCGGGGTCCCGAGCCCAGCCACCTGAGGTCGTCGGCGATCTTCATCAAGGACACGGCCAGGGTGCGGAGTGCCCCGTGCGCGAAGACGAGCGCGTCGTGGCCGGCCAGCGCGGCGAACTTGTTGGGGGCGGTGACGAAGGGCAGCCCCGTCATGTCCGCGATCTCCGCGGCTACCCGCTCGCCGAACTCGGGGTGGGTGTTCAGGCCGGTGCCCACCGCCGTGCCGCCGGCGGCCAGCTCGTAGAGGCCGGGGAGCGTCTGCTCGATACGCGCGATGTCGGCATCGAGCTGTGCCACGTAGCCCGAGAACTCCTGGCCGAGGGTCAGGGGAACTGCGTCCATCAGGTGGGTACGACCGATCTTGGTGATGCCGCTGAATTCGCGCTCACGCTTCTGCAGCGCGTCGCGCAGCGACCTGAGCGCGGGCAGCAACCGATGGACGGTCTCCTCGGCCGCCGCGATGTGCATCGCGGTGGGAAAGGTGTCGTTGGAGGACTGCGACATGTTGACGTGGTCGTTGGGATGGACGGGCTTCTTGGAGCCCAACTCGCCACCGCTGAGCTCGATGGCCCGGTTCGAGATCACCTCGTTGGAGTTCATGTTGGTCTGGGTACCGCTCCCTGTCTGCCAGATCCGCAGCGGGAACTCCTCGTCGAGGACACCCTTGGCCACCTCGTCGGCAGCCTGCTGGATCAGAACGGCCAACGACTCGTCGAGCTTGCCCAGGTCACGGTTGACCGCGGCGGACGCCCCCTTGAGGATGCCGAAAGCCCTGATGAGCGGCTTGGGCATGGTCTCGGTACTGATGTCGAAGTGGTGGAGCGACCGTTGCGTCTGGGCACCCCAGTAGTGGTCGGAGGGGACCTCGATCTCCCCCATGCTGTCGCTCTCGATCCGTCTCGCCGGCGCTGGAGTGGTCACGACGTCAGCTTAGGACGGGTGGCGAGGGGCTCCCTTCGGATGCGGCCCTGCTTCGTGGACGCTCATCGGAAGGCGAGCTCGACCCTGGTCCCATGTCGGGGGGACGAGTCCACCCTGAAGTCGGCGCCGACGGCCGCGGCGCGCTCTTCCATGCTGAGCAGGCCCAAGCCCTCCCAGCGTGACCGCGTCTCGACGTCGAAGCCGCACCCGTCGTCCTCGATGACGAGCCGCAGCCCGTCGCCGCGCTCGAGACGGACCCGCACCATGTTCGTGCCACTGTGGATCGCCACGTTCGTGAGCGCTTCTCGCACGATACGGAGCACGTTCTCCGTGACCTCACCGGGCATGTCGACATCCTCGGCCAGATCGAGTTCGACCGCGATGCCCAGGCGCGGGCCGAGGTCTTGCGCGATCCGGGCGATCGCACGATCGAGCGACTGCGTCTCGGGAACCGACAACACGGTCATGGCCCGGCGTGCCTCGTCGAGAGCCCGGTCGGCGGCACCGGATATCTCGTCCACGTCGACGGTCGGCGGACCATCGCTCGTCCAGCCCCGGGTCTTGCTGGCGATGAAGGCGAGCTCGTGCGCCAGACCGTCGTGCAGCTCGCGGGCGATGCGCCGGCGCTCCTCGGTGGTCGCCTGCTGCTCGAGCTTCTCGTGCGCAGCCCAGTTGGCAAGAGCGAGTTCGAGGAGGTGCCCGAGGGCGACGGCGCGTTCGATGCACTCGTGGGGCACCGGGCCGGCCACGCTGGCCAGCACCAGCACGCCGTGAGGGGTGCCGTCCGGGCAGACCGGCACCCAGGCCCCATGGGTCACGCCGGTCGACTCGAGGACCTCCCGCACGGCCGGCCCGGCCAGGTCGGGCTCGAGCGGGCCTTCCACGGGCTGCTTCATCCGTATGGCGTCTCGGATCCAGGGATGCTCTTCGAGCCGCCAGCTGTCCTTCACCCGCTTCCCGGTTCGGCGGAGCTCGGCGTCCATCACGAGCATCTCGCCATCGACGCGGAGATAAGTCGCCCGCAGGTGCTCATCCCCGCCCGGCAGCGCCATGCGGGCCACCAGGTCGGTGCCCAGCGCCGTGATGGCCGGCGGGTCCGACAGGAGCGTGAGCTGGCGTGCCGCGGCGTTGACGTCTCGCTCCTGGCGCAGCAACTGGGCCGTGCGGGCGTTGGAGAACTCGAGTTGCCTCCGCAGCGCGTGGATCCCGATCGAGAGCATGGCCGCGATGCCGGCGGTGAGGAGCAGGCGACGGGACGTGAGTGTGCCCGGGTCGGCCTCGGAGCAGAGCGAGACGACGAGGATCGATGCGAGCACGAACCCGACGACGAGGCCCGTCTCGCGTGGACTGCCGTAGAGCGCGATTCCCACCACGGGCACCAGGAGCAGCAAACCCAAGCCGCTGCTCGCGCCACCGGTTGCCAACATCAGGAAGCTCACCGACACGACGTAGATGCCGGCACGCAACAACCAGCCGTGCGGCGTGTCGCCCTTGGTCCAGAGCAAGAGGCCCCCCACCCCGAGGAGGAGGATCGTGCTGACCATGAACGCCGCCATGTTGGTCGGGCCCGGGGGCCACAACGCACTCAACTGTCCGATCAACACGACCAGCGTGAAGGGAGCGCGGCGGAGGACGATCTCCCGGCGGGTCGGGCCCGGTTCGGCGGGCATCCCCGCCTTGTCCGCCCCGGTCATCCCGATGACCCCGGTGATCCCGGTGGTCCCGCTCAGCCCCGTGATGGCGGAGGTCACGGTGAGAGGCTCGGACTCGGGCACATCTGGGTATCGGCTCGAGCGCCGGAGGGCCTGAGCACTCCCGGGATCGTGCCTGGCACCGGGGGTGCGGCGCCCCGATGCGTCAGGGCATCTGCGGGTGGGTAGGACTCAGGGATTCGCGGGATGGTCGTCGGGGCAGGCTCCGGGTGGGTTGTTGAAATCGGGATTGGTCACCCATGAACCCTGTGGCCAATCCCCCTTGGCCGGACCCAGGTGGAACACCGCCGTCATGTCCGCCAGCAGGGCGTTGGCGTAGCGGGCGCTGCCATCGGGACACAAGTGCACGTTGTCGAGCTTCCTCACACGGATCCACTGAGCGGTCGGCGCGTGTGGGTCTCCCTGGGGAGGCAGCCACGGTGAGAACTTGCCGTTCAGCGTCAGTGAGCTGGCGAGCGGGAAGTACATGACTCGGCCCGGGAACCGGGTCGTCATGTTGGCGGCGATGTTGTTCCAGGCGATGACACCGTCCGAGCGCTCCTTGTTGTAGCTCGCTTGCGCCGCGGGATTCGAGGACGGGAGGACCCCCGATTGGGGGAATTCTGTGAAGATCACCCCTTCGACGCCATTGCCCGGTGCCAGCATGGTCGCCACGGCGCTCTGCAGCAACCGGGAGTACGCCACCGGCTCATGCAGCGCGTTGGGCGTGGTCGGTCCGTATTCGTCCCAGCTCCACGACGCCACGATGAGCTGCGCGTGGGTCTGCGCGATCAGCGTCGGGATGGCTGTCCGCCAGTTGGTCGCGGTGCCCAACCCGAACCCGGGGATGGCGGCCGAGCTCACCACCACGTCCCCGGTCGCCTCGAGCGCGGCGGTGATGCCGTACGAGGCGTCCTGCATGACCGAGTCGCCGATGAGCAGCACGTGCAAGGGGTCCGAAGGCGAAGGCTGGGCCGTGAGCCGAATCGGGAGCTGGTGCTCGTAGCCTCCCGAACCCGGTACCGGCTGGCCCTTCGGGGACACCGGAGCGAGCTGTGAGGTCCGGACCACGGGAGAGGGGTCGGCGATCGCCGGAATCGTGGCGACCACGATCACGACCGCGCTCAGGATCCCTGCCAGCGGGGCCCCCCACCAGCGCACCAGGCCCCGAGGGCGAGCCAGGCGGATCGGTCGCTCCACCAGGTAATAGCTGGCTGTCGACAGGACGAGCGTCACACCGACGCGCACGACGTCGAGAGGCAACGTGGGCAGTCCCGTCCTGGCTCCGGTCACGTACACGATGACGGGCCAGTGCCACAGGTAGATGCCGTACGAGATGGTGCCGACGAAATGCAGGGGCGGCCAGGCCAGCGCCCGGGAGAAGCGGCCCGGTTCGACGAGCCGGGCATCCGACACGACCAGCGCCGCCAACGCGGCGCAGATCAGGAAACCGCCCTCGAACATGAAGGAGGTGGGCAGACCGCCCGGCGTCCCGGCGGTGACCCAGAACACCGCCAGCACGGCGGCGGCGGTCGGACCGATGACGTGCAGGATCCGGCGGGACGGCTGAGCAGGTTGCGGGCGCGAGGCAGCGAGAAAGGCCAGGGTCGCCCCGGCCATGAGATCGAAGAGGCGGGTGTCGGTCCCGTAGTAGATGCGCGAAGGATCGGTGCCCGGTTGAAAGAGAGCGGCCATGAGAACGGACGAGAGCACGCCGAGGGAGACGGCCAGTACCGCCCCCGTCCTGCGCCATCCCCGTCCGGCCACACGGAAGAGCAGAAGCAGGACCAGCGGCCAGACGAGGTAGAACTGCTCCTCGATCGCCAACGACCAGGTGTGTTGGAGGGGCGACGGTGTCGAGAACTGTGCGAAGTACGACTGGTGCGCGAAAATGAGGTGCCAGTTGTTCGCGTACAGCAGCGTCCAGATGGCCTCACCGCGCAACCCCGAGAGATCGATGAGACCGTTCGCGCCGGGTCCACCGAAGAGCGCGTTCGCGATGATGTAGAGGCCGAGTGCGATGACCACGAGGAAGAGGGCGGGGAGCAAGCGCTTCGCTCGACGTGCCCAGAAGGCAGGCAAGCTGATGCGACCCGAACCCCTCCATTCCTCGAGGAGGAGTGTCGTGATCAGGAATCCCGACAACACGAAGAAGAGGTCCACGCCGAGATAACCGCCCGACGCCCAGCCGAGCTGAAGGTGGTAGGCGAACACGCCGAGCACCGCCACGCCACGGAGGCCGTTGAGCGCAGGCAGATGCCGTCCGGTGACAGCCGTCGTGGGCGTGGCTGCGACGTGGCGTTCCGCGACCACAGTGGTGTCGGTCATGGGCGCTCCATGACGCACACCGCGGGACGGGCCGTGGGGCGCAGAACCAGATCGATCAGACCGTCCAAGGCGCCAGGCAGTGTTTCGCCACCGGTGAGGTCGATGACCACAATCGGTCCCGTCTCGCCCTGGCTCAGCGGCCTGGCACGGTTGCGCCCCGCACGGACCGGGAAGTGCGGGCCCTCGCTGACGACCTCACCGACCTCCCAGAGCGCCCGACACAGAGTGATCGCCTCGGCCAGGGTGTCGGCGAACGGCGGCGTGAAGCACACGGCACTGCGGCCACCGCACACGAGATCCAGGCTCGTCACCTCCCGGGCCAACATCGCCGGGTGCCGGCTCCGGGCCGAGAACGTCATCCGTGCGCCCAGCCGCACGTCGGGCACGGCCGCGGCCAGGCCAGCCGCCAGGACGAGCGGGTCACCCAGGGAGCTCTCGGTGATGAAAACGGCCGCTGCACCCTCGGTGACGGCCTCTTTCGCCTGTTCTCGCAGGGTGGCCGCATCGCCTGCTGCGAGCAGGTGCACCTCCACGGCGACGCAGACTAGGACGAATGAGCGGGGTTCCCGTGTCACCGGCCCGGTCAGGTCCTGGTCAGGTCCTGGTCAGGCCAACTCCCACCATCCACCGGCATCTCGAGCAAGTCCGCTCCGAGCGAGTCGTTCGAGTGCGCCGCAGAGAGCCGGAAGGGAAAGGCTCGTCGCCCGGAGGAGGTCGTCCAGAGGAGCCGGGTCAGAAGAGAGCACGGCGAAGACGAGACGCTCCTCCTCAGATGCCGGTTCGGCTCGTTGTCGTGTCGCCACGGTCGCGCCTTCGGGGTTCTCGGACACGGCGAACGGCGCCGGCTCCACCCCTGCCAGCGAGAGCGACACCAGCACGTCCGTGGCGGAGCACACCGGGAAGGCCCCTTCGGCCAGCAGCGCGTTGGTGCCCTCGGACGTCGCGCTGCGAATCGACCCTGGTACGGCGCCAACGGGGGCGCCTCGTTCCAGTGCCGCCGCCACGGTGTGGCGGGATCCACCTTGGTGCCGGCTCTCGACGACCACGACCACGTCGCTCAGGGCAGCCAGGAGCCGGTTGCGGGCCGGAAATCTCCATCGCTCCGTCCTCGCCCCGACCGGGGACTCCGACACGATGACGCCTTCTCCGGCGACCCGCTCCCAAAGGCGCGCATGCCGGCGGGGATACGGCTCGCCGAGACCTCCTGCCACCACGCCGACGGGAGGCGACCCCGCGCCACAGGCTCCTTCGTGCGCAGCAGCGTCGATGCCGAGGGCGAGTCCCGAGACGATGCACACGCCGGCAGCCGACAGATCTGCTCCCAATTGGGCCGCGACGCCGATCCCGTAGCGGGTGGGGGCGCGCGTGCCCACGACGGCGACCGTGGCCGGCCACTCCAGAGCACCAGGATCGCCGAGGCAGAAGAGGACTGCCGGTCCCTCCGGATCCTCCCGGAGCCGTCGGGGATACCGGGAATCGCTCTGGAGGAGGACCGTGATCCCACGACGGACGTGATCGTCCCAGATCTTCGCCACTTCTTCGGCGGTCTGACCGGATTCGTCCGACGCCCGGGCCCAGGTGGCCGACGGCGCGCCGTCGGCGAGAAGTCTGCGCAGTGTTGCGGGCCCCACCGCGGGGGACAAGGACAGGGCAACGGCATACGCGGCTTCCGGAAGTGCAGCGCTCATGCAACCACCGCCGCCGTGCCGGCGCGGAGCGACAGCGCCTCACTGACATGGAGGAAGGAGATCTCGTCCTCTTCCGCCAAATCGGCCAATGTCTGCGCCACCCGCGAGATCTTGGTCAGCCCGCGCGCACTGAGCGCGCCTTCCCGGAGCCTGGTCGACAAGAGATCCGAAGCCTCCGGCGCCATCACCGGTAGCGCATCGGCGTCCCGCGCCGCCGCCCGGGACCGTGCCGCTGCGACCCGAGCGGCGACTGCCTCGGTGGACTCACCCGGAACTCGAGACAGCAGGTCCTCCGGATCGGGCCGGCTGACTGGGACGACCAGATCGAACCGGTCGAGCAGAGGATTCGAGATCCGGCGGCGGTAACGCGCTCGGGTCGCCACCGAACAGGTGCAGGCTCCTTCGTAGACCCCCTCACCGCACGGGCACGGGTTCATGGCCGCGACGAGCAGGAAGGAAGCAGGGAAGGTGACCGTTCCCCCCACTCGGTTGACTCGAATGACGCCCTCCTCGAGCGGTTGCCGGAGGGATTCGAGTGCCGCAATCGGGAATTCGCCGAGCTCGTCCAGGAACAGGACGCCATGGGTTGCGAGGCTCACCTCACCGGGTCGCAATGACCAGCTGCCGCCGCCCACGAGCGAGACGATCGACGCCTGGTGGTGTGGCGCCCGGAACGGTGGTCGCTCGAACAACGCAGTCTCGGGAAGAGCAGCCCCCGCGGCTGAGAAGATCCGGGTCACCGTGAGAGACTCCGGACGCGTCAGTGGTGGAAGCAGCCCGACGAGGCGCTCGGCCAGCATCGTCTTGCCCGAGCCCGGAGGGCCGATCATCAGCAGGTGGTGACGGCCGGCCGCTGCGACCTCCAGCGCGCGACGGCCGAGTATCTGCCCTCGCACGTCGCGCAGGTCCGGCTCGGTGGTCGAGCGGCGCGCCCTTTTGGGTTCAGGCGGAGGCGGCCACGCCGCCTGCCCGCGCAAGATGCGGACGAGGTCGGCCAGGGTCGCCACACCATGGACCGTGTTTCCTCGGACCAGCGCCGCCTCCGCCACGTCGTCGAGCGGAACGACCAATTCGGGAGCATCAGTGGCGTCGGCGAGGGCGATCATTCCCGGGACGTGGCGTAGCGATCCGTTGAGGCCGAGTTCACCGCAAAAGGCCAAACCCTCGGTGCAGGCCGGGCTGAGAGCTCCTGCTGCGACCAAGAGCCCGACGGCAATCGGGAGATCCAGGCCCGCTCCAGCCTTCCTGACCCCCGAGGGGGCCAAATTCACGGTGACCCTGCGCAACGGCCACTGAAGGCCGCTCGAGAGCACGGCAGCACGGACGCGATCGCGTGCTTCTCGGACTGCTGCGTCGGGCAGACCCACGATGGTGAACCCGGGGAGCCCGTTGGAAACATGAACTTCCACTGAGACGGTGCGCCCGACGGCGCCGCTCAGGGTGGCGGATGTCACTGAGGCCAGCACGATGATTGAACGGTCGGCACCTCCCCGATTTGTGTCGCCGAGTTCCGTCCCTCTCGGAATTCTCGAGTCTCACGGGCCCAGCGTCTGCAGTCTCAGTCAGGGCAGGAGCCGCTTCGTAGGGTGTTTGGACCAGCTGTATATGCCACCTCCGGCCCTTGGCATCCGGGTGTATACGCGCGCCACGCCGCCCATCCCCGGGGGCGACCGGCTATCGCGCGTATACAGATGAAGGTGGGACGAGGGTCTGCATATATACAGGGAAGAACCGATTCAGCGTGCCGTGACCTACACAGAGGCACGAGACTTGTCGGCGTCGGGAAGACGCCCGGGGCGGCTCAGTCCTGGGGCGGGAGTTGGTCGCGAGGCGGCCGGGCCGGGGTGGCGACCGGCGGAGGGACGGAGCCGTTGGTGCTCGCGTCCCCGCTCATGTTCTCGTTGCGAAGGGTCGAGAGAAGGACCTCGGCCGCGCCCATCAGGCTTGTCGCCTCGTAGGGGACGACGACCTTGGCGTTGTCCGAAGCAGCGATGTCCTGGAGCGCCCGCAACTGCAATACCGCCAGCGTGTGCGGGTTGATGGCCACTGCGTCGATAGCTTCCAGGCGGGCCGCCTCGCCGGCACCGCGCAGCTCGAGCGCTTTCCGCTGGCCCTCGGCCTGCAGCTCGAGCACGCGCTGCTGGGCCTCCGCTCCCAAGATGGCCGATTGCTTGGCTCCCTCGGCCTCGAGCACGGCGGACTGCTTGCGTCCGCCGGCCTGGTTGATGGCGGCCTGCTGCTCGCCCTCGGACTTCAAGATGGCGGCTCGCTTGTGCTGCTCCGCCTCCTTCTGCTCCGACATCGCCTGCACGACGTTCATCGGCGGCGTGATGTCGAGGATCTCGATCCGGTTCAGCCGCACCCCCCATTTGGCCGTCGCGTCGGCCATGTGGTCCTGCATCCGCGAGTTGATCATCTCGCGCTCGCTCAAGGCTTGGTCGAGCGAGAGTTCCCCGAACACCGCCCGCAGGGCGGTCCGGGAGAGCTGATCCACGGCCAGAGCGAAATCGTTGATCTCGAACAAGGCGGACTTCACGTCAATCACCTGACAGAAGATGGTGGCGCTGACCTGCAACGAGACGTTGTCCTTGGTGATGACCGCCTGCTGGTCCCCCGTCATCGGGAACTCGCGGACGTCGACCTTGTCCATCCGATCGATGAAGGGAACGAGCCAGTGGAGGCCGGGCTGGGTGACCGCCCGGAACTCGCCCAGACGCTTGACGACACCGACGCTCCCCTGCTGCACGATCTTGACGCAGCGGCTCACCAACCACAAGCCGGCGGCAACCACCACGACGCCTGCTGCCACGCCTACCAGTACTGCCTCAGCCGCCGATCCGAGCAACATGGGCGTACCTCCTTGTCGGGCCTTCTCGGGCCTGTCCGGTCTTCCGGCTATGTGTCGATTTCGTAGACCACCAGGAGCCCACGCTCGACGTCAGCGACGATAACGCTGGTGCCCACCGGGATACTGGCGTCGGGGTCGAGAGGAATGGCCTGCCATTCCTCTCCCCTGGCCCGGATCCGTCCGGGACGATGCGCGCCTTCGATGGCCCTGGTCACCAACGCCGTGTCGCCGATCATGCCCTGAACGCCGCTGAGCACGGACCCACTCTATTAGCGGCGTCCGCCTCCCATCAGCGGCCCTTCAGCGGCCCTTCAGCGGCCGGCCCCTCAGTGACCCACGAACACGGGCTCCCGCTTCTCGACGAAGGCGGCCATCGCCTCGCTGGTGTCCCGGGTGGAGAAATTCAAAGACTGGCAACGAGCCTCGTCCTCTACGGCCTGCTCCATCGAGGCCATGGAGGAGCCGTGCAGCAGCGTCTTGGTCATCGAGAGCGCCAGCGGCGGGCCAGCGGCAAGCTGGGTCGCCCACTCGTCGACGAAGGCATCGAGCTCGTCCACCGCAAGGGCCCGGTTCACCAGGCCCATCTCGGCCGCCTCGATACCGCTCCACATCCCCCCGAACAGCGCGATCTCCTTGGCGCGTGCCATGCCGACCAGGCGCGGCAGCAGCCACGAGGCCCCGTTGTCCAAGGACAGGCCGCGCCGGGCGAAGATCATGGAGAGCCGGGCCGTCGTACTGCAGACGCACAGGTCGCAGCCGAGTGCCAACGACAGACCGGCACCGACCGCCACGCCGTCGACCTTGGCCAGGGTCGGCTTCGAGACACGGTGCAGCGCCAGCGCGACGTCACCGAGCCTGCGCATGCGTACGAGGCCGGCCCGCTTGGCGTCGGTCGCCGGCCCGTTGGGGTCACCGAGGTCGGCGCCCGAGCAGAACGCGCCGCCGGCGCCCGTGAGCACCATGACGCGGTCGTCCGGCTGGTCCTCGACCTCGAGGAAGGTCTCGAGCAGCTCGCTGAGCATCTTGGCATTGGCGGCGTTCTTGCGCTCGGGTCGGTTCATCGTGACGGTCACGATGCCGTCCTTGCGGTCGACGATAAGGGTCTCCATGGCCACCGACCCTACGCGGCGAGCTGTCAGAACGCACCTTCGACGACCTGGAGCTTCCGGCCCATGACCGAGGCGACGTCGAAGCGGATCTCTGCCCAATAGGTGCTCTGGCTCACGAGATACGCCGCCGCCAACTGGCGCAGCCGCATCTGTTTGGTGACGGTGACCGCTTCGAGGGGGTGCCCGGTCGCGGTGTGCGAGCGGGCCTTCACCTCGCAGAACACCAGGGTTTCGCCACGAGAGCAGATGAGGTCGATCTCACCCTTGGCACAGCGCCAGTTCCGCGCGAGGACGGTGTAGCCCCGGGACCGGTAATGCGCGGCCGTCAGGTCTTCACCGTACCGACCGAGGACGGTGTTGTGCTCACCCACGTCGGGGGAACGGTCGCCCCCTGGGACCTCAGAGCTCTTGTTCGGGCAGCCGCTCGATGTTCACGTCACGGAACGTGACGACACGCACCTCGGGCACGAAGCGGGCGGGCCGGTACATGTCCCAGACCCACGCGTCCTGCAGCTCGAGCTCGATGCAGGCCGGGGTCGTGTCGGACCGCACGTTCAGCGACACCTCGTTGGCCAGGTAGAAGCGCCGCTCCGTCTCGATCACGTAACGGAAGACGGGGAGGACGGCCCGGTACTCCTGGACGAGCCCGAGCTCGATTTCGGACTCGTAGCGCTCGAGATCTTCCTCGCTCACGCCGCGCCGTCCGTGGTGCTAGCCGTCTGCGTTCTCCTGCTCGGCTTCGCCGGCCTCGTCGACCGCCTCGGCGACTTCTCCTCCTGCGTCGGCTTCTGCTCCTGCCTCTGCTTCGACCCCCAACTCGTCGACGATCTCTTCGGCGTCGATCTCCTCGTCCTCGAGCACCTCGTCCTCGAGCACCTCCACCTCGGGTGCTGCCCCGTTGACCGCCTTGCCCCGGGGGACACGGCGCTCCTTGATCTTGGCCGCCTTCCCGTGCCGCTGCCGGAGGTAGTAGAGCTTGGCCCGGCGGACGTCGCCCAGCGTGGCCACCTCGATCTTGGCGATGGTGGGCGAGTGCACCGGGAACGTCCGCTCGACCCCGACACCGAAGCTCACCTTGCGCACGGTGAAGGTCTCCTGCACGCCCCCGCCCTGGCGGCGGATCACCGCGCCCTGGAACACCTGGACCCGCTCCCGGTTGCCCTCGACGACCCGGACGTGCACCTTGACGGTGTCGCCCGGACGGAACTCGGGGATGTCGTCGCGCAGGCTGTCGCGATCGATCGTTTCGGTGGGGTACATGGGGGGCGTCCTTCGGTCACTCCGGCCTGTCGGTCCGCGCAGGCTGCTCGTCAGTCTGCGCCCGGCCGGACGGAACATCGTAGCCGTGCTCGGCCAGGGCCCGCACGTCGTCAGGGCTCAGCGCCGCCCCTCTGACCAGGCGCTCCATCAGATCGGGACGCCGTTCCGCCGTCCGCAGCAGGGCCTGGGTCCGGCGCCACGCCGCCACGGCGCCGTGGTCGCCCGAGCGGAGCACCTCGGGCACTTCCCACCCCCTGAACGAGGCCGGCCGGGTGTACTGGGGGTACTCGAGCAGGCCCTGGCTGAAGCTCTCCTCGCGCGCCGACTCCTCGTTGCCCAACACGTCGGGCAGGAGACGGGCCACGGCCTCGACGACGACCAACGCTGCCAGCTCACCGCCGGCCAGCACGAAGTCCCCCACCGAAAGCTCGCCGTCGACGAGGTGGTCCGAAACCCGCTGGTCCACGCCTTCGTAGCGTCCGCAGAGCAGGGAGAACCCGCCCGCGGGGGCCTGGGCCAAGGAGGCCAATTCCCCCGCCACGTCCTGATCGAAGCGCCGCCCTCCCGGTGCCATGAGGTACAGCGGCCGGGGCAGATCCGAGACGGACTCGACACATCGGAAGACCGGCTCGGGCATCAGCACCATGCCGGCTCCGCCCCCGAAGGGGCTGTCGTCGACCGAGCGTCGGGGATCGTCGGCGCCCTGGCGCAGGTCGTGGACCCGCACGTCGAGGGCTCCGGCAAGGCCCGCCCGGCCGAGGATCGAGGCCCCGCAATACCCTGCCACGACGTCGGGGAAGATCGTGATGACGTCGATCCTCATCGGGCGGGCCCCGCAGATCGTGTGGCGCTCACAGCTCGAGCAGCCCCTCGGGGAGGTCGACGTCCACCGTCATCGCCCCCGCGTCGTGGGCCGTGACGAAGCGCACCGGGATGAGCCCACCCGAGGCCAGCACCAGCAGGTCGCTCGCCGGGTTGGCCTCGACCGCTTCCACGGTTCCGAGAACCTTGCCCGTCGCCGCGTCACGGACGGACGCGCCGACGAGCTCGTGCACCCACAAGGCACCCGGCACGTCCAGTGGCTCCGCCGAGAGATCCAGCCCGCGCAGGCCTTCCGCCGCGGTGCGATCGGCGACGCCTTCGAACTGCACGAGGTAGCGGTCCGGCGCCGTGCGGCGCGCCGAGACCACGCGCAAGGGACCGGCCGCGGAGGAGAGCTCCGACCCGGGGTCCAGCCGCCGGGCCTGGTCGCTCCACAGGTCGACCACCACCTCGCCCTGGAGGCCATGGGCCCGGGCGACCCGGCCGACGGTGAGCAGCTCAGTCGTCGACGATGTCCACGCTGGCCTGGACGCCGTCCTTGGCGGCCGCCACGTTGACCAGCGTCCGGATGGCTTGTGCCGTCCGGCCGCGACGGCCGATGACCCGACCCATGTCGTCCGGCGCCACGTGCAAGCTGAGCCTGAGCCCGCCCCTGCGCTCGTCGGTGTCGATGGCCACCGCGTCCGGATCGTTCGACAACGAGCGGGCGAGATACGTCAGGACCGCACTCGGCGTGCCCCCGTCCTCGGGTCCGCGCTGGTTGCCGACGCCCGCCGCGTCGTCGGTCACGTTGCCGTCGACGTCGCCCCCATCGGTCTGGTTGATGTCGCCCGCTTCGTAGAGGTCGGTCACTTGGCCCTCGCTGCGGCGAACTCGTCCCAGGCACCAGAGGTCTTGAGGAGCCGCTCCACGCGCTCGGTCGGCTTGGCCCCGTTGACCAACCACTTGACCGCCTTGGCGTTGTCGATGTTGATCACGGCGTCGGGTTCGGCCGTCGATGCGCCCCGAGGGGCGTAGGTGCCCACGATCTCGAGAAAGCGCCCGTCCCGCGGCGAGCGGCTGTCGGCCGCCACCACCCGGTACGTCGGCTGCTTCTTCTTCCCCATCCGCACCAGGCGGAGCTTCACTGCCACGAACTGATTCCTCCACTTCGAGATCCGGTCACGTCGAGACCCGGCCACATCCAGGATCCGGCTCCCCGGGAGGCTCGCGGCATGGTTGCGGGCGCCTGGGGCCAGGCCTTCCATTGTGTCAGATCATCGGGGCGGCGGGCTTCCCGCTCCCGCTCTGCCCGCCCTAGCGGCCCTTGGGCGGCGTGACCCGCCCGCCCTTCTTCTTCTTCTTGGTCCCCTTGTTGGAATTGACCACGGGACGGGCCGGACCCCCCGCAGCCGGCAGCCCGGGGAAGGCCGCTGCGGGATCGCCGGAATCCCCCATGAGCTGGGAGAGCATGTCGAAGTCCACGCCCTCGGCCCCGCCGGTGCCCCCGAACCCGGCCCCGGCCCCGGCCCCGATGCCGGCCCCGGACTGCTTGGCGAGCTTGCGGGCGGCGCGCCCGCTCATGCCGGCCAGGTTCGGCATGCCCGGGATGTTGGGGACGTTGCCCGACGCCATCCCCTTCATCATCTTCTGCATCTCCTTGAACTGCTTGAGCAATGCGTTCACGTCCTGGATCGTGGTGCCCGAGCCCCTGGCGACCCGGCTCCGGCGCGACCCGTCCATGATCGTGGTGTCGCTCCGTTCGGCCGGGGTCATGGAGCAGACGATCGCCTCGACCCTGGCCACCTCGCGATCGTCGATCTGGCCGGCGGCCTGGCGCATCTCCTTGGACATGCCGGGCATGAGACGCATGAGGCCGCCCAACGAGCCCATCTTCTTGACCTGGCGCAGCTGCGAGAGGAAGTCGTCGAGCGTGAACTTCCCCTCCATGAGACGGGTGGCGCTCTTCGCCACCTCCTCGGTGTCCATGGTGCGCTCGGCCTGCTCGATGAGGCTGAGCACGTCCCCCATCCCGAGGATCCGGTCCGCCATGCGGTCGGGGTGGAAGAGATCGAAGTCCTCCAGGCGCTCACCGGTGCTGGCGAAGGCGATGGGCTTGCCCACCACGCCTTTGACCGACAGTGCCGCGCCGCCGCGCGCGTCGCCGTCGAGCTTGGTCAGGAGGACGCCGCTCAGCTCGAGGGTGTCGTGGAACGCCTTGGCCGTGGCGACGGCGTCCTGCCCGATCATGGCGTCGATGACCAGGAACGTGTAGTGGGGCTGCGTCGCCGCCGAGATGTCGCGGATCTGCTCCATCATCTCCGCGTCGATGGTCAGACGGCCGGCGGTGTCGATGATGCAGATGTCGCGACCGAGCCGCCGCGCCTCTTCCAACCCGGCCTGCGCGCAGCGGACGGGATCCGTCGGCTCCGAGAAGACGGTCACGCCGGCCTGCTCGCCGAGGACCCGCAGCTGCTCGACCGCGGCGGGCCGCTGCAGGTCGGCTCCGACCAGCAGCGGGTTGCGCCCTTGTTGTTTCCACCAGCGGGCGAGCTTGGCCGAGTTCGTGGTCTTTCCCGAGCCCTGGAGTCCGGCCATCAGGACCACGGTGGGCGGCCTCGATGCGTAGCTGAGCTTGAGGGTCTCGCCACCCAGCACGCCCACGAGCTCTTCGTGCACTGCCTTCACGACCTGCTGGCCCGGAGTCAGGCTCTTGGACAACGCTTCGGTGCTCACCCGCAGGCGGATGCCGTCGCAGAAGCGACGTGCCACGCCGAGCTCGACGTCGGCCTCGAGCAGGGCCGTCCGGATCTCCTTGAGCGCCTCGTCGAGGTCGGCATCGCTGATCCGCCCCTTGCCGCGGAGTCGCGTCGAGATCCGCTCCAAGCGGTCGGAGAGGGCGTCGAACATGAGGACTCAGGTTAGTGGCGACGTCCGAGCGGCTCGCCGCGCTGGCCCACCCCGTTCGCCCTGTCGCTTCAGGACGGCCGCGACCGGCTACCGTCGTCACCCATGTTCCACCGCCGCGTCCGGCCCTGGTCGCTCGCGGCCGCGCTCGCCGCCACGGGTGCACTCGCCCTCGCCGCCTGCAGCTCCTCGCCCAGCTCGCCACAGGGAAGCGCCGCCACCTCGCGCGGCGGCCACGGAGCGACGACGTCGACGGCACCGGGTGGCGGCGCCCTCCTCGCTGTCTCCCCGGTTCCCACCGCCGACCAGTCCCCCGCCGGTACCTTCGGGACCCCGCCCACCGTGACGGTCCCCCCCGGTCCGCCGCCGAAGTCCCTCGAGAGCGCAGACCTCATCTCGGGATCCGGCGCCGAGGCCGTACCGGGCGACAAGGTGCGCGTGCAGTACGTGCTCGCCACCTACTCGAGCGGCAAGGTGATCCAGTCGTCGTGGACGAGCCAGCCCTTCAGCTTCACCCTCGGCGAGGGTCAGGTGATCCCCGGATGGGACAAGGGCCTCGTCGGCATGCGCGTCGGCGGCCGCCGCGAGCTGATCATCCCACCCAACCTCGGCTACGGGGCGACGCCACCACAGGGCGCACAGGGCATCGCTGCCAACGACACGCTGGTCTTCGTCGTCGACCTTCTGAGCGTCCAGAAGTAGGGGGATGGAGGTCGCTGCGCACATCGAGGCGCTGCGCCGGGAGGGATCGCTGACCGCGGCCGCCCTCGGGCGGATCGATCCCGACGCGCCGGTCCCGACCTGCCCCGAGTGGGTGGTGCGTGACCTCGGCCGGCATCTCGGGGGTGTGCACCGCTGGGCCATGGGCTACGTCGCAGACGCCCGGACCGAGCTGTGGGACGTCGGCTTCGACAGCGTCGTCGGCACCTGGCCCGACGACGAGGACCTGGCGGGGTGGGTGCGGGCCGGGTGCGAGGCCCTGGCGGACGCCCTGGCCGCCGCACCGGCCGATCTGCAGTGCTGGACCTTCTTGCGGGCGCCCTCGCCGCTCGCCATGTGGGCCCGTCGGCAGGCGCACGAGACGGCGATCCACCGCGTGGACGTCGAGCTCGCCGCCGGCGTCGCACCGGCCGGCGTCGCTCCGGCCTTCGGCGCCGACGGCGTGGACGAGCTGTTGTCCTGTTTCGCTCCCCGTCGCTCGACGTCGCTGCGGCCCGAGATGCCGACGTCGCTCGCCATCGCCTGCACCGACTCCGACCTCTGGTGGCTCCTGCGCATGGACGCGCAGGGGGTGAGGACGGAGCGGCACGACGATGCGACCGCGCACGTGGGTGCGGCCTGCACGGTGTGGGGCGCCGCGGCCGACCTCTACCGGGCGCTGTGGAACCGCTCCGGGGCCGAGTCGCTGGCCGTCGAGGGGAACCGGTCCGTGTTCGGCCTCTTCCGCGACACGGTGCGGATCCGCTGGAGCTGAGGATCAGTCGACCGCGGCCTCAGAACCCGAGACGGCCACCGGGCGTCGCCGCCCGAAGAGCCAGTAGGCCACCGACCCGGTCGTGTTCAGGGCCGATGCCAGGCGCCACAAGCGCTTCGGGCCACGCACCGCGGCGTCGGAGCGCCGGCTCAGGTCACGCCATGTGAAGCGCAGCACGATCACGTGGACTACCAGGACCACCGCCAGCACGCGTGCCTGCTTCTGGTTCATGAACGCCCTCCTCCACTGTCCTCGTTGGACTCGTTGGACCCGTTGGACCCGTTGGACCCGTTGGGCCCGTTCCCACTCCCCGCGGACCGCCCCGGGGCTCAGTCGGTCGCCAGCAGTGCATCGACGAACTGGTCCGGGTCGAAGTCCACGAGGTCGTCCGGCCCCTCCCCCAGTCCGACCAGCTTCACCGGCAGACCGAGCTCGCGCTGGACCGCGACGACGATGCCCCCTTTGGCCGTCCCGTCCAGCTTGGTGAGCACGATGCCGGTGACCTCGACGGCCTCCGTGAATTGCCGGGCCTGGACCAGGGCGTTCTGACCGGTGGTCGCATCGAGGACGAGCAGCACCTCTGTGACGTTGCCCGGCTCGCGGCCCGCCACGCGCCGGATCTTCTTGAGCTCCTCCACGAGGTTCACCTTGGTGTGCAACCGGCCCGCCGTGTCGGCGAGCACCAGGTCGTTGCCCCGGGCCGCCGCGCGCTGCACGGCGTCGAAGACGATGGCGCTCGGATCGCCACCCTCGGCGCCCCGCACGATCTCGGTGCCGGTGCGCTCGGCCCACAGCGCCAGCTGGTCGGCGGCGGCGGCCCGGAAGGTGTCGCCAGCGGCCAGGAGGACCGAATGGCCCGCGGCCGACTGACGTCGCGCCAATTTGCCGATCGTGGTCGTCTTGCCCACCCCGTTGACACCGACGATCAACCAGATGTCGGGTGATCCCTCCTTGCCGTCGAAGCGGAGCGAGCGCGAGCCCGAGGTCTCGAGCAGCTCGCGGATGGAGCGGCCGAGTGCTGCCAGCAGGTCGTCGCCGCTGCGGATCTCCTTGGTGTCGACCTTGGAACGGAGGTCGTCGAGCAGGGCCGTCGCTGTCGCCACCCCGACGTCGGCTCGGATCAGAGCCTCTTCGAGCGAATCCCAGGTCTCGGCATCGATGCGGCCGCTGCGCAGCGCGGACACCGCCCCGCTGAAGAGTCCCCGAACCGTGCCGAGCCGACTGCGGTAGCTCGGCGGGGCGGCGGGCACCTCGACTGCGGCTTCCGCCTCCGCCGCTGCTTCGATCTCGGCCTCGACTGGAGCCTCGGGCCGAACGCCGGCTTCGGGCGGGGCGCGCGCCGGCGCCGGCGCAGTCGGTGCCCGTCCGGGGGGCGCGCCCGGTGGCGGCGCGCCGCTCGGCCGCGTCGGCGGCGGCGCCACCGGTCCGCGGCCCTTTCGCCGCGTGCGGGCGATGGCGAAGCCCGCCCCGCTGATCACCAGGACCGCGGCCACCACCACGATGATGACGATGACGAGAATGGTCACCGCCGCCTGCGCTCCGCCTCTTGTCGTTCCAGGCGTGCCTCCGCCGAGTCGAAGGACTCGAAGCCGTCAGGGAAGTCGAGGCCGTCTGACTCGGGGCCCGCCCTCTCGCCGTCCCCGTCGCCACCGCCTTCGCCGTCGCCACCGCCCTCGCCGGCCTCCCGGCGCGACCGGATCATGGCCGCGACGCCCAGGACCAGGACCAGGATGGCCACGGCGGCGAAGACGACCGCCAACGTGCCGGTCACGCCGGCGATGGCTCCTTGACCACCTTCTGGCTCACGACCTGTGAGGATCCGCCGGGCGCCATGGTCACGCCGTAGAGCGCGTCACCGGTTTCCATGGTGCGCTTCTGGTGGCTCACGATGAGCAACTGTGCCTCCTCGCGGAATTCGTTCACCAACGTGAGGAACCGACTGAGATTGACGTCGTCGAGCGCCGCTTCCACCTCGTCCATCATGTAGAAGGGCGAGGGACGGCTTCGGAACACGGCGAAGAGGAAGGCCAGCGCCGCCATGGAGCGCTCGCCGCCGGAGAGCAACGACACCCGTCGCACGTTGCGCCCCGCCGGCCGCACCTCGATCTCCACGCCCGTGTTCAGCAGGTCGTCGGGCTCCAGCAGCTGCAGGCGCCCGGTCCCGCCCGGGAAGAGCATGGCGATCAGCGTGGAGAAGTGCTCGTTGACGTCGGCCGCCGCGGCGGCGAACGACGTCATGATCTCCTGGTCGAGGGTGCGCACGACCTCGTGCAGCTCGCGGCGAGCGCCCCTGACGTCGTCGACCTGCGCCTCCAGCTCCTTGTGCCGCTCCTCGAGCACGGACAGCTCCTCGAGCGCCAGGGGGTTCACCGGCCCCAGCGCGGCCAGCTTCCGCTCGAGCTCATCGGCGTGCTGGACCAGCGTGGTGTTCTGCGGCGCCTCCGGCTCGGGCAGCTCCACCAGCTCCTCTGGCGTGGCCCCGAGGTCCCGCGCGATGTGCTCGTGGAGCGCCTCGGTGCGCAGCTCGACCTCGTTGACCTCCAGGTCCAGTGACCGCGTCCGCGTGCGCACGGCCTCGAGGCGCTGCTCCGCCGTGTGGCGGTCCTGGCGCAGCTGCTCCAGGCGCTCGCCGCCGGCCCGCACCGCATCGATCTGGTCCTGGTAGTCGTGGCGCAGCGTCTCGAACACGCCGTCGAGGCGCGCGTGCTCCTGCTGCACGAGCGCGTCGAGCCGCGCCAGCGCCGTGCCCTCGGCCTCGAGGCGCCGCCGGCGCGTCGCCGCCGTTGCGCGTTCCTCGGCATGCCCGGCCAGTCGGCGCTCGACCTCGGCGTGACGCTCGGCCAGAACCCGTCGCCGCTCGGCCACCCCCGCCACGCGGACCTCGAGTTCGTGGCGGCGGCCGCGCAGCTCGGCGCGCCGTGCCTCCAACCCCTCCCATGAGGCCAGCGCCTCGTGGAGGTCGGGGATGGAGGACGCCAGCTGCGCCTGCTCGGCGGTCACCTCGGACAGACGCTGCTGGGCCGCCACCGCGGCAGCCCGAGCGTCGGCGAGCTCGCCGGCCAGTCGCTGTTGCTCCTCCTCGGAGCGGGCGGCGTCGGTCCGGCCGGCCTCGCAGGCCGAGGCGTGACGGTCGGCTGCCCGTTCCGCCGTCGCCCGGGCGTCGCGCGCCCGCGCCAACACGATGCGTGACTCGGTGAGGTGCGCCCGTGCCAACTCCGCCGCGGCAGCGGCCTCCTCGGCCCGGCCACGCGCGTCTTCGACCGCAGCGGCGGTCACGACCCCGGCCGACGACCGCACCCGCCAGCCCGTGGCGGCGAAGCGGTCGCCGTCGGCGGTCACGACGACCAGGTCGTCGCGCGCCAGCGAGAGGTCGATCCCCTCCTCCCAGCCCTCGACGCGCACCGCCCGCCCCACGAGAGCGTCGAGGACCGACTCGGCGACACTGCCTCCCTGCCTCGCCCGCACGTGGCGGCGCACCGGTTCGGCGCTGCTTCCCGGGGGCAGGGGCCCGATGGCGAAGCCCGACGCCCGCGGCGCCAGAACCGCGCCCGTGACTCCCCGCTCGCGCAGTGTGGCCAGCGCTGCCTGCGCCGACCGGCGTCCGTCGACGACGACTGCCGCCACGCCGGCACCTGCCGCCGCCTCGAAGGCTGCGTCCCAACCCTGGTCGATCTCGACCAGGTCGACGAGCGAGCCGACGACGCCCTCCACCTCGCGCAGGAGCTCACGCCCGCCGGCCCCCTGGAGGTCCGACAGTGCGCGCTCGAGCGCCTCGGCCCGCGCTGCCGTGCGATGGCGCGTCTCTTCCGCCCCGTCTGCCACCGTCTGGGCTTCCTCGGTGGCGCGCGCCGCCGCCTCGAGCTCCTCGCCGCGTGCTGCCAGATCTGCCTGCAGTCCCGGAGTGGCCTGCTCGAGCTCTTCGGCTGCCTTGGCCCGCAGGTCGGCCGTGACCGACGCGCTCGCCACCCGCTGCTCGAGCGTCTCGACCCGCGCCCCGAGGGCCTCGAGGTCGCGCTGCTCCCGCGCCGCAGCCCGCGCCACCAGCTCGGTGCGCGCCCGCACACGGGCAATGGCCTGATCCGGCGCGTCGCCGGCCAGGACCGAAGACCATCGCTGGCGCAGCGCATCTTCCTCGGCGTCCAGAGTCGCCGTGGCCGCGGCGAGCTCGTCGCGTTCGGGCTCCCCGCCGGCCTGTTCCTCGGACTCGGCCGCCGAGAGCTCGGTGGCGAGGCGCGCCGCCTCCGCCTCGAGCGTGGAGACGACGTCGACGTCGGCCGCGGCATCGAGCGCGGCCACGACGGCGCGCCCTCGCTCGCGCAGGACGCCGGAGAGGCCACGGGCGCGCTCCACCAGTCCTTGCACGCGACCGAGTGCGTTGGCCAGGTCCTCCTCACGGCGTGACGACAGCTCCGCCGTGGTGGACGTCGCCTCCGCATCGAGCTGCTCGAGCGCAGCATGGAGCTCCCGCTCCTCCTCGGCACAGACCGCCTGGTTCTGCACAGCCTTGCCGCGCCGACCCACGAGGTCGGCCAGCTCGGCGCCGGCCAGGTACCGGCGGACGGCGAGCAGCTCGGTGGCCACCGTGTCGTGCGAGCGCGCCGCGGCCGCCTGCCGCTCGAGCGGGCGGATCTGGCGGCGCACCTCGCGCACCAGGTCACCCAGGCGCTCGAGGTTCTCCGCCGTGGCGGCGAGGCGCCGCTCCGCCCGCTCCCGGCGACGCCGGTGCTTCAGGACCCCGGCCGCCTCCTCGATGATCGCCCGGCGGTCTTCGGGCCGGGCGTTCAGCACCGTGTCGAGCTGCCCCTGGCCGATGATCATGTGTTGCTGCCGGCCCACACCCGAGTCACTCAGCAGCTCCTGGATGTCCAGCAGCCGGCACGGCGCCCCGTTGATCGCGTACTCCGAGTCACCCGAGCGGAAGAGCGTGCGGGTGATGGTGACCTCGGCGAGGTCCACGGGGAGCTTCCCCGAGGCGTTGTCGATGGTGAGCGAGACCTCGGCGCGGCCCAGCGGAGGCCGGGACGAGGTCCCGGCAAAGATGACGTCCTCCATCTTGGCCGAGCGCAGCGAGCGGGGGCCTTGTGCCCCCAACACCCAGGTCACAGCATCGACGACGTTGGACTTGCCACTGCCGTTCGGGCCCACGACCACGGTGATGCCGGGCTCGAACTCCAGCACGGTCGGGTCCGCGAAGGACTTGAAACCCTTCATGCTGAGCGATTTCAAGAACATCGAGGCGACCCTACCGGCTGCCCGGCGAGCCCGGGGGGACGAGTGACTCCCAGCCCCGGCCAGCACTCCCAGCCGCGGTCCTCGCACACCTGGCCGAGGGGTCCCATGGGCCGACCGATCGGTCCGCACCCACATCGGCGACCGGGGACGGCGTCCTCCCGCCGGCCCCCAAGGCATGTCCTCGTGCGCGCCCTATACGCGGCGCCAGCGGCATCACCCTTGCGCGTATACGGCCGCTCGGTCCGCCGTATACACCGCCCGCCCACGAAAGGCCGGCGGGCCGTATACACCGACGACCAACTCCCCCGAGGCGGCGGAGACACACTGAGCCGAGATGCGGACTCGGCCGCACACACAGGCGGGATCAAGACATCGGGTCTCTGCTGGCAGAGGTCAGACCTGGCAGTGCTCGCAGAAGAAGGTCGAGCGGCCGCCGGACTTGACCCGGACGATCGGGTTGCGACAGCGCCGGCAAGGCTCACCTTCGCGGTCGTAGACCTGGTGGGAGCCCTGGAAGTCGCCCAGCTCGCCGAAGAGGTCCCGGTACTGCTCGTCGGCCAGCGAGGAACCCCTGTGCTTGATGGCGTCGGCGAGCGTCTCGACGATGGCCCGGTAGAGCCGGCGCACCTCGGTCGCGGTGAGCGAGTTCGCCGGGCGGTCGTAGCGCAATCCGGCCTGGTAGAGCATCTCGTCGGAGTAGAGGTTCCCGATGCCCGCCGTGAAGCTCTGGTCCATCAGGAGCGCCTTGATGCCCCCGGTGTGTTGGTGGAGCAGCGCACCGAAGCGGTCCCAGCTCATGAGGTCCTCGATGGGGTCGAAGCCCAGGTGGGCCAGCTCGGGGATGGCCTTGCGGATCGCCGCTCCATCGCCGCCGGCCGTGCCGGACACGGGCGAGAGGGGTGTCCCGTCCGCTTTGAGCGGAGGCGTCGACACGAAGAGCTCCCCGAAGGTCCGGGGGTCCACGTAGCGCAGCTCGCCGCCTTGGGTGAAGGTGATGACGACGTGGGTGTGCTTGGGCTTGGGGTCCTTCGCCGACTTCACCCGCAGCAGCTGTCCGCTCATTCCCAGGTGCACGACCAGGGTGTCGCCGCTGTCCAGCGTGAGCAGCAGGTACTTGCCCAGCCGGCCAACCGATTTGATGGTGCGGCCTTCGAGCAGGGCCCGGAAGTGCTTGGCGGAGGGGTGTCGGCGCACCGAACGCCCGTTGGCGACCGAGACCGCCTTGATCTTGCGCCCCACGACCTCACGGGCGAGGTCCTGTCGCAGGGTCTCGACCTCGGGCAGCTCAGGCATCGTTGAGCTCCTCCCAGGCGGCGCGGGCGGCTTCCTGCTCGGCGTCCTTCTTCGAACGGCCCTCGCCACTGCCCATGCGGATCCCGCCCAGGTAGACCTCGGCCACGTAGGCCCGGTCGTGGTCGGGCCCCGAGCCCACCACCACGTAGCGGGGCGTCCCCGCCCCGTCGCGCACAGCCCGCTCCTGCAGCCGGCTCTTGTGGTCGAAGTCGTCGGGCTCCTCGCCGGCCCTGGTGATGGCATCGCCCAGCTCGCGCAGGACCAGCGTGCGGGCCGCCTCCCAGCCCGCGTCCAGGTACACCGCCCCGAGGACCGCCTCGAAGGCGTCGGCCAGGATGGAGGCCTTCTGCCGGCCGCCGGAACCCTCCTCGCCCCGGCCGAGGAGAAGCACCTCGCCGACGCCGAGACGACCCGCCACCTGGGCCAACACCCGCGCGTTGACGACGGCGGAGCGGACCTTGGCCAACTTCCCCTCGGGATAGTCCGGATAGCGGTCGTAGGTGTGGCAGGCCACGATCAGGCCGAGGACGGCGTCGCCGAGGAATTCGAGCCGCTCGTTGGACGGCGCGCCCCCCTCCTGCTCGCCGCACCAGCTGCGGTGGGCGAGGGCGTGCTGGAGGAGGCTCAGGTCGCTGAAGGTATGGCCAAGTCGGACGGCCAGCTCGGCCGCGCCTTCAGCGCCGGCCTCAACCCGCCTCGAGCTTGGCGTAGACGTAGTCAACGGCGTCACGGACCGTTCGCAGGTCCTCCAGGTCCTCGTCGTCAATGCGGAACCCGACGGTCCGCTCCCCCAGCTCCTCCTCCAGGGCCTCGACCAGCTCGATCAGCGCGAGCGAATCAGCGTCGAGGTCCTCGACGAAGGAGGCGCCCTCGGTGATCGACGACGGGTCGGTCTCCAAGATGTCGGCCAGCTGGTCCCGTATCAGCTCGAACACCCCCTTGCGGTCGAGCGGTCCCTGCTTGCTGTGGGTCTCGGCTGGCACGCGCCCCAGTGTAGGGGTACAGGACCCTGAACCGCCTGTTTATCGGTTCTGAGCTGGTATTTTACGACGACTCGCCGGAGCGGACCGCGGCGGCGACGTGATCGACCAGACCCCGGGTGGCGCATTCGTGGCCAACGAGGACCGCGTTCATCATGGCCGTTGCACTCGAGGAGCCGTGGCTGATGACGCAGACCCCGTCGATGCCGAGAAGCATGGCGCCGCCGGTGTTCTCGGGCTCGAAGGCCGCCGCCAGCGGGAGCAGGTGCGGGAGCAGGACCTCGGAGGCCGCGACCGTCGCCTCGTCGGTGCCGAACACGCCGAGCAGCGTGTCGAAGAGGAAGCGAAGCGAACCTTCCAGAGTCTTGAGGGTCACGTTGCCGGTGAAGCCGTCGGTGACCACGACGTCAGCGGGCGAGGGCAGCAGGTCGCGCCCCTCGAGGTTGCCGACGAAGTCGAAGGCTCCCCCCGCTCCAGCGGCAGCGGTCAGCAGGCCGTGGGTCTCCTTGACCAAGGGCGTGCCCTTGGCCGGCTCCTCACCGATGGAGAGCAACCCGACGCTGGGTGATTCGGTGCCGAAGCGGGCGGCCACGTAGGCGGCACCCATCTGGGCGAACTGCACCAGCATGGCCGGCGTGCACTCGGCGTTGGCACCGGCGTCGACGAGCACGGCGGGCGTACGACCGAGACGGGGCAGGGGCGTGGCGATGCAGGGGCGTTGCACCCCCGGCAGGCGGCCCATGCGCAGCAGCGCCGAGGCCATCGTGGCTCCGGTGTTGCCCGCCGACACCATGGCGGACGCCTTCCCGTCGCGGACCAGCTCGGCGGCGCGGACGAGGGACGAATCCTTCTTGCGGCGCACCCCGCCGGCAGGGTCCTCGTCCATGGCGATGACCTCGCTGCAGGCGACCAATTCGAGGCCCTTGGTGTCACCGACCCGCTCGGGCGGCCCGACGAGGACGACGCCGACCCCTCGTTCGTCCCGGGCGCGGCGGGCACCCTCGACGATCTCGGCGGGGGCTTTGTCGCCACCCATGGCGTCCACGGCGACGGGCAGGGTGGCCAGGATCTCGGGCGACGGGCGCTCGCCCCGGCGGCTCAAGTCAGACGACCTCGGCGGCTCACGTCCCGACCTCGGTGCTCACGTCAGTCGACCTCGACGGCCTGGCGACCCTTGTACCACCCGCAGCTGGGGCAGACCACGTGAGGCGTCTTGGCCGCCTGACAGTGCGGACAGACGCTGCGGGCCGGCCGGCCCAGCCGCCAGGCGGCGGCCTGATGGCTGCGGCCCTTGGCCTTGGACTTCTTCTTCTTCGGGACAGCCATGCACGGTCTCCAGCGAATCGGCCTGGCAGCCACGAGCCCAGTGGGCCGCCGCCAGCGCAACGGTGCCCCGCCGGCCCGGCGGGACGATGCCAGCCCTCCGGAAAGGGCTAGCGGAGCACGTCGAGGTTAGCCCACCGGGGATCCCGAGGGGCAACGCAACCACAGTCGCCCTCGTTGCGATCGGCCCCGCACTGGGGGCACAGGCCCGCGCAGTCGTCGCGGCAGAGGGGGGCCATCGGGAGCTCGAGCACCAGCGCGTCGCGCACGAGGGGCGCGAGGTCGAGCGCGTCGTCGAGGATCGGGTAGAAGTCCTCGTCGGTGGAGCCGGCCAAGGGAGCGTCGGCGAAACGCTCGTGGACGCGCAGGCGCAACTCGCCCGAGACCGGCTCGGCGCAGCGGCGGCAGATGCCCTCCCAGGGGGCGGTCACGGTGCCCTCGACGTCCACGCCCCCCTCGAAGGGGCGCACGGTCACCTCGACCTCGGCCTCGGCCCCGGCGGGCACGACACTGCGGCCGGGATCGATGCCCGCCTCGCGCAGCGGTCCGGCGCGTTCGACCTCGCCACGGCACACGACGTGCGCCGACTCCTCGGCGTTGCCGTGACCGTGGCGCAGCCGCGCCACGTGGACGACGAACGGGTTGGCCGGCGCTCCCATCAGGACTTGTCCTGGTCGAAGAAGCCGTCCTCCTCGGCGGCGGCTCCCTCGTTGCCCGACGCCGCCTCCACCAGCGGCGCAGCCAGCTTGGCCCGGCCCGCCTGCACGGTGCGGGTGAGGCGGTCGAGGACGATCTCCATGCCGGCCAACTTGGTGTCGACGAAGTCCTCCGCCTGGTGGCGCAGGGAACGCGCGTCCTCGTTGGCGTCGTCGAGGATGCGCTGGGCCACCGCGTTCGCCTGGCGCACGATCTCGGTGCGCTGCACCATGTGCTCGGCCTGGGCCCGCACCTCGTCCATGAGCGCCTCGGCCTCGCGCGAGCGCTCGGCCATGAACTCCTCGCGTTCGCGCAACAGCCATCTGGCCTGGCGCAACTCGTCGGGCAGGGCCTCGAGGGCGGACTGCACCAGCGAGACCACCTCGTCGCGGGAGACCATGACCGAGGACGACAGCGGCATGGACTTGGCGGCGGCCATCACGTCGAGCAACTGGTGCAGGATCGACTCGATCCCGACCTCCTGGACCGGCCGGTCCTCGTCGACCTCTTCGACATCGAACAGCTGATCGCTCACCCGTCCTCACCCCCCTTCAACTCCGGGCCCCGCTCCTCGTACTTGGCCTGCAGGGCTTCGGCGACCGGCTTGGGCACGAAGGCGGACACGTCACCACCGAAGCGCCAGACCTCGCGCACCAGCTTGGAGGCCACGAACGACCACTCGGGGCTGGTCGGGATGAAGATCGTCTCGACGCCCGAGAGATGGTTGTTCATCTGGGCCATCTGCATCTCGGCCTCGAAGTCCGACACGGCCCGGAGGCCGCGCACGATGGCCGACGCCCCGACGTCGCTGGCCACGTAGACCAGCAGCGTCGACACCGACACGATGCGCACCGAGGGCAGGTGCGCCACCACCTCCTCGAGCATCGACTGGCGCTCCTCGAGGTCGAAGAGCGGCGCGCCCTTCTGCGGGTTGCGCAGGGCGGCCACGACGACCTCGTCGAAGAGGCGACTGGCCCGCTCGACGATCTCCAAATGCCCGTTGTGGAAGGGATCGAAGGAGCCGGGGAAGAGCCCGACCTTCACGAACCGTTCCCGCTGCGTTGAGCCACGGTGACGAGCGTACCGCCGTACCGGCGCTCCCTCATGATCACCCACCCCTCCGGCAGGGGTATCGAGGCCGACGATTCCATGACGACCAGGCCGGCCCGGAGCGCGCCGAGCAACACGGGCCAGTCGGCGAAGTCATAGGGCGGGTCGCACAGCGCGAGATCGAACCGGCGGGAGTCGGCCGTCTCGAGCCAGCCCGGCAGCACCGCCCGCACCAGCGTCACCGCAGCCTCGTCGAGCCCGACGGCGCGCAGATTGGTGCGCACGGCATCGAGCGCGACCGGGTCCTGGTCGACGAAGGTCGCCGAGGCGGCGCCCCGCGAGAGCGCCTCGACGCCGAGCGCGCCGCTGCCGCAGAAGAGGTCGACCACGGCCAGGCCCTCGACACCGCCCTGCGAACCCACGATGTCGAAGATCGACTCGCGCACCCGGTCCGAGGTGGGCCGCACGCTCCGGGGCAGCTTGGCGGCCAGCCTGCGCCCGCGGCTCCGGCCACCGATGACCCGCATCCGCCCACCCTACGGCGGCAGGGGCTTCGATCCGCTCAGCTCTTGAACAGGTACTCACCCTCGTCCTCGCTCAACAGGAGCCTGACCTCGTCGGCCAGGTCGGGGTGGTCCCCGAGCTGCGGGTCCTCGTCCACCACGGCCTCGGCGACCCGCCGCGCCTCGCCGAGCAGCTCGATGTCGCCGGGATCGCCGAGCGAGGCGAGGCGCAGGTCGCTCTGCCCCTTCTGGCGCGCCCCGAGCAGGGTCCCCTCGCCCCGCACGCGCAGGTCGGCCTCGGCCAGCGCGAAGCCGTCACACGTGGCGGCCACCGCCTCGAGGCGCTCGTTGCCGGGGGCGCCGCCGAGCAGGTAGCACCAGCTGGCGGTGCCGCCCCGCCCGACCCGGCCGCGCAGCTGGTGCAGCTGGGCGATGCCGAAACGGTCGGCGCTCTCGACCACCATCACCGTCGCCTCGGGCACGTCGACGCCCACCTCGATCACCGTCGTGGCCACCAGCACCTCGAGCTCGCCGGCGCGGAAGCGCTCCATGACCTCCTCGCGGGCCGCCGGCGCCATCTGACCGTGCAGGAGGCCGACGCGCAGCCCGGCCAGCTCGCCGGCGGCCAGGCGCTCGTACTCCTCGGTGGCCGACTTCGCCTCGACCCGCGGGGACTCGCCGACGAGCGGGCAGACCACGAAGGCCCGATGACCGCTCGCCACCTCGTCCCGCACCTTCTGCCAGGCGCGCTCCTCGCCGCGGTGGCCCTCACCGGGCAGCCACTCGGTGACGACCGGGACACGCCCCGGGGGGAGCTCGTCGAGCGTGGTCAGGTCGAGATCGCCGAAGATCACCATGGCGGCCGTGCGCGGGATCGGCGTCGCCGTCATCACCAGCAGATCGGGGTCGCCGTCGGCGCCCTTGGCCCGCAACGTCGCCCGCTGCTCCACCCCGAAGCGGTGCTGCTCGTCGATGACCACGCACCCGAGCGAGCCGAAGGCGACCTCCTCGGTCAACAACGCGTGGGTGCCGACGACCACACCGATCGACCCCGAGGCCAGTCCCTCGAGCACCGCCGCCCGGGCCCTTCCCTTGACCCGGCTGGTCAGCAGCTCCACCCGCACGACGCCCCCGGCCATGCCGCCGGGTCCCTCGAGATCGCCCAGGAGGGCGCGCACGGCGGCGAAGTGCTGCTCGGCGAGCACCTCGGTCGGCACCATCAGGGCGCCCTGGTGGCCACCTTGGACCGCGGCCAGCAGGGCGGCCAGCGCCACCACGGTCTTGCCGGACCCCACGTCCCCCTGGAGGAGCCGGTGCATCGGGAAGGGCCCGGCCATGTCGGCCACGACGACGGCGAGGGCGCGGCGCTGCGCGGTCGTGAGCTCGTAGGGAAGCCGGGCGAGGAAGCGCGCCACCAGGGTGTCGGACACGGCCCCGGTGACCTCGCGGGGCGAGACGTCGTGGTGCAGGGCGCGGGCGTCGGTCTCGAAGGCCCGGCGCCGGAGAACGAGCGCCAGCTGCAGGCGGAACAGCTCGTCGAAGACGAGACGGCGCCGGGCCGGCTCGACGACGTCGAGCGTCTCGGGCAGGTGGATGGTCCGGAAGGCCTCGGTGCGGTCCCACAGGCCGAGCGCGGTGCGCCACTCACCGGGCAGAGGGTCGGCCATCTCGCCGGCGCGCTCGAGGGCCTCGCCGACCCACGAGCCCAGCTCCCAGCTGCTCAGGCCCACCTTGGCCGAGGCGGGGTAGACGGGCAGGATGCGCAAGGTGCGCCGCCCGGGAACGACGCCGGCCACGACGTCGACGACCGGGTTGGCCATCTGGCGCGTGCCCCGGTACTCGGTGACCTTGCCGAAGAAGATGGCCTCGGTGCCGGCGGCCAGCTGCTTGGCCCGCCAGGGCTGGTTGAAGAAGACGACCTTCAACCGCCCCGTGCCGTCGCGCACCACCACGTCGACCACCGCCCGTCCCGTCCGGGCCCGACGGGCGCTGGACGACTGCACGGTGGCCAGCACCGCCGCCTCGTCGCCCACGACGAGGTCGGAGACGTCGGCCTGGCGGGTGCGGTCGATGTAGCGCCGCGGATAGGTGGTCAGCAGGTCGAGGACCGACTCGATACCGAGCTCGGCCAGCATCCCGGCCCGCCGCTCCGACACGCCGTGGAGCCGCTCCACACCGATCGCGCGCAGCGCGCCGAGGCTGCGGCCGCTACTCAATCCCGAGCAGGTAGGGGTAGAGGGGTTGGCCGCCGTGGTGCACCTCGACAGCCACCCCGGGGTGTTCGTCGGAGAGCCACTCCTCGATCCGCCGCGTGTCCGCCCCGCGCGCCTCCTCGCCCTCGATCAGCGTCACCAGCTCGTGGCTGTCCTCCAGCAGGCGGTCCAGCAGGAGCCGGCTGCACACCACCACGTTGTCGGCCACGGCGACCACGCCGTCACGCGAGATCCCGATGAAGTCGCCCTCGTGCACCTCGCCCGCCTCGGTCACGGCGTCGCGCACGGCCCGGGTGACCTCGGCCGGCACCACACGGGCCGCCGACGCGGTCATGGAGGCCACGTTGGCATCGGCGCCGGCGGCGGGGTCGTAGGCCAGCAGCGCGGCGAAACCCTCCACGATGGAACCGGTGGCGACCACGCGCACCGTCTTGCCGGAGAGCCCGTCGACCTGCTCGGCCACGGGACGGATGTTCTTGTTGTTGGGCAGGATCACGACCTCGCCGGAGCCGACCGACTCCACCGCCTTGACGAGGTCCGCCGTCGCCGGGTTCATCGTCTGGCCGCCGACGACGAGATGGTGCACGCCGAGCGAGCGGAAGATGCGCCCGATGCCGTCACCGGAGACGACGGCGACCACGCTCGTGGTGGGAGGCGGCCCGGTGCCCTCGTCGCTCGGGCCGGCGCCGGGCGCGCCGGCGCCCTCGCGCACCCAGCGCTCCTCCTCGACCTCCTCGTCGAGATCGCTCACCCGGATGCGCGAGGGGCGGCCGATCTCGAGCGCGGCCTCGATGGCGGCGCCGACGTCGTTGGTGTGGATGTGGCAGTTCCACAGCCCGTCGCCGCCGACCACCACGATGGAGTCGCCCACGCCCGCCCACACCTCCTTGAAGGGCTCGATCGAGTCGTCGGGCGCGTGCAGCAGGTACATCACCTCGAAGCGCAGGTCGCCCGCGGGGTGCGCGCCGTGGCCGTGGTGGTCCCCGGCGCCCCCTTCCCCCGGGTCGAGCGCGTCGGCGCCGGCCGGACCGCCGAGCGCGCTCAGATCGGGGGCGGCCACGCCGGTCGGCTCGGGGAGCGGCCGGCCGTCGAGAACCAACAGGAACGCATCGAGCAGGAGGAGGAAGCCCGTGCCGCCGGCGTCGACCACGCCGGCCCGGGCCAGCACCGGGAGCATCTCGGGCGTGCGGGCCAGCGCGTCGGCCGCCTCGTCACGCGCGCGCTCGACCACGCCCACGAGGTCCGCACCGTGGGCCGCGCCGTTGGCCGCGCCGTGGGCCGCGCCGTGGACCGCGCCGTCAGCCGCCGCCGACGCCACGGTCAGGATCGTGCCCTCCACCGGCCGCACCACCGCCCGGCGGGCCAGCTCGGCCGCATGCACCATGGCCTCGACGAGCAGGTCGGGCCCCACCCCGCCGTCACCGGCACCGCTCATGCGCTCGCTCATGCCCCTGAGCAACTGCGAGAGGATGACGCCCGAGTTCCCGCGGGCGCCCATGAGGGAGCCGTGCCCGATGGCCTTGCAGACCTCGGGGAGGGCGGCCCCGCGCTGCACGCCGTCCAGCTCGCTCACCACCGCCTCGAGGGTGAGGGCCATGTTGGTCCCCGTGTCGCCGTCGGGCACCGGGTAGACGTTCAGGCGGTTGATGTCGGTCTGGTGCAACCGAAGTGCATCCCGGTACCCCCCCATCACGGCGCGCAGGTCGTCGGCGCCGAAGGTCGCCGGGGCGGTCATGGGAGGCGATGCTAACCTTTTGGCTGTTCGTGACGGCCTGCGTGGTCCCTCGGCCGCGGCCTCCTCAGGAAGGTTTCCACCCCCATGGCATCAGTGTGCGACATCTGCGGCAAGAAGCCCTCGTTCGGCATGAACGTCAGCCACTCGCATCGCCGCACCAAGCGGCGCTGGAACCCCAACGTCCAGCGGGTCCGGGCCATGGTCGACGGGGCCCCCAAGCGCCTCCACGTGTGCACCTCGTGCATCCGCGCCGGCAAGGTGACCAAGCCGCCGCGCCGGACCTACGAGCCCAGCGCGGGCTGAACGGCCACCGCCCGGGCGCCAGCTGATCAGCCCAGGTGGTGCTGCCAGCCCAGCCTCCCGAGCTCCCGGCCGGCCAGCGTGCGCACGCCGGCGTCCCCCACGATCGTCCCGATCCTGACAGGGGCGGCGCAGCCCGCCGCGGCGAACGCGGCCGTGACCTCCGCCACGCCGGCCTCGGCCACGGTGAACACCAGCTCGTAGTCCTCGCCGCCGCCGAGCGCCTCTTCCCGCGACGCCCCGGCGGCCACCGGCACCTCGTCGAGAGCGAAGCCGACGCCCGAGGCGTCGGCCAGGCGGTGCAGGTCGAGCGCCAACCCGTCGGACACGTCGATCATGGCGGTGGCGCCGCCGAGGCGTGCCACCGCGCCCTCGCACAGGCGAGCCACCGGGCGCCAGTAGGCGCGGATCGCCGCGACGGCGGAGCCGGCGGAACCCGCGGCGCCGGGGGACCCGCCGGCCCGCAACAGCCGGAGCCCGGCGGCCGATGCGCCGCAGGGCCCGGTGACGAGCACTGCGTCCGCCGCCCGGGCCCCGGTGCGCGGCACCGCCCCGGGCCCCTCGGCCACCGTGCCCAGCACGGTCACCGCGACCGCCAGCTCCCGGGCCTGGGACACGTCGCCGCCGACGATCGGGCACGACGCGGCCGCCGAGGCCTCGGCCACCCCCTCCATGATCCCGAGCGCCAGCCTGCCGGGGCGCCCGGGCGGCTCCGTGGCGGTGGCGGTTGGGGCCGGCTCGGGCACGCACAGCGCCACGAGCGCGCCGAGCGGGGCGGCCCCCATGGCCGCCAGGTCGCTCAAGGCGCCCATCAACGCCTTCCAACCCACGTCGCCCGGGCTGCACAGCGCCAGGTCCACGTGGACGCCGGCCACCACGCTGTCCACCGAGACCACGAGCGTGCCGGACCGAAGACCGAGCACGGCGGCGTCGTCTTGGAGGCCGAGCGCCTCAATTCCGTTTCCGAGGGCCTCCCGAATAGACTGGACGACCTCGTCCTCCTGGGCGGGAGGCGTGCCCAGCCGAGGCTTGGGGGATTCCACGGCACATGCCTAGCATTGGACCCCACCGCAACGGTCGGACGAAGGAGTTGATTCCCCCGATATGGCGCCTACGAAGAACGCGAAGCTCCTGGCCTGGGTCGACGAGATCGCCACACTGACCACGCCGGATCGCATCGAGTGGTGCGACGGCTCGGCCGACGAGTACGACCGGCTGTGCCAGGAGCTCGTCGACGCCGGCACGTTCACCCGCCTCAGCGACGCCAAGCGGCCCAACAGCTACTGGTCGCACTCGGACCCCGGGGACGTGGCCCGGGTCGAGGACCGCACCTTCATCTGCTCCGAGAAGGAGATCGACGCCGGGCCGACCAACAATTGGCGTGATCCGGCGGAGATGCGCGACACGCTCGACGGCCTCTTCAAGGGCTGCATGAAGGGGCGCACCATGTACGTGGTCCCCTTCTCCATGGGCCCGCTCGGGTCCGACATCGCCCACATCGGCGTCCAGCTGACCGACTCGGCCTACGTGGCCGTGTCCATGCGCATCATGACCCGCATGGGGTCCGGGGCCCTCGAGGTGCTCGGCGACGACGGCGAGTTCGTCCCCTGCCTCCACTCGGTGGGCGCGCCGCTCGAGCCGGGCGAGCAGGACGTGGCGTGGCCGTGCAACGCGGAGAACAAGTACATCGTCCACTTCCCCGAGACCCGCGAGATCGTCTCGTTCGGCTCGGGCTACGGCGGCAACGCGCTACTCGGCAAGAAGTGCTTCGCGCTGCGCATCGCCTCGGTGATGGCCCGCGACGCGGGCTGGATGGCCGAGCACATGCTCATCCTCAAGCTGACGTCGCCCCAGGGCGAGACGCGCTACATCTCGGGCGCCTTCCCCTCGGCGTGCGGCAAGACGAACCTGGCCATGCTCATCCCCTCGATCGACGGCTGGAAGGTCGAGACGATCGGTGACGACATCTGCTGGATGAAATTCGGCGCCGACGGCCGCCTCTACGCCATCAACCCCGAAGCGGGCTTCTTCGGCGTGGCGCCGGGCACCAACACGCACACCAATCCCAACGCCATCCTCACGCTCGACGGCAACTGCATCTTCACCAACACGGCGCTCACCGACGACGGGGACATCTGGTGGGAGGGCATGACCGACGAGCCCCCGGCGCACCTGACCGACTGGAAGGGCAACGACTGGACGCCCGGCGCCGGGGCGACGGCGGCCCACCCCAATGCCCGCTTCACGGCACCCGCCAGCCAGGACCCGGCCATCGCGCCCGAGTGGGAGGACCCCAGGGGCGTGCCCATCAGCGCCATCCTCTTCGGCGGGCGCCGGGCCGGCGTGGTCCCGCTGGTCTTCCAGTCGCACGACTGGGAGCACGGCGTCTTCCTGGGCTCGATCATGGCGTCGGAGACGACGGCCGCCCAGGCCGGCGCGGTGGGCAACCTGCGCCGCGATCCCTTCGCCATGCTGCCCTTCTGCGGGTACAACATGGCCGACTACTTCGCGCACTGGCTGCGCATCGGCGCGGAAGCACCCGACCGCGACGCCCTGCCCAAGGTCTTCTACGTCAATTGGTTCCGCAAGGACGCCCAGGGCCGTTTCCTGTGGCCGGGCTTCGGTGACAACTCGCGCGTCCTCGAGTGGATCTTCAACCGGGTCACCGGCGACGCGCCCGCCGTCGAGACGCCCATCGGTGCGGTGCCCACCGTCGACGCCATCGACACCGAGGGCATCGACGTGAGCCCCCAGGACATGGAGGAGCTCCTCCGCGTCGACATCGAGGGCTGGCGCGCCGAGGTGCCGCTCGTCCGCGACTACTACGCCCAATTCGGCGACCGCCTGCCGCCCGCGCTCGTCGAGCAGGTCGACACGCTCGAGAAGCGCCTGGGCTGATCAGCTGCCGGGGCTGCCGGCGCTGCCGGCACCCCCCATCTCCTGGCCGAACTCGCGGTAGTTGCGCCGGACGACCCGCGTCGTGTGCGCGGCCCGGCGCCCCGAGACGTAGGACAGCCCGCCCAGCGCGGCCAGCACGCCCAACGTGGCGTCGCCCTGGGGCAGCGTGAAGGCGATGGTCACCGGGATCAGCGAGCCGATCACCCAGACCAGTTGCTGGCGCATCCCGAAGCGGGCGAAGGCGCGCCCCTGGGCCGACTGGGGGATGTAGCGCTGCGTCATGGCGTCGAACGACGGCTGCGCCACCGCCCCGCACAGCCCGACCATGAAGGCCAGCACCACCTGGGCGAACAGCGCGCCCCACAGGGCGCAACCGATCCCCGCCGCCGCCATGACCCACAGCGAGAGGAGCAGGAGCTGCTGTTCGGTCAGGCGCTTGCGCAGCCGGCCGACGAGCACCAGCCCGACGATCGCCCCGGCGCCGCTGCCGGCGAGGACCAGGCCGTACCACCACAGGCCGATGCCGTGGATGCGCCGGAGTCCGAACGCCAGCATGAAGACCATGAAGCCCTGCAGGCCGCGCACGATGCACATGGCGGTGAGTCCGAGCATCACCTCGGGGTTGGCGATCGGCTGCAGCCGCAGCAGGTCCTCCTCCTGCTTGGCCGCCTCGCCCGGCTGCCCGTACTCGTGCACGCGCACCGACTGGTCGGTCCAGAGGTCGTCCGCCGCGCGGCCCGACAGCACGGGGAGCCGGGCCCCGGCAACCGCCGCGCCGACGAAGACGATGGTGGCCAGGACCAGCACGGCGGGCGAGCTGCCCACCTTGTAGAAGACGATGCCCGGGATCGAGACCACGAAGCCGGCCAGCGTGCCGAGCAGCGTGAGCCGCGCGTTCAGCGTGGCGTAGCCGGCCGCCCGCTCCTCCGGCCGGTCCAGGGCAGCCATCTCGGGCACCAGCGCCCCCTTGGTCACGAGGTAGAGCTTGGAGCAGACCAGGACGAGGAAGGCCAGCGGGAAGAGGTAGAGGCTGTGGATGTGGATGGCCATCAGGGGGCAGAGCACGGCGCGCCCGATGGCCGAGGAGACCACCATGATGCGCCGCGCCCCGCGGCTGCGGTCGATCAGCGGCCCGAGCAGCGGCGAGACGATGGCGAACGGTGCCAGCGTGAAGAGGAGGTACAGGAGCACCTGGTGGTCCGCGGCCTGCGGCGAGATCGAGAAGAACAGCGAACCGGCCAGCGAGATCGTGACCAGCGTGTCGCCCCCGAGCATGGCGCACTGCACGAGGGAGAGGCGGCCGACCGGGTGGCTCTGGTCGAACAGGTCCCGGCGGGCCTGCCTGGCCATGTCCTTGAACTGCTCGATCCTGGGGGACATCGCCACCTGGCCAATGTACGGTGTGCCGTGACCGTCCATGCATACGTGCTGATCCAGACCGACGTGGGCCGGGCGGCGCAGGTGGCCCAGCTGGTGGCCGACGTCGCCGGTGTCATCGTCGCCGAGGGTGTGACGGGGCCCTACGACGTGATCGCGCAGACCGAGGCGCCCACCATGAACGACCTGGGACGGATGGTCGTGCGCGACATCCAGCAGATCGAGGGCATCACCCGGACCATCACCTGCCCCGTCGTCAGGATCTGAGCGGGACGATCCGAGCGGGCCGAGCGCGGCCGAGCGTCAGCTGAGCGCCCCCGACTGGCGCAGCTTCGCCACGGCGTCCTCGGGGACGCCCCAGTCCACGAGCCCCGACACGGTGTCGGCCCCCGGCAGCGACGGTGCCTTGGACACCGACGACGGCGTGCGCGAGAAGCGGGGCGAGGGCGCCGGCTGCACCCGGCCCTCGACCTCGATGAAGGTCCGGCGCGCCTCGTTGTGGGGATGCTCGTGCGCCTCCCAGGCCGAGAGCACGGGCACCACGCAGGCGTCGCTGCCGTCGAAGATCGCCGTCCACTCGTCGCGGGTCTTGGTCCGGAAGACGGCGGCGAAGCGCTCCTTCATGGCCGGCCACTGGTCGCGCGCGTTCTGCTGGGGCAGCGACGGGTCGTCGGCCAGCCCGAGGCCGCGGACCAGCTCGGCGTAGAACTGCGCCTCGATGCCGCCCACGGCCATCCACTTCCCGTCCGCCGTCTCGTAGACCTCGTAGAAGGGCGCCCCGGTGTCGAGCATGTTGGCGCCGCGCGACTCGTTCCAGATGCCGCCCGACCGGAAGGCGTGGATCATCGTCATGAGCGTGGCCGCCCCGTCCACCATGGCCGCGTCGACGACCTGCCCCTGGCCCGATCGTGCCGCCTCCAAGAGCGCGGCCAGCATCCCGAAGGCCAGCAGCATGCCGCCGCCCCCGAAGTCGCCCACCAGGTTCAGCGGGGGCACCGGCGCCTCGCCGGCACGCCCCAGGGACCACAGCGCGCCGCCGATGGCGATGTAGTCGATGTCGTGACCGGCCATGGAGGCCATCGGGCCGTCCTGCCCCCAGCCCGTCATGCGTCCGTAGACCAGCCGGGGGTTGCGGGCGAGGCAGGCGTCGGGCCCGAGGCCCAGCCGCTCGGCCACCCCGGGGCGGAATCCCTCGACGAACCCGTCGGCCTGCTCGACCAGGCCCAGCACCAGCTCGACGGCGTCCGGGTTCTTCAGATCGATCCCCACCGACGGCCGGGACCGGTTCAACAGGTCCCAGTGCGGCCCGCTCCCCGCCGCCCGCGCCTCGTCGCCACGCTCCACCGCGCCCGGGGCGGCGCGCTCGAGCCGGAGCACCCGGGCGCCGGCGTCGGCCAGCATCATGCAGGTGAAGGGTGCCGGGCCGATGCCCGCCAGCTCGATGATCTTGATCCCGCTCAGCGGTCCACTCGGGTCGGCCACGGCAGGATGCTGTCCCGGCCCGGCGGTGGCGGTCAAGCCGGTCCGTCCCGCGACAAGCTGGGGGCGTGCCGAGCGCCCGCGCCCCAGGACGAGTCACGATCATCGGCGACCACACCGACTACAACGCCGGGCTCTCGCTGCCCATGGCCATCGACCTGGCCACCGAGGTCGCCTTCACGCCCGAGCCGGGCAGCTTCCTCGTCGGCGTCGAGTCGGACCAGTTCCCCGGGGGTTCGTTCGAGGTCCCCTTGGGCACCGCCGCCCCGGTGCCCGGCGAGGCCCGCCTGGCGGCCGGGCTCCTGCGGCTGCAGCCACCCCCTTCGGGCGGAACACTGCGGGTGACGAGCACCCTGCCGGTGGGGGCGGGCCTCTCCTCGAGCGCGGCCTTCGCGGTGGCCGTGCTCCTCGCCCTCGGGCACGACGACGAGCCGCTCGCGCTGGCCCGGGCCTGCCAGGAGGCAGAGCGCGCCGCCGGTGCGCACGTCGGCCTGCTCGACCCCCTGGCCATCGCCGGCGCCACCGAGGGCCACGCCATCGCCATCGACTTCGACACGCTGCAGACCCACCAGGTCGCCGTGCCCTCCGAGGCAGCCTTCGTCATCGTGCACAGCGAGGCGCCCCGGCTGCTCAGCGAGACGCCCTATGCCACCCGGCGCAGCGAGTGCGAGCGCGCCGCCCACGTCCTCGGGCGCCCACTCGGCCGGTGCACCCTGGGCGACCTCAGCGCGCTCACGGACCCGGTGCTGCGCCGGCGCGCCCGTCACGTCGTGACCGAGTGCACCCGCGTGCGCGAGGCGGAGCGGCTCCTCGGGCAGGGCGACCTGGTGGCGCTGGGGCAGCTGATGACGGAGGGGCACCGGAGCCTGGCCGTCGACTACCGGGTCTCGGTCCCGGTCGTCGACGACCTCGTCGACGACCTGGTGTCACGACCGGGCGTGCTCGGCGCGCGCATGGCCGGTGGCGGCTTCGGCGGGTGTGTCGTCGCCTTGTGCCGGGCCGACTCCCCGGCTCTGGAACCCGCCGCGCACGCGCCGCGCCGGGCCTGGCGGGTCAGCCCGTCTGGTGGCGCAGCGCGTCTTGCGACGTAGCCACGAGCGCATCGAGCACGGCGAGGGCCCGCCCGCCGTCCAGGGCGTCGGCCGCCAGGGCGAGGCCCGACCCCAGGTCGTCGACCCGCCCGGCCACCAAGAGGGCGGCGGCGGCGTTGAGGACGCCGATGTCGCGGCGGGGCCCCTGCTCGCCCTCGAGCACCGAGCGGATGACCCGGGCGTTGAAGGCGGCGTCGCCGCCGCGCAGGTCCTCCAGGGTGGCGGGGGCGAGTCCGAGCGACGCCGGGTCGACCCGCCAGTCGGCGACCTCGAAGGTGCCGTCGCCGTGGCCGCGCACTTCGAGCACGCTCGTGGGCGACGTGACGCTCAGCTCGTCGAGCCCGTCGTCGGCGTGCACGATCAACGAGTGCCGGCTCCCGGTGGCGCCGAAGACGCCGGCCATGACCGGACCCATCCCGGGATCGCTCACGCCGACGAGCTGATGACGGACGCGGGCCGGGTTGACGAGCGGCCCCAGGAAGTTGAAGACCGTCGGCACGCCCAGCTCCTTGCGCACCGGCCCGACGAAGCGCATGGCGGGATGGAAGCGTTGCGCGAAGCAGAAGCCCATCCCGGTCTCGGTGACGCAGCGCGCCACGCCGGCGGGCCCGATCTCGATCGCCACGCCGAGCGCCTCGAGCACGTCGGCCGTACCGACCGACGACGAGGCGGCACGGTTGCCGTGCTTGCACACCCGTACGCCCGCCCCGGCCGTGATGAAGGCGGCCAGCGTCGTCACGTTGATGCTGGCCAGCCGGTCGCCCCCGGTGCCGACGAGGTCCACCACCACGTCGTCGCCCTCTCCGAGCGGGCAGGGCACGGCGACGTCGAGCATGGCCCGGGCCAGCCCGGTCACCTCCTCGGCCGTCTCGCCCTTGGCGTGCAGCAGCGAGAGGAACGCGCCGACCTGGGCCGGCGTGGCGTCACCGGCCAGGACGATGCCGAGCGTCTCCTCGGCCTCCTCGGCGCTCAGCGGCCGGCGGTTCGACAGCCGGGCCAGCACCTCGGACCAGGTCAGTCCCACCACAGGTCCCTGTCGAGCACGCCGCGGGCGATCAGGCCCAGCTGCACCTGGGAGGTGCCCTCGACGATGGTCAGCTGCTTGGCGTCGCGGTACCACTGCTCGGTCGGGTGGTCCTCCATGTACCCGGCGGCACCGAGCAGCTGCACCGCCAGCGACGAGGCGCGCACCGCCAGCTCGGTGGCGTGGTACTTGGCCATGGAGAGGTACGGCACCCACTCCTTGGTGTACTTGCCCTCGTCGGCCAGGGTGGCCGCCCGGTACGTGAGCAACCGCGCCGCCTCGACGTCGACGGCGCACTTGGCGATCTCCCACTGGATCCCCTGGAAGTCCGCCACGGTCCTGCCGAAGGCGGCCCGCTGCTGCACGTACTCGGTGGCGTACATGAGCGCGCCCTCGGCGAGGCCGATGCCCCGGGCCGCCACGATGGGCCGCATGGCGTTGAGCCCGAGCATGGCCAGCCGGAACCCGCCCACCTCTCCGATCACGTTCTCGGCCGGGACGTGCACGTCGGTCAGGACGAGCTCGCCGGTGTCGACGCCGCGCACGCCCATCTTGTGGTCGGTGCGACCCACGTCGACCCCGTCCCAGGCCCGCTCCACGATGAAGGCGGTGACGGAGTCGTGCGCCCGCGAGGCCGGGTCGCTCGTCTTGGCGAAGACGGTGTACCAGTCCGCCTCCCGAACGCCCGACATCCAGCACTTGGTGCCGTTGAGGACCCAACCGCCGCCGGGACCCTCGTCGGGCACGCCGCGGGTGCGCATGCCCATCACGTCGCTGCCCGCCTGGGGCTCCGACAGCCCGAAGGCGGCCCGCAGCGTGCCGTCGCAGATGCCGGGCAGGTAGCGCTTCTTCTGCTCCTCGGTCCCGGCGATCATCACCGGCCCGGTGGGCAGCCTGGTGAGCAAGAGCATCAGGGCGGCGGTGTTGGAGTACTTGGCCACCTCCTCGATCGCCAGGGCCAACCCGAGGATGCCGGCGCCGGCGCCGCCGTACTCGGGCGGGATGCACAGCCCGAGCAGCCCGGCGTCGCGGAAGGCGGCGAAGAGGTCGTCGGGGTAGGCACCATCCTTGTCGATGGCCCGCGCCCGGGGCTTGACCTTGTCCTGGGCCAGGCGCCGGACCGAGCGGCGCAGTTCCAGCAGCTCTTCGGGGAGATCGAATTCCACCGATGAAGGCTACCGGACCGTCCGGCCAGGTATTTTTGGCCTCCTTGAGCCCCGACGAGCCCGAAGTCCCCGTCCCCACCGCGCCCGACGGGCCCCCGGCCGAGGCCGGGCGCTCGCGCCATGCGCTCCAGTCGGAACTGCGCACGTCGCGCAAGCACGAGCGCAGACACCGGCACCGCTGGCGGCGCCGGTCGCTCTGGGCCCTGGCCTCGGTCGTGCTCCTCGCCGCCATCGGCGCCGGCGGCCTCTACCTCTACGTCAACTACCGCTTCGACCAGATCAAGAAGATCCATGCCAAGCACCTGGTCCACGCGGCGCCGGTCAACTCCCAGCAGCCCTTCAACATGCTCCTGGTCGGCTCCGACTCGCGCGCCTTCGTCAGCAACGCCACACAGGCGCAGGCGTTCGGCAACCAGTCCAACGCCGGCGGCCAGCGCAGCGACGTCACCATGGTGGCCCGCTTCGACCCCGCGGCCAAGACGGTGACGGTGCTCTCCATCCCGCGCGATCTGTGGGTCGACATCCCGGGCAACTCGGTCGTGGCGGGCATGAACCGGATCAACGCCGCCTTCGACTCGGGTCCCGATCTCCTGATCCAGACCATCGAGCAGCAGCTCGGCATTCCGATCAACCACTACATGGCGGTGAACTTCCCCGGCTTCTCGGGCATGGTGAACGCGCTCGGCGGTGTCACCATGGACTTCCCGACCGAGGTCAAGGACCGATACACCGGTCTCGACGTGACCAGCACCGGATGCCAGGTGGTGAGCGGGACCACGGCCCTGCAGCTCGTGCGGAGCCGCCATCTCTACTACATGAACGCCAACGGCTACTGGGAGGGCGACGGTCTCTCGGACTTCAGCCGCATCCAGCGCCAGGACGCCTTCTTCCGCGCCGTGCTGGCGAAGGTGAACCAGATCGGGCTCGACCCCATCACCATCAACTCGTTCATCGGCGCCGCCGTGACCAACCTGACCATCGACGACACCTTGACCAAGGGCGACCTCTACACCATGGCGCAGGACTTCCGCGGCCTGCCCGCGTCACACCTCGTCACCGAGACGCTGCCCACCACCGGCTTCGTGACGGCCGGCGGCGCCGACGTGCTCAGGGAGGCGCAGCCCTACGCGCAGGACATGATCGACGCCTTCAACGCCATCGGCACCACCGCGGCGGTCCCTGTCGCCAGCGGCGCCGGCAAGGCCGACCGGGCCGCGACGACGACCACCGTGCCCCCGGTGCCGCGGTCACGGGTGACCGTCAACGTGCTCAACGCCTCGTCGGTGAACGGCATCGCCCACAGCACCGCCGGCGCGCTCTCGAGGCAGGGGTTCACCATCGGTGAGATCGGCAACGCCTCGGCGCCCATCCCCTCGTCCGGTCCCTCCGAGATCCTCTACGGGCCCTCGGCCGGCGCGGCGGCCCACACGCTCGGTTCGGCCCTGGGGGGTCCGTTCACCTACGTGCCCGACTCGAGCCTGAGCGGGCAGACCGTCTCGCTCCTCGTGGCGGGCAACGCGCTCTCGGTCACCGGCGCCGGTCCGGGCTCGGGGGCGACGGGGGCGACGGGGGCGACGGGGGCGACAGCGACCACGGCACCGACGACCACGACCACGACGACCATCCCCGGCGACGTCTACACGAACACGCAGGCCGAGCCGTGGAACCCCTACCCCTGCACCCCGGGCCAGAGCACGTCGGCCTCACCGACGACGCCGACCTCGCCCCGGGCCAAGGCGGGTCACACACCGGGCACCCGGGCCACCAAGGCGGCGCAGTAGCGGGCCCGGGCGGCTCGGCGCGCCCGTCCGGGCGGCCGTGCTCGGCTCAGGCGGACTTGCGCCGCTGCCGCACGATCCGCCGGCGCTCCCGCTCCGTCGTGCCGCCCCAGATGCCCTCACGCTCGCGGTGGGCCAGGGCGTGCTCCAGGCACGCCTGACGGACCGGGCAGACGGCGCACACAGCCTTGGCCTCGGCCGCGTCGGCCTCGTCCTCGGTGACCGGGTAGAACGCCTCGACGTCGAGGCCCCGGCAGGCGGCTTGCTTGCGCCACGTGGTGGCGGTCATGGGAAACACTTCCTCGGTAACGAATCGGGGGGCGGATACTTGCTTCGCCCTGGTCAGAGGTCCTCTCGGCGCTGGTCCGACGGCTTCATCCCTGAATTCGGCGAACGACGAGTATGGCTTAAGTCCTGAACGCCTGTAAAGACACGCGCACGGAATTACCCCTGGTCAGCCTATCGGTAGTGCCTTTGTTGTGCCGCGCAGGTCGCCGAGCAGTTCGGCGCGCACCGGGGGTGGCAGGACGGCGCGCTCCTCGTAGGCGCGATGGGTGGAGACCAGGGCCACCTCGGCCGCTCCCTCGAAGCGGTCCACCTGGGCATCCGTGAAGGGGAAGCGCAGGTAGTGGACCGCAGGCGTCACGGTCTCACGGGTCAGGGCCGCCGCGTGCTCGGCCTCGGGCACGCTCCTCACCAGGTCGTCGCCGAAGGCGATCCCGACCTGCCGCTCGATCCCGACCAGCTCGGGGAGCCAGTCGCGCAGCGCCGCCTCCGAGGTCAGCTCGATGAGCAGCGTCGCCGACAGCTCCCCCGGTCCGGGCAACAGGCGGTTGTACACGTCGAGCTCGCCCTGGATCGCCTCGTCGCTGATGATCTTCTCGACCCGGGCCATCTCCTGCACCTGGAAGCGCACGGTGTCGAGGCACTCGAACACGAGCGTCATGATGGGGCCCAGTCCCACCCGCCGGTTTCGCTTGCGGGCGATGACGCGGGCCCGGTACTCCTGGCGGACCCGCTCGTAGGCCCGGAGGTCGAGCACGTCGGCCAGGGTCAGCGCCGTCGCGCCCTCCCCGCCGGCTCCGCTCATCGGG
>DAHUZK010000081.1 GCA_027306605.1 Acidimicrobiaceae bacterium
ATGGCAGCCAGGTTCTCCAGAGTTGCCGCCATCTCCTTCTCGGCGTGCGCCGCGCTGTGGTCACCCATGGCGCGGGCCACGAAGGCGAACCAGGACGCCCGGTTGTCCCGGAACGACTCGGTGACGCGGCAGCCGCTCTCGGTGTCCTCGAACTCGTAGCGCCAGTTGGCGACGCCTATCGGGCCGGACGTGACGGCGAACTCGAAGACCTTGCCCGGCTGGCACTCGACCACGGTGCAGGTGGTGGACCAGCGACGCAACCCGCTCTTGTTGTGGCCCTTGAAGACCGCGCCGAGTGCAGGGCCGCTGGCGCCCTTCTGCCAGGTGCCGCCGGTGTTCTCGGGAGACCACTCCCCCATCCGCGTGACGTCGGCCACGAGGGACCACACCTTCTCGGCGGGTGCGGCGATGTCACGGCTGACAGCGGTCGGATAGGCCATGGGCGGCGACGATAACCCGGAGCCGGGTCCCGGGCGACCACTGCCCCCGGACGGAACAGGCCGGACGGGCCGGTTCTACGTCGCCCGCACCGATTGCCCGGGTAACGAGAACGTGTTCTAATCTCGCCAGGATGGAGTTCAACCTCGCCGACTTGTTCGAGGCGGCCGTCGACGCCTATCCGGAGCGGGAGTACCTGGTCGCGGACGGGAAGCGGCGCACCTACGCCGAGATGGAGGGCCGGGCCAACCAGCTGGCGCACTACCTGGGCTCGAAGGGCATCGGTCCGGGCGACCACGTCGGCATCTACGCCTACAACTCGGTCGAGTGGGTCGAGACCGCGTGGGCCGTCTTCAAGCTGCGGGCGATCTGGATCAACATCAACTACCGCTACGTCGAGGAGGAATTGCGCTACCTCCTGACCAACGCCGACCTCGAGGCGCTCGTGTTCCAGCGCGAGTTCTCGCCGCTCGTGACCGCATTGGTCCCCGACCTGCCGGGGCTCGAGCACCTCGTGGTCATCGACGACGGCAGTGACGCCGAGCCCGCTCCGGGTGCGGTCGGCTACGAAGAGGCGCTCAGCGGGCAGTCGACCGCGCGTGACTTCGGCCCCCGTTCGGGCGACGACCTCTACATCCTCTACACCGGGGGCACCACCGGCATGCCGAAGGGCGTCGTGTGGCGACACGAGGACGTCTTCTACGCCCTCGGTGGCGGCACCGATCCGATGACCAACGAGCGGGTGACCGATCCGGCGGTCATGGCCCCCAAGGGCGCCGGCGGCCCCATGGTGCACCTGCCGGTGGCACCCCTCATGCACGGCGCCACGCAGTGGTGCGTCATGGGCCAGAGCTTCGTCGGATCCAAGATCGTCCTCATGGCCAAGTTCGACCCTCGCGAAGTCTGGCGCCTCGTCGGCGAGGAGGGGGTCAACTCGGTGATGATCACCGGTGACGCCATGGGCAAGCCCATGGTCGAGACGCTGGCCGAGTCACGCGACGAGTTCGACCTGTCCTCCTTGCTGGCCGTCGTGTCCTCCGCCGCCCTCTTCTCCGCTCCGGTGAAGGACGCGTTCTTCGCCCAGCTGCCCCAGCTCGTGATCACCGACGCCGTGGGGTCCTCCGAGGGCGGCAACAACGGTCTCACGGTGGTGACCGCCGGCAACACCGCCATGAAGAGCGGACCGACCGTCCGCCTCCTCGGCGAGACCGTCGTCTTCGACGAGAACCTCGATCCGGTCGAGCCCGGTTCGGGGGTCATCGGCAAGATCGCTCGCTCCGGTGACATACCCGTGGGGTACTACAACGACCCCAAGAAGACGGCAGAGGTGTTCATCGAGGTCCGTGGCAAGCGCTACGTCATGCCCGGCGACTACGCCACCGTCGAGGCGGACGGCTCCATCACCCTGCTCGGCCGGGGATCGATCGTCATCAACTCGGGTGGGGAGAAGATCTTCCCCGAGGAGGTGGAATCGGCGGTCCGCTCCCATCCCGACGTGATGGACGCCATCGTGTGCGGCGCCCCCGACGAGCGCTGGGGCCAGACCGTGGCTGCCATCGTCGAACCACGGCGGGGCCACGAGGCACCGTCCCTCGAGTCCGTGCAGCAGCACTGCCGGTCCTCCATCGCCGGCTACAAGGTGCCACGCCGGCTCTACGTGGTCGAGGCCGTGGAGCGCGCGCCGTCGGGCAAGCCCGACTACACCTGGGCGAGCGCCATCGTCGAGTCCGGTGCGGACGCGCAGGAGGCAAGCACCTCGCGCTCGTAGGGCGACGTAGGGCGCCGGACGGCGACAGTTGTCCCTTCGAGCGCCGCAGGGTACGGTGCGCCCATCTTTCGCGCTGCTGTGACCCAGGGCCGCTGCCGGCGAGGCACCGTGCCGCGCCGCGGGCCCCTCGGGCGGGCGGCCGCCATGCTCGGCATCGCGACCTCGCTTTTCGTCCCCGCCCTCGCCCTGGTGGCCGGCGCCGGCGTCGCCGGAGGGGCGAGCAGCCACGTCAACGCCAGCTCCTCGTGGACCGTGTACCACGGCGACCCGATCGGCAACGGCGTCGACACCTCCGGGGTCACCTTCGATCCCCCGCACCCGGCCTGGACCTCGGCCGCGCTGGACGGGCAGATCTATGGGGAACCGCTCGAGGCGGCGGGACGGGTCTTCGTGGCCACCGAGAACGACACGCTCTACGCGCTGGCCGCCGACAGCGGTGCCGTGCTGTGGTCGACCCACGTCGGGACACCGGTGCCGTCGACCGCGCTGCCGTGTGGCAACATCAGCCCGACGGTCGGCATCACGGGCACACCCGTGGTCGACGCGGCACGGGGCGAGATCTTCGCGGTGGCGGACGAGATGGCCGGTGCGAGCGCGTCGCACGTCCTGGTCGGAGTGAACATCTACACGGGTGCGGTCGAGCTCGAGCAGCCGGTGGATCCCCCCGGGTCCTCGACGTCGCACCTGCTGCAGCGGACGGCGCTCAACCTCGACGGCGGCAAGGTGGTGTTCGGCTTCGGCGGCAACAACGGCGACTGCATGCCCTATCACGGCTGGATCGTCTCGGTCCCCGAAGGAGGCGGCCCCCCCGGCTACTACGACACCACGGGCGCCACGTCCAACGGGCAAATGGGCGCGGTCTGGCAGGGCGGCGCCGGCCCCGAGGTCGACGCGGGCGGCAACATCTGGGCGGCGACGGGCAACGGCGCCCCGTCGACTCCCTACGACGGCAGCGACTCGGTCGTCGAGCTCTCCCCGCAGCTGGCGCGCGAACAGCTCTTCGCGCCGAGCAGCTGGCTCAGCGACAACAGCAACGACCGCGACCTCGGTTCGGCGTCACCGGCCCTGCTCGCCAACGGCACCGTGCTCCAGGTCGGCAAGTCCCAGACGGCATACCTCTTGAACCAGGCGAACCTCGGTGGCGTCGGCCCCAGTGTGCCGACGGCAGCGGCCTGTGGTTCCACCGACTCCGACGGTGGCCACGCCGTCGTGGGAACCGTCGTCTACATCCCGTGCGGCTCGGGCATCGAGGCGATCCAGACGAACCCGACGCCGAGCGTGCTGTGGCAGACGCCGAGCGGCAGCTCCGGGCCGCCGATCATGGCCGGCGGCTACCTGTGGTCGATCGGCGGCAGCACCCTCTTCCAGATCCACCCGTCCACCGGCGCCGTGGCCGGCCAGTTCGCCATCGGTGCCGAGGCCAACCACTTCCCGACGCCGGCGGTGGGAGACGGCCTCCTGCTGGCGCCCACCAGCCAGCAGGTCGTCGCCTTCTCGGGCTCGGCCGGGCTCCCCGGCCCGCCCTCCCCGCCACCGGCCGCGCCCCCGAACTCCTCCTACTGGATGGCGGCGGCGGACGGCGGCATCTTCAATTTCGGCAATGCCGGGTTCTTCGGGTCGACCGGCGGCCTGCACCTCAACCGTCCCGTCGTCGGCATGGCGCCGACGCCGTCGGGGAACGGGTACTGGCTGGTGGCCTCCGACGGGGGGATCTTCAACTTCGGCGACGCCGGGTTCTTCGGATCGATGGGCGGACAGCGCCTCAACGCGCCGATCGTCGGCATGGCGGCCACGCCCGACGGCGACGGGTACTGGCTGGTGGCCTCCGACGGGGGGATCTTCAGCTTCGGTGACGCCCGCTTCTTCGGATCGACCGGTGGGCTGCACCTCAACCGCCCGGTCGTCGGCATGGCGCCCGCACCGGGGGGACTCGGCTACTGGCTGGTCGCCTCCGACGGCGGCATCTTCTCCTTCGGCAACACCAGGTTCTACGGTTCCATGGGCGGCAGGCCCCTCAACAGGCCGGTCGTGGGGGTGGCCGCCACCCCGGACGGCCTCGGCTACTGGCTGGTCGCCTCCGACGGCGGCATCTTCGACTTCGGCGACGCCGGCTTCTACGGGTCGGCCGGCTCCGTGCCCCTCAACCGGCCTGCCGTGGGCATGGCGGCCACGCCCGACGGGCGTGGCTACTGGATCGTGGCGTCCGACGGCGGCATCTTCAATTACGGAGATGCCGGATTCGGGGGTTCCGAGGGCGGCGCACGGCTCAACCAGCCCGTGGTGGCGATCTCGGGACCCAGGGCCGGTTAGAAGACTGCTCCTCCTGACCGGCTCGCCGGGCAGCGGCAAGACGACGGTCGCTCCGCTGCTGGCCGACCGCCACGAGCCTTCCGCCTGCCTCGACCTCGACTGGTTCTTCGCCAGGCTCCGCCGCGGCGCGATCGCGCCCTGGCGGGAGGAGGCGCACCGGCAGAACCGGATCGTGCTCGGGGCCGCCGCGGCAGCGGTCGCCGCGTTCGCCGGGGGCGGCTACTTCACCGTGGCCGAGGGCATTGTCTACCCCTTCATGCTCGACCTGTTCGCCGAGGCCTGTGCACCGCAGCGGGTCGAGCTCGACTACGCCGTGCTCCGTGCTCCGATCGCCGTCGTCCAGCGGCGCGTCCAGGACCGTCGGGAGGACCCCCGCCACGCCGGCGCGCTCCACGACGCCGAGGTCGTCGACGACCTGTGGTCCCAATTCGAGCGGCACGGGGTGCCCGAGCGGCACCGCATCGATATCGGGACGCTGGCTCCGGACGAAGTGGCAGAGGAGATCGACCGCAGGCTCGGTGCCGGCGACCTTCGCCTGTAGGACGGCGAGCAGGCCGGCGTTCAGGAGCCGCCGGCGGCCAGGCGCTGCTTGGTCGTCGAGTGCTCGGGATCCTTGTCGAAGTCCTTGAGCACGTGCTTGCCGAACGTCTCCACCGCCTCCTGGCACAGCTCGATCTCCATGGAGGTCGACAGCATGCCGAAGGAGAGCTGGTCGGCGCCCGTGGCGGCGTAGCTCTCGACGGCCTTCGCCACCTCGTCGGGGGTCCCGACGGCGGTGACACCGGCCGCGATGGCGGCATCGAGGGTGGCGGCGTCCATGGCCGGGATGATCTCGGGCCACTCGGGGATGCCGGGCGGCCGCGGGAAGGTGTCGAGATAGCGGAACACCAGGCTCAGGTGGTAGTTGGAGTCCGCCTCCAGGAACGTCTTGCGGGCCTTGGCGCCGTCCTCCATGCAGATCATCTGCGTCGTGATCATCACGTTGTTGTTCACGAAGCCACCCACGGGGTCGGTGCAGTCCTCGATCTTCTCCTTGTAGCGCGCCACCAAGGGGGTCAGCTGGTCCGGCGTCGAGAAGCCGAAGCAGAGCACCCCCACGCCCAACTCGGCGGCGAGGTCGAAGGTGCCGGGGCTGCCCGCGGCCATCCAGATGGCCGGGTGCGGCTCGGCGTACGGCTTGGGCAGCACGTTGCGCCGGGGCATGGAGAAGAACCGGCCGTCGTAGCTGTACTCCTCGTCCCTCCACATCCGAACGATCTGGGGCAGGGTCTCGGCCACCATCTCGCGGGTGAGCTCGGATTCCTCGATGCCGAAGCCACGCTGTTCCGTCGTCGACGATCCTCGCCCGGTGCCGAACTCGAATCGGCCCTCGGAGAGGTGGTCGAGCATGGCCACCCTCTCGGCGATGCGGGCCGGATGGTTCACCGGCGGTGTGATGTTGAAGATGCCCGAGCCGATGTGGATGTTCTTGGTCCGGGCCGCCACGAAGGCGAGGAACGACTCGGACGCCGAGAGGTGCGAGTACTCCGTGAGGAAGTGGTGCTCCGACGCCCAGGTGTACTTGAACCCGGCTCGGTCCGCGGCCTCGATGAAGGCGACCTCGTCCATGATGCGGTCGTGCTCGGCCGAGGCGCCGTGCCGCTCGACGTAGCGGGGCAGCACGCATGCGGCGTTGAAGATGCCGAATTCCATGGGGATCCGTCCTCGTCTACGGTGCCGCGGGCCGTTCCGGCGGCGTTCGTGCGACCGTAACACGGCGCGGGGATAAAGTGCAACGTGTTCCAATAATGGGGGTTACCTCCCTGGTCAGAGACGTATGGAGCTGTGATGAACCCAGCGGACGATGAGGCGGCGGCACGAGGAGGCCCGGCGACCCCGGCGACCCCGGCGACCCCGGCGCCCGACGAGACCATCGCCGCCGGCGTCCTGGCCAGGGCGGCCGATGGGCGGCTCGGCCTCGTCGCCGGGGACACCCGGCTCAGCCATGCCGAGGTGGCAGCCCGCGCCGCCGCTCGCGCCTCGTGGTTGCGGGCCCGGCGCACGGACGGCCCGTTCCACGTCGCCGTGCTGCTGGACAACGTGCCCGAATACGTCTTCTGGCTGCAGGCTGCTGCCCTGGCCGGCGCGGTCGTCGTCGGGGCCAATCCGACCCACCGCGGCGACGAGCTCGTCCGCGACCTCACCCACACCGAGTGCCAGTTCCTCGTCACCGACTCCGCTTCCCTGCCCCTCCTCGAGGGCGCGCGCCTGGGCGGCGTTCTCGGCACCGTCACCTCACGCAACACGCGGGTGCTCGTGTTGGACACCGACGCCGCAGGGCGCGAGCTCGAGACGCACGCCGACGCCACGCCGGCCGGGGTCCTCGACCCGTCCGTGACACCCGCCTCGCTCGGGTACCTCCTGTTCACGTCGGGCACCTCCGGCGCCCCCAAGGCGTGCCTGTGCAGCCAGGGACGCCTGGCCCGGATCGGCGCCATCGTGGCCCAGATGTACGCGCTGACCGCCGAGGACGTGTGCTACGTCGCCATGCCCCTCTTCCACTCCAACGCCTTGATGGCCGGCTGGGGCCCTGCGCTCATGGCCGGCTCCACCGTGGCCCTGCCCGCCACCGGGCGGTTCTCGGCCTCGGGGTTCCTGCCCGACGTCCGCGCCGCCGGCGCCACGTACTTCAACTACGTCGGCAAGCCCCTGTCGTACATCCTGGCGACGCCCGAGCAGCCCGACGACGCCGACAATCCACTGGTGCGTGCCTTCGGCAACGAGGGATCGGCCGACGACGTGGCCCGGTTCGCCGAGCGTTTCGGGGTGATGGTCACCGACTCCTACGGGTCGACCGAGGGGGGCGCCACCGTACAGCGGACCCCGGACACGCCCCCGGGCGCGCTGGGCCGGGCCCCCGAGGGCACCGTGGTGCTCGATCCCGAGACGGGGACGGAGTGCCCGCCCGCACGGTTCGACGGGCACGGCCGGCTCCTCAATGCGGAAGAGGCCATCGGCGAGCTCGTGTCGAAGGGAGGTGGTGCGGGGTTCGAGGGCTACTGGCGCAACGACGACGCCGAGCGGGCGCGCCTGCGCGAGGGTTGGTACTGGACGGGGGACCTGGCCTACCGCGACCAGGCCGGTTTCTTCTACTTCGCCGGACGCGACCACGACTGGTTGCGTGTCGACGGGGAGAACTTCGCGTCGGCGCCCATCGAACGGATCCTCTCGCGACACCCCGACGTCGTGCTGGCCGCCGTCTATGCCGTGCCCGATCCCTCGGTGGGTGACCAGGTCATGGCCGCGCTGCAGCTCCGACCGGGTGTGGAGAGCCTGCAGGGGACCGAGCTCACGGACTTCTTGGCGGCCCAGACCGACCTGGGCACCAAGTGGGCGCCCCGGTTCGTGCGCCTGACGAACGAGCTCCCGATCACCGCGACCAACAAGGTGCTCAAGCGGGCGCTGCGCACCGAGCGCTGGAATTGCAGCGAGCCCGTCCTGTGGCAACGCGAGCGGGGCGGCGTCTACGTGCCGCTCCGGCCCGACGAGGCCGCTGCCCTCGAAAGGGCCGTGGCCGACCGGCCCCTCTGACTTCTCCCGGGCCCCTAGCGGTCCACCCCGAGGACCAGTCCGCTCGTCGGGACGCCGGTCCCGGCGGTGACCACCACGTGCTCGACGCCGGGCACCTGGTTGACCGAGGTGCCGCGGACGAGCCGGACGCCCTCGGCGATCCCGTTCATCCCGTGCAGGTATGCCTCGCCGAGCTGGCCACCGTGGGTGTTCATGGGCAGCGAGCCCCCGAGCTCGAGCCGCCCGTTGCGCACGAAGTCCTTCGCCTCGCCCCGGCCACAGAAGCCGAGCTCCTCGAGTTGGTAGAGCACGTAGGGCGTGAAGTGGTCGTAGAGGATGGCCGCCTGCATGTCGTCGGGGCCCAGTCCGGACGTGTCCCAGAGCTGGCGCGCCACCACCGCCATCTCGGGCAGGCCGAGCAGGTCGTCCCGGTAGTAGCTGGTCATCATGTCCTGCCCGGCGCCGGAGCCCTGGGCGGCGGCGCGCACCACGACGGGCGTCGTCGGGAGGTCGCGTGCGCGCTCGAGCGAGGTGACGACGAGCGCCTGCCCGCCGTCGGTCTCCTGGCAGCAGTCGAGGAGGTGGAGCGGCTCGACGATCCAGCGGCTCGCCTGGTGCTCTTCGAGGGTGATCGGCTTCTCGTAGAACCAGGCTTTCGGGTTCGTGGCGGCGTGCTTGCGGTCCGCCACCGCCACCCGGCCCAGGTCTTCGCTGGTGGCCCCGGTGACGTGGAGATAGCGCTGCGCGGCCATCGCCACCCACGAGGCCGGAGTGAGCAGCCCGACCGGGAGGTACGACGCCATGTGCGCGTTCTCGGCGTTGGGCGTCGGGGGCCGACCCTGCACACCGGTGCCGAAGCGGCTGCCGGACCGTTCGTTGAAGGCGCGGTAGCACACGACGACATCGGCCACACCCGACGACACGGCGAGAGCCGCCTGCTGGATCGTGGCGCACGCCGCCCCGCCGCCGTAGTGGATGCGGCTGAAGAACGTGAGATCGCCGATGCCCAGGCTCCGTGCGATGTCGATGTCGGGGTTCGTGTCCGCGCTGAACGTCACCGTGCCCTGCACCTCGTGCGGGGCGATCCCGGCGTCCTTCAACGCCGCGGCGACCGCCTCGACCGCCAGCCGCAGCTCGGAACGCCCCGAATCCTTGGAGAACTCGGTGGCGCCGATGCCGGCGATGGCGACCTTTCCGGCGAAGCTGTGCGTCGCCGTCATGATGCCTCCCCCGCCGGCAGGACCACCTCGACCGTGCCGGTGACGTGGTCGCCGAGTCCGTTGGCACCCCTGATGCCGACGGTCACCGTTCCGCTCCGGCCGTCGTCCGCCAGCGGACCTTTCTCCGTGACGGACCCGGTGAACGTCATGGTGTCGTCGGGGTAGTTCGGCGCGCCCAGCCTGATCTTCACGTCACGGATCAGGCTGCGCGGACCCGACCAGTCGGTCACGTAGCGCCCGACCAGCCCGTTGGTCGTCAGGATGTTCATGAAGATGTCCTTGGAGCCGCGCGCCTGCGCCAGGACGTGGTCATGGTGCACGTCCTGGTAGTCGCGGCTGGCGATGGCGCCCGACACGACCAAGGTGCGCGTGATCGGCAGCACCAGCGTCGGCAGCGCGTCGCCGACCGACACCTCGTCGTAGGTGAGGCTCGTGAGGCTCATCGCCCCACCTGCGCCGTTGCCCGGGCCGCGATGTCGCTCCCGAGACGAGCCAGTTGCGCGCTCGGACCTCCGAGGAGCAGCTCGATCTGCTTGCCCCAGAGGAAATAGCGATGGATCGGATAGGTGATGTCGGCACCCATCCCGCCGTGCAGGTGCTGTGTCGTGTGGACCGCCCGCTGCCCGCGTTCGGATGCCTGCCACTTGGCCACGCGGGCGGCGTCGGACGACGCACGGCCGGAGTCGAAGCGCCAGGCTGCGTTCTGCCAGGTGACGCGCATGGCCTCGATGTCGATCGCCGCGTCCGCCGCCTTGAGCATGGTGCCCTGGAAGGTGCTCAGTGGCCGCCCGAACTGGTGGCGCGTGTTCAGGTAGTCCGCCGTCCTGGCCAGCGCCGCCTCGCACACGCCGACCTGGAGCGCACACAGGCCGATCGTCGCCGCGGTCACCAACGCCTCGAGTGCATCCCGTCCGGCCTCCGCCGGTCCGGGACCCGCCAGCACGTCCTCGGCCGCCAGCGCCAGACCCGAGAGGTGCAGGTGCGGATGGATCTCGCGGTTGGTGGTGACCGCACGCTCGAGGGTCGCGCCGGGTGCCCGCGGATCGACCAGTGCCAACAGCACGCCGTCGGGGCTGAGCGCCGGCACCACGATGCGCGCGGCCAGGTGGGCCTGCGGCACGGCCAGCTCGGTGCCCTCGAGCACCCAGCCGCCGGCGGCGCCGGCGATCGCCCGCACTGCCGGCCGGGACGTGGGACTCGAGGCGCAACCCGACAGCGAGGCCGTGAGGAGGACGTCGCCCGACACCACCCCGGGAAGCCAGCGGCGCTGCTGGGCCTCCGACCCGAAGCGGGCGATCGGCAGCGCGCCCAGGACGAGGGTGGCCCACAGGGGCACGGGCGCCACCGCGGTTCCCTGGGACTCGAGCAGGAGGCCGAGCTCCACGAGTCCGTAACCCGCACCCCCGAACGGCTCGGGCACCGCCAGGCCCAGCAGGTCGGCTCGGGCGAGGCCGCGCCACAGGTCACGGTCGAAACGGTCCTCGCCGAGCTCGACCTCGGCGATACGTCCCGGGTCCGTCATCCCGGCGAAGATGCCCGACGCCACTTCGGAGACGGCCAGCTGCTCCTCCGTGAGGCTGAAATCCATCAGGCACCCTCCTTCTCCGGCACGAAGACCGGCAACGACAGCTCGTCGTCACAGTCCACGAACTCGGCGCGCACCGCCATCCCCACGACGATCTCTTCGCTCTCCACTCCGGCCAGGTTCGCCACCACCCGTGTCCCCTCCTCCAGCTCGACCAGCCCGATCGGGAGCGGGTACTCGAAGGAGGCGATCTGCGGGTAGTGCACGACCACGTAGCTGTAGAGCGTGCCGCGCCCCGACGACTCCACCGTGTCCCACTCGAGCGATCCGCAGGCGCCGCAGGCGGGCAGCGGCGGATGGCGCAGCGTGCCGCACGACGCGCAGCGCTGGATGAGCAGGCGGTGCGCCCGTGCGCCGTCGAACCAGAAGGCGTTGTCCTGCGTCAGCGCCGGTCTCGGCCGCGGCGGCCGCGCCGGTGCACGGTCCGGTGGCAGGAACTTCAGGATGCGGAAGCGCATGGTGGCGACGTGCTCCCCGGCCTCGAACAACCTGCGCTCGAGCTCCGGCGTGACCTCTTCCGCCGTCGGTACGTCGCCGTCGGGGACGGCGACGTAGTCCATGCGGGTGGTGACGAACCGGCCCGTGCCCAGCGCGGTCCGCTTCGGGTCCGAGATGGACTCGATGGCCGACCGCACCAGCAGCCGGTCACCCACCACCAGGGGCCGGTCGTAGTGCTGCTCGCAGTTGGTGGCCACCACCGAGGTCAGCCCCTCGTCGTCGAGGAGGCCCATCATGACGTCGTTGGGACCGGTCCCCTGCTCGGCCCCGGCGGCCCGCGCCTCCTCGACGAGCAGCGAGGCGCGCAGGCCTCGCATGATCCAGGCCTGGAGCATGGTCGGCGGCGCGTACAGCCGGTCGAACCCCGCCGCGCCCGCGGCGAGGTCCGAGACGTACACCGGGTTGTGATCGCCCATGGCCTCGACCCAGTGCCGGATCATCGGCAGGTTCACGGCGTCGGGCGACAGGTTCGGCGAGCCCGAGGACTGTCCGACCAGAGCGGCCAGCTCCGCGCCGTGGTCGGGGAACGGCGCCAACTCCTCGAAGCGCTCCCCCGAGCCCGGGCTCACCGCGACCCCCGCGTCATGCCGAGACCGGCCGTCGCCACGATCTCGCGCTGCACCTCGTTCACTCCCCCGCCGAACGTGTTGATCTGCGCTTGCCGGCCGGTGGCCTCCACCCGACCGCGCAGCACGGCCCCCGGGGAGCCGGGCACGAGATACCCGGCCGCCCCCAGCACGCCGAGCAGCAGGCGCGTCACCTCGATGATGCGCTCGGTCCCGAAGACCTTGATCGACGACGACTCGGCCCCCGTCAGCTCGCCGTCGGCGACGTGCACCGCCATGCGCCAGTTCAGCAGCCACATCGCCTCCAGCTCGGCGTGGCACCTGGCCAGGTCCATCTGCACCCAGGCCTGCTCCACGAGAGCCCGCCCGTCGTCGGTGGGCTGCTCCGCCGCCCATGCCACGACGTCCTCGAAGAGCGAGATGGCCAATCCGCTCCACGCCGCCAGCCCGACGCGCTCGTGGTTGAGCTGGGTCGTGATCATGCGCCAGCCCTCGTTCTCCTCCCCCACCCGGTTGCCCACCGGGACGCGCACGTTGTCGTAGAACGTCTGCGTCGTCGTCAGCCCGCCGACGGTGTTGATGATCGACCACTCGAAGCCGGGCGAGGTGGTGGGGACGCACAGGATCGAGATGCCCTTGTGCTTGGGGACGTCGGGATCGGTGCGCACGGCCAGCCAGATGTAGTCCGCCTGGTCCGCGCCCGAGGTGAAGATCTTCGCTCCGTCGACGACGTACTCGTCGCCGTCCCGCACGGCCCGCGTGCGCAACGACGCCAGGTCGGTGCCCGCCCCGGGTTCGGTGTAGCCGATGGCGAAATTCAGTTCTCCGGCGAGGATCTTGGGGAGGAAGAAGGACTTCTGCTCCTCCGTGCCGTAGCGCATGATGGTCGGGCCGACCGTGTTGATGGTGACGAACGGGAACGGCGCACCGGCCCGGCGCGTCTCGTCGAAGAAGATGAATTGGTCCGTCGCCGGGCGGCCCTGCCCGCCGAACTCGGTCGGCCAGCCGATGCCGAGCCATCCGTCCTTGCCGATCTGGCGCACGACCTGGGTCCAGGCCTCGCCGCCCTCGCCGCCCGCCGCCAGCCCGGCCCGCACCTCCTCGGTCAGCAGCTCGCCGTAGTAGTGGCGCAATTCGGCGCGCAGCTGCTGTTGGGTGGGGCTCTCTTCGAGGAACATCGTGGGGCAGCCTCGCGTGCTCGCCGCGGTCCCTGCAGGTCAAGGCCGCGCCGCAAAAATGTAACACGTTCTCGTTTCGCCGGTCCCGGGTGGGATCCTCCTGGTGGGGACGGCGCCGGCGCGCCGGGCGCCCTCTTCGCCGTGGGACCCCCGGCGCCCGTGCCTATGATCGACTGACACGCGTTCTAGAAACGTGCGCGAAAGACCTGGCTGAACCCCGCTGGGGTGGGGAATGTCCGAAAGGGGGGCTCGTGAGCCTCGAGGAGATCGACCTCGTCGACGGCCGCAACTTCGTGGCGGGTGTGCCTCACGAGTGGTTCGCCCAACTGAGACGGGAGGCGCCCGTCTACTGGCATCCCGAGGAGACGGCGCCGCGGGGCGGCTTCTGGGCCGTCACCCGTTACGACGACTGCGTCCAGGTCAACCGTGACTGGGAGCACTTCTCCTCGGCGCGCCGGGGCTCGCTCTTCCACGAGATGGACGACGAGCAGCTGGCGCAGCAGCAGCTGATGATGGTGAACATGGACCCGACGATGCACACGCGCTATCGCCGCTTGGTCAACAAGGGGTTCACGCCCAAGATGGTGCGCGACCTCGAGCAGCAGATCGTCGGGTACGCCGACGGCATCATCGACGCCGTGTGCGAGCGGGGCACGGCCGACTTCGTCGAGGAGATGGCCGCCGAGCTGCCGCTGCTCGTGATCGCCGAGCTGCTCGGTGTGCCCCAGGAGGACCGTCGCATGGTCTTCGACTGGTCGAACCAGATGATCGGCGCCGAGGACCCCGAGTACCAGGTGGCCGACGCCGAACCGGGCGAGGCCGCCGTGCAGGTGTACAGCTATGCCGAGGAGCTCGCCGCACAGCGGCGCCTGTCGCCCAGGCAGGATCTCGTGTCGGTGCTGATCGACGCCGAGGTCGAAGGCGAGAAGCTGAACGAGCTCGAGCTCGATCTCTTCTTCCTGCTCTTGATCGTGGCGGGCAACGAGACGACCCGGAACCTCATGTCGGGGGCCATGACGGCGTTCTTCGACCACCCCGAGCAGTGGGAGCTGCTGCGCAACGACCGCTCGCTGTTGCCGGGCGCCGTCGAGGAGATGCTGCGCTACGTGACGCCGGTCATGCACTTCCGGCGTACCGCCACCGCCGACATGGAGCTCCGGGGCCAGCAGATCGAGGAGGGCGACAAGATCGTCTTCTGGCACACCTCGGCCAACCGGGACGAAGAGGCGTTCGACGATCCGGACAATTTCGACATCACCCGTTCGCCCAACAACCACATCGCCTTCGGTGGAGGCGGTCCGCACTTCTGTCTCGGCGCCAACCTGGCCCGGATGGAGATCATGGTCATGTTCGACCGCGTGCTCGAGCGGATGCCCGACATCCGGCTCGACGGCGAGGTCCAGCGGCTCCAGTCCAACTTCATCAACGGGACCAAGCACGTCCCGGTCGCCTTCTCGCCCTCGAAGCCGGTCGGGGGGACACCGTTGCCCGCCCGAGCGCGCTGAGGCCGCCGCCATGGCCGATCGCCCCATCCGCTTCCACCAGTCCGTCGCCTTCCTTCCCACCCCTCAGGTCTTGCCCCTGGCGCGCGCCTGTGACGACCTGGGCTATGGCGGGATGTACGTCTCGGACCACCTCTTCAACCCGCGCTCGCTCGCCTCGCGCTACACCTACTCCAAGCGCGACGACGGCGCACCGAGCTGGGAGAAGGAGACGGCCTGGCCGGATCCGATGTGCGTGATCGCGGCGCTGGCCGGCGCCACGGAGAACCTGCTCTTCACCACGGGCGTCTACGTCGCACCGGTGCGCGATCTGATGACCGTGGCCAAGTCCGTGGGCACCACCGCCGTCCTCTCGGGCAACCGGGTCCGCCTCGGCGTCGGTGTCGGCTGGTGCAAAGAGGAGTTCGATCAGACGGGTCAGGACTTCGCCTCGCGCGGCAAGCGCCTCGACGAGATGATCGTGGCGCTGCGCAGCCTCTGGCAGGGTGGCTGGGTCGAGCACCACGGCACGTACTACGACGTGCCGGAGTGCCAGATCGAGCCACATCCGAGCGCCCCGGTCCCGATCATCGGCGGGGGGCACTCGCCCGCCGCGCTGCGTCGCACCGCCGCGCTCTGCGACGGGTGGATCGCCGCCGGCGCCTACGGCGAGGAAGAGGCCTGGGCGCGCCTGGCCGACCTCCACGTGGCTCTGGAGAAGGCCGGCCGGGACCACGAGGAGGAGTTCAGCATCTACCTGTCGCTCAACGAGCGGCCCGACCTCGACCTGTACCGGCGCTTCGCCGACGCCGGCGTGACCGACTTCGTCTGCGCACCCTGGATGTTCGTCGACGTCAAGCCCGGCACCCCCGGGGACGAGGCCCTCGGGGCCCGGCTGGGAGCGGTGCGCTGGTTCGCCGAGCATTTCGTCCAGAAGGTCTGAGGCCCTCGCTCCGGGACCTCGGACCCCCGCTCCGGGACCTCGGAGTTACACGAGAGGAGCGAATGGTGAAGAGGAGCGAATGGTGAAGCAGATGAAGATCGGGCTGCAGCTCGGCTATTGGGGCGCAGGCCCGCCGCCCAACGCACTCGAGCTGGTGACCGAAGCCGACCGCCTCGGCTACGACTCGGTGTGGACGGCCGAATCGTATGGTTCCGACGCCTTGACCCCCTTGGCGTGGTGGGGATCCCGCACCGAGAACGTCCGCCTGGGGACCTCGCTGTGCCAGCTCTCGGCGCGCACGCCCACGGCCATGGCGATGGCGGCCCTCACCCTCGACCACCTCTCGGGCGGGCGCTTCGTGCTCGGCCTCGGCGTCTCCGGTCCCCAGGTCGTCGAGGGTTGGTACGGCCAGCCCTTCCCCGCCCCGCTGGCCCGCACCCGCGAGTACGTCGACATCGTGCGCCAGGTCCTCGCCCGCCAGGCGCCGGTGACCAACGAGGGCAAGCACTACCCGCTGCCGTATCCCGGCGGTACCGGGTTGGGAAAGCCGCTCAAGCCCATCGTGCACCCGCTCCGGGCCGACGTGCCGATCATTCTGGGTGCCGAGGGACCGAAGAACATCGCGCTGGCCGCCGAGATCGCCGACGGCTGGTTCCCGATCTTCTTCTCGCCCAGGGCGATGTCGTCCTTCGAGGCCTCGCTCGACGAGGGGTTCGCCCGACCCGGCGCACGGCGCAGCGCGGAAGACTTCGAAGTCCTCGCCTTCGCGCCGACGGTGATCGCCGACGACGTCGACGCCGCGGCCGACGGGTTCCGCCCCTACCTGGCGCTCTACGTCGGGGGCATGGGGGCCAAGGAGATGAACTTCCACTTCGACGTGTTCGCGCGCATGGGGTACGAGGAGGCGGCGCACAAGATCCAGGACGCCTACCTCGACGGGCGCAAGGAGGACGCGGCAGCAGCCGTCCCGACCGCCATGGTCGAGGACATCGCGCTGGTCGGCCCCGTCGAGAAGATCCGTGACGACCTCGAGGCCTGGCGGGCCTCGCGGGCCACGACCATGCTCGTCAACGGCGACGTGGCCACCTTGCGCACCATGGCAGAGCTGGTGCTCGGCTAGAGCTCGATGGCGCGCGGCCCTCCGGCCGCCGGGCCGGCGTAGCGCGCCGATCCGAAGCCCAGGATGGGCACGAAGATGAATTGGAAGAAGAACAACCCGAGGCCGAAGCCGACACCCTTGCCGTAGGACTTCGCCAGGTCGATGGCCACGATGAGCCACACGATGACGTTGACGATCGGGATGATGAACACGATGATCCACCACCGGTGTCGCCCGACGACCTTCAAGAGGATCAGCAGGTTCCAGATCGGGATGATGGCCTTCCATCCCGCCTCGCCGGCCTTCACGAAGACCTGCCACAGCGCCGCGATCTCGAAGACCACGACGGCGACGTAGACGACGGCGAGGATCCCGGTCTCCGCTCCGGAGACGAGCAGAAGCGCTGTCATGGGCCACCCCTCCCGATCCGCCCGCACTCCGGCGGGCCGCCAGATCGTAAATGCCTGCATTCCCCGATGCAGGGATGCTGACCAGGGATTCGTTTGCACGTCACCGCCATGCGCAACAATCCGCTCCATGACGCTGTTCGACCTGTGCGACGACCCGGGGCCCGGTGCCGAGCACGGCTCGCGACCGGGTCCCCCGCGGCCGCCGGCTCCGGTCGAGACGTGTGGCCCCGACGAGGTCCGGGCTCGGCCCGGCGGCGGCCCGGCCGGGTTCCAGACCGTCTCCCCGACGCGTCCCGAGACGAGACCCGAAGTCGAGGTGCGCGTCAGCACACGGCGCAAGAAGACCTCCGAGGCGCGTTGGGACGGCGGACGCATCGTGGTCTCGGTTCCGGCCCATCTCGACCTCGAGTCGCGCCAGACGACCGTCGACTGGCTGGTCGAACGGCTCCTCTCACGCCAGTGCCACCAGCCCCTGGACGATGCGGCGCTCATGGCGCGCGCCATCATGCTGAGCGAGCGTTGGCTGATCGGTGCGCGTCCGGCGTCCGTCCGCTGGGTGACGAACCAGACGGCGCGGTGGGGTTCGTGTTCCTTCTACTCGGGGGACATCCGGGTCTCGCACCGGCTCCGTGCCGTTCCCGAGTGGGTCCTCGACTCCGTGTTGGTGCACGAGCTGGCGCACCTGACCCATCCCGACCACTCACGGGCTTTCCACCGTCTCGCCAACGGCTACCCCCGCCACGGCGATGCCGGCTTGTTCCTGGCCGGCTACGGCCTCGGTCTGGCGAACGCCAAGACGTAGCACCCCCCCCCCGTCCGCCGTCCCGGCCAGGAGGCCCGGAGATGCATCGGGTCGGGGGCATCGGGTCGAGGTCTCGCCCGGTGCGGGTGGTCTCGACGCTTGTCTAGACCGGCTCGTCGGCCAGGAGCTTGCCCAAGCGGCGCAGGCTCTCGTGCGCCCCCCCGAGGGTGAACTCGATCTGCTCGGTCAGAAGGAAGAACCGGTGCAGCGGGTAGTCACGGTCGACACCCACCCCACCGTGCAGGTGCGATGCCGCGTGCACGACCCGCTGGCCTCCCTCGGCCGCCCAGTACTTGGCCACGGCGACCTCCGCCGCGGCGGGGAGACCGGCCGCCAGCCGTGACGCGGCCTGCCATGCCGTGAGCCGGATGGCCTCGGTGTCGACGTAGGCATCCGCCGCCCGCTGCCCGACCGCCTGGAAGGTGGCGATCGGCTTCTCGAACTGCACCCGTGTCTTGGTGTACTCCGCCGTCAGGTCGAGGGCGGCGGCGCAGGCGCCGGACTCCTGGACGCACAGGGCCGCAGTGGCGAACTCGGTGATGCACGTCACCACGGCGGCGCCGTCCTGGGCGTCGCCCAGGAGCCGGTCCCCCGCCACGGTGACCCCGTCGAGCTCGATGATGGCCTCCGTCCTGCCGGTGGTCGTCGTCTGCGGGATCAGCGTGAGCCCGGACGCATCACGGTCGACGATGAAGACCCCCACGCCGGCTCCCTCTCCGCCGCTCGTCGCGCGGGTGGCCGGCACCAAGACGGCGTCGGCGACCAGCGCGGCGGGGACACAGGCTTTGGTCCCCGACAACACCCATGATCCGTCTCCCAGCGCGGTTGCGGTCGTGGCCGGCTCCGTCCCGCCCGGCACGATGACCTCGCCGACCAACTCGGCCATGGCGGCGGTGAGCACGGTCTCGCCGCCGGCGACGCCGGTCAGCCAGGTCTTGCGCTGGGCGTCGGTGCCGAAGCGCTCGATGGGGACGGCGCCGTAGACCATCGTCTCGACCAGGGGCACATAGGCGGCTGTGCGCCCTGCCGCCTCGATCACCAGGCATGCGGCCTCGAAGTCGAGTCCGGCTCCTCCGACGTCCTCCCCCAGGTGGATGCCGAGCAGGCCGGCGTTGGCCAGCTCGCGCCACAGGTCACGGTCGATCGGGCCCTCGGGGCCCGCCTCCGCCTCGAGCGCCTTGAGCCGCTCGTGCGTGGCGCGCTCGCCGAAGATCTGCCCGGCCAGCTGGCGCACGGCCTCTTGCTCTTCGCTGAAGTTGAAATCCATTGTGTCTCCTCTGGTCCGGCCGGGCTCAGCGCAGTGACCGCGGCATGCCGAGGCCGAAGATCGCGATGAGGTCACGTTGGATCTCGTTGGTGCCGCCACCGAAGGTCAGGATGATCATCGAACGGGCGTACATCTCGAGCCGGCCGGCGACGACCGCCGACGGTGATCCGCGGGTGAGGTAGCCCGCCTGCCCGAGTATCTCCATGAGGAGGCGGAAGGCCCGGAGATAGAACTCCGTACCGAAGACCTTGATGCTCGACGCGTCGGCGACGTCGAGGTGGCCCTGCGTCGCCTGCCACGCCACCTTCCAGTTGATGAGCCGGAGGAACTCGAGCTCGGCATGCACCCGGGCCAGGTGCTCTTGCACCCACTCCTGATCGACCACCCGCCGGCCGTCGGGCAGCTTCGTCGACTGCGCCCAGGCCCGCACGTCTCCGAGCACCCGCTCGATGATCCCGGGAGCGCACAGGGTGACCCGCTCGTGGTTGAGCTGGTTCGTGATGAGGTTCCATCCCTGGTTCTCGCCGCCGACGAGCGCCGTCGCCGGCACGCGCACGTCCTCGTAGAAGGTGTAGTTGATGTTGTGGTCCCCGAGCAGCTTCATCGGCACCACCCGGATCCCGGGTGTGTCCATCGGTACCAGGAAGAGGGAGATGCCCTTGTGCTTGGGCGCATCCGGATCGGTCCGCGTCGCCAGCCAGACATAGTCGGCGTCGCCGGCGAGGCTCGTGAAGATCTTGGCTCCGTTGATCACGTACTCGTCCCCGTCGCGCACGGCGCGGGTGGTCAGGGACGCAAGATCGGTCCCCGAATTGGGTTCCGTGTAGCCGATGCAGAAGTGGATCTCACCTGCCAGGATCTTGGGGAGGAAGTACTCCTTCTGGTCCTGGCTGCCGAAGTTCATGATCGTCGGCCCGACCGTGTTGATCGTGAGCATCGGGACGGGAGCCCCGCTGCGCATCGACTCGTCGAAGAAGATGAACTGCTCTATGGCTGAGCGCCCCTGCCCGCCCCACTCCTTGGGCCAGCCGATACCGAGCCAGCCGTCCGTGCCCATCTGCTTCACCACCTTGCGGACGACCGGACCGATACCGCCCGCCGTCGAGAGCTCCTGCTCGAGCTCGGGCGTCAGCAGGCTCTGGTAGTACGCGCGCAGCTCGCTCTTCAGCGCCTGCTGCTCCTCGGTGTAGGCAATCTCCATCGGTCGGTCCCTCCCGGGTGGCCGGGCACGTCGGCCCACGTCAGCGCCATGCCGTCGCCGGCCAGTGCGAGCTCGGCGCGCGAGAACACGTTACATAGCGTCCCTCCGCAACGGCCAATGGCGGCCACGGCCGGTCGCTCAGGACGGCCCCGATCTACCGGCGAGTAACCTGCAGTGCCGCGCCGGAGCCACGCCCGGCCCGGAACGGACCGACTGACCGATCCCGAGGAGCTGCCACCATGCCTGAAGCCGTCATCGTCGCCACCGGCCGCACGCCCATCGGGCGGGCCAACAAGGGCTCGCTCGTCGAGTGCCGCCCCGACGACCTCAGCGCCCTCGTGATCCGTGCCGTTCTCGAGAAGGTGCCACAGCTCGACCCGGCGCAGGTCGAAGACGTGCTCCTCGGCTGCGGGCAGCCCGGTGGCGAGGCCGGATACAACGTTGCCCGTGTTGCAGCCGTCCTGGCCGGCCTCGAGGACGTGCCCGGCGTCACCGTCAACCGTTACTGCTCCTCGTCCCTGCAGACGATCCGCATGGCTGCGCACGCCATCCGCGCCGGCGAGGGTGACGTCTTCGTCGCCGCCGGCGTCGAGACCGTGAGCCGGTACATGAACGGCGCGTCGGACACAGGGCCGCACAACCCCGCCTTCGCGGAGGCCGAGGAGCGCACGAAGCTGCGGGCGCCGGCGGTGACGGAGCCTTGGAATCCGCCGGCCGGTCTTCCCGACGTGTACATCGCCATGGGGCAGACAGCGGAGAACGTGGCGGAGTTCGAGAAGGTCTCTCGCCAGGAGATGGACGAGTTCGCCCTGCTCTCCCAGACACGAGCCGTCGCCTCGCAGCAGAACGGATTCTTCGAGCGCGAGATCGTCCCGGTCACGCTGTCCGACGGCACGGTCGTGACGAAGGACGACGGCCCTCGCCCCAACACGACGCTCGAGGGCCTCGCCAACCTGCAGCCGGTCTTCCGCGAGGGTGGAACGGTCACAGCGGGCAACGCCTGCCCGCTCAACGACGGCGCAGCGGCGGTCGTCGTGATGAGCGACACCAAGGCCAAGCAGCTCGGCATCACACCGCTGGCCCGCATCGTGGCCAGCGGTGTCTCCGGGCTCAACCCCGAGATCATGGGTCTCGGGCCGATCGAAGCCTGCCGCCAGACGCTGGCCCGGGCGAAGATGACCATCGACGACATCGACCTGGTCGAGATCAACGAGGCGTTCGCGGCCCAGGTCATCCCGTCGGCCAAGCACCTCGGCATCAGCTGGGACAAGCTGAACGTCAACGGCGGCGCAATCGCGCTGGGCCACCCGTTCGGCCAGACCGGCGCGCGCATCATGACAACGCTGCTCAACGGGCTCGAGGACGCCGGCAAGACGTACGGTCTCGAGTCCATGTGCGTCGGCGGCGGCCAGGGCATGGCCATGATCGTGGAGCGTCTCAGCTGATCGTGGAGCGTCTCAGCTGATCGTGGAGCGTCTCAGCTGAACGTCTCCTCGACGGCCGGCGCCGGCCCGGGATCGACACCTTCCCGTCCGGCGAGATGCAGAGAGACGAGCTCGCCGTAGAGGGCGAGGTCGAAGAAGCGAGCGAGGTCGTCCTCGCCCTCTCCGCGCACGTCGAACAGGTTCGCCATGACCTCGTCCGTGGCGGCGCGCACGGAATCGAAGGCCCCGGCGGCCGACTCGGGCTCGCCGGCATGGCGCAGGAGCACCAGCGACATGGCTTGGCGCGTGACGTCACCACCCTGTCCCCACCCTGCCAGCTCGTCGTAGGTGGCGGCGGGAAGCGACCCGGCGAAGGCCGGCGCCTTGGCGTTCCGGTTGACACCCGACTTCCACCAGCGGGCCGCGACGGCACCCACGCCTTCCGCTCCGTAGACGAGCGGGATCGTCCGTCCCAGACGACGGGCCAGTCTCTCGGGCGCCGCGTCGGGAACCAGCCAGGCATCACGCCGGCCCGCCAGTGCACCGGCTGCCGCCGCCACAGAAGGGGCGGGGTCGGGCACCAGATCGCAGGCCGCCAGCACGGCGAGAAGCGACACGAGGGCCGAGGCGAGCTGGGCGCGAGGAGACCCGGCGTCAGCGAGGTTGCACCGGAGTGCAGGGCGTGGCGCGTCTTGGATCTCGCCGCCACCGACCAGCACGAGGCGGGCGCCGCGCTGCGCGGCATCGGCCGCGACGGCCGCCACCTCCGCGCCTTCGCCGCGGAGCGCGACGGCGAAGGCCAAGGTGTGCCCGGCGACGAACTTCGGCGTTCGCCCGTCACGGACGACACTGAAGGGCACGGACAGCTGCGCCGCCGTCAGGGCGGCGGCGGCTTCACAGGCGGCGGCCCCGGTGCCCTGGGCGAAGGCGACGACGTTCCCCGTCGGCGCCGCCAAGTCGAAATCCGATGCCTGCGCGGCCCGCTGCGCGATCCTCAGCGCTCCCTCCAGCTGTTCGGGCATGGCGGCTGCCCCGTCCCAGGCACCGCTGGTGTCGAGGTAGCCCCAGGGATTCACCCCTCGGCCGGACCGGTCGCCCGCACCTTCTCCTTCTCCGCCTTGACGGTCAGCCGCTCGTGTTCGGCGTCGCCGACGTCCGTTGCCTCGTCCACGAGCATCACGGGAACGCCGTCGGTCACGGCGTAGCTCTTGTGCAGGCGGGGGTTGTAGAGAATGCCCTCGTCCTCGAACCACAGCAAGGGGCCCTTGTCGACGGGGCAGGCCAGCACGTCGAGCAGCAACGGGTCGAGGCTCATGAGGACGCTCCTTGGGGCGGGTCGGCGCCGGCACCGGCATGGGCGGCGATGAGCTCCTGCACCTCGGCGACGTGGGCCGCGCAACGCTCCGGCGTCGACGCCTCCACGTTGAGGCGGAGCAGGGGCTCGGTGTTCGAAGGTCGCACGTTGTACCACCAGTCCGACCGCTCGACCGTCAGCCCGTCGAGCAGGTCCACCGACGCACCTGCGCTGCGCTCGGCGTCGGTGATGGCGGCGACGGTGGCGACGGGGTCGGCCACCTCCGTGTTGATCTCGCCGGAGTCCGCGTACCGCTTGTACGGCTCGAGCATGACCGAGAGCGCGTCGTCGCTCTTGCTCAACAGCTCCAACACGATGAGCGCGGTGATGATGCCCGAGTCCGCCCGGAAGTTGTCCCGGTAGTAGTAGTGCCCCGAGTGCTCGCCGCCGAAGACGGCACCGGTCTCGGCCATGACCTTCTTGATGATGGAGTGCCCCACCTGTGTCCGCACCGGCGTGCCGCCCATCTCCGTGACGACCTCGGGAACGACATGGGAGCAGATCAGGTTGTAGAGGATCGTCTCGCCCGGGTGCTTGGTGAGCATCGAGGCTGCGACGAGGGCCGTGGTGAGCGAGCCCGACACCGGCTCCGCCTTCTCGTCGACGAGGAAGACGCGATCGGCGTCCCCGTCGAAGGCCAGACCGATGTCCGCACCGCGATCGAGCACGGCCTGCTTCAACGCCACCAGGTTCTCGGGCTGGATCGGGTCGGCAGGATGGTTGGGAAACGTGCCGTCGAGCTCGGGGAAGAGGACCTCGACCGAGAACGGCAACCCCTCGAAGACCGTCGGCACGACGAGTCCCCCCATCCCGTTGGCCGTATCGGCCACGATCGTGAGGGGACGCAGAGCAGCCACGTCGACGAACGACCACACGTGAGCCGCCCACTCGCGCAGGAGGTTGAGCGTGCGCCGTCCGCCCGTCGGCGCGGGCACGCTCTCACCGAGAAGCTTGTCGGCCAGGGCGGCGATGTCAGCCAGGCCCGTGTCGCGACCGATGGGACGCGCGCCCGAGAGGCACATCTTGAGGCCGTTGTACTGCGCCGGGTTGTGGGACGCCGTGAACATCGCTCCGGGCGCGTCCAGGTGGCCGGAGGCGAAGTACAAGAAGTCGGTCGACGCCAGACCGAGATCCGTGACGTCGACGCCCTCGGCCCGCACGCCGTCGGCGAACGCGCCCGAGAGCTCCTCACCCGACTCTCTCATGTCGCGCGCCACGAGGATCTCGGGCGCGTCGGCAAAGCGCGCCATGGCGCGCCCGATGGCGAGGCACATGTCCGCATCGAGCTGGTCGGGGACGGTGCCGCGCACGTCGTAGGCCTTGAAGACCTGGTCCATACGGCTCACGGGGCACCACCATAGG
>DAHUZK010000007.1 GCA_027306605.1 Acidimicrobiaceae bacterium
TCGCCGCCGCTGCCCTCAAGTGCATGGGAGCCGAGATCCAGGGCAAGCTCCACCCCCGCAACGAGTCCGAGCGGACGGCGGCCGTCGAGGCGGGGTACACGCTCGACGCCGTCTTGACGACGGACGATCTCGTCCAGGGGACCAACTGCTTCTTCGCTGCCACCGGCATCACCGACGGCGAGCTGCTCAAGGGTGTCCAGTATCACGAGTTCGGTGCCACCACCCAGTCGCTCGTCATGCGTTCGAAGTCCGGTACGGTCCGTCAGATCGACGCGAGCCACGCGCTGAAGAAGCTCGCGGAGTTCAGCTCCATCTCCTTCGCCTGAGCGCCGCGTCCGCCGCCGGCTCCCGGTCCGGCCTCGGCGGCCGGCCGCCCGGTTCCGCCCTTACGCGCTCTCGGCGGCCACCGACAGGCGCAACTCGGCCCGAGCCAGTGCCCGCTCCGCCTGGACCAGGTCGGAGCCCGGCCCCTCGTCGCCGAGGTCCCCGGCCGCGCCGCGCCCGGCCTGGAGGTCCGACACCAGCTGGGAACCGGCCTCCTGTGCCCGCCGGGCGCGCTCGACGTCGATGTCCTCGGCCCGCTCGGCCACGCCGGCCAGCAGCGTGACGCGGGTCGACATCCCCGCCAGCGGCCCGCCCTCACCGGTCTCGACGAGGTCGTCGGCCGCGCCCGGCCGCGTGTCCACCTGGATGAAGCCACCGTGCACGGCCAGTCGCAGCGTCGTGCCCTCGGGTTGCTCCACGCGCACGAGTCCGGGGACGACGTCGCCCACCAGCGCAGTGTGGCCGTCGAGCACAGTCATCTCTCCGGTCGACGTACGCAGCATCACCGCGGTGGCCGGACCGGCCACCAGCGCTTCCTCGGGCGTGACCACCTCGACACCGAAGACGCCGTCGGGCACTAGCCGGCCTCCTCCTCGAGCTTGCGGGCCTTCTCGAGCACCGACTCGACGCCGCCCACGTTGAGGAATGCCTGCTCGGGGATGTCGTCGAGATCACCGTTGGCCAGCGCCTCGAACGACTCGACGGTCTCGTCGATCGGCACGTTGATGCCCTTGACCCCGGTGAACACCTCGGCCACGAAGAAGGGCTGGGACAGGAACCGCTGCACCTTGCGGGCCCGGTTCACCGTCACCCGGTCCTCTTCCGAGAGCTCGTCCATGCCGAGGATGGCGATGATGTCCTGCAGCTCCTTGTAGCGCTGGAGGATCTCCTGCACCCGCCGGGCCACGTTGTAGTGACGCTCCCCCACGATCTCCGGTGCCAGGATGTTCGAGCTCGAGGCGAGCGGGTCCACCGCTGGGTAGATGCCGAGCGCGGCGATCTGCCGGGACAGCTCGGTGGTGGCGTCGAGGTGGGTGAACGTCGTGAACGGTGCCGGGTCGGTGTAGTCGTCCGCCGGCACGTAGACCGCCTGGAGGGAGGTGATGGACTTCCCCTTGGTGGAGGTGATGCGCTCCTGCAGCTCGCCCATCTCGTCGGCCAGCGTCGGCTGGTACCCCACCGCCGACGGCATGCGCCCGAGGAGGGTCGAGACCTCCGACCCCGCCTGCACGAAACGGAAGATGTTGTCGATGAAGAGGAGCACGTCCTGGTTCTGGACGTCCCGGAAGTACTCGGCCATCGTCAAGGCGGCCAGCCCGACCCGCAACCGGACGCCGGGGGGCTCGTCCATCTGCCCGTAGACCAGGGCCGCCTTGTCGATCACCCCTGATTCCTGCATCTCGAGCCACATGTCGGTGCCCTCGCGGGTGCGCTCGCCCACGCCGGCGAAGACCGACACGCCACCGTGCTCCTGGGCCACCCGGTGGATCATCTCCTGGATGATCACCGTCTTGCCCACACCGGCGCCGCCGAACAGGCCGATCTTGCCGCCCTGCACGTACGGCTCGAGCAGGTCGATCACCTTGATGCCCGTCTCGAACATCTGGGCCCGCGGCTCGAGCTGGTCGAACGCCGGCGCGTTGCGGTGGATCTCCCAGCGGTCGTCGACCTCGCCGATGGAGTCGGTGTCGAGCGGCTTGCCCAGGACGTTGAAGACGTGGCCGAGCACGGCGTTGCCCACCGGCACGGTGATCCCGTGCCCGAGGTTCTTGACGGCGGCGCCTCGGACCAACCCGTCGGTCTGCTGCATGCAGATGCACCGCACACGGCCCTCGCCGATCTGTTGGGCCACCTCGGCCGTGACCACATTCGTCGTCCCGTCCAGCTCGATGGTGAATTCGACGGCGTGGTTGATCTCGGGCAGGGCGTGCGGCGGGAACTCGACGTCGATGACCGGACCGGCGATGGCGACGACGCGCCCGTCCTCGAGCCGGCCGGTCGTGGCCTCCTGTTGTGTTGCGGTACTGGTCATGGGTCAGACCTCCTTCGCTTGGCGGAGCGCCTCGGCCCCGCCGACGATCTCCATGATCTCGGTGGTGATTGCGTCCTGACGGGCGCGGTTCATGACGCGCGTCAGGTTGCGGACGAGCTCGTCCGCGTTGTCGGTGGCGGCGGCCATGGCGCGCTGCTGCGCCGTGAAGAAGGACGCCGCGCCCTCCAGGAGTGCGGCGAAGATCTCCGCCTCGGTCGCCTGGGGCATGAGGGTCTCGAGCAGGGACTCGGGGTCCGGTTCGAATTCCGTGAAGCCGCCCGCACCACCCCCGGCGGTGGCCGTGGCGGTGGCCGTGGCGGTGGCGCCTGGCAGCGCGTCGATGTCGGCGCCTTCACCCGCCTCGCCGGTGTCGGGCAGCGGGATGGGGAGCAGCTGGCGCACGTCGACTCTCTGGGTCCCGGCCGAGACGAAACGCGTCGAGACGAGCTGGACCAGGTCGAGGTCACCGGCCAGGAAGGGCGTCATGACGGCAGCCGCGATGTCACGGGCGTCGGCGAACTCGGGCCGGTCCGCCATGCCGACGAACGAGCCGCGCACGTCGATGCGGCGATAGCGGAAGTAGCCCGGCGCCTTCTTGCCGACGGTCCACAGGTGCGTCTCCGTCCCGGTGCGGCCGTACGCCGCCACGAGGCGCTCGGTGGTCCGCAGGACGCCCGAGTTGTAGGAGCCGGCCAGGCCGCGGTCGCCCACGATGGCGAGGATCCCGACCCGTTGGGGCGATTCGGGGGTCCCGAGCATCTTGGCCGCCATGGTCGGGTCCTCGGCCACCACCTGCCGCACGATCCGCACCATGCCGTCGCGGAAGGGACGGTTGGCGGCGATGCGCGCCTGGGCGCGCACGATCCGCGAGGCGGCGATGAGCTCCATCGCCTTGGTGATCTTCCTCGTGGACTGGACCGTGCGGATGCGCCGGCGCAGGACCCGTTCTTGGCCTCCGGCCACCTGTCAGTCGACCTTCCCCGTGTCGAAGCTGTCGACGAACGAACGGAGGCCCTTGTCCAGCTCGTCGCCCTCGGGCAGGGATCCGGTCGTCCGGATGGCCTCGAGCACGCCGGCGTGGTTGCCCTTGAAGTACTCGACCAGCTCCAGTGCGAAGCGCTGCACCTCGGAGACCGGCACCTCGTCGGTCCAGCCCTTGGTGCCGGCGTAGATGACGAGCACCTGCTCCTCCACGGGAACGGGCTGGTTCTGCGGCTGCTTCAGCAGCTCGGTCAGCCGGTAGCCCCGGTCGAGCTGCGCCTGGGAGACCTTGTCGAGCTCCGAGCCGAAGGTGGCGAAGGCCTCGAGCTCGCGGAACTGGGCCAGGTCGAGCTTGAGGGTTCCCGACACTTGCTTCATGGCCTTGACCTGGGCCGCGCTCCCCACCCGGCTCACCGAGTTCCCCACGTTGATGGCCGGGCGGATCCCCGAGTTGAACAGGTCCGTCTCGAGGAAGACCTGGCCGTCGGTGATGGAGATCACGTTGGTCGGGATGTACGCCGAGATGTCGCCCGCCTTGGTCTCGATGATGGGCAGCGCCGTCAGCGAGCCGCCGCCGCGCTGGTCCGACAGCTTGGCGGCGCGCTCGAGCAGACGCGAGTGCAGGTAGAAGACGTCGCCGGGATAGGCCTCGCGCCCCGGCGGGCGGCGCAACAGCAGCGACACGGCACGGTAGGCCTCGGCCTGCTTGGACAGGTCGTCGTAGACGATGAGGGCGTGCTCGCCGTTCTCCATCCAGTGCTGGCCCATGGCGCACCCGGCGTAGGGGGCCAGGTACTTGTAGGGGGCGGGTTCACCCGCTGACGCCACGACCACGACGGTGTACTCGAGGGCGCCGTGCTCTTCGAGCGTGGCCACCGTGTTCGCCACCGACGAGTTCTTCTGGCCGATGGCGACGTAGATGCACTTCACGCCCTGGCCGGCCTGGTTGATGATGGTGTCGATCGTCACCGTCGTCTTGCCCGTCTTGCGGTCGCCGATGATCAGCTCACGCTGGCCCCGCCCGATGGGGGTCATGGCGTCGATGGCCTTGATGCCGGTCTGCAACGGCTCGGTCACCGGCTGGCGGCCCACGATGCCCGGGGCCTGCACCTCCATCCGGCGCGTCTCGGAGCTGTGGACGGGCCCCTTGCCGTCGATCGGCTCGCCCAGAGCATTCACCACGCGACCGAGCAGCGCGTCGCCGACCGGGACCGTCTGGATCCGCCCGGTCGCCTTGACCGTCTGCTCCTCCTCGAGGTTCTCGACGTCGCCCAGCACGACGGCGCCGATGGTGTCCTCGTCGAGGTTCAGCGCCAGGCCCAGTGTTCCGTCCTCGAACTCGAGCAACTCGTTCACCGCCGCGCCGGGCAGACCGGACACTCGGGCGATGCCGTCGCCGACCTCGACGATGCGACCGATCTGCTCGGTGCCGACAGCCGGCGTGTACTCCTCGACGTGGCGCTCGAGCGCCGCCGTGATCTCGCTGGCGTCGATCGTCAGCTCTGCCATCACACTGCTCCCTTTGTCGTTTGTCCACCTGACCGGTTCGCATGGGAACCGAAACCTGCGTCCTCCCACCCACCGGCGGTGAGGTGCTCGCGCAGCGCGTCGATGCGTCCGCGGGCGCTGGCGTCCACCCGCAGGTCGCCGATCTCGATCACGGCGCCGCTCAAGAGGGTCGGGTCCAGCACGAGCTGCAGCTCGACGGGTGCGCCCACCATGGAGGACAGGGTCTCGGAGAGGGCGGCGCGCTGCACGTCGTCGATCTCGGCGGCCGAACGCACGCGGGCGATGCGCCACCCACGGGCCCGGGCCGTCTGCTCCACCAACCAGTCCAAGGTGCCGACGAAGTCCCGGGCCCGCCCGCCGGCCACGGCGTAGCGGACCAGCGCCTCGGTGGGCGCCGAGACCTTGCCGCCGAGGAGCTGGCCGATCAGGCCCTGACGGGCCTCCAGCGGCTGGTCACGGTCGCTCAGGGCGGTGCGCAGGGCCGGGGTCGACTGCACGATGCGGGCGAAGCGGAAGAGGCTGTCCTCCATCTCCTCGAGCTCCTGGCCGGACATGGACTCGTAGAGCGCCTGGGCGAATCCCCCCACCCGCAGACGCGCCTGGCTCAGGCTGAGCGGCGGCTCGGGCTCGCTGAGACCGTCGGCCAGACGCTGGGCCCGGTGGCCGGCCCAGGTCAGCGCCGAGAGCACGTCGGGCGCCGAGACGGCGGCGGTGGCGAAGGAGGCCAGGCGACGGGCCGGCTCGGAGACCTTCCCCTCGAGGATGTCGCGCATCACGGCTTGGCGGGCCGGACCGGTCACCGCCGTGTCCGTCAGGGCCGCCCGTAGCGCCGGAGTGGAGAGGACCAGCCGCTCGATCTGGTTCAGCTCCGAGGCGACGGTCGCCCGCTGCCCCGGGTCGACGGCCCCGAGCACCGCGGCCGCGTACCCCTGGAGGGTCGGCTTCACGGGCGCGGCTCCGTGCCGCCGGCGCCCACGCCGGCGGCGTCCGAGCGCAGCGCCTCGACGGCCTCGTCGATGAGGTCGCGGTGGGCCTCGGCGCTGATCTCGCGGCCGATGATGCGCTCGACCACGTCGAGCACGATCTCGCCCATCCGGCCCGCGGCCTCCTCGACGGCGCGCTGGCGCGCCAGCGCCACCTCGTTCTCCGCACTACCCACGATGCGGTCGTACTCGGCCTGGGCATTGGCCTGTGACTCGCTCCTGGCCTGCTCCGCGGTGCGGTTGGCCGTGGCCACGATCTCGCGGGCCTGCTGGCGCGCCTCCTCCAGGGCGTGCCGCCGGTCCTCGTCGGCCTTGGACGCGTCGGCTTTCGCCTCGTCGGCTGCCTCGAGCTGCGTCTTGATCTGCTCCGCCCGCCGGTCGAGCGCCGCGTTGAGGGGCGGCAGGACGTACCGGCCGATGAAGCCGAGGACGATCAAGAACGCGATGAGCTCGACGATGAGGGTCGCGTTGGGGATCAGGAAGTTGCTGGTGGCGGTGAGCATGTCGTTTGCTGCCTTTGGCCTCTCCGTTCGGTGCTCCGTCTGTCCTTCGGGACCGAGTGCCGGAGCACCCGGTCCGGACTACTTCTTGTAAAGCGAGAAGATGAAGAGCGCGGTGAAGGCCAGGTTGATGAAGTACATGGCCTCGACCAGCCCGACGGTCAGGAACATGATCGTGAAGAGGCGACCCTGGGCCTCGGGCTGACGGGCGACGCCGTTGATCGTCGCGCTTCCGGCGAGACCGTCACCGACGGCGGCACCGATGGCGCCACCACCGAGCGCCAGCCCGCCTCCGATCATGGCTCCGGCCAGCTGCGTGGCCTGAGCTGCTGTGTCTGCCATTTGTTCTTTCCTCTCCTTTGTCTGTACGAAATCTGGTTCTTGGGTGAGATCGGTGTCGGACGGACGGTGCGAAGCGTGGCTCTCAGGCTGCGACCGGCTGTGCCACTTCGGGCTCGCGGGCGGCGGGTACCTCGTGGAAGAGCTCCTCCTCGTGGTCGTGGTCCACGGTGGTCGCCACGTCGAAGTAGAGGATGGTCAGCAGCGTGAAGATGAACGCCTGGATCGCTCCGATGAACATGTCGAAGATCTTCCAGATCACGTTCATCGGCAGGACCAGGATGTTCCCGATCGGGATGGCACCGAGCTTCCAGGCCCCGAGTGCCGCGATCAACGAGAGCATCAAGGTGCCCGAGAGCAGGTTGCCGAAGAGCCGGAGGGCCAGCGTCAGTGGCTTGGCGATCTCCTCCACGAGGTTGATGAAGATGTTGAAGGGCATCAAGAAGAGAGGGAACGGCTGGGTGGCGTAGTGCTTGAAGTAGCCGCTTGCGCCACGAGCCCGTACGGACGCGACGTGCACCCGCACGATCACGTAGAGCGCCATGGCGAGCGGCAGGTTGATGTCCGCGTTGGGGACCAGCAGGAACTCGTACTTGCTGCCCAGCCCGAGCAGGGTGAAGAGGTTGCAGACGAGGATGAAGACGAACAGGGTGGCCGCCAGCGGGATGATCTTCTTGCCCTGCTCGCCGATCGTGCCCTCGACCTGTTGGGTCAGCGCACCGATGCCCGCCTCCCAGGCCGCCTGCAGCCGCCCGGGCACACCACTCGTCATCTGTCGCCGCAACAGGAGGCCGATGGTGATGACGATGAGTCCGGCCACGGCGGTGGCCCAGACCGTGTCCCAGTTGATGGTGATGCCCCCGATGGCCTTTTGGACGTGCTCGCCCACCGAGATGTCGGCCGCGAACCGCCAGACCACGGCAACCGAGCCCAGCGCGCCGAGAGCCATCAGCGCTCACTCCCGTCGTCGTCGGGCATGGCGAAGGAGGCCTGGGCGGCATCGAGCATGCCCGAGATACCTCCGTTCCCGAGCTTGAACATGGAGCGGGCCATGCTGGCCAGCAGGATGAACTGGAAGAGCGCGAGGCCCGCCATGACGCCGAGGCCGACCGGGAGCGACAAGAAGCACAGCCCGAGGGCGATGACGGTGATCACGGCCAGCCGGCGCACCGTGTTGGCGGCCAGGGGCCGGCGGTGGTTCTCGCCTTCGCGTGTCCCGACCTTGGCGACCGAACGCACGATCAGGCGGAAGTTGAGGATCCCGAGACCTACGCCGATGCCGATGCCGAGGCCCACCAGCGGCGCGTTGAGTGCGATGGCGGCGATCAGGCCGAGGCCGCCGATGACGAGCGCGGTGACGACCGTGTGCCGAGAGGTGCGGACGAGATCAGGTAGAGCGAAGCCTTCGAAGAACATGGGTCAATCTCCGTCTGCGCCCGCCGCCGTGGCGGGGGCCGGTCGAGCGGTCAGGTGAACTTGCGCACCTCGACGAACGTCAGCAGCACCGCGGACGTGATGCCGAAGGCCAGGCCGGCGAACGTCAGCCACGGTGTCGTGTCCAGCCACGAGTCGAGCCCGTAGCCGATCGCCCCCGCCCCGACGATGCTGAGCGCACAGGCCGTCCCGATGAAGAAGAAGTCGGCGAACTTCGGAACCCGGGTTGGCTTGCCCTCGGTGGGCTCCGGGCCGGCCGGGCCGGTCACCGGGATGGGCGCGCACGATGACGCTCACGGAACCACGCATGCGAGTGCTGCTGCCTTCTTATGCGGTTCGTGGCGCGCCGGAGTCCGTCGTCCGCGAGTCCGCGCAGGCGGCATCGGGCGAGGCGAGGTGGACGGGGTACACAGCCCTCATCATCGCATCTGGGCCCGTTTGGCGTCCAAACGATCAGGTAGGGAACCGCACGACCTCCTGGACCGGTTCGGGACCCTGGGAGGCGGCTGAAAGCTGCCGGTCCTCGGGCCCCTCCTCGTCCTCGCCGTTCCCCTGCCGCAGGCGAGGGTGGAAGAAGGTGTAGAGGGCCACGCCGAGGGCGGCGGCCCCGATGGGGATGAAGGCGTTGACCTGGTGCACGAAGAGCGGGAACAGCAGGAAGCTCGACAGGATGGCGGTCCAGGCCCACAGGATGATCACGCTGCGCCGGGGCCCGTGGCCGAGGTTCAAGAGCCGGTGGTGGATGTGCTGCTTGTCCGGCGTGTCGAAGCGACGGCCCCGGGCCGTGCGCCGCACGAAGGCGAAGGCCATGTCGACCAGCGGCACCCCCAAGATCAGGATCGGGATGAACAGGGGGGCGAAGAAGAAGTAGGTCACGCCGCTGATCGGCACCGCCGTGGGCACCCGGCCCCCGATCACCATGGTCGAGGCGGCCATGAGGAGCCCGAGGAAATGGGCGCCCGCGTCTCCCATGAAGATCCGGGCCGGGTTGAAGTTGAAGGGCAGGAAGCCGAGACAGATCCCGCAGGCGATCACCGCCACCAGCGCTCCGATGTTGTCGCTCGGGAGGAGGCCCAGTCCCATCAGACGGATGCCGTAGAGGGCGAGCGCCCCGCCACCGATGGCGACGACGCCGGCGGCCAGGCCGTCGAGCCCGTCGATCAGGTTGACGGCGTTGGTGAGTGCGATGACCCAGACCGCCGTGATCAGCGGGATGATCCCCGGGGTCAGGACGAAGAAGCCGGCCAGAGGGATCTTCAGCTCGTACATGGTGACGCCGCTGAAGTAGAGGATGCTGGCGGCCAGGACCTGACCCGCCATCTTGGCCGGCGCCGACATGTCCCGCACGTCGTCGATGAGGCCCACGGCGAACATGGCGCCGGCAGCCAGGACCACACCCATCATCTCGGGCGAGTCGGAGAAGAGGTGGTTCTGGCGGAAGGGCGGCATGGCGGCGGCCAGCAACACCGCGACGAAGAAGCCCATCAGCATGGCCGCCCCGCCGCCGTAGGCGATGGGGCGCTGGTGCACCGAGCGGGCCCCGGGGAGGGCGACGTACCCCACCCTGACCGCGAAGCGCTTGGCCGGGACGGTGAGGGCGGCGGTCGCCCCCGCGGCGATCACCAGCACCAGCCCGTACCAACCGATGTCGGGCACGCGCTACCCCACGAGGTCCGGATAGGGCGGGAAGGCGGCGCACAGCGCGGCCACCTCCGCCCGTACGGCGGCGATCTCCCCCTCGTCGGTGCGGGCCTTGAGGGTGCGGACGATCAGGTCGGCGACGACCTGCATCTCCGCGGGCCCCATGCCCGCGGTGGTCTCGGCGGCCGCGCCGAGACGCAGACCCGAGGTCAGGAAGGGCGAGCGGGGGTCGTCGGGGATCGTGTTGCGGTTGCAGGTGATGCCTGCCAGGTCCAGGGCCTCCTGCGCTTCCTTCCCGGTCAGCTCCGCGTCGAACGAGCGCAGGTCGACGAGAAGCATGTGGTTGTCGGTCCCGCCGGACACGAGCCGGAACCCGTGGCCGGAGAGTGCGTCGGCCAGGGCCGCCGCGTTCACGACGACCTGTGCCGCGTACTGGCGGAAGGCGGGCGTCGCCGCTTCGGCAAAGGCCACGGCCTTCGCCGCGATGACGTGTTCGAGCGGGCCGCCCTGCAGCCCGGGGAACACCGCGCTGTCGACCTTCTTGGCCAGGTCGGCGCGGCAGAGGATGGCCCCGCCCCGGGGCCCGCGCAGCGTCTTGTGCGTGGTGAACGTCACGATGTCGGCGATTCCGACCGGGCTCGGGTGTGCACCGCCGGCGATGAGGCCCGCCGGGTGGGCGGCGTCGAACATGAACATGGCACCCACCGAGTCGGCGATCTCGCGGAAGGGCCGGGGGTCGATCACCCGTGCGTAGGCCGTCGAACCGGCCACGATGAGCGCCGGCTTCTCCGTCTTGGCCAGGTGCGCCACCTGGTCGAAGTCGATGACCTCGCCCGGGTTGGCGGGATCCCGCGACTCGGGCGTCACGCCGTACGAGACGAAGCGCCACCACTTCGAGACGATGGACGCCGGCGAGCCGTGGCTGAGGTGCCCGCCGTGGTCGAGCCGCATGGCCAGGATGGTGGCGCCCGGTTCGAGCAGCGCCTGGTAGGCCGCCAGGTTGGCGCTGGCGCCGGCGTGCGGCTGGACGTTGGCGTGCTCGGCGCCGAAGAGCGACGTCGCCCGCTCTCGTGCCAGGTCCTCCACCTCGTCGATGACCTGGTTGCCTCCGTAGTAGCGGCGCCCCGGATACCCCTCCGAGTACTTGTTCGTCAGGACCGAACCGGACGCCGCCAGCACCGCGGGCGACGTGAAGTTCTCGGAGGCGATCAGCTGGAGGGTGCTCTGCTGGCGGTCCAGCTCCTGCCGGAGGAGGTCCGCCACCTGGGGATCGGCGGCCAGCGCGGTCTCGTAGCTGCTCATGTCGTCCCTTCGGCTCCCTTGTCGTCGCGGACCGGGCGGGTCGGCGTGATCCGAGCCGCCAGTGATCCGAGCCGCCAGCGACCCGACGCCGCCAGCGACCCGACGCGCCGTCGAGTCTACCGGGGGGCCGCCGAGGCCTCGGGGCGTACCCGTTACGCTGCCCGGGCCATGGCACTCGACCCGCGTACCCCGGTTGTGGTCGGCGTCGGACAGGCGACGACACCCCCCGACGCCGCGCTGGAACCGGCACAGCGACCCGAACCCGTCGAGCTCATGGTCATGGCGTTGCGCGCCGCGGCCGAGGACTGTGCCGGGGACGCCCCCGGCGCCTCGGCACCGGCCGGCTCGGCCCTGCTGCGACGGGCCGACAGCGTCCGCGTGGTGGTCCCCCTCGGGTGGCATGCCGCCAACCCCGCCCTCCAGGTGGCGCGCCGGCTCGGCTTCGAGGAGGGGGCCGAGCCCGCGGAGCTGATGCTCACGGCCATCGGCGGCAACACGCCCCAGGCGCTCATGCACGACGCCTGCCGCGCCATCAGCCGGGGTGAGCGCGACGTGGTGCTGGTCACCGGGGCCGAGGCGATGTACGCCCGCGCCCTCTCGCGCCGCAGGCCGGATGCGGCGCCGCTGGTCTGGTCGGACCTGCCCGACGAGGGGACGCCGCCCCCGGTGAAGTTCGGGGTCGACAAGCACGGCGCCACCGACCTCGAGATGTCCCGCGGCGTGGTCCTGCCGGTACACGCCTATCCCCTCTTCGAGAACGCGCTCCGTGCCGCCAACGGCTGGACGATCGAGGAGCATCTCGCCCGCGTGGGAGCGCTGTGGTCGGGCTTCAGCCAGGTGGCGGCGACCAACCCGCATGCCTGGATCCGCACCCCGCGCGCCGCCGAGGAGATCGTCACCCCGTCGGCCTCCAACCGGATGGTCTCCTTCCCGTACCCGAAGCTGTGCACGGCCAACATGCAGGTGGACCAGGGTGCCGGATACATCGTCTGCTCGGTCGAGGCGGCGCGTGCCGCCGGTGTGCCCGAGGAGCGCTGGGTCTTCCCCCTGGCGGGCGCCGACGGCAACGACCACTGGTTCATCTCGAACCGTTGGGAGCTCCATCGCTCGCCGGCCATCCGCCTGGCCGGGCAGGCCGCGCTCGAGCTGGCGGGGCTCGGCGTCGACGAGGTCGCGGCCGTCGACCTCTACTCCTGCTTCCCGGCGGTGGTGCAGATGGCGGCGGCGGAACTGGGCCTGGCCGCCGACGACGCCGATCGGCCGCTCACGCTCACCGGAGGCCTCACCTTCGCCGGGGGACCCGGGAACAACTACACGTCGCACGGCATCGCCCGCGCCGTCGCCGCGTTGCGGGCCACCCCGGGCGACTCGGCGCTGGTGACGGGTCTGGGATGGTTCGCCACCAAGCACTCGGTCGGCTTGTACGCCTCCCGGCCCCCGGCCCACGAGGGGCGCCGGCCCTTTGCCTGGCGCGACGTCCAGCCCGAGGTCGACGCGCTCCCCTCCCGGGCCGTCGACGACGCGCCGGACGGACCGGTGCACGTGGAGACCTATACGGTCACCTTCGACCGCGACGGCGCACCCGAACGTGGCATCTTCGCTTGCCGGACCGGTTCGGGTGCCAGGGCTTGGGGCAACCTCACCGAGCCCGCCACCTTGGCGGACCTCTGCCGCGAGGATCCGATCGGGCGGACCGCCACGATCGACGTCGACGGCATCCTGCGGTTCTCCTAAGTCGACCGCCTCGACCGCCTCGACCGCCTCGAGGAGGTCGCGCAGAAGGGGCCCGAGCCGAGAATCGACAGCGGGCCTACAGTTGAGCCGGTGACGACCACCTTCGACCTGGTCATCCGCAACGGCACGCTGGCGGACGGCCTCGGCGGCGCCCCGGTGCAGGCCGATGTCGCCGTACGCCAGGGCGTGATCGCCGCCGTCGGCGCCGTGCCGGGGCGTGGCCGCGAGGAGATCGACGCCGACGGGCACCTCGTGACGCCCGGGTTCGTCGACATCCACACGCACTACCACGGCCAGGCGACGTGGGGGGCGCGCATCACGCCGTCGAGCTGGCACGGGGTCACCACTGCCGTCATGGGCAACTGCGGCGTGGGCTTCGCACCCGTGCGTCCCGACGCGCACGATCGCTTGATCTCGCTCATGGAGGGCGTCGAGGACATCCCCGGTGCCGTCCTGGCCGAAGGCATCGACTGGACCTGGGAGACCTTCGGTGAGTACCTCGACGCGGTCGAAAGCCGCCCGCACGACGCCGACCTGTGCGCGCAGCTCCCCCACGGCGCGTTGCGTCTCTTCGTCATGGGAGAGCGGGCCGCCCGCCTGGAGGAGGCGACGGAGGAGGACGCGGCGTCCATGCGCGCCATCGCCACCGCGGCGCTGCGCGCCGGGGCCATCGGCTTCTCGACCTCGCGCACGCTGAACCACCGGACTGCCAGCGGCGACCCGACGCCCTCGCTGCGCGCCAGCTCCGGCGAGCTCGAGGCGATCGCCCTCGGCGTCGCCGATGCCGGTCACGGGGTCATCGAGCTCATCTCGGACTTCTCCCCCGACGCCGACGCCGAGTTCGAGCTCGTGCGCGCCATGGTCTCGCGTACCGGCGTGCCGCTCTCGCTGTCGCTGGCCCAGAACCACCGCCGGCCCGAGGCCTGGCGCGACCTGCTGGCCCGCATCGAGGAGGCGGTGGCGGACGGCCTGCCCATCCGGGCCCAGGTGGCACCGCGACCCGTCGGTGTCGTCCTCGGCCTCCAGTCCTCGTACCATCCCTTCCTCCACGTCCCCGCCTTCCGCACCATCGCGGACCGGCCGGTGGCCGAGCAGGCCCGTGCGCTCGAGGACCCTGCGCTCCGGGAGCGCATCCTGGCCGAGGCCACCACGGGCGCCGGCAGCGGCTCGACGCGCCGGGACGGGCCACGACCACTCGCCGACTACGCGCGGCTCTACCCGCTCGACGACCCTCCCGATTACGAACCGCCCCCCGAGCGGAGCATCGAGCAGCTGGCGGCGGCCCAGGGCGTCGATGCGGCCGCGCTCACGCTGGACCTCCTCGCCGCCGACCACGGCAGGCGCTTCCTGTACACGCCGTTCTCCAACTACGCCGACGGCAACCTCGACGCCTGTGGCGAGATGCTCACCCACCCCTGCACCGTGTTCGGCCTCGGCGACGGCGGCGCGCACGTCGGCCTCATCTCCGACGCCAGCTTCCCGACCTACTTCCTGTCCCACTGGGCGCGCGACCGCGCCCACGGCCGCATGCCCGTCGGCTGGGTGGTCCAGCAGCTGACCAGCGCCACGGCGCACGCCGTCGGGTTGACCGACCGCGGCGTCGTGGCGGAGGGAAGGCGCGCCGACCTCAACGTGATCGACTTCGACCACCTCTCGTGCGCCGTCCCCGAGATGGCCCACGACCTGCCGGCCGGAGGCAAGCGCCTGGTGCAGCGGGCCCGCGGCTACCGGGCCACCGTGGTGGCGGGACAGGTCACGTACCAAGACGGTGAGCCGACCGGCGCCTTGCCGGGACGCCTGGTGCGGGCGGGAAGGGACCGGTGATGGAGCAGCACGATCTGCACGAACTGGAGCCGGCAGCGGAGTGGCGGGCGGGTGATGTCGCCGACCCTGAGGCGTGGACGGTGCGCCTCGGCGAGGACGACCTCGCCGAGCTCGATGCGGCACTGGCCACCGCCAAGCGGAAGAGCACCGATCCGCTCGATCTCACGCGTCACGATTTCCCGCTCGACGCGCTGGCGGGCAAGCTGGCCGGTGTCGTCGACGTCCTGCTCGACGGCCGCGGCTTCGCCCGTATCGCCGCTCTCGACACCGAGCGCTACGGCGACGACGACCTCACGCTGCTCTACTGGGGCATCGGCCTGCACCTGGGCGAGCCGTGGGCGCAGAACAAGCACGGTCACGTCCTGGGCGACGTGACGGACCAGGGAAAGAGCATCGACGACCCCACGGTGCGCGGCAACGAGCTCGGCGGCATCGCGCTCGATTACCACACGGACGGATCCGACCTGGTCGGCCTGCTCTGCCTCCGGACGGCGCGTACGGGCGGGCTCTCCTGCGTGGCGAACGCCGTCGCCATCCACAACGAGCTGGTGCGTGAGCGTCCCGAGCTGGCGGCCGCCCTCTACGAGCCGCTCCCCTACGACACCCGGGGCGAGCAGGCTGCAGGAGCCAGTTCGTTCTACTGCGTGCCGGCGTTCACCGAGCATGCGGAGCGGCTCTTCGTGCGGTTCATCCCCCAGTACGTGCTGGCGTCACAGCGCCACCCTGACGCACCGCGTCTGAGCGCCACGACGCGCGAGGCCATGGCGGCCGTCTCGGCCATGGCCAACGACCCGGACTTCAACGTGTACATGGACCTGCAGCAGGGTGAGATGCAGTTCATCAACAACTACCACGTGCTGCACGGGCGTACGGCCTACGAGGACGACGCAGCACACGGTCACAAGCGCCATCTCAAGCGTTTGTGGCTCGCCACCTACGCCCTGACCGACCGCCCCGCGTACTTCGCCGCACTCGGCCGGCGCAGCCACTGGGAGGCCAAGCGATCGGTCAGCTCGGTGCCCACCGTGCAGCGAGCGCCCTCCGGCTCGTCGTCCGCGGCTCCTAGCGCTCCTTGATCCGCGTCCGCGCCAACCAGCGTCGGCGCCCGCCCATCGCCATGGTGGCGTCGATGAAGTTGGCCGGCAGCGCCCCCTCCCGCAGGACGCGGACGGGGGTGACGGTGGCGTCGACGACCGTCGGCGGCTCGCCCTCGCGCTGCCCGCCGTCGAGCACGAAGGCGACGTCGCTGGCGTCGAAGGCGTGCGCCACCTCGCGGGCCTCGGTGAGCCGGAGCGGCACCGTGCGCCACGGGCCGTGCTCGCGGCAGAGCCTGCGCAGGGCCCGGCCCTCGGGCATGCCGACCGTCATGGCCCACGCGCCGGTGTCCTCCTCGGCGTCGTAGGGCCGCGGCTCGTCGGGCTCGCCGGAACGAGCCGGGTGTCCCCCGCCGGTGCGCCGCAGGAAGACCTCCACCGGCCCGGGCCAGCATCGCTCGAGCAGGCTGCGCAGCTCGTCGTTCCAGACCGACGTCAGGCCGCGCACGTCGTCGCGGTGGCCGACGGCGTAGTGGGGTCCCTCCGGATCCGCCGCCAGCGCGGCCAGACGCGCCTCGCCCTCGGGCGAGGCCGTCCGCACGGCCAGGCAGTACCCGCCGATGCCGGGTACCGCGATGACCGCACCGTCATCGAGCGCGGCCGGAACCTCCGCCGCCGCGGTGTCCACGACGGGAGGAGCGACGGCGGGACCGAACCCGCCGTCGAGCTCTGCGTCGAATGGTGCTCCACGGTTGCCGGTGCCGTTGATCACGTCCGCCCTCTCCATCTTCCTGTGGCCTCCGATGCTCCGTCCGGCCTCCCTGTTCATCCTTGCGCGCCGGCGGCCCTGTTCCGGGGACCGTCGGGCCCGACCCCAGGGCGTCAGAGCCGGGCGACGAGCGTCCGGGCACGACGGGCCAGGTCAGGGTGCACGTCGACCGGGCCGTAGCCGAGCTGCGTGGCCCGACGCCGGGCCGCCTCCGCCTGGTGGGGTGCCAGCTCGACGACCGCCGCGCCGGGACGGGCGAGCCAGGCCCGGGCCTCGACCAGCACCGCCTCGACGTCGGCCAGGCCGGGGGTGCCGTCGCTCGACGGGCCGGCCACGAGGGCCTGGCGCGGCTCGCACCGGACCTCGTCGTCGAGCCCCTCCCATTCGATCGCGCTCACGTAGGGCGGGTTGGCGACGACGAGCGCGACGCGCCGGCGCAGCCGGGCCGGCAACGGCGCCAGCCAGCTCCCGCGTGCGAGCTCGAGGACGGGCCACTCGGCGGGCGCGCCGGAGCGGGCACGACGGGCGTTCTCCGACGCCACGGTCAGCGCCGCCGCGCTGGTGTCGGTCGCCCACACCTCGGACACCACGGCCGGACCCAGCTCGGCGGCCAAGGAGAGCGCGATGGCACCCGATCCCGTCCCGGCGTCGACGGCCACCAGAGGCGACCCGGTCTCCGCGTGCAGCCGGCGCCCCTCCGCCAGTGCCGTCTCGACCACCTGCTCCGTCTCGGGCCGCGGTATCAGGACACGCCGATCGACCACGAGGTCGAGGGTGCGGAAGGGCCAGTGGCCGAAGACGTACTGCAGCGGCTCGCCCGCCGCCCGGCGTTGCGCCATGGCGCGGGCCGCGCGCACGGCCGGCGCGTCGAGCACCCGGGTCGGGCCGGGATGCCCGAGGGCCAGACCCAGGCCCAGTGCCTCGTCGACGATGAAGCGGGCCTCGTGGGGTGCGCCCACGACCGCGGCCAGCTCGGTCACGAGCTCGGCGCGCGTCACGCCGGCCCTGACCGTCACTCCCCGCCCGCACCCCGCCGGTCACCGCCGCCGGCGGCGGCCGCGGCCTCGCCCTCGAGCTGGCGCCCGCGCTTGTCGGCCATGAGCGCGTCGGTGAGCTCGCTCAGGTCCCCCGCCAGGATCTGGTCGAGCTTGTAGAGGGTCAGGTTGATCCGATGGTCGCTGACCCGATTCTCCTTGAAGTTGTACGTCCGGATCTTGTCGGTGCGACTGCCCGAGCCGACCTGGCCCCGGCGCTGCGCCGACATCTCGGCCGCCTGGCGCTCCTGCTCTGCCTTGAGCAGGCGCGACCGGAGCACGACCATGGCCTTGGCCCGGTTCTGTATCTGGCTCTTCTCGTCCTGCATGGCCACGACCGTGCCGGTCGGGATGTGGGTGATGCGCACCGCGGAGTCGGTCGTGTTGACGGACTGGCCTCCCGGTCCGGTCGAGCGGTAGACGTCGATCTTGAGATCGTTGGGGTCGATGGCCACGTCGACCTCCTCGGCCTCGGGCAGGACGGTCACCGTGGCGGTCGACGTGTGGATCCGACCCTTCGCCTCGGTGGCGGGCACTCGCTGGACCCGGTGCGTCCCGCCCTCGTGCTCGAGGCGCACGTAGGCGTCGGGTCCTTTGACCACGAAGACCGCCTCGTTGATGCCGTCCTTGTCGGAGGCGTCCTCCGAGAGGACTTCGACCTTCCACTTCTGGGTGGCCGCGAAGCGCAGGTACATGTCGTAGAGATTCCGCGCGAAGAGGTTGGCTTCGTCTCCACCGACGGCGCCCCGGATCTCCATGATCACGTTGCGACCCTCGTTGGGATCCTTGGGCAGCAGGAGCGTCTGCAGCTGCTCCTCGTGCTGGCGTACCCGCGCTTCGGACTCCTCGAGCTCCTGGCGCATGAGCTCGCGCTCCTCGCCCGAGGACTCGGTGAGCATCTCGCGGGCGGTGCTCACATCGGCGCGGGCGGCCGCCAGCTGTCGCCACGTGCGCACGATCTCGCCGAGCTCCTTGTGGCGGCGTGAGAGGTCACGCAGTCGATCGGGATCGGACAGCGTGGCCGGATCGGCCAGCTCGGTCTCGACCGCCTCGTACTCGCTCTCGAGCGCGGCGATGCGATCGTCGACGGTGCTCATGACGGGCGGGGTCCGGCTCGGTCGTTCGGTGTTGGCGGCGGGAGCACCCGCCGACCGGTTCAGTCCTGTGCCGGCGACGAGGGCTTGGCCTTGCCCTTGCGCTCGCCGTAGCGACGCTGGAAGCGCTCGACCCGCCCACCGGAGTCGACCAGCTTCTGCTTGCCGGTGAAGAAGGGGTGGCACTCGTTGCAGAGCTCCACGTGGAGGTCCGCCTTGGTCGAGTGGGTCACGAACGTGTTGCCGCACGAGCAGCGCACGGTGGCCTCTACGTAGTCGGGGTGGATGTCGGTCTTCATGGTGTCTCCAGTCGGGCCTCAGGCGCCGGGGCCCTTGGCGATCTCGGCCAGGAACTCGTCGTTGCTGGCCGTGGTGCGGATCTTGTCCATCAGCAGCTCGAGGCCTGCCGCGTCCTTGCCGTCGCTGGCCAGTGCGTTCAGCACCCGGCGCAGCTTCCAGACCTGCTGGAGCTGGCCCCGCTCGAAGAGCAGCTCCTCGTGGCGGGTGGAGCTGGCGTTGACGTCGATGGCCGGGTAGAGGCGACGCTCGGAGAGACGGCGGTCGAGCCGCAGCTCCATGTTGCCGGTGCCCTTGAACTCCTCGAAGATGACCTCGTCCATCTTCGAGCCGGTCTCGACGAGCGCCGAGGCCAAGATGGTCAGCGAGCCGCCCTCCTCGACGTTGCGCGCCGCGCCGAAGAACTTCTTCGGCGGGTAGAGGGCGCCGGAGTCGACACCACCGGACATGATGCGCCCGGTGGCGGGAGCGGCCAGGTTGTAGGCCCGGGCCAGCCGCGTGATGCCGTCGAGGACGATCACGACGTCCTTGCCCAGCTCGACCAGGCGCTTGGCCCGCTCGATGGCCAGCTCGGCGACCTGGGTGTGCTCGTCGGCCGGCCGGTCGAAGGTGGATGCGATGACCTCGCCCTTGACCGAACGCCGCATGTCGGTCACCTCCTCGGGCCGCTCGTCGACGAGCAGCACCATGAGGTGCACCTCGGGGTTGTTGGCCTCGATGGAGTGCGCGATCTGCTTCATGACCGTGGTCTTGCCCGCCTTCGGTGGCGAGACGATCATGCCGCGCTGACCCTTGCCGATCGGAGAGAGCAGGTCCACGATGCGCGCCGTCAGGTTGTCCTTGTCACCCGGCATCTCGAGGTTGAGCCGCGAGTCCGGGAACAGCGGCGTCAGGTCCTCGAAGCGGGGACGGCCGCGCGCCGCCTCGGGCTCGAGCGCCGAGACCGAGTCGATGCGCAGCAAGGCGGGGTACTTCTCGTTGTTCGAGGCCGGCCGGCACGCTCCCTCGACGTAGTCACCGCGCCGCAGCGCGAACTTGCGCGCCTGGCTGATGGAGACGTACACGTCCTTCGACGACGGGAGGTAGCCCTCGCAGCGCAAGAACCCGTAGCCCTCGTCGCGCAGGTCGAGCAGGCCCCTCACCTCGACCAGCTCGCCGGTGTAGGGCTGCTCCTGCCCGCCGCCCTGGAGCTCACCGCCCTGCCCGCGGTCGCGGCCGCGGCGCCGGCGGCTGCGGCGGTTGCCCACCTCGCCGTCCTGGTTGCGGTTCCGGTTGCGGTTGCCCTGCTGGTTCTGGCCCTGCCCGTTGTGGCGCGGGCCCGGGTCGGCACCGTCGGCCAGCTCCGGCGGCTCGACGAACACGGCCGGTCCGGAACCGGCTCCGCCCGCCTCCGCCGAGGTGGTGGCGGCCGGGGCGGCGGTGGACGCGCCACCCGTCTCCGGAGCGGCGTCGGACTCCCCATCTGTGACCGTCTCCCCACCCGAGGGGGCGGCCCCGGCGGCCGAACGGGACCGGCGCGCCGGCTTGGCGGGGGCGGCGCCGTTGGCCCCGTCGCCGTTGGCCCCGTCGCCGTTGGCCGACGTCACGCCGGTGGCCGACGTCACGCCGGTGGCGTCGCCGTTGGCCGACGTCACGCCGGTGGCGTCGAGAATCTGGTCGATGATGTCGGCCTTCTTCGTCCGGCTCGTCGTCTTGAGCGACATGGCCTGGGCGATGGCACTGAGCTCGTCGCGCTCCTTGCCTTCGAGAACCGATCGTTCGAGCTGCTGTTCCGCAGTCATCGGGCTCCTCTGTCTACGAGGGTTGTCGCCATGCCCGGATGTCACCCGCGCGTGGCGAAGGAATTTCAGGGAGGAGAAGGGATCCGCGTGTGAATGCCCTCCCCCGGATCACCGCTGCGTGATGCCCTCCCGAGACCGCTTTGTACCCGCGGAGAGCGCTTTGGAAGCGCAGTGGGGATGACCACACTCTAGTCGGACGGAGACGCCCATGCCAACATTTGGCCCGTTTCGGCAGGTCACGTCGGGCGGCGCCGCCAGCCGGTCCCCGCCGTCACAGGGCGATCTCGGCCAGCACGGCATCGAGTCCCAGCTCGATCACCGAGGGGACCGAGATCGCCTTGATGGCCAGGTCGGGGTCCTTCAACCCGTGACCCGTCAACACGCAGACAACCCTGGAGCCCTCGGGCACGCCGTGCTTGATGAGCCCGGCGACCGACGCCGACGACGCCGCCTCGCAGAAGACGGACTCCTGTGAGGCCAAGAAGGTGTACGCCTCCATGATCTCGTCGTCGGTGACCGCCGTGATGGAACCGCCGGACTCGGTGGCGGCGGCCGTGGCCGAGTACCAGCTGGCCGGGTTCCCGATGCGGATCGCCGTGGCGATGGTCTCGGGCTCCTCGACGACGTGTCCCAAGACGATGGGCGCCGCGCCGGCGGCCTGGAAGCCCAACAGGCGCGGGAGCCGGGTCGCCCGGCCCGCCTCCTTGTACTGGAGATAACCCCGCCAGTAGGCCGAGATATTCCCGGCGTTGCCCACCGGGATGCAGTGGAAGTCCGGGGCGTCGCCCAGCACGTCGACGATCTCGAAGGCACCGGTCTTCTGCCCCTCGATCCGGTCGGGGTTGACCGAGTTGACCACCGTGACCGGCGCGTGATCGGGCAGCTCCCGCACGATGGTGAGCAGCTGGTCGAAGTTGCCGCGCACCTGGAGCACCCGCGCCCCGTGCATGAGCGCCTGGGCCAGCTTGCCCAGCGCGATGTGCCCGTCGGGGATGAGCACCACGCAGGTGAGCCCGGCCCGCGACGCGTAGGCGGCGGCGGAAGCCGAGGTGTTGCCGGTCGACGCGCACACGACGGCCTTGGCGCCCCGTGCCACCGCCTTGGAGATGGCCATCGTCATGCCGCGGTCCTTGAAGCTGCCGGTGGGATTGACCCCTTCCACCTTGAGCCACACCTCGGCCCCGACGCGCTCGGAGAGCCGCGGCGCCGGGAGGAGCGGTGTCCCGCCCTCGTGCAGCGTGACGACGGGCATGTGCTCCTCGACGGGCAGGAAGTCCCGGTACTCCCCGATCACGCCGCGCCAGCCCGCCGTCATGGCGCCTCGTCGCCCTCGGTGCCGTCACCGATGACGCGCAGGACGCCACTGACCCGGTCGACCGCCTTGTGCCGGCGCAGCTCGTCGATGGTGGCGAGCAGGTCGCCCTCGCGTGCGACATGGGTAAGGAAGATCAGGCGCGCCTCCTCGGCCAGGCCGACCTGCTCCATGGCACGGATGGAGACGTCGTGGTCCCCGAAGATCTTGGCCACCGCGGCCAGAACGCCCGGGCGGTCGGCCACGTCCATGCTGAGGTAGAAGGCGGAGCGCATGGCGCTCTGCTCCCGCACGGTGGTGCTGGTGCGCTTCGGCGCCGGCGCCGGCGCACCGGCCAGAAGATTGCGTGCAGCGTCGACGAGGTCGCCCAGCATGGCGCTGGCCGTCGGGCCACCTCCCGCGCCGCGGCCGTAGAGCATGAGCTCGCCGCTCACCGCGCCCTCGACGAAGACCGCGTTGAAGGCGCCGCGCACCGATGCCAGCGGATGCGTGCGCGGCACCATCGCCGGGTGCACGCGCACCGAGATCTCCGGACCGCCGTCGAGAAGCTCCGCGATGGCGAGGAGCTTGACCGAGTACCCGAGGCGGTTGGCGTAGGCCACATCGGCCGCGCCGAGCGTGCTGATGCCCTCGCGATGCACGTCGGCGTCGACGACGTCGCTGCCGAAGGCGAGCGAGGCGAGGATGGCCGCCTTGGCCGCGGCGTCGTGACCCTCCACGTCGGCCGTCGGGTCGCGTTCGGCCAACCCGAGCTCCTGCGCCTCGCGCAGCACGGCGTCATAGCTGTCGCCCCGCTCCTCCATCCGGGTGAGGATGAAGTTGGTCGTGCCGTTGACGATGCCCATGACCCGCACGATCTGCTCCCCCGCCAGCGACTCGCGCAGGGGGCGGATGACGGGTATGGCTCCCGCCACCGCCGCCTCGTAGAGCAGATCCACGCCGGCGTCCGCCGCCACCTGCGCCAGCTCGGCGCCGGCCGTGGCGAGGAGCGCCTTGTTGGCCGTCACCACCGGCTTGCCGTTGCGCAGTGCCGCCTCGACCAACTCGTGCGCCGGGTGCAACCCCCCGATGACCTCCACGACCACGTCGACGTCGTCACGAGCCACCAGCCCGGCGGCGTCCGTCCCCACCAGGTCGGCCCGGATGGCCGGGGGCCGGGGCCGGTCCGCGTTGGCCACGGCGATGCCGACGAGCTCCAGGCGTATGCCCGTGCGGGCCGCCACGTCGTCGGAGCGGGTGAGGAGGATCTCGGCCAGTGCCGCGCCGACGTTGCCACACCCGAGCAGCGCGACCCGCACGGTCGGCGCCGGATGAGCGTGCGCCTGCGTCACCGCGGTGACTGGGGCACGGGTCGAGGTCTGGGCGGAGGCCCGGGAGCCCTTGGCGGCGGTCACCTCCAAACGCTAACCGCTCGTCCGCCGGCCTCCGGGCCGCCGACGCCGCTCAGGCGTCGAGGCGCAGGAGGTCGTCGAAGGTCTCCCGGCGCACGGCGACGCGGGCCGTGCCGTCCTCGACGAAGACGACGGCCGCCCTCGGCACCTTGTTGTAATTCGACGCCATGGCGTAGCCGTAGGCTCCGGTCACCGGCGTGGCGAGGATGTCGCCCACCGTCAGGTCGTCGGGCACGAATGCGTTCGGGACCACCAGGTCGCCGCTCTCGCAGTGCTTGCCGACCACGCGCACCGGGCGCGGGCGGTGCGCCTGCACGGACCGAGGCAGGAACGCTTCGTACCCACTGCCGTAGAGCACGGGACGAGGGTTGTCGCTCATGCCACCGTCGACGCTCACATAGGTCCGGATCCCGGGCAGGTGCTTGACCGTCCCCACCGTGTAGAGGGTCAGGGCGGCGGTGGCGACGATGGAACGTCCCGGTTCCGCCGACAGGCGCGTGGCGGGGTCCACGCCCGCCTCGGCGCACGCCTCACGCGTGGCATCGGCCCATTCCGCCTGGGTGGGCGCGCGCTCGCCGTTGACGTAGGGGACGCCGAGGCCTCCCCCCACCACCAGCTCGGGCAGACCCAGGGGCGCGAAGAACGCGCCCAGGACCTCGACCGCCCGCTCGAAGGAGGAGGCCTCGAACACCTGGCTCCCGATGTGGGCGTGCACCCCGACCAGCTCCACCCCGGGCAACAGCTCGAGCGCGGCCACGGCTTGGGCGGCGGCACCCGACGAGACGGAGAACCCGAACTTCGAGTCCTCCTGACCCGTGCGCACGAACTCGTGGGTGTGCGCCTCCACCCCCGGCGTCACGCGCAGGAGGACACGGGGGCGCCCGGGGCTGGGCGGTCCGGACTCGACCAGGCCGCCCAGGCGGGCGATCTCGTCGAAGGAATCGACCACGATCCTGCCCACACCGACCTCGAGGGCGAGCGCCAGCTCCGCGACCGACTTGTTGTTGCCGTGGAGAACGAGGCGCTCCGCGGGCACGCCGGCCGCGAGCGCGACGTGGAGCTCACCGCCGGAGGCCACGTCGAGCTGCATGCCTTCCTCGTGGGCCAACCTGGCCATGGCCCGGCACAGAAATGCCTTGGCGGCGTAGGCGACCCCGTCGCCCCAGGCCGCCACGGCCTCGCGACAAGCCCGGCGCAGATGAGCCTCGTCGTAGACGAAGAGCGGGGTGCCGAACTCGTGCGCCAGATCGAGCAGGTCGATGCCCCCCACGCGCAGGTGCCCCTTCTCGTCGATCTCCGCCGTACGGGGGAGGAGGTGCCGTTCCAGGGGCGCCGTGGCCAGGTCGTGGTCGCCTGGCGCGGCGTCGCCGGGGAAGGCGTCGCTCGGCAAGGGGTAGGCGTCGCTCGGCAAGGGGTCTGCGGGCATAGCAGATGCAGGATACGGCAGCGCCGGGAGCGTCCCGCAGGCCGGGGCAGGAACCCGCACGCGTCGGGCGAACTACGATCGTCCCCTGCCTGTGCAT
>DAHUZK010000034.1 GCA_027306605.1 Acidimicrobiaceae bacterium
GCTCCCTCGCCCCTCCACCCGTAGCGGCGCTCCGGATTACGTCCGCAAGTCCGACGGGCATTTGGAGATGCAGCCCGGCGCCGAGGCAGCGGCAGGCGTGCGGGAGTGGTTGTCCACGCTGGACCGGCTCCGGATCCGTGCCGCCGCGTTCGACACCAAAGTGGGTGGCCCAGGGTTCTTGACCGGGCGCGCCTCCAAGGGGATCGCCCGGCGACTCGAGGAGCACGGCGCGGTGATGGTCGGAGCGCCACAGAGCTTCCTGGTCAAAGGGAACCGTCTCTTGCCGGGCGAGTTGGAACGAGCGTCTCGTTGGGGTGAACGATTGGCCTCGGAGTTGGTTCGGTCCTCTGCCGCCGCCCCAGGCTGATCCGGAGCTGTCGGCACACGAGCAGAGCACTCCGGGGCTCGACTGATCCGGCGAGCCGCCGCTGCTACAGCCGGAACTCGACGCTCGAGCCCGGCCACAGCTCGGCCACGGTCTCGCGGCAGGCGATTTCGATCGGAGGATGAGATCCGGCTCCGGATCTCACGGAGACCTCGACGCCACTGATCTGGAGGTGGAGCAGGTGCTCGCGGTAGCGGATGGCGAATTCGAACGTTCCGAGCTCCTCCGGCCACAACGGGTTCAGCATGAGCCGGCCACCACGCGTCTCCGCACCCGAGAAGCAACGCAGCAACAGGTCGACACTGCCGACCATGGCACCGAGATGGATGCCCTCGGCCGTCGTGCCACCCTGGATGTCCGCCACGTCGGAGTCGAGTGCCTGGACGAAGAGGTCCATGGCGCGGTGGCGATGTGCCCGAGCAAGCACCCACGCGTGCACGACAGCGCTCAGCGTCGACCCATGCGACGTCCGGGCCAGGTAGTAGTCGATCGTTCTCGGGATCAGGTCCGGCTCCAGGCGGTAGCCCAGGCGTTCGAGTAGCTCACCGAGCTCGTCGGCAGAGAGGAGATAGAACAGCATCAGCACGTCGGCCTGTTTCGAGGCCTGGTAACGGGTAACGCTGTCTCCCTCGCCCTCCAGGATCCGGTCGAGCCTCTGGATGTTGCCGTAGCGTTCGCGGTACCGCTCCCAGTCCAAGGCCTCGAGCTGCTCGTAACCCTCGAACTGGCTGATGATCCCGTCGTGGAAGGGCACCACCATCTTGCGGCTGATGTCGTCCCACCGGTCTCGCTCGCCGCTGCCGATCTCGAGGCGGTCGAGCAGTTCGGCGCGGGACTGATCCGGGAGAAGTCCGAGAGCCTCCTGAGCCCTGCTCAGTACCCAGACGGCCATGATGTTGGTGTACGCGTTGTTGTCGATGCCGTCGTCCTCGGCTCCGGGATATCCAGAGTGGAACTCGTCGGGGCCGATCACTCCCTTGATGACGAAGCGATCCAGACTGTGGTCGTAGCTGGCGATGCTGGACCAGAAGCGCGCGATCTCCGCCAGCATCTCTGCGCCGTAATGGGTGAGGAACTCGCGGTCACCGGTTGCCTCGTAGTACTGCCAGACGTTGTAGGCGATGGCGAGCCCGATGTGATGCTGCCGGCTCGAAGGGTCCGGCAACCATCGGCCGGAGACGGGGTTGAGATGGAGCTGCTGGCTCTCCTCCCGCCCGTCGCTGGCGGATTGCCATGGGTACATGGCTCCGGAGTACCCGGCGGCGCGCGCCGCCTGACGCGCCTCGTCCAAGCGACGGTACCGATAGCGCAGGAGCGACCGCGTGACGAGCGGGATCCGGAGGTTGAGCACGGGGAAGACGAAGAGCTCGTCCCAGAAGATGTGGCCCCGGTACGCCTCACCGTGCAGCCCGCGTGGGGGCACGCCGACATCGAGATCCACGGTGTTCCGTGACACCGCAGCCAGCAGGTGCGCGAGGTGTAGGCGGACCGTGCGGAGCGTCTCCTCCCTGTCCGTCATGTCGAAGTGGAAGCGCTTCCAGAGGTTGGCCCATGCCTTGACATGCCGGCCCAGGAGCGTCTCGAACGAGGGCAGCCGCCCGATCCACACAGTCGCTTCGGCGGCCGGTTCCGAGATCGCCCTGTCCCGGCCCGTGAACACCGTGACCACCTTCTCGATGGTGACGACATCGCCGGCCTCGACGTCGAGAGCGAGGTCGTGGGCAATCCAACGGCTCCGCTCGCGCAGCTCGCGCCGCGGGCGGAACGGAGATCCATTGCGCGTCACGGATGTCCGCGCCGCCATGGCCACGCGTATGCGGGACTGGTTGGTCTCCACCTCCAGCAGGATCGTCTCTGGGTCCAGTTCGGCCGATCCCACCGCGTCGAGATGGTCGCACGCCAGTTGTCGGTAGCGTTCCACCCCGGCGTTCTCCACGGTGCCGTCGAGCGACGTTCGGATCTCCAGGCTTCCGGCCCAGTCCTCGGCGCAGAGAGTGGATTCCAGGGCGCAGGCATGCGCCGAGGCCATGCTCACGAACCGGCGTTGGGTCAACGTGGTGGTGCGACCTTCACCATCGCGGAAGCGGGTTCTCCTGTGCATGACGGATCGGCGCAGATCCAGGTTATGCCGGTGCTCGAGGACCTCGACGTCGTCGAGGCTGAACCACGCACCCCCGTCGATGCGGAAGGTCAATCCGAGCCAGTTCGGGAGGTTGACCAGACTCTCGTTGGTGATCCGCGCACCCTCGATCACGTCCTCGAGGCGGTTGTACACGCCGGCCACGTACGTCCCGGGATAGTGAACAGATCCGGCTTGGCTCTCCGGCACGGCCCCACGCGTGGCCATATATCCGTTGCCCACGACACAGAGGGACTCCCGCAGGCCCTCGGCGTGCGGGTCGTACCCTTCACAGCTCCAGACCCAGTCGCTCATGGAGGCCTCACCTCACCGGGTCCGACACAGGACCTCGGACCTCGACGTCGTCGAGCGTGGACACCACGGCATCAGCTCCTGCACGTGCGAGGTCCCCGGCACGTGTGCCGTCGCGATCGACACCGATCACGACCCCGAATCCACCCCGGCGACCTGCCTCCATTCCAACCAGCGCGTCCTCGATCACCACAGCCCGGTCCGGCTTCACGTCGAGACGGCGGGCGGCCTCGAGGAATGTCGCTGGGTCGGGCTTTCCGGACAGGTTGAGCGCGTCGGCCACGACCCCGTCCACCCGCACGTCGAAGAGTCTCTCCAGATCCGCCTTCTGGAGAACTCGTCGGCAATTCCGGCTCGCCGACACGATTGCGGTCGCAACTCCGACATCTCGCAGCCGGCCGAGGAGCGCAACGGCGTCGGCGAAGACCTCCACCCCGTCCTCTTCGAGTCGTTGTTCGAAGTACCGGTCCTTTCGATTGCCCAACCCGTAGACGGTCTCCTTCTCGGGTCCATCACCGGGCTCTCCCCAAGGGACCTTCATTCCGCGCGAGCGAAGGAAGGCGTCCACCCCGTCGTAGCGGGGCTTGCCGTCGACCGTGCGGCGGTAATCATCGAGACTGAAGGGTCGAAGGACCTGACCGGTGCGTCTCGCGCTGCGCTCCAGGTAGTCGTCGAAGAGCCGCTTCCATGCGGCGGCATGCACCGATGCCGTATCCGTGACCACCCCGTCCAGGTCGAAGATGACGGCACGGTGCGTGGTCGAGGCGATTCGAATGCTCATCCACCCAGGTCCTTCCCTCCCCGCCTTCGACAAGGAGCCTAGGGAGCGCCTGCGGACGCGACTAGGGGCCAAAGTCCTCCCTGATGGTCCGATGCGCGCACGGTCCGGCCCCTTCGCCCGATGGCCTGTCAACCGACCCAAGAAGCAGCGAAGGCACCGCGGGTCACGAGGACCGGCCGTGCCGCCACCGCGGTCCGAGGTTGTCCGATGGACCAGCGGTAGAGCGCTCCTGTTCCGGTGCCCGCTTCGCCGACGGCCAGGTACCGGCCGGACGCGTCGATGCTCACGGTGCTCTCGGTGCCCGCGAAGGCGTTGGCCACGCCCAGTTCGCCCCGGAGAGAGGGGAGACGGGCAACGAGTCGCCCGTCTGTCGGATCGACCAGGTCGAGTTGGATCCGGCCACTCTGGGGGGACGGGCCGAACTGTTGGCAGGCGCCGATCCCTTCGTGAGGGCTCAGGTAACCGACCCACGCCATGGCCCGCGATGCGCCATAGGGCGCCCAGAGGTCGGGTATCGGACACAGCGGGAGACGGATCCGGGAAGCGGTCCCGAGCGAACCAGAAGCCGCAGTGACGTCGAGAGCCCAGTTGCCCAGCGATTCGGTGCGTCGATCCGAGCTCGGGATGACCGCCGTGAAGGCGAGGAAGCGTGAATCGGTCGACCACGACAGCTGGGTGATGTCGGGCCCCACGCTCGAGGAGGCCCAGCGCTTCGTTGCTCCGGTGTCCAGGTCGAGCACCGCGATGGCCTCCGGGCTCGAATCGGTCACGTAGGCGAGAAGGCTGCCGTTCGGACTGATGGTGGGATCCCGACCGTTGGCAACGACAGTGGCCGGCCCACCCAGCAGCGGAACGCTCCGGATCTGCTCGAAGGGAATGCCCACGGGGGGCGCGACACCCTGATCGAAGTACACGATCCCCCGCGGGGAGACGGTCGGATGTGGCAGGCCGCGGTTCAGGGCGACTCCGGTCGCCAGCGCCCGGATGCGGTGGCCGTCCCTGGAGGAGATCACCTCGATGGCGAAGCCCTTCCACACCACCATCTCGGGTGGGAGCGACGTCGCAGCGGGACTCGATCTCGGTGCAGCAGGACCGCTTCTCGTGACCGGTGTACGGATCGTCGATGTGAGAAGCCAGCCAGCGGACAACACGAGGGCAAGGACGAGCACCATCACCGTCCATCGCCGGCGCCGGCGCCTCCGCAGCTTCCGCGCCTCTGCGATGACCGCCTGTGCCCTCGGTCCGTCGCCGTTCGAAGATTCCGGCGGGCCCGCGGCGTCGGCGTCGGCAGGACGGACCTCTTGTTCGGCCGACGGTGGAGTTCGAACCGTCTGCCGACCGGTCAGGGTCATGACGAGCTCCCCGCGACCCGGTCTTCGGCACCAACGGGGTGCCTCACGGCAGTGTCTCGATCATGTGCACCACCTCTTCCCGCCGGTAGCCACTGCGACGAGCGAACTCGACGAGCTCCCGTACCTGACGGAGCACAGCACTCTTTTCCGGCGTTCCCGCCACCGTTATGCCCCGCCCCCGTGTGAACTCGAGCAGCCCCTCTTCACGCAGGATGTGCAAGGCCCGGAGCACAGTGTTCTTGTTGACCCCGAGGACGGCGGCCATGTCCTTCGCCAGCGGCAGGCGCTCACCGGGTCCGGCCTCGCCCTCGGCGATGGCACGCCGGATTTCCGCCGCGACCTGGTCGTGCAGGGCCATCGGCTCGTTGCGGTCGATGTTGACATCGAACATAGTACTAGCGATACTAGATCTGGATTGGCAGCCTGCCAAGCCCGGCAGCCCCGCCGAGCGGGCAGCCGAGGCGGCTGTCAGCCGGGTTCGTTTCCGGACTGCTCCCGCGGGTATGCGCGTGGCATGAAGGGGAGGAGCGCGAGAGCGAGCCTTCCGCCCGACCTTCGTGGGATCTCGGGTCCAACCTGCAGATCGGCTCGCTGAGCCGACTGCGCGATCGGCTCGGGCCGAGCCCTTGCTGTTTCTCGTCCCTCTCGCTCACCGGTGGACACGATGACGATCAGGACACTCGAGTGATGCGAGAAGAAAGAGTCGACGACATCATTCGTGCCGGCGTGGACGTCTTCTCGCCGCCACCTGGCGAATCCGAAGGTCGTCGAATGCGGCCGGAGCGCTACAAGTGGATCGTCCTGTCCAACACGACTTTGGGCACGCTCATGGCTGTCCTCGATTCGACGATCATGCTCATCGCTCTGCCCGCCGTCTTCCGGGGCATCGGCATCGATCCGCTGCAGCCCGGCAACAGCTTCTACCTGCTCTGGATGATCCTCAGCTTCATGGTGGTCACGAGCGTGCTCGTGGTCGGACTGGGGCGCCTTGGAGACATGTACGGCCGGGTGCGGATGTACAACCTGGGTTTTGCCGTCTACACCTTCTTCTCGCTCATGCTGGCGATCACGTGGATGTCCGGGAAGGCAGCGGCCGTCTACCTGGTGGTCATGCGGGTGTTCCAGGGTGTCGGGGCGGCCTTCCTCATCGCAAACTCCGCGGCGATCCTGACCGATGCGTTCCCAGAAGACCAACGAGGCATGGCCCTCGGCATCAATCAGGTGGCGGGTCTGAGCGGATCGTTCATCGGGTTGGTGCTGGGCGGAATCCTGGCTGCCGTCCAGTGGCGGCTCATCTTCTTGGTGTCGGTGCCGGTCGGCTTGTTCGGAACCGTGTGGGCCTACCTCAAGTTGCACGAGGTCGGAGGTCGGCCGAGGGCCCGGTTCGACGTGGGGGGGAACGTTCTGTTCGCCCTGGCGCTCGTTGCGCTCATGGTGGGGATCACCTACGGGATCCAGCCGTACGGATCGCACGCCATGGGCTGGACGAGCCCGTTCGTCCTCGCCTGCCTGGCCGCCGGGGCGGCCCTCCTGGTGGCGTTCGGATTGGCCGAGCCGAGGGCTCGTGATCCGATGTTCCGCCTGACGCTCTTTCGCATACGCGCCTTCACGGCCGGGAGCATGGCCACCCTCCTCGCCGCGATCGGTCGGGGTGGGCTCATGTTCATGCTCATCATCTGGCTTCAGGGCATCTGGCTGCCACGCCACGGGTACGACTTCGCCCAGACCCCCTTGTGGGCGGGGATCTACATGCTCCCGCTGACGGCCGGTTTCATGCTCGCCGGTCCGATGTCGGGCATCCTCTCCGATCGCTTCGGGTCTCGGCCCTTCGCCACCGGCGGGATGCTCGCAGCAGCGGTTTCCTTCGGGTTGCTCGAATTGCTTCCGGTCGATTTCTCCTACTGGGTGTTCGCCCTTCTCCTCCTGCTGAACGGGATTGCCATGGGTGCCTTTGCGTCACCCAACCGAGCCGGGGTGATGAACAGCTTGCCTCCGCAGCATCGCGGAGTTGGCTCCGGGATGAACTCGACTTTCCAGAACGCCGCGCAGGTCCTGTCGATCGGGATCTTCTTCACCCTCATGATCATCGGTCTGGCGTCCGCCCTCCCGCCGGCGCTGTCGCACGGCCTCGTCGCCTACGGCGTGCCGGCTCCGGTCGCCCACAAGGTGGCCCGTCTGCCACCGGTGTCAACGCTCTTCGCCGCCTTCTTGGGCTACAACCCGGCACAGCACCTGCTGGGACCGGCAGTCCTGGGCCACCTCTCGGCGGCGAACCGGGCCAAGATCAGCGGGCGCCAATTCTTCCCGGCGCTGATCTCGGGCCCCTTCTCGGACGGATTGCACGTCGCCTTCGATTTCGCGCTGGCCGCCTGCCTGGTAGCGGCCGCCGCCTCCTGGCTGCGCGGGGGCAAGTACGTGTACCGGGAGCCGGAGCCGGCAGCAGAGTCGGCCTCGGTGACCGACGACGACTGAGAGCGTCTCGATTCCCGTGACAAAGGTCCCTGGACGTGTCTCGGCTGGTCTTCGACAATCGAAGGAGCGAGCACCGAGGGGTGCCGGAAGGCGAGCTTCCTGGAGAGGAGGGACGCATGTCCTTGCCCGAGCCTTGTCGCGCGGTTCCAGTTCAAATGGCGATTGCCTCTACCGAATCCGTGCTCTCGAATCGCACTCAACCGATGACGCCCACTTTCGGGCTCCCGTCGGGCCCATGGGCCGGCCTTGCTCGCTGAAGACTTCCTGGATCAGTACGAGTTCACGTGTACCCGCTGCGGTTACGTCTGGCGGGAGACCTACGACGTCCGTCACCTCGAGGACGAAGAGGGTGGGATCTGGGACCACTACTCGATCGCCGGGATGGCGACCGCCAGTCCTCGATCCCGCACCGTCTGCCCTGTGTGCCACCAGCCCACGGCGCGGTGCCGGCTCGTGGAGCGGC
>DAHUZK010000014.1 GCA_027306605.1 Acidimicrobiaceae bacterium
GGTGCCGAGCGCAGTGCTCTCCTCGAAGCTCAGCGATTCGTCCAGTCCGCCGACGACCTCGGTGACCCAGGGGAGGCGCTCGCGCAGGATGCGTTCCACCCCTCCGGAGAGCGTGGCCGAGCTGATGGCACAGGAGCTACAGGCACCATGAAGCTGGACCTCGACCACGCCGGCCTCGACATCGGCCCGCACCAGGACCAGGTCCCCGCCGTCAGCCTGCACAGCCGGTCGCATCAAGTCCATGATCGCGTTGAGCCTTTCGAGACGGTCAGCCCTTTCGGCGTCGCTCAACTGGGGCACGGTGTCGGACACCCCTCCATTCTGCCGTGACGGCGGGGTGCCGCGGACGCGCTCTCGTCAGGTGAGCCCGACCGGCTCGGGGGCCCTCCCCTCGACCACGGGATTGACCAGCTCTCCGATGCCCTCGACGGCGATGCGCACCGTGTCCCCGGGCGCGAGAAACCGGGGTGGGTCGAAGCCGGCGCCGACACCCGCCGGCGTGCCGGTGGCGATGATCGTCCCCGGCTCGAGCGGAAACGCCGTGGTGAGGTACTCGACCATCTCGGCACAGCCGAAAATCAGGTCGTCGGTGTTGGCGTCCTGACGCAGCTCGTCGTTGACCCACGTCCGGACGGCCAACCGTCCGGGGTCTCCGAGCTCGTCACCCGTGACGAGCTCGGGCCCGCAGGGGGCATGGGTGTCGAAGGACTTCCCCATCGTGAAGGTCGGCGTCCGCCACTGCCAGTCTCGGGCGCTCACGTCGTTGATGATCGTGTAACCGGCGATGACCTCCAGAGCGCGGGCGGCGGGGATGTGCTGACAGCGGGGACCGACGACCAGGGCAAGCTCGCCTTCGTAATCGACGGCATCCGACACGACCGGAAGGACGATCGGGTCGCCGGGTCCGCTGATGGCGGTCCGCTGCTTGTTGAACCAGTATTGCCATTCCGGCGCCTCCCGGCCCATCTCCGCCACATGCGCCCTGTAATTCATGCCGATGGCGAGGATGACCGGCGGATCGGGGACCGGCGCATGCCGGCGCACGGCGGCGATGGGGTGCCGGGCGGCCCGGGTCCTCGCTGCCGCCTCGACCCGTGCCATTCCGTCAGGGCCGAGGCCGAGCAGCGCGACCATCGTCGGCGGCAGGCCGGTGGCCGCATCGGCCAGGTCGACGATCTCGTCGCCGACGACCAGCCCGGGCCGGACGATCCCGTCATCGGCGGAGAAGCTGACGAGACGCACCGCGCTCCTCCAGCTCCTAACGGAGCCGGGCCTTGTAGGCCTCCCAGTGGCGCTTGGCGTGCCGGGCCGAGAAGGCGCCGACGATCTCGACCGCGCCGAAGACGATTGCCAGGATACCTATCAACACGACCAGTGCCGTCAACGGTGCCCCCGGATGCCTGATGCAGAGGAAGCCCAGCGCCACCGCGACGATGCCTCTGATGAGATACATCCACCAGTACGGCATGAAGTGGTTGCGGATGGAGTCCACGATGTCGAAGATGCCGAGCACCAGGAACGCCCAGCCGATGAGGACGGCGACGATGAAGATCGTGATGTGGGGCCACACGAAGCCGACGATGCCCACGCCGATCCAGACGAGACCGAAGACCAGGTGCAGCCAACGCTGGCGCGCCATGCGAGAGGCACCCACGATCTCGAAGAGGCCACCGGCGATGAAGAATCCACTGGCCAGGTAGATGATGGCGAAGACGCTCGCATGGCGATAACTGATCACGAAGAATCCGAAGATCATGGCAAGGATGCCCCAGGCCAGGTACCAGCCCCACATCTTCTGGAGCTGCTCGGTGACGACGTCACCGAGGGCGATGTCGTCATCTGTGAGCACGTACTCCGCGTGTACGGATGTCATGGCTCCCTCCTTGGGCCTTCGACGGCGGGGACGAGTGCGCTGCCGGTTGCAGCGTACTGCTGCGCCTTCGCCGAGGAAGGGATGCGGGGGCTCCCGCGGCGGTCAGGCGAGGCAGAAACGAAGGGCTTCGAGAGCGCGAGGACCCCAGGACTTGCCGGTGCCCGCCCAAAGAGCCGGCCGCCCGCGTACGTCGTCGGCCTCTGCCCACAGCGCTTCCTCGACCGGTGCGAGCACGGCGCGGACGCCCTCGAGTGCGGGCGGATCCGCCTCGACCTTGGCGCGCACGGCGTCGGCGGCGCGCCACAGCTCCTCGCCCGAGAGCTCGAAGGGCACGAAGGGCGGGGGGCCCGATGCCGACCGCGGAAAGGCGGGGACGTAGATGCTGGCACACGGACTCCCGGCGGCGACGTACACGAGCATGGGCTCGCCGGCGTCGATACCGGACGGCAGTTCGGCGATCATGGACGCCGCCGTAACGGCATAGCCACGCACGTGCATGCACACGCTGACGCCACGAAAGTCGGCGCCCACGCGCGTCGGGGGAAGCCGAACGGGACCTGCTGAGCCCGGCGCGCCCCACGGGCCGGACCCGTGGTCGCGAAGGTGAGCCGCGGTGTCGGCCGGCGAGAGTCCGCCGGAAGGGGTCCCGGCGAGCAGGCGGCGGCTCGCCGCCAGGCGGACGTCCGCGAAGCGTGTGTCCTGCGTGACATCGCGAAACCGCCCGAAATCGTCCCCGGGCGCCAGATCACCCGACCCGCGGGTCCACTCGGTGGCCAGCTCGATCCGGTTGGAGATGGCGCCGCCCCCCTCGACCGGCGCCGCGACCCACGTGGAGCCGGCGGTCTCGACGACGAAGGCATGCTCTGGGTCCGCGACGAGGAACGAGGAGTCGTAGGCTTCGTGGTGCGTCGCATCGGCGATCCCACCCTGTCCGTACGTTTCGACGAGGGCACCGATGACCTCCACCGCCTCCACCGCGCTGCGAGCGCGCTCGAGTCCGAGCCGCACCAGGTCCATACCGATCAATGCCGGCGGCGCAGCCGAGACATCGTGAGTCGTCGCCACGCGCTCGTTACCGATGGCCACGCCATGCTCGTTGACACCGTGCTCGGCACCCCAGAGCCAGGTCGGACAGGAGAGGAGCGTCGCGTGCGCACCGGTATCGCCGATGGTGAGGTACTGGGTGCGCAGCGTGCACCCCGCCGAACTGCGGCGGCCGAACGGCCACGCCACCTGCACCTCACCCGGAGGACGGTCCGAGTTCTTGGCGAACACCATGCCCCTCGGGCCCGGGGCGCAGAGCGCGTCGCACATGATCGCAGTGTAGAGAGGTGGATAGGGTGGTCTCATGCAGCCACGTGCGGTGCTCACAGCGGACGAAATCGACCTCTCGGACATGGAGTTCTGGGCCCGGCCCTGGGACGAGCGTGAAGGTGCCTTCCGGACCCTGCGGCGAGAGCGGCCGATGCCGTTCTTCAAGGAGCCGGAGATCCCCGAGGCCCTGACCTTCGTCATCCCGGAGGGACGCGGCTACTACGGCCTGACCCGCCATGCCGAAATTTCGGAGGCCAGCCGGCACCCGGAGATCTACCAGTCCGGAAAGGGTGCCACCTCAATCGTCGACATGCCCGACGAGATGCTCGACTTCTTCGGATCCATGATCAACATGGACAACCCTCGACACGCCCGACTGCGCCGTATCGTGTCGGCTGCGTTCAATCCGCGCATGATCAAATCGATCGAAGACCGAATCGATCACGTCGCCAACGACGTCATCGACCGGGTGGCCGGGCTCGGCGGGTGCGATTTCGTCACCGAGGTGTCGTCACGCCTTCCGCTCGAAGTCATCTGCGACATGATGGGGATCGCTCCGTCGGACTACGACACGGTCTTCAACGCGTCCAACGTCATACTCTCGAACGGCGACCCCGAGTACGTCCCCGAGGGGACCGACCCCATGCTGGCGTTCATGACGGCAGCCCAGCAGCTCAACCTGCTGATGCTCGACCTGGCCACCTTCCGGAAGGACCACCCGACGGAGGACATCACCTCCGCGCTCGTGAACACCAACGTCGACGGCGAAGCCTTGACGGACGCCGAGGTGGCATCGTTCTTCATCCTGCTCGTGGTGGCAGGCAACGAGACGACCCGCAATGCCATCAGTCATGGTCTCCTTGCCCTCACCGAGCATCCTGACCAGCGGGCAATCTGGATGGCCGACCCGGCGGGCATCGCCGGCACCGGCGTCGACGAGATCGTACGCTGGTCCTCGCCGGTGATCTGGATGCGCCGCACCGTCGCCAGCGACACCGTCCTCGGTGGAACCGAGCTGCGCGAGGGCGACAAGGTGATCATGTTCTACAACTCGGCCAATCGGGACGAAGAGGTGTTCGAGGACCCGTTCAGCTTCGACGTGCGGAGAAACCCCAATCCCCACGTCGGCTTCGGCGCAGCCGGCCCTCACTTCTGCCTCGGCGCGCATCTGGCACGTCAAGAGGTCGACGTGATGTTCCGCCGTCTGTTCGAGCGGCTTCCCGACATCGAAGCGTCGGGCGAGCCGGACCGCCTGCTGTCACCCTTCATAAACGGAATCAAGCACATGGAGTGCGTGTTCACGCCGGTCACCGCCTGACTCACGCTCGGGGCGTTCCCTCGAACTCGTAGTAGGCGGCCAGCGCCCGCGGTCCCCAGACAGTGGCCGGCCCACCGTTCATCGCCACGGTCACTCCTATCATCTCGGCGACCTCCTCGGCGGTGGCACCGCGACGGACGCAGCCTCGCGCGTGCGCCGCCACGCAGCCGTCGCATTCGCGGGTGACGGCGATGGCGAGAGCGATCAGCTCCTTCGTCTTGGCCGGAAGTGCGCCGTCGCGGAACGTGGCCGAGTGCAGCGCGGCATAGCCCGCCATGACATCGGGTATGGCGGCGCGCAGCGCGCGAAACGGCTCACGCAGGTCATCTTGGATCCGGTGGAAGTGCTCGTCGTCCATACCGCATGCTCGCACGTCCGCGGGGCGCGCCACGACCCTTCGGACGACTCAGGACTCGGTCCGGCCGCTCCCCGGGCCGCGGTGGCGCACCTCTTCGACGGCCGCCATCGCATCGCGCAGTTCCTGGATCCATTCCCCTTCGTGCTCCGCCACCAGCCGGACACACCACGCCAGGGCCTCGCTCCGACTGCGGGCCACCCCGCCGTCGATCAGCGTGTCCAGGACGCGCCGGTCCCTCATGCGCAGCCGGGTCATCACGGGAACCCCTGCCGTCGTGAAGTGCGCCACAGACTCGCCGCACACCGCGCCCCACGAGACATTGCGGCGGAAGGCGGGCTGCGCCTCGTCGGCGATGCGAATCCGGACGGCCCGGGTCTCCTCGCGAAAGCCGCTGATACGGGCCTGTTCCGCCACGCGCACCTCTTCCTCACCCGCCGACGGCCCGAGCTGGGGCGCGGCCAGCCTGCCGACGACCAGGATCTCGTCGCCGTCGATCTCGAGCTGTGGCCCGTCCTCGAACCAGCCTTCGGGTACCCGTCCCGCGAACCAGGCCTCGATGAGCCTGACCTGTTCGGGACCTGCAGGTGGCGGCCCCGTCATTCGACGCCGACTGCGCGGGCTGCCCTGCTGTCCCTTCTCCCGTTCGTCTGCCTGATATGGAGTCATATTACTAGATTACATGCTTACGGCTCATAGGCAACCACCCGGAACGGCCGCGATCGGGGCGGCACGCAGCGCGCCACGGCCGCCAGGCAGCAGGCCCGGCTCGCCGAGCGAGCGCGCGGGTTGCCTTCCGTCAGCCGAGGGCTTCTCTGCGCAGATCCCGGATGCGCCGACGGCAGCCGAGGCCGGAGACGTGCAGCACCGACGCTCAGCGCGACGTCGACTGTCGTCCGGACAGGCTCCGGCGAGATCGCTCCGTTCCTGTGCTCCACCTCTTGCCCATGTCCGGAGTGAAGGCGGCGCAATCGGTTCGCCATCGGTGAGTGGGCAGACGCGCTTCTCGAGCGAACTCACCGCGCCGCTTCCTCGCCTACGGCTACGCTCTCACGGGATCAACCAGGCCACGGGGAGATGCGCGGACTTGCGAGGCATACGGTCGAAGAACCCGCGCTCGTTCGTCAGTGGTGATCTCGAACCCGGGCGGCTCGAGTCGGGAACCGCACCTGAAGATCGTTCGTTCCGCCCCGATGTCGAAGGGTTGCGGGCTGTCGCAGTCACCCTGGTTGTCCTTTTTCACGTCGGCATACCCCAAGCGAAGGGTGGATTCATCGGGGTCGACGTTTTCTTCGTAATTTCCGGTTTCGTCATCACCGGGCTACTACTGAGACAACAGACGGCCGGAAAGATCGCCTTCGTCGCCTTCTATGCTCGAAGAGCTCGGCGCATTCTGCCCATGGCGCTACTGGTCATCGTCGTCTCGATTCTCGCCGTCGCCATCGTGGCTCGTCACTCGATCGCGGTGGAAGTGGCCAGCGACGGACGTTGGTCTGCGATCTTCCTGGCCAATTTTCATCTCTACTCCGTAGCCCCGGGCATCATCAG
>DAHUZK010000020.1 GCA_027306605.1 Acidimicrobiaceae bacterium
CGCGACATTTCGTCATTCGTGAGAGCACCCACCGCATCCACAATCCCCTGACTCCGGCGAAGCTGGCCCGTCTAGGCGAGGCGTTACTGCTGAGACCGGGGCAGCGATTCCTCGATCTCGCCTGCGGCTCCGGGGAGATGCTGTGCACCTGGGCCCGCGACCACGAGATCACTGGACTCGGTATCGACATCAGTTCCGCGTTCATCGAAGGAGCACGAGCCCGGGCCGCTGAATTGGGTGTCGCCGATCGAGTTCGCTTCGAGCATGGCGACGCCGCCGGCCATGTAGCCGACGACCCGGTTGACGTTGCGTCGTGCCTTGGGGCGACGTGGATCGCCAACGGACTCCTCGGCACCATCGACCTGCTCGCTCGGTCGATACACCGTGGCGGGTTGATCCTGATCGGTGAGCCGTACTGGCGCCGTGTTCCGGCGAGCGACGACTTGGCGCGAGCGTGCCATGCCCACGACCGCAGCGAATGGTCGACGCTTCCCGAGCTCGTCTCCTCACTGCAGGGGCACGGGGTGGACCTGGTGCAAATGGTGCTCGCGGGCCCAGACGACTGGGACGCCTATCAAGGCCTCCAGTGGTTGAACCTCCGCCGGTGGCTCGATGCGAATCCCGACGACGAGCTTTGGCCACAGTTGCGAGAGGAGCTGGACCGCGCCCCGTCCGAGCATCTGGTTGCCCGCGAGCACCTCGGTTGGGGGGTGTTCGCGCTCATGGCCCGTTGAGGACTGCGTCCCGTGTCCTCGATAAATTGGGGTGGAGGCCGGTGGCGCCCGAAACTGACCAGCTCGTCGGCTTCGACCCGGTGATCTCTGGCGCGATACTGGCGTCATGGGTCGGATCTATGACGTCATCGATGACCGCTTAGCCCAGTGGATGACAGATCGGCCCGTCTTTTTCGTATCCACGGCACCCCTCGACCCCAATGGATCGATCAATTGCTCGCCCAAGGGAAACCGTCGAGAGTTTGTCGTTCTAGGGGATCGAAGAGTGGCCTACCTCGATCAGACCGGTAGCGGCATCGAGACGGTGGCACATCTTCGAGAGAACGGTCGAATCGTCTTGATGTTCTGCGCGTTTGACGGTCCCCCGCGAATCGTGCGTCTCCATGGGACAGGTCGAGTTGTCCCGAGGGATGCGACAGATTTTGCCGACTTGGCTGAGGCATTTCCCGGGGGCAGGGGGACTGGTGTGCGGTCCGTGATCGTGATCGACGTGAATCGGGTGTCAGATTCCTGCGGTTTCGGCGTACCGCTCATGTCGTTCAATGGCCATCGGTCGACCTTGGACGAATGGGCTGATCGAAGGGGTCGGGACGGAATTCGGGCATATTGGGACGAAAAGAACGGAAGCAGCGTAGACGGCATACCCGGGCTCTCCGTAGTCGACGAGTCGCTCGGCTAAGGAGCACCGCTCTGAGGCAGGCGGCCGACGTGGCGGCGCAACGACCCCTCTCCCCGGCTCGCGCAGTGGACCAGCATCTCTCTTACGAGGCCGTGGTGGCCCTCAACACGTCGCCTCCCTGGCAGGTCGAAGCCTCGCCGTTGGGTTCAATCAGCTCCGAGTGCCTTCCGCACATCGGCGAGACGGGTCGGCTCGATGCGCCACCACACCCAGCGACCTCGCTTCTCGCCCACGATGAGACCGGCCTCGGCCAACAACTTCGTGTGATGCGAGATGGTCGGCTGGCTTCTGCCGAGCGGTGCCTCGAGGTCACAAGAACAGACTTCGCCCTGTGCGGCAACGATTGAGAACAGCTGGAGCCTGATCGGATCGGCGAGTGCAGCCAGCACATGGGCCAGGTTGGCTGCCTCGACGCGATCGAGCGGGGTCTCGACGACCGAAGCACAGCACAGTGTCGGATCCGCCACGTCGGTAGCTCGATCCCTCGCGCCCAACGCGCACCTCCTTGTATTGACCTCTGTCGATGTGTCCCTTAATATCGATAATAGTCAATCTATCAAAGGACGTGACCATGTCCCGTGTCCAGCTCGCCCTCAACGTCGCCGACATCGACGAGGCGATCGCCTTTTACACGAAGCTCTTCGATACCGAGCCGGCCAAGGTGCGCCCGGGCTATGCCAATTTCGCCATCGTCGACCCGCCGCTGAAACTCGTCCTCATCGAGGATGCCAACCAGACGCCGGGGACGCTCAACCACCTCGGCGTCGAAGTGTCCACGACCGACGCGGTGAAGTCAGCACAGGTGCGACTTGCCACCGAAGGTGTGCCTACCGCGCTGGAAGAGGAGACGACGTGTTGCTACGCCGTCCAGGACAAGGTCTGGATAGACGGCCCCGACGGTGAGCCGTGGGAGATCTACACGGTTCTCTCGGACGCTGAGACGCCCGCCGGACAGCTGCGATCGGCCGCCCCCGGCGAGTCGGCATGCTGCCGTCCGCGTTCCGAGCCCGTCGAGCACGCTGCCGGCGCGTCCTCGTGTCGGTGAACAACCATGGGCAGCGCGGCGGAGGTCACACGTGAGCGAAGTGTCCTCCGACCTGGCACCAGCAGAAGGGAAGCACATCGAGGCAGTTGTCGCACGCCTTTCGGTTCTCGACCGGTTTCTGCCGGTGTGGATCATCTTGGCGATGGCACTCGGGCTCGTCCTGGGTCGCGCGATCCCCAGTCTCAACACACACCTCGATTCGATCCAGGTCACCTCTGGAACGTCCCTGCCGATCTTCGTCGGCCTCCTGGTGATGATGTACCCGGTATTGGCAAAGGTGCGCTACGACGAGTTGGAGACGGTGACTCGGGATCGCAGAACGCTGCTCTCTTCTTTGGTCATCAACTGGTTGATAGGACCACTGGTCATGTTCACCCTGGCCTGGCTGATGCTCCCCGACCTGCCCGCCTATCGGACCGGGTTGATCGTCGTGGGTCTGGCCCGCTGCATCGCGATGGTGCTCATCTGGAACGACCTGGCCCATGGTGACCGGGAAGCCGCTGCGGTGCTAGTCGCGCTCAACTCACTGTTCCAGGTGGTGGCCTTCGCCCTGCTCGGCTACTTCTACCTCAAGGTGTTGCCCGGCTGGCTCGGCCTGCATACCGTCGGGCTCGACCTGTCGATCTGGAAGATCGCTGAGACCGTCGCCATCTTCTTGGGGATTCCGCTCGTGGCGGGGTATCTCACCCGGACCATCGGCGAGCGGCGACGAGGAAGGACGTGGTACGAAACGACGCTCATCCCCCGTATCTCCCCCTTCGCCCTCTACGGCCTGCTCTACACGATTGTCATCCTTTTCGCCCTCCAGGGTCACACGATCACGTCGCACCCGGCGGACGTTGCCCGTATTGCCCTCCCGCTCCTCGCCTATTTCGCCATCATGTGGTTCGGGACGTTCGCATATGGGCGGGCCATAGGCCTTTCCTACGAGCGAACCGCAACCTTGTCCTTCACGGCTGCGGGGAACAACTTCGAACTCGCCATCGCGGTCGCCATCGGTGTCTTCGGCGTGACGAGCGGAGAAGCACTCGCCGGGGTGGTCGGACCCCTCATCGAGGTCCCGGTCCTGGTCGGGCTTGTCTATGTGTCCTTGTGGGCCCGAGGTCACTACCCGTTTTCCTCGGCTCGCACCTCTCTGAAAGGGTCCCCGTGAGCGACAAGCCGGTCGTCCTGTTCGTCTGCATCCACAACTCCGGGCGGAGCCTTGCCGCCCGAGTACTGCTCGATCACTATGCCGAGGGTCGTATCGACGTGCGTTCGGCCGGTTCTGAGCCGGCTGAACAGCTGAATCCCTCCGTGGTAGCCATCCTCGAAGAGCGCGGGCTCGATCCGAATCGTGAATTCCCCAAGCCACTTACCGATGAGCTCGCCAAAGAGTCGGACGTCATTGTCACGATGGGTTGTGGAGATACGTGTCCTGTCTACCCGGGCAAGCGGTACATCGACTGGGAACTCGAAGACCCCGCGGGCAAGCCAGTGGAATCCGTCCGACCCATCGTCGATGACATTGACAGTCGCGTGCGAAAGCTGCTCACTGAGCTGACATGAGCTGAGAGGTCAGACCTCGAGGGCATCGGACCCTGCCGTGCGCCGGCCCGCGGTCGAAAGGGCAGACACGCTCGGAATCCGATCGGGAGAGCGCGGGAGCGTTTCGTTCTCCGACGCTCCCGCGCCTCACCCGATCAGAGGACGCGCACGTTCTGTGCTTCAGGTCCCTTCCGGCCGTTCGCTACGTCGAATTCGACCTGTTGTCCGTCTTCGAGGGACCGGTACCCGTTCCCGCTGATGTTCGAATAGTGAACGAAGACATCTTTGTCTCCGTCGGAAGGGCTGATGAAGCCGAATCCCTTCTCTGTGTTGAAGAACTTCACTGTACCTGTTGCCATATTTCTTTCTTTTCTTTCATTGTGTTACGGATGCGCTGATGCGCTCTTGTTGCGCCGTTCGGTCGGCTGCGAATGGTTCTGTTACTGCGATCCTCAGCAAGAAGTCAGCCCTGCTGACCACCGCCAAGAGGCCGGTCTTCAGCTAGGACAGCCCGGGGGGCTTCGAGGGAGCGTGAACTCTCGTGGAGCGCTGAGCCAGCAAGGACTTGCTCGGCCGCTTTATGTGAGAGGCCCAGCCCAGACCCTCGAACATTCGAAGGACTGCGGCCGAAGGATCGAGTTGCCCGCGGTCACAGCCGTGGCGGGCTAAGGCAGGAAAGGCATGATGTGAGTTGTGCCAGGAATCACCGAAACTGACGACACTCAGCCAGGCGATGTTTCCACTGCGGTCGTCGCTCTGATACGGGTGCTTGCCGAACATATGCCCCAGCGAGTTGACGCTCCACGTCACGTGGTGCAGGAGAGCGATGCGGACGAGGCCAGCCCACACCAGTGCAAGAGCAGCACCGGCCAGGGATCCGGTAATCGCCCATCCGACCGCGAACGGCAGTGCAAGCGTGAGGGTCATCCAGAGCGGTGTCAGATTCGAGATCACGACCACGTCGCGGTCCCGAAGGAGATCTTTGCTCCAGCGTATCGGGCTTGACTGCACCCCAGAGAAGAGCCACCCGACGTGAGCGTGAAAGAGTCCCCGGAGCCGACGAAAGGCGCCTTGTTCGACAGTCCACGGCGAGTGAGGATCGCCGGCTCCGTCTGCATAGACGTGGTGGCGCCGATGATGGGACACCCAGCTGATCAGCGAGCCCTGCACTGCCATGGAGCCGGCGACGCCGAGCGCTATGCGCAGGACCCGGCGGGCGCGAAAGCTCCGGTGGGTGAAGAGACGGTGGAATCCCAGGGAAATGCCGATTCCCGTTATCACGTAGAGCCCGGCACCCAGACCGAGATCGAACCACCCGATCCCATTGTGCCAGAACAGCCAAATTGCCACGGCGAGAATGGCTAGCGGAACGATCACGGTCACGGCCGTGATCAACTGATTCCACCATCGCTCCGACGCCGGCGGCATGGAACGTTCCGACTGACGCGCCTCGGCGTCGGCGTCCAAGAGGTCACCTTTCGTCACGAAACCATCTCCTCCGCCAACACAACATTGCGAGCCTCCCGGCCTCGCCTTCCGGCAGCGAGATCGAAGTAAACCCGTTCGCCCTTTCTGAGGAGCGGTCGCCTCGACGCGCCATCTTGGAGATTCGAATGATGCACGAAGACATCGCTGCCATCCGGTGATGCCAGAAAGCCGTAGCCGCGCCTACCGTCGAAGAATTTGACCGTCCCCTTCATTCGCGAACCGTTCGCCTCGTGACGCGCAGATCGGCTCGTTTTCGGCGTACCTGCATGTCGGTCGACATTGTGTGCGGCTTTCTTGCGGTAAGGGACCGGCGCCGGCGTCTGAAACGGTTCTGTGACCTTGGTCGGCAACCCGAGCTCTCGCTGGAGCGCTCTCACTTCACCTTGTTGCTCGTCTGGGACGAGCGACACGACGCTCCCCGCGCTCCCTGCCCTGCCGGTGCGGCCGGACCGATGAACGTAGCTCTCCGCATCACCAGGCGGGTCGAAGTGCACGACGCAGGGGACATCGTCGACATGGATCCCCCTGGCGACGACGTCGGTCGCCACGAGGGCACGGATCCGGCCCCCAGAAAAGGATGCAAGCGCCCTGGTCCGTTGAGGTTGCGATCGATCTCCGTGCATCGGAGCAGAGTCGATACCAATCGCTCGCAGTTGACGCGCGACCCGGTCTGCGCCGCGCTTGGTCCGGCAGAACACAAACGCTTGGCCGTGTCGGGCAATCACCTCTGCGGTCAGCTTCACACGATCGGCGCGCCGCACGCGCCAGAAGTGATGCGTGACATCACCGGTCTGCGCTGCTTCGGCGTGTACCTGGCAACGCACCGGATCATGCTGATACCGCCGGCTGATCGACTCCACTTCCTTACCCATCGTCGCCGAGAACAGCAGGACTTGGCGCTCTCGCGATGTCTGATCGAGCAGCCGGCACACGGGGCGGACGAAGCCCATGTCGACCATGCGGTCCGCCTCGTCGATCACCACGGTGCGTACTTCGCTCAGATCCACGTCGCCTCTCTCGACCAGGTCCGCAAGCCGCCCGGGACATGCCACGACGATGTCGGTGCCCCGCCGCAAGGCGTGACGCTGCGGCCCGTAGCCTGTGCCGCCATAAAGAGCGACCACCCGCTCGGCACGCGAAGCAATGAGACCGGCGAGTACGCCACGCACCTGCTCCGCCAGCTCCCGGGTGGGCACCAAGACGAGCGCTCTGGGCAGACCGGGCTTGGCGCCACATATCGTGCTTACCAGCGGGAGGCCGAACGCAAGCGTCTTGCCTGATCCCGTTGGCGCTTGTCCACATATGTCGCGCCCGGCGAGCGCATCCGGGATAGTCGCCACCTGGATGGGTAACGGGCTGGAGATACCCAGGCCATCGAGACGCTGGGAGAGGGACGCGTCGACCCCTAAGGCGAGGAATGAAGAAATGTCGAGAACTCCGTTCGAGTTGAAAAGGGCCAACTCGGGGTGTCAATTCGAACGGGCCACGCCGGGCAGACTGCCAGGCAACCCAAAGGATACCACGAGCCACGTCGATTCCGGGTCCGCTGGGCCGAGCCCGCCCGTCGGACGGGGTCACTCCATCAGAGCGACAAGGGTGCGTCAGCGTACGGCGCAACATATCGGCTACGAAGGAACGAACCACCAGGGAACTCACTCCTCGGTGCCTCCGCCCCGGTCCGTCAGAGGTCTGTCAGAGCCTCGCTCCGTCCACATCACTCTGCGTGACGCGGATCGTACGTGGCCAGCCGGGAGCCGCCGAAAGCCGAACCCAATACGTGTCCCCGTCGAATGAGATCCATGACACCGTCGGAGTCGCCCCTTCGGGCCTGGGCGCCGCAAACGGGTTCGAGCGGCTTCTTGGGTTGACCCGATATCCGTGGATCGGACGGTCGACTTCGGCGGTGCAAGTACCCCCCGAACCTCGAGCACGCCACGACAACTTTGCCAGCCTCTTCACGGATCCCTCTTCCCGTTCAGCACCCCTCTGAGACGTTCGCTCTCGTAGGGCTATCGACAGGATCTGTGATGGTTGCTGTCGGCGTTCCTTCGGGTGCGGCGCTCGGCCTCACTTGATTACGAGAAAGCCTACTTCTTCTGTGGGCAGCCATCATGAGTAGAGCCACGAGCGTGCCGTTTTGACAGACTCAAGGTCTCGCCATGCTCCCAGCCAGCAGTGCGTAGATTTCCACCATCGGCGCAGTCCCGTTGACTCCGTACTGCGGATCGACCAGCCCGGTGGATGTCTGGCGTTGCGTCCACATCGACGATCCGTAGCTCTGCGCCTCGCTGGCATATCCGACGTCCGGTACCATTGAATTCAAGAACAGCAGGTTGCGAAAATAGATCGCGTTGAACGCCGGTCCCTGGTTCAAGAGGGTCGGGCCAGTTCCGAAATGGACAAGCGCCACTGCCGCGGTCTGTTCAGCTTCGCTGAGGTAGGAATTGGCCCCGGTCAGGTCGTAGAGCAACACGCCAGCTCCGACCATCACGCCCTGGTTGTAGTTCCAAATCGTCGAGTTGACGCTCCCATCGGCGTTGACATGGTCGGAATAGAGCCCACTGCTGTTGCGCAAGCACGAAACGGCCCATTGGTACATGCGCGTCGCCCAGGCAAGATCCGATGCGTTTCCGGTCAGCTGGCCCAGTTCGAGCCCGAGCTCCGCGCTGGCGCCGTTGGCCGTCACATTGCGCTGGCTACCGAAGACCGCCTTGGCCCCACAAATATGTTCCTGCTCACGATTTCACATGCCCTTCGTCGAGAGAAGAAGGTCTTGATCGTCAAGGTTTCCGTTCCCCTCCTCCCAGAGAGGCGGTCGCCCGCACCATCCTCCATAGTGCACACCCTCGTCGAGCGCGAGTCCGTTTCGCTCGAAGAGCTCCTTGATGTATCGCTCCTCATATCCAATAGAGAGTTCGGGAACACGCTCGCTCACCGTCCAGTACGTACCGTGGTCGTACTTCAAACGCAAACAGGCCTTTCCCGTCTGCATTCGTTCAATGGAGTCAGGATTTACGAGATACACGCTCGCCCAGCAGCGGCCACCGGGTCGCAAGACTCGTGAGATCTCAGAGACGTACCTCTCCAGGTCCTGCGGAAGCATGTGGGTGAAGACCGAGATGAGGAGGACAAGGTCGAACGACTCGTCTTGGTACGGAAAGCGGTAATCCGATGCCGCGAGACGTCCAGCCGGGTTGTAGTCCTTGTTGAAGATGTCAGCCAGGGTGAAGGTGAAGTTGGGGTAAGTCCGCGCGATGTGCTCATTGCACCACTCGATTCCCGAGGGGACGATATCCAGACCATCGTAGGTACCACCCTGCAGATAGCTCGTCAGTGGTATTGCGAGCCGGCCGATGCCGCAGCCAATGTCGAGCACGCGGGAATCTGGTGTGATTACCCCCATCCGGACCAAGCGTTCGATCCCGTGCCGGCCCCCTTCTTTGAAATCGACGGTCCCGACGAAAATAAGCGACTTCGGCGGAATGAGATCGTCGGCCTCATCGAGTGGGGATTCGACCAAGTCGGCAAATCGGAAGTACAGCTTGCGTAGATTCCAACGGACACTCCTCGGGATGGCGGGCATCACGACGCTGTTGAACCACTCCTGCTGGAGCAATACGTAGCGAAAGCGATCCACCCGGGCAGCGACCCATTCCAGGCTGGCGACGATCAGACCGCGAGGGCGGGCCCTCATGACTTCATTTCCTCTGTCCGAGTTCATCGTGGCTCCCGTCTCTGAACCCGTCATACCGACATGAGGAAGAAGGGACGATTCCGCTGTTCGAGCGAGCTACGTCGTCTTACCACCCCACCCCCCGCAGTGCCTCCATTTGGGTTCTCGGAGTCGGCCTCGTACCTCAGCCCTACCGAGTCCAACCACCCATTTGGTACACCGCTTCAGAAGGTACCACTCGATACTTTCAGCGTCGATCGACCCGCCTTATGAACATGGAGCGAGGAAATCCGACCGGGACTCCGGATCGCTTCTCCGCATCGGAAGTATGAGGACTCTCGAAAGTGACCAGCTGTAGCGCCCGTCAGGCCAACGCAGCATCAGCCGGCCGGGCGATGATGTAGATCAGGGATCCGAGAACAGGGATGAACAGGATGAGGACCGTCCATCCGAATTTCGCCCACCCATGATGGTCCCGTCGACGAAAGTTGTCGATGAAGCACCAGATGATGAAGAAGATCATCAGAAAGAACCCAAAGAAGATGAGCATCGTCCAGAAGAGGCTCAACAACGGAAAGTCATATGCCAGCATGGGACTCCATTCTCGATGTTGCTTGCACGAATGGCTTCGCCGGAGCCGTGCGCGCAGTCACAGCCAGACCGTCGGAACGACCGTCATCTGTGGTTCCGATCCACTGCAATCTCGCCCCTGCCTGCTGCACCATCTCTTCCACGGCGACAAGGGCATTCCCACCATCGACATCGGTGATCCTCACGCCAGACACGTCGATGCTGACCCTTGGCGGCTTGCCGAGCAATATGGTGTCGACCGCTTCCAGCACATGGCGGCAGGTGAGCCTGTTCAGCGTCCCGGTACACGTCAACGACCGGGGACGAATTGTGAGTTCGAGCACGGGATCCATCACTTCGATGTCGGTTCGAACTGCCATGTGCACACCTCGCGACCTGGATCTACAGCAAACGAGGCCCTCGGGGGGATGGGGGTGGAGGGCCTCGTTCGCTATCGTGACTGACCAGGATTTTCTCTGGCCATGTCAGACATTGCGACATGGGGGGTGCAGACACTAGGGACCAAAGTCCTCATTGTCGGGATCGCCGCGGATCACCTGGGCCGATCAGCAGTGGCCAGACCGGGGCAGATTCAGGTCGGTCCCGGGCCGGGAGGTCAGTATCCGTAGCCTCCTGATCCGGCACTGCTCGACGACGTCGTGGAAGAGGAGGCCGCGGTAACGGGTTTGCCCGAAGTGTCGAGGACGTACCAGATACCCCCGAAGCTGGCGATCTTTTCGCCATTCGTCTGGCCGGCCGAGCTGTCGCCACTGAACGTGTAGAGCGGATGGCCGTTGTAGGTCACCTGCTTCGACCCGTCCGAGCGGGTTATGGTGCCGAGCAAGGCTCCCTTGACACCGGATCCAGCCTTGGTCCCCGCGGTGGTGGTCAGCGGTGGCCACAAGGTGACACAGCTGCTGCTCTTGCAGACGCTGCTTGTCGACGAGTCGGCGGTCAGCATGTAGAGCGTCTTCCCTGAGGCGTCGACCAGGATGGTCCCGTACTTGGCGGATGTGGTGCTGTCCACCTTCGTCCCGGTGGAACTGGTCGACGAGGCACTCGTCGACGACGTGCTGGAGGACGCAGCGGTCGATCCGCTGGGTGACGAGCCGCAAGCAGCCATCACCACGCCTACAACTGCAACACCGGTGAACAGGGCCAATCTCCTCCCCCACTGACCACGACGTTCGCTTGTTCTCATCGGACCATCTCCGTTCTCCTTGGCCGAGTAACCGGCGTCACAAGCCGCTGGGAACGGTCGAGAGTTGACCATCACGCCCGACGGACCATCACGTCCGATGGAGCAGTGTTGACCTCATCACGACCGGCTCCGCGGTGATCCGGCGTAGCACATGGCACGGAGCGACGCTGGTCGGGTTGCCAAACGAGATCTTCCGCTAGAGGGTGATAGGCCACAATTGGGGCGAACCGGGCAAGGCCCCGCTCGTGCGGACCTCCACTCGGTCCAACCAGCGGTCAATCCGATGAAGACGAGCCGGACTCCGGATTACGCCGGACGGTCGGACGAGTGACCGTGAGGATCTTCGAGTCGGGACAGGAAGTCCACGATCTCCCGCGTGAGCCGCCGAGGTTCGAGTCGAAGCTCCAGAGGTGACCGAGCGCGGATCAGGGTTGCGTTGGGCATGCGCGCCACGAGTCCGACGGCATCGTCAAAGGGATGGACGACATCGTATCGGTGCGCCAGCACCAGCGCGGGAACCTTGATGGCGCGACGCTGCTCTTGAGTGGGAGCAACCGGTCCGACCAGTACTCCGTGCAGCACGGCCGACGTCGCGTCGGGAGGGTACGAGAGAGCATTCAGCACGCTGTTGAGCGGGCCGAATTTCGTACGGTGGACTCGGCCGACCAGTGCCGAGGTGACATTGAGCACGCGCCGGCCGTAGTGCGCAGCGAGCAACATTGGAACGAACACCGCCGCCGCTGCCGGCACAGCGCGCTCCAACACGGGCATCTCCAACACCAAAGCCCGCACTCGTTCGGGATTATGAGCTGTCGCGAACAGACTCACGTTGGCACCCAGCGAGATCCCTCCGAGGACCGCCTTGTCCACGCCAAGGTGATCGAGCAGGCCGATCACCTGATCCGCGTAGCTGTCGATGCGATAGGTCGACGCGTGAGTGGGCTTGTCACTCCGCCCGTGACCGAGGAGATCCAACAGGGCGACCCGGTACCCCTGCTCGGCAAGGGCCTGTGCGATACCACGGTTCAGTTCCGCGTCCAACAACAACCCATGCAGATAGACGACCAACGGAGAGGCCGACAGGCCGTAGAGGTCGTAGACGAGTCGATGACCGTCTTTGCTGAAGGAGAGATCGAGTTCAACCGGAACGACACCCACTGCCTACTTGCTCCCGCTGGGCTCGATTGGTTTGACTACCCGATGCCACGTCGACGGCCGAATTCCGCTGACCCGGCGTCCGAGTGCCATAACGCGAGCATGCGGCCCAATTCGGTCCCTCGCCAGGGACCAAGGTCACCTCTTTCCATCAACATCACCACGACGAAGTGGCACGGCGACCTCGCCCGCACGAGGCCCGCCGCGATCATCAGACCACGGTCACATTCGGATGTCCTGCGATCTCAAGAGTCCACATCCGTGGCCGGCGTTAGAATTGGCGCGATGTCCACCTTCCCGGACGTGCGCTGGGGATCCGAGCACTCCATGCTCCGCCGGCCCATGATTTGGTTCGCCGGCACCCGTTTGGGCTCGTGGGTGATCAGAAGCCTCAGCCCGTTCGATCGGTTCGTCATCGAGCGCTCCGGGGGTCGCTATACGGCCCTCGGCCCACTCGGCGCGCCGACCATGTTGCTGACCACGACCGGCGCTGTGACCGGTCGCAGCCGCACGATGCCGCTCCTGTTCGCTCGTGACGGCGACGACATCATCGTCGCTGGGAGCAACTTTGGCCAGGAGCACCACCCGGCCTGGAGCAAGAACCTCATAGTCCATCCCGACGCGATCGCGACAGTCGGTGGCAAAGAAGTGTCGGTGACCGCCGAACTGTTGGGGGGAGACGAAGCGGGCGCGGCCTTCGAGAAGATGATTGAGGTCGTCCCCGTGTATGCCGAATATCGGAACCGGACCAACCGGGCTATTCGCGTCTTTCGGCTACGGGCCCAGTCCTCAGCCTGATCCTTTCCCCATTCTTCCAGCGGCGCGCCAGTCCACGACCACGGGCGTGTCGGATCAGATGGCAGGAATGCCATGATCCAGGCCACACGACGACATAGGCTTTCCCCATGGCCCAGGGTGATCTCCCTACGCCAAGAGGCAGTCCCCGTCGACGCCGTCGAGAGAAGCGCCAGCTCGAGCAACTCGCCGAGGCCTCAGAGAGGCACGATGCACCAAGACCCTCGACGGCGCACGTGAGAGTCGTCGAGGGTCAGGCGCGTGCCACGGTCGAAGCACGCGCTGAGACAGCGGAAGAGGAGCTCGACAGAGAGCAATCAGATCAACCGATCGACGGTTCCTTCCGTGGGCGTTCTGCGGGTTTCCACGTGCGTCCCGTGCCGATCGATCAGCCAATCGGCGACTGACCCTGCGAAGGGATGGCTGCCTGGTCCCGCCACACGGCGGCATCGGCCGACGGCAACGGAGCCTTCGACGAATGATTGGCCACGCCGCAACCCGTCGTTCGCCAGACGGCCTCCATCGCGATCGGTCAACCTCATCGGCATGAACGTGGATCTCCGTGGTCCCCTCGCGTCCCGCCCGCGTGCGGCGATGGACCCCCATCCACGGTGCCGCCTTGCATTAGACATGTCCCATGGAGACAGCAGAACGAAGGGTTGTGACACTCCACCTCAACCATGCCTCTGAGATGTTCGAAATGCCTCAGTCGGACCTGTTCTCCGAGTACCGCAACTTCCTCACCGGCGTGGACTATTGCATCAGCGAGATGCGAAGTCGCCGTGACAAGACTCCGATTCGGCTCGAGATCTCCCTCCCGGAGGCCGAAGTGGACGCCGGGGTCACGGAGCGCATCGGTCGGACGATGCGCCGGTACTGCGACCATCGGATCGACTACAACATTCGCGAACGACGGGCCAGCCGTTTCGATGGCGCCGCGTCGCTGTGGGTCGGAATACCGATTGCCGCCCTCGGCATGTTCGTGGTCATTCTCGGGGCCAAGATCACGAACCCTTCGGACAACGGCGGTCTCGTGCTGAACACGGGCGGCTGGATCCTTGCCTGGGTCGGGCTGTGGTTTCCGCTCGACTCCATCCTGTTCACTCCGCTCGGCTACGGAAGAGAGAATCAGGTGTTACGCCTGCTGCGGGACGCAGAAGTGGTGATCCGTCCACGGCCCCCGGCCGAATCAGCCCAACTCGCCAAACCGTGATGCGGCCACCGCAGACCGCCCGGCACTGAGGGGATGTTGCAGTGGCTGACATCGAAGCCGAAGCCGGCGCCCTGGGCATTACCGATTCGTTCATGCACACGTTCAACGATGGTGACGCAGAGGGGCATGCCCGCACTCTTGCCTATCCCCATGTCCGGCTTGCCAGTGGAGCGGTACGGATCTGGCAGAGCCTCGAGGAGGCGATTCCCGCCATGGAGATGGCCTTCGCTGCACTCAGGAGGATCGCCTGGGACCACAGCGTCTGGAACCACCGGAGAATCGTCCACGCCCAACCCGACAAGGTCCACCTCGATGTTCAGTTCACACGCTATCGAAACGACGGCTCCGTCATCGGCGTCTACCCGGCCATCTATGTGGTGGTCCGTCGTGGCGGGGCGTGGCTGATCCAAGCACGATCGAGCTTCGCCCCGTGATCAGGTCCTTGAGATCACCTGACCGGGGCCAGAAGCAAAAGGGCTCGGACGATCTCCGAGACAGACGCCCGTCAACGCCTTAAGATTGCACCGTGAGGATGCTCGAAGAGGCACCGAGGGGCACAGACCCGTACGGGTTCATCGTGCAGCCGACGATGACCCGCCGGCTTTCCCGCGGCCGCTCCGTAATTGTCAGGGCAATCGGTAGCGGGGTCGACCAGGCCCACCACCTCTCGACTCGTTCATCGACGATCCCGTAACGGGTATCAACGGGTCACGGCTTCGCTCCCGCTCATGTCGAAGGGTGATCCTGCTCCGGACGACTCGGTCGAGCCCGAGCCTGGGGTGGAAGCAGCCTCCGGAACAGAGGGTCGGTGAGCATGCACGACACCCTGGACAGGGAGCTTTCGGGAGTCCCCGCCACGTCGCCGCGGCCTCCGTCGCGCCGGCGCGGATGGGTAAGGCCGATCCTCGTCTTCATGATCGGAGCGCTCCTGGCTTCCGTATCGGGGTTTCTCGTGTCGGACCACGTCTCGCAGGACGAGAAGTACGATCGGCTGCGCGCAACGCTCTCCATGACCCGTCATGATGCAGGCCAACAGACAGCACGACTGGTCGAACTCCGCCACGCGGTCGGGACGCTCCTCTCCCAGGTGAAGAGCGATACCGCGGCATGGAGCCTGGACACGACCGAGCTCAAGGCGGCCTATGTCGCTCTGGTGCTCACACAGGCGAACGTCTCGCAGCAGAACAACGCTATCGCGGGTCTGCACAACTGCCTGGGCGGTGTGCGCCAAGCCCTGAACGAGCTTGGCATCAACGACCAGGCCGGTGCAGTCTCGTCCCTCGACTCGGTTGCCACCAGTTGTTCGGCTGCGTCGGGCACCTGAGGTGACAACCACCACGCGACCAGCGCTGAGAGGTGGGCGAGTCGTCGTCGTCGTCGGGATCGTGATCCTTCTTGTTCTCGCGCTCGTCGTCTCTGCCTGGTCGGATGTCGACGCGCACCGCCGGACGCGTGACGAACAGACAGCATTGCAGAGGGCACGGGCACAGTTGTCCGCCCTGCGCCGCCAGGAAGTGCAGACCACACGGATCCGGGCCTCGACAACGACCAAGCGCGACCAGCTCGATACCTTCATCAAGTTGACGCTTGCGGAGCTCTGGACCACGAACGTGTCGCTCAATCAGGCCAGAGTTGCCGCCTACCTTCAAGGCATGGACATCAACACCCTCGAAACCTGTCTCGGAGGCATAGAAGAGGCACTTGGCGCCATCAAGGCCGGCGACAATACCCAAGCCACCAGGGACATCTCTCGCGTCGCCGGTCCGTGCACTCAGCTCGACGGAGGGACCGCGTCCGGGCTGGTCTACCCGTTCGACTTCGCAGACCCGGACGTGATTCGTGTCGGAACGACCTATTACGGCTACGCGACCAACTCGGTGGGCGGGAATATCCAGATCATCGAGTCGACGAACCTGGTTCACTGGACTGCCATGGGCAGCGCGCTCCCCCAGCTGCCATCTTGGGCGAACGCGAACTACACGTGGGCACCCTCCGTGTCGTACATCGGCGGTCAGTACGACCTCTACTACGCAGCGGACCCGATCGGTAGCTCCGATGAATGCATCTCCGTCGCCACATCGCCATCGCCGCTCGGGCCGTTCGTGGACTCGTCGACAGCCCCGCTGAAGTGTCAGTCGTCGCTCGGTGGCGCCATCGATCCCAACAGCTTCGTCGACACCAGTGGTGCCGCCTACCTGCTGTGGAAGACCGGTACTGCGGGATCGGCGAAGATCTGGGCCCAACAGCTTGCCCCCTCGGGGACGTCGTTCACTGCCGGATCGACCCCCGTGACCATCTTGCTGCCCGATCGTCCCTGGGAAGGCGGGAACATCGAAGCACCCGATCTGGTGGAAGCCGGTGGCCGTTATCTCCTGTTCTTCTCGGGCAACGACTGGTCTACCGCGAACTATGCCGTGGGCGTCGCGAGCTGCGCCGGACCCCTGGGACCGTGCGGCGACGCATCCTCCAGTCCGATCCTCGTCAGCGGGAACGGCATGGCGGGTCCCGGGAGCGAGTCCGTGTTCGCCGATGCCAGCGGTGACATGTGGATGGCGTTCGATGCCTGGGCACCTGGTGCGGTCGGAGGATCGAACGGCCGAGGTCTCTACATCCGAAGCGTCGACCTCTCTGGAGTGCCGAGCGTCGGGGACCCGCCGTAGTGGTCCCACATGGGCCCCCGAGTGCCTCCCACGAACAGGAGCCTTGATGGCAGGGAGCGGCTACGAAGCCCAGATGCCTCGCAGGGAGCGACGGCGTGACATTCAAGGGTTACGCGCTGTGGCGATCCTGGCCGTCGTCGCCTACCACGCCGGTCTGCCGCTGCCCGGAGGCTACGTGGGGGTCGACGTCTTCTTCGTCATCTCTGGATTTCTGATCACGCAGCTCCTCTGGGACCAACTCAGCACCGGCCGACGCCTCTCCTTCGCCGACTTCTATGCCCGCCGGGGCCGGCGCCTGCTGCCTTCGGCCGTGCTCGTCATCTTGGTGACCGTCGCCACCTCCATCGCCGTCTTGGGCCCCCTGGAGGGTGTGGCGGTCGCCAAAGACGGTGTGGCCTGTGCCCTCTACGTGGGGAACTACCGATTCGCCCTGCAAGCCACCAACTACCTCAACGCGCAAGGGCCGACCTCCCCCCTGCTGAACTACTGGTCGCTCGGCGTCGAGGAACAGTTCTACCTGGTGTGGCCGGCCCTGCTGCTGGCAGTGTCGCTCGTTGGCCTCCGCGCACGTGGCCGGCACCGGCGAGCCGCCCCGGACCGGCGCCACTGGAAGGTCATCGGTGGCATGGCGGTCGTCGGGGTGATTTCGTTCTGGGCGTGCGTCACGCTGACCCGATCCGACCAGCCCTTGGCGTTCTTTTCACTTCCCACGCGCGCCTGGGAATTGGCGGCAGGCGGCCTTCTCGCGCTTGCGGTTCCTCAGGTTGGACGGATCCCGGGATGGATCCTGGGCATTGTCGGCTGGGTCGGAGTTGGCGCCGTGATCTGGTCGTTCGTCGCATTCGGACCGCAGACGCCCTTCCCGGGAACGGCGGCGCTCGTCCCGGTGGCGGGCACCGGGGCGGTGCTGGTGGCGGGCACGCGCCCTCTCGGCCTGGGACCGGCGCGCCTGCTCAGTTTCGCAGGCCTCCAACCGATCGGCACCGTCTCTTACACCTGGTACCTGTGGCACTGGCCGGCACTCGTGCTCGCACCTCACATCGTCGGGCACCGCCTCCAACTCGGGCCGAAGGTCCTCGTCTGCCTGATCAGCCTGCTGCTGGCCACACTGACCACGGTCTTGCTGGAGCAGCCCGTCCGACGCTCGACATGGCTCAGCGCGCACAAGGTACGTGGCCTCGCCACCAGCGGTGCTCTCACGGTGTGCACCGCACTCGCGGCGATGGCGGTCGTTGCCGAGGTGCCTCCGCCCGTCGGTGCCGGCCACGTGGCCGCTTCGCGATTGGTCACCGCGCGCCCCTCTGTCCGCGATTCGCCCACCACGCTGCCGCCGGCCGTGGCCACGGCGGACACCCTCGACTCGCAGGTCAACCGCCTCGTGGTCCAGTCGCTTGCCAGTTCACAAGTTCCGGCAAACCTCCAACCGTCCCTGGCCGACGCCGCCGGCGACGTCCCCGCGCCTTTCGTCGACGGATGCTTCAACGGCTTCACCGATGCCTCGGTGCACAGCTGCCTCTACGGGGACAGATCCTCGTCCCGGACCATCGTTCTCTTCGGCGATTCTCACGCCGCAATGTGGTTCCCCGCCATCGACAACATCGCCAACCAGCAGCACGACGCCTTGGTCGTCATGGCCAAGGCGACGTGTCCGCCCCTCGCGATATCGATCTTCAGCCCGGATCTTGGCCGCCCCTATACCGAGTGCACCCAGTGGCGGGCAGCGGAGCTCCAACGCATGACGTATCTGCATCCTGCCGTCGTGATACTCGGCTTCTCTCGCGAATACGGGATCGCGAACGATCACGTCGTCGTCGACGGTCCAGCGTGGTTGTCGGGCTTGAGCCAGATGATCCAGTCCATCCAGCGCGAGACCGGGGCACGGGTCGTGGTGATGGGTGATGATCCCTATCCTCAGCAGTCTGTTCCCGGTTGCCTGAGCCAGAACCTGGCCGACGCCGGTGCGTGCGCCATCCCGAAGCACTATCCCTACTACAACCCCGGCGGGATCCCGCAGGAAGAGTCCGTCGCTGCATCGACAGGCGCGGGTTACGTCGATACTGACCCGTGGTTCTGCGCTGCCACGGCCTGCGCGGTCGTCGTGGGAAATCTCCTGGTCTACCGGGATGACAATCACATCACGGCTACCTACGCCGACTGGCTCACTCCGGCCATCAGCGCCCACCTGGAAGTTGCCACCGACGGCGCTCTCTGAGACCCGAACGACGTCTGGGCCAAGGCGCCTCTGTCAGGAAGAGACCACGAGCTCTCCGTTGGTATCGACCGCGACACGGATCGAGTTCAACCCTCGAGGAGCCGGCGGACTCACCACTTCGCCCGTACTCGGATCGAACTCGGAGCCGTGGCACGGGCATACGATCAGCTTGGCGGCGGATGAGTAGCCCACCGTGCAGCCGGCATGTGGACAGACGGCGTCGTAGGCGACGAACTGGCCTTTGGTCGGCTGCAGCACGAGGCCGGGGTCTCCGGTCTGGGGATCGGTGAAACGAGCTGCACCGCCGACCGGAACCTGGCTCGCCGTCCCGATGGATGTGCCCGCGGGGACCGTTGTCGTCGAAGCCTGCGCCCGTGGCGCGCTCGGTGTCGTACTCGAACGGCCGGCACCCGAACCCGGATGGCTCGGCCCGAGGGTCACGGTCTGGCTACCGGGGCTCTTGACTCCACCAACGGCTCTGCCCAGTCCGGCGGCGGCAGCCGCAACCACGACCCCGCCCACCGTGGCCGCAGCGACCGCGGAGCCACCGAGCACGACGGTTCGCCGATCGACCTCGTCCGGTCCTCCCTGCGTGAGGCTCTCGCGTCGCCGCGCCGGGTCGGACAGGAGAAACGGGCAGTCCCGAACGTCGCAGAGGGCTCCCCCTTTGGCGGCACAGGTATCGTTCTGGTATTGGCCGCACGCCCGCTGCACGAGGGAGAACCGAACGGGAACGACCGCCGGTGGACCGAAGTCGTACTCTCCAGAGACCCGTGCCGCGATCAGAGCATCGACGGAGAGCACGCCGCCGGATCCAGCGAGGACGAGCGGGATCCAGGCAAAGACGAAGACGATGTCAGCACCGGTGTAATAGGGCGACGAGTGGTAGCTGACGGTCAGGAACAGGGTGCAGGCCAGCAGCATTCCCCCCGCCGCCGCAACTCGGGTCCACAACCCCAGCAGCACGCCCAGGCCGACGGCGAGTTCGGCCAGGGCGATGACGATGCCGATCGGCACGGCAAAGCGGAGGAGATGACCGAGCAGATCGTGGAGCGGGCTGATCCGGATCGACGCAATGAGCTGCGCCTGGATACTCGATGGGCTGTTGGCATCGAAGAAGTTGGGATTGGCCAGCTTCTGAAGTCCCGCAAAGGCGAAGGTCGCGCCGAGAAAGGCGCGCAGCGGCAGAAGCGCCCATCCCGAAAGAGCGAGCGCCTGAGGAGGCGGGGCATCGAAGCGGACCCGACGGTGCCTCGCCGATCTTCTGACGGGCGCGGATGGCCTCCGGGCGTGCGAGGGGCTCGTTCGTTGTGACACGACCTATCTCCCGATACTCGAACGATCAGACAAACTCGAACGATCAGACAAACTCGAACGACGCCCCGAAACGCGCGGACAACCTAGTGCACGTTGCCTGCGACGGGTGTGATGCGCATGCCCTTCCAGGTCACCACACGGCACGCGGCGTTCCTCCGTCGGCTGCCACGCAACAGCGGCGCACGTCGCGGCTCAGCTGAAGTGCCCGCTCGTCGGCGCCGCCTGGCAGCGGGATCCGGTGCACCGTGTACCCGAACGAGACGTCGAAGTGGGGATCGCAATAGGCCAACGATCCGCCGGCACCATCATGGCCGAAGGCCCGGTAGCTGCCGAACGGCAGGCGCTCGGTCGGCTTCTGGAAGATGACGGCGAACGCCGACGAGAAAGGCGAGGTGAGCTCCCGTCCCCAGACCTGCTGCTGGCTCATCAGTCCGACCGTCTCCTCGTCGAGGAGACGGTCGAGACCACCGATCTCGTGGTGGATCGATGCGTACAGAGCGGAAAGCCCTCGCCCGTTGGCCAGTCCACCCCCGGCTGGTGTCCCCGCTCGGCGGAAGCGCTCGGCGTTGCACTCCACCAGCATGTTGGGATGGTCGTCGGGCAGTGCCAGCCAGCCGAGGCTCCCCTTGGGGGAAGCCGGCGCGGGGTCGGTGAAGGCGGCCAACTCCTCGGCGGTGGGGAGCTCGACACTGGCCACCCGTCCCTCTTCCGTTTCGGGGGTACCCAGGTACACGTCCAGTCCCCTCGGCCCCGTCACGTGTGCCCGCAGATAGTCACCGAGGCGCTCACCCGTGGCGCGGAGAACGATCTCGTCGGCGAGCACCCCGATGGTGAGGGCGTGGTACGCGTGCGCGCTGCCCGGTGCCCAATGGGGTCGCTGCTCGGCGAGCCGCGCCGCGAGCGGAGCATGACCGTAGAGCTCAGCGTAGGTGTATCCACCGTCGACCCCGATCAGGCCCGCCTGGTGGCTGAGCAGTTGCCGCATGGGTATTGCGCCCTTGCCGCGCGCCCCGAACTCCGGCCAGAGAGACGCCACCGGCGCATCGAGGTCCAAGAGGCCGTCGCGGACGAGACAGGCCACGACGATGCCGGCAGCCCCTTTCGAGCTCGAGAAGACGGGGAGAAGCTCGTCGGGCCTCGTTCCGGGGCCCCAAGACAAGTCGAGCACGGACTGGCCGTGGTGATGGACGGACAGCGTTCCGGCGAAGCTCGGGTCGGCCGCCACGAACTCCCCAAGCCGCTCGGCTACCGGTTCGAAATCAGGTATTGCCGTTCCCTGCATTCCTGCTCCTTCTCACGTACGTTCGCCATCGCTTCCTTTGTACCGCCCTCCCCGGTCCCGTGTCTCGCTCGGACGGACGCGCGGCGATCGTCGAGCCACGATCGTCGAGCCACGATCGTTGCCTCCTCCGTCCTGTATCGTTCGCACTCGAGCCAGGAAACGCATCGGTTCTCGTGAACGGAGGTTTCGACGTGACCTTGACCCCGAAGCAGGAGGAGCTCTGTCAGCAGAGCCAGTGGGACTTCTCCGACCTGCGGGCGCTCTATATCAACTGCACCCTCAAACGATCGCCGGAGGTCTCCAACACCGAAGGGCTGGCCCGGAACTCCATGGAGATCATGCGACGTCAAGGCGTGCAGGTCGAAGCCATCCGTGCCATCGACCACGAGATCGCGACAGGAGTCTGGCCGGACATGACGGAGCACGGGTGGACGTCCGATGCATGGCCGGGTATTTCCGAGCAAGTGATGGACTCCGACATCCTCGTCCTGTGCACCCCCATCTGGCTGGGTGAGAAGTCGTCGGTGTGCACCAAGGTGATCGAACGCCTCTACGGCAACTCGCATCTGCTCAACGATGCCGGTCAGTACGCCTACTACGGACGGGTAGGCGGCTGTCTCGTGACCGGGAACGAGGACGGGGTGAAGCACTGTGCCATGAACATCTTGTATTCGCTCCAACACCTCGGCTACGTGATTCCCCCGCAGGCGGATGCGGGCTGGATCGGCGAGGCCGGGCCCGGCCCTTCGTATCTCGACCCGGGTTCGGGCGGTCCCGAGAACGACTTCACCAATCGCAACACGACGTTCATGACCTGGAACCTCTTGCACCTCGCCCGCCAGCTCAAGGATGCCGGCGGCATCCCCGCTCACGGCAATCAGCGGTCTTCGTGGGATGCCGGGTGTCACTTCGACTTTCCCAATCCCGACTACCGCTGACGCCGACGGGACCATCCAGTTCCTTCTGACGTCGGGCATCCGCCGGCTCTACGAGCTCGTTCGACGCCACCGCGCTGCCACCGTCCCGCCCCCGCTTCGCCCAAGCCTCCGTGAACCGGGCGACAGCGTAGGGAACGACGGCAGGTTCACTCTCCTCGGATGAAAGTGGGCCGGTCGCTACCCGGATGGATATGACCCGGCCTTCCTGTGATTTGCGCTCGTCGATCTGCCGGCCGCTCGATCCTTGCGCTTCATCGATCAGCCGTGCCCGGGTCCGCGTTCTCCAGGGTATGCGCGGCGTTGATCAAGGCCAGGTGCGAGAGGCCCTGGGGCAGGTTTCCGAGAAATGCACCCGAACCGGCGTCCACTTCCTCCGAGAGCAGCCCGACATCGTTGACCGTGGTGACAGCACGCTCCATGAGGGAGCGGGCCTCTGCCAATCGTCCGGCATGGACGAGAGCGTCGACCAGCCAGAACGTGCAGGCGACGAAGGCGCCCTCTTCCTGCTCCATCCCCGAGTAGCGATAGACGAGATGTCCGCAGGCGAGCTCCGAAAGGACCGCGTCGATGGTCTTCGAGAGCCGCGGACCCCGGTCGAATCCCGTTCGGCCGGCGAGCAGCACCGAAGCATCGAGCCGCTCGGTGCCCGCATAGAAGGTCCACGATTGTTTCTCCGACGACCAGCAGTGCTGTTCCACCCACGACTTGACGGCATCGGCCTCCCGTCGCCAGCGGTCGCCATTGAGAGGAGGGAGGTGTCCGCCGTCCGCCAACTGGGCGGCACGGTCGAGCGCGACCCAGCATCCCATCTTCGAGATGGTGTAGTGCTGGAGATCGTTGAGCTCCCAGATGCTCGAATCGGGAAGGAGCCATTTGTCGCAACACTGGTCAGCGAGATTCGCCAGCAGCGATCCGGTCTCCGGATCGAGCAGATGGCCTTCTTTGACGTAACGGTAGATCGTGTCGAAGAGGTCTCCGTAGACCCCAAGCTGTAGCTGACCGGCCGCCGAGTTGCCCGCACGGACCGGTCGGCTTCCCCGGTACCCCGGAACGTCGGGGTCGGTCTCTTCGTCGGCGTGGCTCCCGTCGAGACGGTAGAACACGTGCAACTCGGGAGCGCTGCGCTGCAGAGCACCGAAGAGCCACGACACGGTGCGATGCACTTCTTCGTGAAGCTCGAGATTGATGAGCGCATCGATGGCGAACGATGAATCTCGCAACCAGGCGTAGCGATAGTCCCAGTTCCGCGATCCGCCGATGCGCTCGGGCAACGATGTCGTCGCCGCGCCTGCCATCGAACCAGCAGGTTCGTAGACGAGGAGCTTCAACGCCAGCGCCGAGCGGAGGACATCTTCGCCCCACGGCCCGCCTCCCGAGATCTGCCCGCTCCAGCGTCGCCACGACCCGATGGTCAGCTCGAGGCGCTCCAGGACGGCTGAGGGGCTCGGTAGGAAGAGCGGTTCGCTATCCGTCGCCACAGCGGCAAGCACCGCCGCCGAACCTGCCTCGCTGCGCACGGCACCAGAGAGCTGGCGAGCTCCCACCTCGACGGCCTGTGCGCCGTCACCGCCCACCACCACCGCCAGCATCTGATCGCCGACGTGCAACGCCGCCGCGCCGCCGCTGTGTGCGACCCATGGTCGGGCTCGGCGGAAGCGGTCACCGGGCACGAGGTCCCAGCGCAGCTCGACTGACCCGGAGATCCCCTCGATGCGCCGGGCCAACTCGGTCCACGGCAGGCGCCCGGCCGTTCCCGTGTTCAGGGACTCGGTCACACGGACGGACCCACCCGCCGTGACGTACTCGCTCTCCAAGACGTTCGTGCCTTCGATGTAGTGCCGTCGGGTCTCGAAATCGTCGACAGGGCACAATCCGAAGTGCCCGCCGCGCTCGGGGTCCACGAGCGATGCACAAACCGGTGGCGCATCGAGCGTCGGGACTGGCCACCAGTCGATCTGCCCGTCGGCGGCGACCAAGGCCACGGTGCGCCCGTCGCCGAGTACCGCGTAGTCCTCTATGGGGGCGAAGCCGTCCCGCCTCCGGAGCCGGGCGTTCACCGCCGCCGGACCGCCCGCCGCCGGACCTTCTCCACCGCCGTCCTCCCGACCGCCCGGCTGAAGAGCATCGCCGTGTGGGGCAGGGACTCCAGGAAGCTCGGATCGAAGAACCCCCCCGCCTTGTCGTCGAAGCTCCCGTGGGAGCCCGCGTCGAAGGACGTGTCCACCGGCTGATGCAGGTTGGCCGGACGGTCCCGTGCTGTCGTCGAGGTCAGCTGGGAATCCCACGCGCCCAACGCCGCGTACTGGTTGCCCAGACCCGGGAACACCGACCCCGCCGCCACCAGCAGCTTGTTCCACGAACCCACGACCTTGGCCCGCCGACCGTCGAGTGCCGCCGCCACGATGGCCTTGGCCGGTATCTCGGGCTGGTAGATCGGAGGGACTGGCTGCGGGTGGCGTGGCATGTGGTTCTCGCACCAGTCGAACTGCGGTGTGTTCACCGCGGGCAAGTGCACCATGCTCATGCGCACGTGGCTTCCCTCGTGCAGCAACTCCGAGCGGACTGATTCGAAGAAACCGCGGCAGGCGAACTTCGAGGAGCAGTACGCGGATTGGAGGGGGATCCCGATGAAGGCCAGGGCCGATCCGACGTTGACGATCGAGCCGCGGTCCCGCGGGCGCATCCGTGCCAGCGCCGCCCTCGTACCCCAGACCTGTCCCAAGAAGGTCACCTCCACCGCCCGCTGGAAGTCAGCCGGCTCGATGTCCCACATGGTGGAGAAGACCGTGGTCATCGCATCGTTGACCCAGACGTCGATCGGGCCCAGCTCTTTCTCGATCTGATCTGCCGCCGCCTCGACCGCCTCGTAGTTGGCGACGTCGGTCGGAACCGCGAGCGACTGCACCCCGTGAGCCGCTGTCTCCTTGGCTGCGGCCTCGAGGCCGGCCGCCCCGCGGGCCAGAAGCGCGACATCGAAGCCGTGGCGCGCGAACTCGAGAGCCGTGGCGCGCCCGACTCCCGCCGACGCGCCTGTGACCACAGCGATCTTTCCCATTTATGCCTCCTGGTATTGCTCGGCGTCGATCTCCCGGAACACCAGTCCGTGCCCGGTGACGTCTGGGTCTGGGTGCAGTGCCCCACCGTGAGGTGCGAGCACGCCGTCGAACAGCATCTCCTCGATGCGCACGTGGTCGTGGAAGTACTCGAGGTGGCGCAGGTTTGGAGCTGCGATGGCCACGTGCGCGTGAAGGTTGGGCGCGCAGTGCCCTGATACGTCCAGCTGGTGGGCGGCAGCCAGGTGGGCGACGGCCAGCCACCCGGTGATGCCGCCACAACGGGTGACGTCGGCCTGAAGACAGTCGACCGCTCCTGCCTTGATCATCGGTACGAAGTACCAGGGCGAATAGCCGTATTCACCGGCGGCCACGTCGATCACGCTCTGGTCCCGCACCTCGCGCAGGCCTGCCAGGTCGTCGGAGGAGACGGGCTCCTCGAACCAGCTCACCCCGAACAGCTCGTCGAGCGCTCGGGCTACCCTGATCGCCTGCTTGCGTCGGTAGGCCCCGTTCGCATCGACGTACAGTGCCACGTCGTCACCGATGACCTCGCGGGCCACGCCGACTCGCGCCAAGTCTCGATCCACCCGGGAGCCGTCGGATTCGCCGATCTTGATCTTCACCCTCGGCAATCCCCAGTCGTGCACCCACGTCTTCAGCTGCATCCGGGCGGTGTCGTCGTCATAGGTGGTGAACCCGCCGCTGCCGTAAACGGGCACCTCGTCGCGGGCTCTGCCGAGCAGTGCAGAGAGCGACACGCCCAGCAACCGGGCCTTGAGGTCCCACAGGGCGGTGTCCACCGCCGAGACGGCGCAGGCGGCGACGCCCGGCAGACCGAGGTTCCGACAGGCGCGCTGCATGGCCAGGGACGCAGCTGGGATGTCGAGGGCGTCGTGACCGCACAGGGTTCCGGCGAGCTTCTCGTCCACGACGGTCTTGGCCGCTCGGGCGCAGTAGGTCCATCCGAGACCCTCCTCCCCGCCGCCACGCACCCGGACCACGACCACGGTCGTGGAGTCCCACGCCAGCGTGCCGTCCCCTTCGGGCTGGTCGGTCGGGATCCGGTAGGCGGATGCCGTGACCGCGCTGATCGGTACGTCGGATTTCACGGTCATCGGCGGAGAACCCGCTGTCCGGCCGCGACCCCCGCCGCTGTCGCCGCCAGGACTCCGGCCGCCGGCAGGGCCGTCCTGGCTGCCCGCGCCAACGGGCCCGGGCTCGGGCGCTTCACGCCGAGGTGCCCCTCGGGGAGATCGGGAAGGTGGCCCACCGAGCGGGCGAGCTCGATCATCTCGCCGAGGTGCAGAGCCCGCCGGCCGAGGCCGGACCCGGCGATCTGGGTCTTGCACGAGAATCCGTTGGCGACGACCGCCGTCGAGTCGGCGGCGTCCCGGATGGCCGGGAAGAGTGCCTGGTCCCCGCATTCCATGGAGATCCCGTACTTCCCCTTCTCGAAGCCCCAGGAGCCCGCCAGGCCACAACAACCCCCGCTGACGGCGTCGACCTCGAGGCCCATCCGCTCGAGCACCGCCTGCTCGGTGCCGACCCCGCCGGTCGCCCGGTGGTGACAGTGGCCCCACAACAGCGCCCTTCCCTCCAGGCGCGGTACCGCCAGCTCGTACCGCTCGAAGAACTCGCCGAAGTGCAGGGTGTGGTCTGCCACGCGCTGGGCGTCGTCGTCGTGCGGAAGCACCTTGGGCAACTCGTCGCGAAAGACCGCCAGGCAGCTCGGCTCCATGCCGACGATGGGGACATCTCTGCGCGCATGCCCGGCCAGCTGCCCGGTGACCCGTTGCAGGTAGCGCTCGGCGACGTCGAGCAGTCCGTAGTCGTAGAGGGGCCGCCCGCAGCAGAGATGGCCTTCAGGCATGATGACGCGCCAGCCGGCGGCTTCGATCGCCTCGACGCAGGCCACTCCCACCCCGGTGTGCAGATGGTTGTTGAACGTGTCGGGGAACAGCACCACCGGCCGCCCGTGCGGATTGGCCGTCCCGCCCCGGCGGGCGAACCACTGCTGGAGGGTCATGGGCGCGAAGGCGGGCAAGGACCGCTGGGGATCGATTCCGGCGAGTGCCTTGGCCACCCGGGCCACGCCGGGTGTCTGTGTGGCCAGGTTGGTCAGTTCGGGCACCCGCCCCGCCAGTCGGGCCACTTGGTCGATGAAGCCGAAGGCGTAGGCGTAGCGGGGACGCCATCGGCGCGGGCTCTTGTAGTGGTGATACAGGAACTCCGCCTTGTAGGTGGGCATGTCGACATTGACCGGGCAGTCGTTCGAACAGCCCTTGCAGGCCAGGCAGAGGTCCAGCGCCTCGTAGACCTCCCTCGACTGCCAGCCGTCGGTGATGACGTCGCCCTGGAGCATCTCGAACAGGAGCCGAGCCCGCCCTCGGGTACTGTGCTTCTCCTCACGCGTCGCCCTGTAGCTCGGGCACATCGTCTGGTCCCCCTCCGGGACCCGGCACTTCCCGACGCCGACGCAGCGCAAGGCGGCGTGCGCGAAGTCTCCGCCATCCTCCGTGTAGGCGAATTTCGTCCTTGTCCGGGAAGGGTTGTACCCGACCCCGAGCTTGAGGTCCTCGTCCAACCGGAACGGATCGATCACCTTGCCCGGGTTCATGCGCCAACGCGGATCCCAGATCAGCTTGAACTCCCGCATGGCCGCCATCAGCTCGGGCCCGTACTGCTTCTCGAGCAGCTCGGCCCGCTGCTGGCCGTCACCGTGCTCGCCGGACAGCGTGCCGCCATAGGACACCACGAGGTCCGCCGCGTCTTCGAGGAACGACCGGTAGTCGCGCACCCCTTCCGGGCTGCGCAGGTCGAAGCTGATCCGCGAATGGATGCAGCCCTGCGCGAGATGACCGTAGAACGCGCCGCGCAGTCCGTAGCGTGCGTAGAGCTTCTTCAGGTCCCGGAGGTACTCACCGACCACTTCTGGTGGGACGGCGGAGTCCTCCCAGCCCGGCCAGTGATCACCACCGTCGGGCGGGAACGCCGTCGAACCCAGTCCTCCCTCGCGAATGGTCCAGATGTCCTCCGAGTTGCCGCCGTCCTGCCTGCTCCGCATCACCACCACCCGGTCCGGGTCGTAGCCTCGGCCGAGCAGCCACGCGACGAGCTCCTCCGCCTGCTTCTCGGACTGGTGGGGCTCGTCGGCACCGAGCTGGACGAGGAGCCAGGCCTTGCCCGCCTGGGGAAGCTCCTGCAGGTCCTCCACGTTCATCCGAAGCTCTTGCTGGTCCTCGATCAGCCTGTCGTCGAGCGCCTCGAGTCCGATCGGCTTGAATTCGTCGACGATCTGCTTGACGTGCTCGCCGGCCTCGCAGATGTCCGGGTAGGCCACGACGACCAGGGAGCGATGCAGCATGGCGGGCGTCAGCCGCAGGGTGGCCTGCAGCACGGTGGCGCACGTCCCTTCCGTGCCGACGAGGGCGCGGGCGACGTTGAACCCCTTCTCGGGCAGCAGCTCGTCGAGGTTGTAGCCCGAGACGCGGCGCGGCAGGGTCTCGACGTCGGCGAATCCCTTGCGGATGGCGTCCGCGTGGCGGTCGCGCAGATCGCGGAGCTGCCGGTAGATCTCGCCCTTGCGGCCACCCGCGCCGATGATCTCGTCGATCTCGGGCTCCTCGTCCACACCGACCCAGAACCGGTCGCCCTCATAGGTGCACACCTCGAGGGCTGTCACGTTGTCCGAGGTCCGGGGCCCCGGCCCGTAGAGCTGCGACTGCACCGAGTGCACGCCGCACGAGTTGTTGCCGACATTGCCCCCGATGGTGCACCGGGAATGGCTGGACGGATCCGGCCCGAACACGAGGTTCTGCTCTCCCGTGCTGACGTTGACATTCTCGTTTATGGCGCCCGGTTCGACCGTCACCGTGCGCCCCTCGACGTCGGTCGGGCCGATCTTCGTCAAGTACTTGGAGTTGTCGATGACGATCGCGTAGTTGACGGTCTCGCCCGAAAGGCTCGTGCCACCGCCCCGGTTGAGGATCGGGGCGCCGTAACGGGCACAGACCCGGTGGGTCGCCACCATGTCCTCGAGGGTCCTCGGAATTACGACGCCGAGGGGCACCTGCCGGAAGTTCGACGCATCGTTGGCGTACATGGCGAGGGAGCCCGAATCGAAGCGGACCTCGCTGTTCCGGAGCTCGTGCTCGAGCGCCGTCCGGAGCCCGGACACGTCGATGGTCGCCCTCCCGACCATCCCGACCGCCATCGCCGGCTCGGGCTTGACCGGTATCGTCCGGGTCGGCGCCAAGCCGACGCGGACAGCCGCCGAGTGGACCGGCGTGCTCATTGGTGCTCCCCGGGCACCAGGTTCTTCGCGTGCTCGGCCATCTCCGACCACTTGCCACGGAATCCCTTCCTGGCGACGCCGGACGCGTTCTCGTCACCATGGGCGAGCCCGACGAGGGTCTTCTTCAGCATCTGCGGCCGGACGTGCGGGGGCAATGGCGGGATCTCCGGATCGGTGACGAATTCGAGAAGGACGGGACCCGACGCGTGGAGGGCCCGGTCCCAGGCACCCGCGACGTCGCCGGGGTCGTCGACCTTGATGCCCTCGAACCCGAGGAGCCGGGCGAACTCTGCCGCCGGGACGTAGGGCACCGTCTGGGTGGCCGGGTTCTTGGGATCCGCACTGAGCACACGCTGCTCGTACGAGACCTGGTTGAGATCCTCGTTGACCAGGACCGCGAAGATCAACGTCGGGTTCTTCGCTATCAGTTCGTCGAGATAGTGCTTGACGGTGAGCAGCTCGTTCATCCCCAGCATCTGGAAGGCTCCGTCGCCGGTGAAACCGATGACCGGCCGGTCGGGGAAGGCGAACTTCGCCGCGATGGCATAGGGAACGCCGGGCACCATGGTGGCGAGCGTGCCGGACAGCGATGCCCGCATCCCCTCGCGCAGGTCAATGTACCGGGCGTACCAGTTGGTCGCCGACCCCGAATCGGAAGTGAAGATGCAGCGGTCCGGCAACCTGCGGTTGAGCTCCCAGAAGACGCGCTGTGGATTGAGCGGGTCAGCCGGCTGGTGGGCCCGGTCGTCGAGCACGCGCCGCCACGTCGCCACCTCCCCTTCGATGAAATCTCGCCACGAGCGGTCCTCCTTGCGTTGCAGCTTCGGCAGGAGCGCTTCGAGTGTGTCCTTGGCGTCACCGACGAGGGAGACGTCATTGGGATATCGCACACCGATCAGAGAGCCGTCGATGTCGATCTCGACACAGCGGGCCTGTCCCGGCTTCGGCAACCATTCCGCGTAGGGGAAGGAGGTACCCACCATGAACAGCGTGTCGCACGCGTTCATCATCTTCTCCGACGGTTCGGTCCCGAGCAGTCCGATGGAACCGGTCACGAACGGCAGCGTGTCGGGAAGCACGTCCTTGCCCAGTAAGGCCTTGGCGACGCCTGCTCCCGTGAGCTCGGCGGCTTCGACCACCCGGGATGACGCCTGCCGCGCCCCCTGCCCAACCAGCATGGCCACCTTCTCGCTTCCGTTGAGAATGTCGGCGGCCTCCTGGAGCAGGTGATCAGCCGGGACCATGCGAGGCCGAGTCCATCCGACACTCGTGAAGGTGGCACCGTGCTCCCGGGGCGGATCCTCGTACTCCTCTTCTTGCACGTCCTCGGGAACGATCACGACGGCCGGCCTCCGTTCCGTGAGCGACGACTTGATCGCACGGTCGAGCACATGGCGGGCGGAATAGCGGTCCATGACGGTGCTGACGAAGCCGCCGACGTCCTTGAACAGGACCTGCAAGTCCACCTCTTGCTGGAAGTGCGCACCGACCGACATCCGCTTCTGCTGCCCGACGATCGCCAGAACCGGTTGGTGATCGAGCTTGGCGTCGTAGAGACCGTTGATCAGGTGAACGGCGCCGGGGCCGGACGTCGCGATGCAGGCCCCGAGCTCGCCGGTGAATTTGGCATGGGCACAGGCCATGAACGCTGCCATCTCCTCATGGCGTGTTTGGGTGAAGACGGGCTCTTCCACCTGCTCGAAGGCTCCGAGGAAGCCGTCGATGCCGTCACCCGGGTATCCGAAGACCCGGTGGACACCCCATTGGTGAAGCCGATCGAGCATGTACGTGGCGACGAGTGGCATCCAACCTCCTCCTTGGGCCTCAGCGGCCGAGAGCCGTGCCTTCGGGGTCACTTACCCAACTCGGCGGTGCTCCTATCGGGGGGGGCGGGCGACACTGGGCGCGGTCGAGGCTCCCGACAAGGTCCACCTCGAGGATGATTTGCCGTGAATGCGCCCTCCGTCTTCAGGCGGAGGGCGCATTCGGAAAGAGGTCACCATCAGGGGCGACGAGCGGCGAACGGGCAACCGACATTCCTGAGATTGCGCTTGGCATCCCGGCGGCCCGAGTTCACGACGGTACGATGCGGCACCACGAGGTCGGAACGGGCGCAATGCGTGGAACGGACGCGATGCGTGGAACGGACGCAACCCGACCCGGAAGGCAACTCGTGAACAGCTTCTTGGAGAACTGGGGCTACCTGGCGATCTTCGTCTTGACCCTGCTCGAGTCCGCCTGCATCCCGATCCCGTCCGAAGTCACCTTGGGGCTGAGTGGAGCCCTGGCAAGTGGGGCGGTCATCTCCGGTCTCCATGGGGACTTGAACCTCGGCTGGATCATCGTCGTGGGCACGCTCGGGTCGGTGGTCGGCTCGGTGATCGCTTACTGGGTGGGCCGGACCGGCGGCCGGGCCTTCGTCGACCGGTTCGGGCGTTACGTGCTGCTCACCCACCGTGACCTCGACCGCGCCGAAGCGTGGTTCGACGGCCGGGGTGAATGGGCAGTGCTGGTGGGCAGAGTGCTGCCGGTTGTCCGCACGTTCATCTCGCTGCCGGCGGGCTTGGCGGAGATGAACTTGGCCAAGTTCGTCGCTTTCACCACCGTCGGGGTCGCCGCCTGGGTCTCTCTCCTCTCGACCATCGGCTATGTGGCCGGGCCGAGCTGGAACACCGTCACCAAGGGGTTCAGCGACGCGACCTACGTCGTGGCGGGGTTGGCCGTGGTCGCCGGCGCCGTGCTCCTGGTTCTTCGCATCCGTTCCATGAGAGCGGAACGGAACTCGGACGGCGAAGTGCGCTCGGACGGCGAGGTGCAGGACAGCGGACCATCACACACCGAGCATGCTCACTCCAGATCGCGAACCGACTGAACGAGGCAATCAGCCATGGGGAGGGAATCCCGAGGAGGCGGGCTCCCGGGCGGGAACCCCGGCGCATCCATGGCAGCCGGCGTTCACCCGGGCCTTCGTCGTGTGTGCCATCGTCTGGATCGCGCTCGAGATCATGGCGCTCGTGGTGGGCCTGGCGGTGGTGGGACGCTACGGCGGGGGTCCCATCCGGAATTGGGACAACACCGTCGAGCAATGGTCGATCGCTCACAGGGGTCCGCTGATCGGCATCGCGAAGGTGATCGCTTTCGCTGGTGACGCCCCCTTCCTGGCCGTGATCGCCGCGCTCGTGACGATCGTGTTGTTGCTCCTGGGCCAGCGGATGCGTGCCTTCGTACCGCTTGTCGCGTACCTCGGAGGTGAAGCGATCGTCTTCGTCACCCGCCAGGTGGTGCAACGTCCCCGACCACCGACCGCCAACTACCCGGCCCCCTTCGCCGTACCTGGGGTGCACGAGACCAGTTACTCGTATCCCTCCGGACACGCCACGGCCGCCGTCGCGGTGATCGTCTCACTGGCCGCCCTGGCCGTGATGGCCTGGCCCCGGGTCTGGGCCTGGATCGTGGCAGCGGTCCTGGTCCTGGGCGCCTTTTTCGTGGCCTGGAGCCGCCTCGTGCTCGGGGTCCACTGGTTCAGCGACGTGGCTTTCGGGATGCTCTTCGGCATCCCGTGGGGGATCACCGTCGCCGTGGTGTTTCGCGACCTTCCGTGGCCCTTCACCCGGTCGCACGATGGGGTCGGAGCCACCGACACATCATTTGCCCGCCAGAACTCATTTGCCCGCCAGAACGATGAGAACCAGGCACGATGAGAACCAGGCGACAGGCGACAGGCGACAGCTAGGTGTGGGAACCCGGGACAGGCGCCGTTGCTGTCTCCAACGCCGCCCTTCCTTCCTTCACGCCGTAGAGGAGGAGGACGTAGCCGGCCACGGGATCGGCCCACCACCACCCCGCCAACGCATTCAGAAGCAGGCCGGCGAGAACGGCGGCGGCAAGCATTCCGTCGACGAAGGTGACGCGTCCCTCCGTTCGGAGCGCGACGTTCCCCAATTGTCGACCGGTCCGTTCCTTGCCCGCGGCCAACCCGAACATCACGAGGGCCGTCACGGCCGTCCACACGATGCCGATGGGGCTGTGGCGGGGACGATCGGCCGCCACCAGCACGAGCGTGCTCAGCACGGCCAGGTACGCCGCCAGGAAGAGGAATGCCACACCGACCAGTCGTAACGCCAGCCGCTGGCGGCGCTCGTCTGAACCGGAGAGCTCCCAGATGACCACGGTCGAGGCTGCGATCTCAATCAGGGAGTCCACTCCGAAACCGCCGAGGGCAACGGATCGGGCGGCAATCGCTGCGACTGCGAGAACCACGACGCCCACCACGTTCCAGGTCAGCGTGATTCCCTCCAGCACGAAAGCGCGTCTGAGCAGTGCCGACGCTCTGGTCGACGTCGTCACTTCGGTGCGGACACCACGGTGGGCCCTCTGGAGAAGCGGTGCACGGCCATCAGGCGCCACACGCCCTCGACCACTCCGAAGGCCACGTGCCGCGCAGTGCGGACATGGCGTCACGATAGGACGCCGCCGGTGATCACGAACCACAGCGGCTGCTCCGTGCGTGTTAGCACTCTCGTTCGTAGAGTGCTAAAATGGTTTTGTCACCGCGGATAGCGGCGCAAGAGGTCAGTGACCCGGAGAGCGAAGGAGGTTGTGCCATGGCTCTTGTGCGAAGTGACCCATTCCGAGACGTCGATCGTCTCTTCCAGCAGATGTGGAGCGCCCAACAGAGTGGGCCCCGCCCCATGGCGATGCCCATGGACGCCTTCCGCAAGAAGGACTCCTTCCTGCTGCAGCTGGACCTCCCGGGCGTCAGTCCCGACTCCATCGACTTGACGGTCGAGGAGAACGTCCTCACGATTTCAGCCGAGCGCCCAACCCCTCCCAAGGGTGACGACGTCGAATCTGTGATCGCGGAGCGGACGTTCGGAACCTTCAGCCGGCAGGTCGTCCTCGGCAAGACGTTGGACTCGGAGCGGATCGAGGCCAACTACGAGAACGGCGTGCTCACGGTGGCCATCCCGGTCGCCGAGCAGGCAAAACCACGTCGGATCGAAGTGAACGTCGGTTCGGATCGCAAGCAGCTCGCAGCGACACCGGCCTGAGAGGCGGATCGGTCCGGGGAGGGGCTTGCCGCCCCTCCCCGGACCGATCCGGACATGCTTCTTCCCGTTCGCGGACTCGTGGTTCCCTCCGTGACGGCCCGTGAGCCGGTAGCGGCCCCTCGGGGGTAGCGGTTTCTCTTCTCGTCGGATCGAGGGATTCTGAACGTTTCGTGACGGCCCTTGACACTGCGGTCCGGTCACCCGGACAGTGGGCAGCGGCCGTTTGTCAGCACGGAACGTCGGGTAGTGCCCCGGCGAGGAGGTCAGCCGCGTCCCATGCGCCCTCAAGCCGAGTTGCATCGTCGCGCTCGCACTGACACGAAGGTGGACAGCGACACGAAGGTGGACAGCGCCGTCCGCGTCCGGATGGTGGGGGAATCAGCGGCCGTCCCGTTGCCGGGCAAATGGGTCAGGCCGGTCGTCCGCTCGGTGAGCCCCCAGATCGACGGCGGCCGTCGTGCCACCAAGGCGACGGTGGGCGAGCTCGTCTCCGTCTCGGCCGATGCGTTCGTCGACGGACACGACCCGCTCTGGTGCGAACTGCGCCACCGACACGAATCGGCGGCGACGTGGACGGTCACTCCCATGACCCAGTCCTACGACGACCGTTGGTCGGCGGTGCTGCCGGTCGAAAAGTTGGGCCTCTACCGATTCTGGGTGCGGGCCACGGTGGACCGCTTCGCCGGCTGGCGGGACGACCTGGCGGCGCGAGCCGAGGCCGGCCAGGAGATCGGGATCCACCTCGAGGCCGGGGCGCTCCTCCTCGAGGACCTGATGACCCGACTGCGCTCGAGCGATCGGCGGCTCCTGGCTCGGTTGGCCGACGCCCTGAGGGGCGCACCGCGAGGGCTCGAGGCCGACGCCCCTCCCGAGCTCGCAGCCGAGTGGGCCACGGAGGAGGAAGGGCCAGGGCCGGGGCCGACGCGTCTGGGGGACCTGGTCTTCTCGCCTCGACTCGGTGCACTTCTCGGTCCCCTCGCCGCGCCCGCGGCCGCGGCCAATGCCGGCCCGTTCGCCCTGATTTCCGAGCCGGCGGGAGCGCGGTTCAGCGCCTGGTACGAGATGTTCCCCCGATCCGCCGGGTCGACCGGCGCGCACGGGACGTTCGCCGACGTCCGGCGGCGGCTCGACTACGTGCAGCAGATGGGCTTCGACGTGCTCTACCTGCCTCCGATCCACCCCATCGGGCACACCGCCCGCAAGGGTCGAAATGCCGGGACGAGGGCGGAGCCAGACGACGTGGGCAGTCCCTGGGCCATCGGAGCGGCCGGAGGCGGCCACACGGCGGTCCATCCCGAGCTGGGCTCGCTCGAGGAGTTCCGGGAGCTCGTCCAAGATGCGGCCGGGCGCGGGATCGACGTCGCCATCGACCTGGCTTTCCAAGCTTCCCCCGACCACCCCTGGGTACGCGAGCACCCCAGCTGGTTCCGTCGTGCTCCCGACGGCACGATCCGCTATGCCGAGAATCCCCCGAAGCGGTACGAGGACATCTACCCGTTCGATTTCGAGTCGCCGGATTGGCCCGATCTCTGGCGCGCCCTCCTCGACGTCGTTCGGTTCTGGGTGGCACAGGGGATCCGGATCTTCCGGGTCGACAACCCCCACACCAAGCCGTTCGCCTTCTGGGAATGGCTGCTCGCCTCCGTCCGGTCCGAGACCCCCACGGCGATCTTCCTCTCGGAGGCCTTCACCAGGCCCCGGGTCATGGAGCACCTGGCCCGCATCGGGTTCACGCAGTCGTACACCTATTTCGCCTGGCGCACGTCGAAGTGGGAGCTCGAGTCCTATCTCGAGAGCTTGACGCACTCCGAGACGTCCAACTACCTCCGGCCCAACCTCTGGCCCAACACCCCCGACATACTGACCGGCGAGCTGCAGCGCGGCGGTCGAGGCGCGTTTCTCTCGCGCCTGGTCCTCGCGGCGACCCTGGCCGCGAGTTACGGCATCTACGGCCCCGCGTTCGAGCTACAGGAGCATCTGCCGCGCCAGGAGGGCTCCGAGGAGTACCTCCGGTCGGAGAAGTACGAGATTCGCTCGTGGGACATCGACAGTCCGACCAGCCTCGCCCCGTTCATCGCTTTGGTGAACCGGATCAGACAGGAGCACGTGGCCCTGCAGTTCAACGACTCGCTCCGTTTCCACGGGACGGACAACGACGCGCTCGTCGCCTATTCGAAGGTCAGGGATACCGCCACCGGCCGCGACGTCGTGCTCACGGTGGTCAATCTCGACCACGCACACGTGCAGTCGGGCTGGATCCACCTCGACCTCGAAGCGCTCGGCCTGGTGTCCGACGAACCGTTCTTGGCACACGACCTACTCTCCGAGGCGCGTTACGCCTGGCGTGGCAGCGCCAACTTCGTGAAGCTCGATCCGGCCGATGTTCCCTGCCACATCTTCTCGCTGACGCAGCGTGAGCCCGTGCCAGGCGCACGGCCGGAGGTGGCATCATGACCACGACGCAGGTCCTTCGCGAGGCCGGGGCGAGCGACGACCTGCGCGGCCTCCGCACGCCGACATGGTACAAGGACGCCGTCATCTACGAAGCCCACGTCCGTGCTTTCCACGACGGCAACGGAGACGGCGTGGGCGATTTCGTCGGCCTCATCGACAAGCTCGACTATCTCGACGACCTCGGCGTCAACGCGGTCTGGCTGTTGCCCTTCTACCCCTCACCATTGCGTGACGACGGCTACGACATTTCCGACTACCGCCAGGTGCATCCCTCGTACGGGACCCTCAGGGACTTTCGTGCCTTCCTCCGCGAAGCGCACGGACGCGGCATACGTGTCATCACCGAGCTGGTCCTGGCCCACACCTCCGACGCCCATCCCTGGTTCCAGCGCGCCCGACGGGCCCGGCCCGCTTCGAGCCACCGCAACTTCTACCTCTGGAGCGACAGACCTGACCGGTACGCCGACGCCCGCGTCATCTTCAAGGACTTCGAGGCCTCGAACTGGACGTTCGACCCGGTCGCCGGGGCGTACTTCTGGCACCGGTTCTACTCTCACCAGCCCAGCCTGAACTACGACAACCCTGCAGTCAGGCACGCGATGTTCGACGTCGTGGACTTCTGGCTCTCCATGGGGGTCGACGGTCTCCGCTTGGACGCCGTACCCTACCTGTACGCCCGGGAGGGGACGACCTGCGAGAACCTGCCCGAGACCTTCGATTTCCTCCGGCAACTTCGCGCTCACGTCGACGCCAGGTTCCAGGACCGCATGCTGCTGGCCGAGGCCAATCAATGGCCCGAGGACGCCGTCGGCTACATGGGCAACGGCGACATGTGCCACATGGCGTTCCACTTCCCGCTCATGCCCCGGATGTTCATGGCCGCCCGCCAGGAGGACAGGTTCCCCATGGTGGACATCCTTTCGGAGATCCCTGCCACCCCGCCTGATTGCCAGTGGGCGCTGTTCCTGCGGAACCACGACGAGCTGACGCTCGAGATGGTCACGGACGAAGAGCGCGACTACATGTACCGCGCCTACGCCCAGGACCCCCAGGCGAGGGTCAACGTCGGCATCCGCCGGAGACTGGCGCCGCTGCTCGGAAACGACCGCAAGCTCATCGAGATGATGAACGGCCTGCTCTTCTCCATGCCGGGTACCCCGATCGTCTACTACGGGGACGAGATCGGCATGGGGGACAACATCTACCTCGGAGACCGCAACTCGGTCCGTACCCCCATGCAGTGGAACGGTGACAGGAACGCCGGGTTCTCGGACGCCAACCCCCAAAGGCTGTACCTGCCGGTCATCATCGACCCCGAGTACCACTCCCAGGCCGTCAACGTGGAAGCGCAGGCACAGAACCCGAACTCGCTGTTGTGGTGGATGAAGCGACTCGTCGCACTGAGACAGCGCTACCAGGCCTTCGGCCGGGGAAGCCTCGAGATTCTCTACCCGGAGAACAGGAAGGTCTTCGCCTTCATCCGGCGCCACGGCGACGAGCGGATCCTGTGTGTCTTCAACCTGTCACGTCACGTCCAATGCGCCCAGCTCGACCTTTCCTCGTTGCGAGGTGCCGTACCCGTCGAGCTCTCGGGTACCCAGGAATTCCCGCCGATCGGCGAGCTCCCGTACTTCATCACGCTGGGGCCGTACGGCTTCTACTGGTTCTCGCTCGAACAGGAAGCCGAGGATCGCTCGAGGGAGCGGCCGCTGCTGACAGTCGGGCGACGGTGGGATTCGGTCCTCGACGGTGTCAACCGTCAGCGCCTCGAAGGGTGGCTTCCCTCGTTCATACAGGAACGTCGCTGGTTCGCCCACAAGACCCGCACGATCACCGCGGCGACGATCGTGGACGCCGTCCCCGTACCGCCCCCGCCGGGCCGCGGGGATGCTGAGGGCAACCGGGTGTCGCCGCTCCCGGTCGCTTCCGTGCTCGTGGTGCAGGTCGACCTGGACCTTGGAACGCCGGAGCGCTACTTGGTGCCGCTGGCGTACGTGCGCGGCATCGACGCAGAGGAGATGCGCAAATGGCATCCCGACGCCGTGGTGGCCGACCTTCGCGCCGAGGAGTCGGATGAGACAGACGGCGCGCTGGTCGACGCCGTTCACGCACACGACTTCGTCGCCTCGGTCTCCGACGTGTTGGCTCGCCGGCGAGTACTCAATGGGGCGCGTGGACAGTTGGTCGGCCTGCCCACGCCGGCGCTGCGCCGGTTCGAGGCCTCCGTCAGCGCAGACTGTCCGACGACGCCGATGGCGGCCGAGCAGTCGAACTCCTCCGTCCTGCTGGGCGAGCAGGCCATCATGAAATTTCTGCGCCGCCACGAGGACGGCATCAACCCCGGCGTCGAGATCGGTCGGTTCCTGACCGAGCGGGCACACTTTCCCCACGCGCCGAGGCTGGGTGGCAGCATCGAGTACCGCTCGCGTACCCGAGGGGGTACTGCCGCCGCCGTCGCGGTTCTCGAGGAATTCATCCCGAACGAAGGCGACGGCTGGCGCTACGTGGTCGACGCGCTCGCTCGCGGCCTCGAGGAGGCTCTGGCGACCTCTGATGCCGCCAGGCCCGAGGTGACGCCACCCGGCATCGCCTCGGGCGGGCCATGGGAGCTGATCCCGGCGCACCCGCTGGTGGGGCCGCACCTCGAGTGGGCCTCGCTCCTGGGGCAACGAACCGCCGAGCTCCACGTCGCCCTGGCCTCCGACCGAGAGGATCCCAACTTCGCGCCCGAACCACTCACCAGGCAGGACCGGGTCGCGCTCTTTCACGGCGCCCGAAGCCTGACCCGTCAGGTGTTCAGGGACGTCGTCTCGCGGGAGGTGTCGAGCGACGCCGTTCGGCGCGTGCTCGAGCGGGAGGACGAGATCATCGAGCGGCTCCGCCACCTCAGCACGTTCCCCGTACAGGCGTACCGCGTCCGCTGCCACGGCGACCTGCACCTTGGGCAGGTCCTGTGGACGGGCAAGGACTTCTACCTGATCGACTTCGAAGGTGAGCCGAGCCGGTCGCTCGGGTGGCGGCGGCTCAAGAGACCGGCCGCATTCGACCTGGCCGGCATGGTCAGATCCCTGCACTACGCCGGCCAGGCGGCTGCCCGACGCGTCAGTCTGGAATTCGGCAAGGCGGTCGAAACGGGCTTGCGCGACAAGTACGAGGACTGGCTCGCCTTCTGGCACCGCCGTGTCTCCGGCCGCTTCCTCGACGCGTATCTGGAGGTGTCGAGCCGGAGCCCTTTCCTCCCCTCTTCGCGCACGGACGTCGTGGAGCTCCTCGACTTCTTCCGACTCGAAAAGGCTCTCTACGAGCTCAGCTACGAGGTCAACAGCCGACCCGCGTGGGTGGACATCCCGGCACGGGGCATCCTGGACATCCTGGGATCCGAGCCTTGAGCCGCGCCGCGGTGGAGGCGCTGGCACGACTCCACGGTGTGCACACGTCGTACGTCGACGCGTACGCGCGGCCCCAGAGGGCCGATCTCGACGTTCTCGTCGCCCTCCTCGGAGCTCTCGGCGTCCCACTCGACACGGCAACCGAGGCGCCGGCACTCCTCGAGGAACACCGCCGCGGCCGAGCGCGCCGTCACCTCGAACCCGTGCTCGTCCACCGGACCGGCCGGCCCGACACCGCCTCTGTCACCATCTCGCCGTCGGCCGAACCCAGCGAGTTGTGGCTCACGCTCGAGCTCGAGGACGGGACAGCACGGCGCGCCCGACTCAGTGAGGCTCTCGGCGGCCGCGCGAGCGAAGGCCCGCCGGCCCCTGGGCCACCGGCCCAGGGGCCACCGGCCCAGGGGGCTCACGCCGCAGGCGGAGACATCGCCGTCGTGCCCATCGACCTGGCCCAGCTCGCCGGCGGGACCGTCCCGCCCGGGCGGCACCGGCTGACGCTCGAGGGCCTGGGGCCGCCCAGCGAAGCACTGCTCATCTCCGCACCGCGCTGTCCGACTACGTCGCACAGGTTGGCGGCGGCGTTCATGCCCCTGCATGCCCTTCGGACCGACGAGGACCGGGGTGTCGGGACCTACACGGACCTGGCGCGGCTCGGCTCGTGGCTGTCGCAGTGTGACATCGACCTGGTCGCCACACTCCCCCTCTACCCCGCCTTCCTCGACCCGCCGGCCGATCCGAGCCCGTACATGCCGGTGAGTCGCCTCGCTTACAACGAGCTGTTCGTCGACCCCGCGGCGCTTCCAGAATTCGGATCCTGCGCCCAGGCACGGGAGCTCTGGTCGCGATCCCCGGCGGCGAAAGCCGACGCGTTGCGCGCCGCGAGACCGGTGCAGTACGAAGACATGGCCCTGCTCCTACGTCAGGTGCTCGAACCGATGTCGCAGTGCCTGCGCGACGGCCGACTTCCTCCACGCCGAGAGGCGTTCACGCACTTCGCCCGCCGACATCCCGAGCTCGAGGCCTACGCCACCTTCCGGGCGCGCCGCGAGGACCCAGCGGCAGAGCCCGGGGATGCGCGGTCGACCTTTCACCTCTATTGCCAGTGGGCGGCCCACCAGCAGCTGGTGGCGACCGCTCAGCGGGTGTCGCTCTTCGGCGACTTCCCCGTCGGCTCCCATCCGGAGGGTTTCGATCCCGAATGGTCTCCAACTTCCTTCGTCCCCCGCGTCCACGGGGGCGCGCCACCCGATTCCTTCTTTCCCGACGGACAGGATTGGGGATTCCGCCCGCTGCATCCCGAGCGCATGCGTGAGGACGGCTACGCCTTCTTCACGGCGGCTCTCAGGCGAGCCTTTCGCCACGTCGCCGGCATCCGCATCGACCACGTCATGGGCCTTCAGCGCCTCTACATGATCCCCGAGGACGCAGGCGGAGGAGGGGCGTACGTGGACTACCACGTCGACGAGCTCCACGCCCTGGTGGCACTTGAAGCACATCGCAGAGCGTGCGTGGTCGCCGGAGAGGACCTCGGCACCGTTCCTCCGGAGGTCAGGCCACGCCTCGCACGCGATCGCATCCTCCGCACCTGGGTGTTCCAATTCGAGTCCGGCGAGTCGGACCCTCTGCCGGCGCCGCCCGACGATTGCCTGGCCGCACTCGGTACCCACGATCTCCCGCGCTTCGCCGCCTACCTCTGGGGCGACGACATTACGGAGCGTGAGCACGACGGTCTCGTCACGGCAGCCGAGGCCGGAGCCGAGCGTGCTTCCCGCACACGTTGGCGCCGGCGCCTACTCGACCAGCTCGGCCTGGCGCCGGACCAGGAGATGTCCGACCTCACCCCGATCGTGCTCGAGGGGTGCCTCCGCCACTTGGCCCGCAGCGAGGCGCCGATCGCACTGGTCGACCTCGAGGACCTGTGGGGCGAACGCGCGCAGCAGAACCACCCGGGAACCGGAGCCGAGGCGCAGAACTGGAGGAGGCGGAGCGCACGGACACTCGAGCAGCTGGAGGCAGACACCTCTCTCGCCACGTTGTTGGAATCCCTCGCCGCGGAGCGCGGGGCGTGACCGGGCTCGGTGGCCACGCTCAGGGGCACCTGCTCGGCGACGAGGACGTGTACTGGTTCAACGAGGGCACCCATCGGTCGTTGGGCGAGAAGATGGGTGCGCACCCGGTCGGACCGGGATCGGCGCAATTCGCCGTCTGGGCTCCCAACGCGTCCGGCGTGGCCGTCATCGGCGACTTCAACGGGTGGGACAGCGGTGCTGACCCGCTCGAGCCTCAGGGGGTCTCCGGGATCTGGTCCGGGATTGCGCCGGCGCGGGTGGGCGACGTCTACAAGTTCGCCGTTACCACCGTGAGCGGCCGCGTGTTGGAGAAGGCCGATCCGTTCGCCCGCTGCACCGAGGTCCCTCCGCGAACCGGCTCGGTCGTCTGGGACCTGGGTTACGAATGGCACGATGCGAACTGGATGGCCGAACGGGGCGAGCGGGCCTCGCACCGCTCCGCGATCGCCATCTATGAGCTCCACGTCGGAAGCTGGTGCCGGGATCCCTCGGACCCAGCGCGCTTCCTCCGCTACGAGGAGCTCGCCCAACCCCTGCTCGCCCACGTCCAGCGCTGTGGCTTCACGCATGTGGAGCTCCTGCCGGTCATGGAGCATCCCTTCTACGGCTCCTGGGGCTACCAGACCACCGGCTACTTCGCCCCCTCACGACGGTTCGGTGACCCGCAAGGTTTGATGACCCTCATCGACCAGCTGCACGGGGCCGGTATCGGCGTCATCCTCGATTGGGTGCCCTCGCACTTCCCCTCCGACCCCCACGGCTTGGCCGAGTTCGACGGGACGCATCTTTACGAGCACGCAGATCCGCGTCTCGGCTTCCATCCCGACTGGAAGAGCCTCATCTTCAATTACGGCCGCCACGAGGTCCGAAGCTTTCTCGCCTCGTCGGCGGAGCACTGGCTGTCCCGCTATCACGCTGACGGTCTGCGCGTGGACGCTGTCGCCTCGATGCTCTACCGGGACTATTCCAGGCAGCCGGGCGAATGGCTCCCGAACCAGTACGGCGGCCGCGAGAACCTCGAGGCCATCGAATTCCTTCGACAGCTCAACACGGGCATCTATGCCGACCATCCCGACGTCCACGTGATCGCCGAAGAATCGACCGCTTTCCCGGGCATCTCGCGCCCCGTCGACGTCGGAGGCGTCGGGTTCGGATTCAAATGGGACATGGGTTGGATGCACGACACGCTCGAATACATGGCGCACGACCCCGTTCATCGCCGATATCACCACGAACAGCTTCGCTTCCGCAGCGTGTACGCATTCACCGAGAACTTCGTCCTACCCCTGTCCCATGACGAGGTGGTCCACGGCAAGGGCTCGCTTCTGGCCAAGATGCCGGGTGACGACTGGCAGCGGTTCGCCAATCTGCGGCTCCTGTACTGCTACCAGTACGCCCTGCCGGGCAAGAAGCTGCTCTTCATGGGAGCGGAGCTGGCGCCGTGGCGGGAGTGGTCCCACGAATCCGGGATCGAGTGGGGACTGGCCGAGTACGCGACCCATGCCGGCGTCCAAGCCCTCGTCTGCGATCTGAACCGGCTCTATCGGGAGCTGCCGGCTCTCCACGAACTCGACCACGAACCGGCCGGCTTCCAGTGGGCGCTGCCGGACGACCCCGAGACAGGGCTCCTGAGCTTCCTCCGTTATGCCAGGGACGGATCCCCCGCTCTGGTCGTGTGCAACTTCACACCGCTCGTCCGTGACAACGTGCTGGCCGGGGTGCCGCGTGCGGGCTTTTGGGCCGAGCGGCTGAACAGCGACGCACTGGCCTACGGCGGCAGCGGCGTCGGGAACCTGGGTGGCACGGTCTCGCACCCCTTGCCGAACCACTTCATGCCGCACTCCATCACCATCTCCGTTCCACCGCTCGCCTGCCTCGTCTTCGAGCCCGGAGAGCGATGAACTGGCGGCTGGGGGCCTTACCGGTCGGCGACGGCCGTACCTCGTTCTCGGTGTGGGCGCCGCAGGCGAAGCGCGTCGACGTCCGGCTGTTGTCGACCGGCGAGCGCATCGCGCTCACCGACCCTCCGAGCGGGACCGCGTCCTGCGCCGAGGGAACGTTCGGCCGGCTGGTCGAGTGCGAGCCGGGGACACGCTACCGCTACATCCTCGACGACTCGCTCGAACGGCCCGATCCGGCATCGGCCTCACAGCCCGAAGGGATCCACGGACCCTCGGAAGTCGTGGACCTGACGGCCTATGGTTGGCACGACGACGCCTTTCGGCCAGTGCCGCTCCGCGACGCCGTGCTCTACGAACTACACGTGGGAACCTTCACGCCCGGACAGACGTTCGCCGCAGCCGTCGCGGTCCTCGACGACCTCGTGGAGCTGGGTGTCACGGCGGTCGAGCTCATGCCCGTCGCCCAATTCCCGGGCGCCCGCAACTGGGGGTACGACGGCGTCTTTCCCTTCGCCGTCCAGAACAGCTACGGCGGACCGCTGGGGATGCAGCGCTTCGTCGACGAGTGCCACCAGCGCGGCCTTGCCGTGATCCTCGACGTCGTCTACAACCACTTCGGCCCGGAGGGCAACGTCCTCCCCGATTTCGGGCCGTACCTCACCGAGCGCTACCGCACGCCGTGGGGCCCGGCGGTCAACCTGGACGGTCCGGGTTGCGACGGCGTCCGGCGCTACCTCACGGCCAATGCCCTGCAGTGGTTCGAGGACTTCCACGTCGACGGACTCCGCCTCGACGCCGTTCACGAGATCGTGGACCGGAGTGCGACTCCCTTCCTGGCCGAGCTGGCCGAAGCCGCCCGGGACTCCTCGGAGCGTTCCGGCCGTCCCGCCTGGCTGATCGCCGAGAGCGCCGACAACAACCCTCTGGTCGTGAGCCCCCGCGAGCTGGGTGGCCTCGGGCTTCGGGCCCAGTGGAACGACGACTTCCACCATGCGCTGCACCGGGTGCTCACCGGGGAGGAGAGCGGCTACTACCGCGACTACCACGGGTCCGACGACGTGGCGCGGGCCATGGACCAGGGCTTCGTCTACCAGGGCCAGTACTCCGCCTTCCGGGGACACCGGCACGGCGCACCCTCCGTCGGGCTTGATCCGAGCCGGTTCGTGGTGTTTGCGCAGAACCACGACCAGGTGGGGAACCGGGCCGACGGCGCCCGCCTGGCATCCCTGGTCGCTCCCGAGCTGCTCCGGCTGGCCGCGGCCATCCTCCTGCTCGCCCCGGGCATCCCTCTGCTCTTCATGGGCGAGGAGTACGGGGAGACCGCCCCCTTCGCCTACTTCGTCGACCACGGCGATCCCGATCTCCTCGATGCGGTGCGCCGCGGCCGGGCCCGCGAACACGAGCGGCCCGATGTCGATGTGCTCGATCCGGGAGACGAGGAGACCTTCGGCCGCAGCATCCTCGATCCTGCCCGCCGTCGCGGCGACCAGGCGTTGCCGGGGCTCATGGACCTGTACCGCGACCTGATCGCCGTGCGGGCGGCGGAACCCGCTCTCCGCCGCGCCGGTCGCTCCGCCACCACGGCCTGTGCCCACGGCCCCGTCGTGACCCTCACACGGTCGCATCGGGGAACGACCCTGATGTCGTTCTTCAACCTGTCGCCGTCGGACGCCGTAGGCGCCTTGCCCGGACTCGGGGACGACACCGCATGGGAGGAATTGCTCGAGCCGGGACCGCGCTCGCAGACCGGCGTCCCGCTGGAACCGTGGGGATTCCGAGTGTTCCGCACCGCCCTGGAAACGGTGGCACCGTGAGAGTCTGGCCCGGTGCGCCCTACCCCCTCGGTGCGACCTGGGATGGCGAGGGCGTCAACTTCGCGCTGTTCTCGGAGCACGCCACGGCGGTCCGCCTGCTCTTGTTCGAGGCGGCCCAGGCGGGGAGACCGTCGGCAGTGGTCTCGCTGAACGAGACGACCGACCAGGTCTGGCACGCCTACCTCCCCGACGTGCGACCGGGCGCGCTCTACGGCTACCAGGTCGACGGGCCGTACGAACCGCACGGCGGCCATCGGTTCAATCCGGCGAAACTCCTCATCGATCCCTACACCAAGGCGGTCAGTGGACCGATCCGCTGGGACGACGACCTCTTCGGCTACACCGTCGGCCACCACGACGAGGACCTCTCGAGGGACGACCGCGACTCCTCGGCCGTCATGCCCAAGTCGGTGGTGGTCGACCCCGCCTTCACGTGGCAAGACGATCGGCCGCCGCGGACGCCGCTGAATCGCACCGTCGTCTACGAGGCACACGTGCGCGGTCTCACCCTGCAGCATCCGAGTGTGCCGGCACACCTGCGCGGCACGTACCTCGGCCTGGCGTCGGATCCCGTCCTCGACCACCTTCTCGGGCTCGGGATCACCGCCATAGAGCTCATGCCGGTCCACCACTTCGTGTCCGATCGGGTTCTCGAGTCCCGTGGTCTCACCAACTACTGGGGCTACAACTCCATCGCGTTCTTCGCTCCCCACGTGGGCTACGCAACCGGCGGCTTGGGCCAGCAGGTCAGTGAATTCAAGTCGATGGTGCGCACGTTGCACCGGGCGGGGATCGAGGTCATCCTCGACGTCGTCTACAACCACACCGCCGAGGGAAACCACCTCGGCCCCACCCTGTCGCTGCGCGGGATCGACAACGCCGCCTACTACCGGCTCTCCCCCGAAGACCCCCGTTACTACGTCGACTACACGGGGACGGGGAACAGCCTGAACGTCCTGCATCCCCGGACCATGGCCCTGGTCACCGACAGCCTCCGGTACTGGGTCACCGATATGCACGTCGACGGATTCCGCTTCGACCTCGCACCCGTCTTGGCCCGCGGGGCCGGAGATGGCGACGACAGCGCCTTCTTCGAGATCGTGCGACAGGACCCGGTCCTCTCGACGGTCAAGTTGATCGCCGAGCCCTGGGACGCCAGCGCCGACGGCAACCGGCTGGGGCGCTTTCCACCCGGCTGGTCCGAATGGAACGGCTCGTTCCGGGACTGCGTCCGGCGATTCTGGCGGGGCGACGACGGGGTGGTGCCCGAGCTCGCCTCCCGGCTCACCGGCTCGAGCGACATCTTCGCCCCGAGCGGGCGCCGGACCTATGCCAGCATCAATTTCGTCACGTGCCACGACGGCTTCACGCTCACCGACCTCGTCAGTTACGAGCACAAGCGCAACCAGGCCAACGGCGAGGAGAACCGTGACGGGATGAACGAGAACTTCAGCCGGAACTGGGGGGCGGAAGGCGAGACCGACTCGGTACGGATCCAGCGAGCCCGGGACAGGATGAAGCGGAACTTCCTGGCCACCCTCTTCCTCTCACAAGGTGTGCCCATGCTGCTCGGAGGAGACGAGATCGGGCGGACCCAGCAGGGCAACAACAACGCCTACTGCCAGGACAACCCGCTCAGCTGGTTCAACTGGGACATCGGCGAGACCGGGCTCGACCTCAGGAATTTCGTCCGTGACGTCATTGCCGTCATGCAGGACAACCCCATCCTCCGGCGGCGCGCCTTCTTCACCGGAGAGCCTCATGCCGGCATGCTGACGAAGGACGTCACCTGGCTCCGTCCCGACGGGCAGGAGATGACCGAGGAGGACTGGACGGCGCCCGGACTGCACAGCATCGGGATGCTGCTGCTGGGAGTGGCGACCGACGACATCGACGTCCGGGGAAGATCGTACGCGGGCGACTCGCTGCTGGTGCTCCTCAATGCCGGCACCAGGTCGCGCTCCTACCTCTTGCCCAAGATGGAACTGGCCGGATACTGGGTGGAGGAGCTCAACACTGCCAACCCGGGCCCCTGGGGCAGGTTCATCCGTTCCGACGCGGTCTCCCTGACGGCCCACTCGACCCTGCTGCTGCGCCACAGCGAACGACATCAACCGTGAACGGGCCGCATCTGGGGTCGACGTACAGGCTCCAGCTGCAGGGGCTGGGCTTCCGCAGCGCAGCCGCAGTCGTCCCCTATCTGGCCGACTTGGGCATCGAGACCCTGTACCTGTCCCCGGTCTGGGCGGCCGTACCCGGGAGTCCCCACGGCTACGACGTGGTCGACCCCACCCGCCTCGATCCTTCGCTGGGCGGTCCGGAGGACTTCGAAGAGCTCGTGTCGGCTTTGCTGTCGCGCCGTATGCGTGCCCTCCTCGACGTCGTGCCCAACCACATGGCGACGGACCGGGCCAATCCCTGGTGGTGGGACGTCCTGCGTCGGGGCCGGGCTTCGCCCGACGCCGGCGTCTTCGACATCGACTGGGACCGTCACGGCGGGCGCGTGCTGGTGCCGTCACTCGACGGGCCGCTGGCGCAGGTGCTCGCCGAGGGCGCCGTGACCCTTGACGACGACACCCGGGAGATCGACATCGGCGGTCAGGTCTTGCCGGCCGCCGACCACACACCGGACGGGCCGGCCGAGTCGGTCCTGGGTGCGCAGCACTATCGACCGGCCTCCTGGCGCCTCGGCGCGACAGAGGGCAACTACCGGCGCTTCTTCGACATCGGGTCGCTCATCGGGGTACGGGTCGAGGATCGAGGCGTCTTCGAGCGCACACACGGGACCGTCCGCGCGCTGGTCCGGAACCCGGGGATCGCCGGGGTGCGCGTCGACCACGTCGACGGACTGGCAGATCCGACGCAGTACCTCCGACGGCTGCGCGCCCACCTGGCCGCCCCGCCCTCGGGTGCCCAGGAGCCTGTCGTCTTGGTGGAGAAGATCCTCGGGCCGGACGAGACGCTCGACCCACGCTGGCCCGTCGACGGCACGACCGGCTACGAGTTCGCCGATCGCGCCGTGAGTCTCTTCGTCGATCCGGCCGGGGCGGCACGCCTCCTCGCACTGGGTGCCGCCTTCACGGGCTCACTCGATCCCTCCTTCGCCACCGAGTCCGTGCGCGCCAAGCGCGAGGTCATCGAACGGTCTTTCAGCGGTGACGTGGAGCGGCTCGCCCGAATGTGCCGCTCCATACTCGACCAGCAAGAGCCGGGCCACGACCTCGCCACCCGTGACCTCTGTCAGGCCTGGGTGGATCTGACGGTGCACCTCGACGTCTACCGCACCTACCTCGACGGTTCGGGTGACACCGCAGCGACCGATCGTGACCGCGTGGAGCGGGCCTTGCGAGCGGCCCGGCGCGCAGCAGGGAGTACGGCCCGCAATGCTCAGACGGAGCGCGCCCGCATCCTGTTGGCGCACAAGCTCCTGGCCGAGGTGCGCTCGGGGAGTCCCTGGCTCGAGGTGGCCCAGCGCTGGCAGCAGCTGAGCAGCGCCGTCATGGCAAAGGGGGTGGAGGACACGGCAACCTATCGCTACGCGGGCCTGTCAGCACATGCCGATGTCGGCAGTGATCCCGACGGTCCATCGTCACCCGACGCGTTCCACCGGTTTGCCTCACGCCGGACGCGCGGTTTGAACGCGACGTCGACGCACGATTCGAAGCGCAACGAAGACGCTCGGTGCCGGCTTGCCGTTCTCTCGGAGATGGACGGGGAATGGGCGCTGTTGGTCCGTCGCTGGCACGAGCGCTACGGGCAGAACGGTCGGGAGCACGCCCGGGATCACGGTCCGGGGACGGCACCGCACCCGCTCGATGAGCTGAGGGTCTACGAGACGCTGTTCGCACTCTGGCCGTCCGGCCGTGCTCCGTCCACCGGCGGCGACGAGCTTCGCACTCGGGCGCAGGCCTACGTACGCAAGTCGGCGCGTGAAGCGAAGCTCTTCACTTCGTGGACCGACTCCGACGAGGTCTACGAAGAGCAGGTCTCGTCCTTCGTCGATCACGTGCACGCAGACGAAGACTTCCGGAAGGAGATGACACGGTTCTCCGACTCCGTCGGCGCTTCGACCCTCTGCAATACCCTCGCCCTCGTGGTTCTCAAGACCTGCTGTCCGGGGGCACCCGACTTCTACCAAGGGACGGAATTCTTCGCGCCCACGCTGACCGATCCTGACAACCGCAGGCCCGTGGACTTCGAGGCACGGGCGGCAGCGCTGGCCGATCTGCCGGAGACCTCGGAGGAGGCGGCTGCCCTGCTGCTGGCGGGGGGCCCGAACGGCCTTCTCAAGCTTTACGTGACCCGATTGCTCCTGCGAGAGCGACAGCACAACGCGGATCTGTTCGACCGAGGAGCGTACCGGGCCCTCAGCGTCACTTCGGAGCATGCCCTCGCCTTCACGCGGGAGGCCGAGGGCCGGTGCCTGGTGATCGTCGTGCCGCGGCTCACGTGCAGGCTCGCTGCTGGCGGCGGCCTGCCCGTCGGCCACGACGTCTGGGGCGACACTGCAGTGGAGCTCGCCGACCAGCGTCATCTCCGGTTCCGCGACGTCCTCACGGGCCGAGTCCACGCCGCCCCCTCCGGTCGCCTCGTCCTGTGCGAAGTCCTCGGCATCCTGCCCGTGGCGGTGCTGCGTGCGATCCCGGACGGTGCCGGGCAGCCTATGCTCAGCGTGTGACGCAGGCAGGCTCGTCCCGCTGGTCCATCGCTTCGGAGAACTCCTTCCTCTGCATCGCCTCGAAGTCGTCGCTCCTCTCGATCGGGAGTGTCGCGACCTCGTTGTGAGATCCTGTCCGGCCCCGACGCCCGCAACGTCGCGTCACGGCGCGTCCTCGAGAAGAACGGCTTCGCGCTCGAGCGTGTCTCGGCACTACCGTCAGAGCCGACCGATGCCCCCATGGCGATTTACCGCCAGTCTCATTCGCGTGACAGCATGAACACCATGAGCGTCCGAGCATGACCGCACGCGAAATCCGTGGCACGCACTCACGCGTGGTCGTGTGGGGCACCGGCTTCGTCGGCCGTATGGTGATTCCCGAGGTCGTGCGCCATCCGCTCTTCGAGTTGGTCGGCGTCGGCGTCAGCGCTCCGGACAAGGTGGGCCGCGATGCGGGGGACATCTGCGGCATCGGGCCCATCGGCGTGACGGCGACAGACGACATCGATGCCTTGATCGCCCTCCGGCCCGATGCCCTCGTGCACTACGGCCCCACCGCGGCGCATGCAGGCGAGAACATCGATCTCACCGGCCGGTTCCTGCGCGCAGGGATCGACGTTTGCTCGACGGCCATGACGCCGTGGGTGTGGCCCTCCATGTGGCTGAACCCGCCCGCCTGGATCGAACCCATCACCGAAGCCTGCGAGTCGGGCGGGGCGTCCTGCTTCACCACGGGTATCGACCCCGGCTTCGCCAACGACCTCTTCCCCATGACCCTCATGGGCCTCTGCGGAGAGGTCCGCTCGGTGAAAGCACTCGAGATCCTCGACTACATCAACTACACCGGGGACTACGAGGACGAGATGGGCATCGGCAAACCGCCCGAGTTCACACCGCTCCTCGAGCACCAGGACATCCTCGTCATGTCCTGGGGCGCCACCGTGCCCATGATCGCCCACGCGGCGGGCATCGACCTCGACGAGATCACGACCACCTGGGACAAGTGGGTCACCCCGGCGCCGATCGAGACCGCCAAGGGAGTGATCGAGCCAGGTTGTGTCGCCGCGATCCACTTCACGATCGAGGGACGGCTCGGCGGCGAGACGCGGATCGGGCTCGAGCACGTCAACCGGGTCGGCACCGAGGCTGCGCCCGACTGGCCCCGCGGCACCGAGGACGACGTGTACCGGGTCGAGATCGAGGGTTCCCCGTCCATCCGCCAGGAGACCGCCTTCCGCTTCACGGACGGGTCCGGGCGCGACGCTGCCGCCGCGGGATGCCTGGCGACGGGGCTGCGCGCCCTCAACGCCGTGCCCGCCGTGCACGCGCTGCCACCCGGCTGGGTGACCGCACTCGACCTTCCCCTCATCCCCGGGGCCGGCACGATCCGCTGATCGTGCCGGGCTCAGCCCCCGGGCCGGTGGTGCGCCACCAGCTCGACCCAGGTCACGCTGGACGGAGGACCCGTGACCCCGCCCTTGGCCAGTGCCTCGCCCAGCCGTGTCTCGAGGAACCGGGCCTGGTGCTCGGGGCTGTCCCAGACTTCGGTCACCACGAGGTGCCCGTCCTCGTTCAGGCCGGCCGCATGGACCTGGAGACCCTCGGGCCAGTCACCCTTCCCGGTCTCCATGTCGATGCCCAACTCCTTGTTGATCGCGTCGTACTCCTTCAACGTGACACCTTCGAACTCGAGGATCACCTGTGCCGGCATTCTGTGCTCCTTCCTCACGGCGATGGACGCCGCGTCCATCATGAACGACGAAGCTGCGCGTCGCCTGGGAGACTTCTCTGAGGAGGCAGCGGCTTTCGTCGGGGATCATGCCTGTTCGTCGAGCACGGCGCCTCCGCTCCCCGGCGTCACCCTGGCGGCGTGTAGGGCTCCAGATCGATGCCCGGATAGCGGGCTGCGACGCCTTCGAGCGTCTCGTCGGTCCAGTAGGGATCGCCCGGCCGCGGGAAGCCGAACAGGTCGCGTTGGCGCACACTGCACTGCGGGATGAACCGCGCCCAGCGATCCGGATGCTGCTTGGGCCACGACATCTTGCCGCCCCACGTGGTGCCGCGGACCTGGAAGTCAGCCAGGAGCGAGAAGCGCGAGCGCTGCGTCCCCGTCATGTCCGAGCCACGGTGGAGGATGTCGGTCCGATAGAGGAGCAGTGATCCGGCCGGCCCCGTGCAGGCCACCTCCCGTTCGGCCAGCTCGCCGAACGGGAGGTAGAGCGGCGTGAACGGCACGGCCTTGCCGTCCTCGTAGGGCACGATGCGGGTCGGGCCGTCCTCCGCCGTGACGTCGGAGAGGTAGACGAAGGTGGTCAGCTGCTGGTAGCGGGGTTCGCCCCTGGGAACGACCAGGCTGTGACTGCCGTAGTCGCGGTGCAGGGGTTGGTCGTAGTCGACGGCTCCGGAGTACTTCGCCCACAGCTCGACCTTGTAGAGGTGGAGCTGTGGGGTCTCGAGATACCGCTCGGCCGCGTCCACGAGGTCGGGGTGCACCGCGAGGTGGTTGAGGTCCCACGAGCGGTAGGGGAACTCCTCGACGCCGGCGAACTGGCTCGTGGCGAGGTGTGCGTAGGAGTCAGGATCTGCGAAGTAGCGCTCGGGCCTCGGGAAGTGGAGCCAGAGCGCTTCCTGGGCGGCACGCAGCTCGTCGTCGTGCAGGAATCCCTCGAGGAGCGAGAACCCACGCTGGCGTACCTCGGTGAGGTTGGCATCCGGGACGCGCATCGTTCGTGACCTTAGGCCAGGGTCGCGCCTACGCTCGCCCCTGTGCGCGCCGTTGTGTTCGACTTCGCCGATCCCGCCTTTCCCGCCTCCCTCAGCGAACTGCCCGAGCCGGTCCTCCCGGGACCGTCCTGGGCACGCATCGAGGTGCTGACCGGCGGCATCTGCGGCAGCGACCTCCACCTCTTCAGCCACAACACCGGACCCTCCCCCACCCTGGCCTCCATCGGGACGTTCCCGTTCGTGCTCGGGCACGAAACGGCCGGACGCGTGGTGGAGACCGGTCCGGGGTGCCGCATCGAAACGGGGACGCGCGTGGCAATCGACCCGTGCATCCCCTGCTTGCCCCGCGGCATCGATCCGCCGTGCGCCAACTGCGCCCGCGGCTGGACCTCTTCGTGCCTCAACCTCGACAGCCGGATCCTCAGCTCGGGCCGCACCCTGGGCTACACGCAGGACCTCGGAGGTGGCTGGGCCGACACGGTCCTCGCCCACGACTCCATGCTCCACCCGCTCCCCGATGCGGTCCCCGACCGTGGGGCGAGCCTGTACGAGCCCGTCTCCATCGCCTGCCACGGCCTGCTGCGGGCCAGTCCGGGGAACGGGGAGCCCGTGCTCGTCGTGGGTGCCGGGATCCTCGGCCTCGCCACCGTTGCGGCACTGCGCGGGCTGTTCCCGGACTCGCCGGTCACCGTGCTGGCCCGGCACCCGCATCAGGGCGCGGCGGCACGTGCCTGCGGGGCGCAGCACGTGGTCCTGAGCGATCCCGACAACGGCCACTGGGAGGAGCTGGCGACGCTGTCGGGCTCCCGCATCGTGGGGCGCAAGCAGCACCAGATGCTGATGGGCGGGTTCCCCTGCGTCGTCGAGGCCGTGGGCGCTCCCCAGTCGGTGACCGAGTCGCTGCGGGCCGTGGCCCACCGGGGTTCGGTCCTCCTGCTCGGCACCGCCGGGATCAGCGAGGTCGACCTCACACCCGTCTGGTACAAGGAGGCTGCCCTGGTCGGCTCGATCGACCACACCGTGGACAGCACCTCGGCCCCGGGTCTGGCCGGCGGGCCCGATCGGCACTCGGTCGACCGGGCCATCGACGTCCTCGCCGCCGGGTTCCTCCCCGACGCGGTCGTCGTCACCCATGAGTTCGGGCTCGAGGACTATCGGGAGGCGGTCGAGACCGCGGTCGACCGGCGAGCCTCGCACGCGATCAAGGTCGTCTTCCGCCCCTCGGCCTGACGACTCCGGAGGAACGCGGCTCTCGCGCCCGGGTCCCCTGTGCCCTCTGGCTACGTCGGGACAAGCCGCCTCTGGTCGGCGGCGTCGAGGAGTCGCACGTGCGAGATCGTCACCCACGACGAGCCCGGAGCCTCCTTCCGGGCCAGTCGCCGGAGTTCGGCGCCTCCGGCCTCACCGGCGGGAAGGCTCGAGTAGGCCACGACCAGCATGGCGAGGGTCGCGGCCATCATGGCGGGCCACCACAGCACGATCTCGTGCTCGCGCCGGTTCCCCAGCACCAGCACGACGACGGAGAGCACGGCCGCCACGTCGAACCGGGCCCAGCCCCGGCGCAACGACAGCAAGAGGCAGAGCGCCACCACTGGGTAGAAGTAGAAGCCCAACAGCTCGCTCTCGAAGATCACCCGCAGGGTGAAGGCCAGCGCCACGACGAAGAGCACGAAGGGGAGATCGTGGCGGCGGCGGCAGGCGAGGAAGCCGAGGAGGACGACGGTCAGCGTGACCGGCAGTCGCAACGTCCCGCCGCTGTACATCCCGTGGCCCAACGCCCGGGCGAAGTGGCTGAAAGGTGTGCTCGACTCGGCGGCGGGGAAGAACGGCTGGTCGACCACCGCGTGGATCGCCCGAGCCGGTGCAGCCAGGATCTCCGGAAGCAGTACGAGCGCAGAGGGGAGCACCAGGCGCCAGGCGACGGCGAACCAGTCGGCCCACTTCGCCCGCGCCACGATCGGTGCCACCGCCAGCACCGCCAGCGGCTGGCAGGCGACGGCCAGACCGAGGAGCCATGCAGCCCGCCGCAGCCCTCCGCTCCCGCCCCTTTCCACCGCCAGCGCCGCCCAGAGCACGAAGGCCAGAGCGATGGCGTCTTCGGGGTGCCCCCAAAAGGAAGCAGCGCTCACGACGCCCAGTCCTGCGACGGCACAGAGAGCAAGGCGCCTGGGCTCGGAGAAGCCCCACTGCCGCGCCACGGCATCCAGGGCGAAGAGCACCACGCAGCCCAAGGCGGTCGCCACCGCCGCCACGAAGATGATCGTGGACTTCATGTGGTCGCCGGCCGAAGGCACCAGGCCGAACCCGAGCGCGTGCGCGACGACCATCACCGGGGCCAAGAGGAACTCCAATCCGGGCGGTGAGTCCAGCTGTGACCCCGGGGCGTACACGGCGCCGAAGTGGCCGTGCCCGATGGCCAGCGCCAGGCCGGCGCTGTTGCTCAGGTCGCTGTAGGACTGCCAGTCGTGCGCCAGCATCATCCAGAGAAACCAGTAGCCGCCGCCGACGACGGCGCACACCATCGTCGCCATCGACGGCACGGACCTGATGTCGATCCACGACGCGACTCTGCGCATACGCCCCCCTCGGCTCCGGGCCCCCGTCCGGCGTTCTGACGCCGCACGGCGCAGTCCCCTGCTCCGGTTCCGGCTCCGATGCCCGAAACCGACTCCTACGTCCCGCAGTGTGACAGTTGCGTCGGTACCCGGGCTAGGGGTCTGCATCCATGTGGGCGAATCGCAACGGATCAGCAACCGGAACGGGCACACCCGCCCTCGGGATCCCGGTCAGGCCGAGGTGCCTCCGGACGCCGAACCGTCCCATTCGTCGAGAGGCGCCGGGTGCCAGCGCCACAGGTCCTGGCGGGATCGGCCCGGGAGGTCGATGCGCCCGTTCGCCCAGAGCAAGAGCTTCCACGGATCCTCGCCCGGCTTCGCGGCATGCCACGGATAGAGCCGGCACAGCACGCCGGCCGCAAGGTCGAGGTCCGGGGCGAACGAAGCCCCGAGGCCGCGAGCGACATCGTCCCCGTGAACCAGCAATTCGTCGCAGGCCATGGCGGCGAAGCCATCCGGATCCGGCGAACCGAAGGGGTGAGAGCCGCGCGTGTCGGCGGGTGCCGCATCGACTCCGGCCGCCAGGGCGCGGGCCGCAGCTGTCAGGCTGGTGAGCAGCCGCTCGTGGGCCGCGTCGGCGAACACGTGCACGTCGAAGGCGGCGTCGGCACCGCCCCACAGGTCGACCGTGTACCACAGGCAGGTACGAGCCACGTGGGCCACAACCGTGCTCACCGTGAAGTCCAGGTCGGGCACCGGCACGTCCCAGTCGGCACCGAGATGTGCCTCGAGCATGCGCTCGCAGCTCTCGGCTGCCGCCAGCACGTCGTTGCCATCCACCGGCGCCACCCTAACGATGCCCGGACACCTCACCGGGTCCGCCTCGTCGGCGGTCCGGTCCGCTAGACACGGGAGACGATCGACCCCCGGGACGGGTTGGAGCAGACTTGGCCATGACGGTCGTGCCGCCCGTGGCGCGCCCGGGAAGGGGAGGTTGGACGTGGCAGCCGAAAGCGCCGGCGCAGCGGATGCCGGGGGGACGGAGGAGCAGTCCACCAGCCCGGCTCGCGCCGGTCTCGTCCTGGGATCGCTCATCCTGGTGGCGGCTGTGGCCAACCTGCCCCTGGCCTCGGCCAACGTGGCCTTGCCCGACATCGGCCTCCACTTCGATGCGTCGCAAACACAGCTGAACCTCGTCGCCGTCTGCTACTCGCTCGGCCTCGCCGTGTCGGTGCTGTGGTTCGGCGCCGTCGGCGACCGCTACGGACGAAAGCAGATGTTGCTGGTCGGAGTGGGACTGTCGCTCCCGGCGTGCCTGACCATGGCGTGGGCGCCCGACATCGGCGTCCTCATCGCGGGCCGTTTCGTCGGCGGCCTCGCCGCCGGCATGGCCTATCCCACGACGCTCTCGCTCATCACCGCTCTGTGGAGCGGCCCGCGCCGCACGCGCTGCATCGCGCTGTGGTCGGCGACGGGGGGCGCCATCTCCGCCGTCGGACCGCTCATCGCCGGACTGTTGCTGGCCAGGTTCTGGTGGGGATCGGTGTTCCTCATCACGCTGCCTCTCATCGCGGTCACCTTCCCGCTGGCCGTCAAGCTGATCCCGAGCCACGTCAACGAAGGCGACCGCCCGGTCGACCACCTCGGCGGCCTGCTGTCGGTCGTCCTGGTCGGCGCGACCATCCTGGCCATCAACTTCGCGGTGGTGCCGGACAAGGGCGCCCTGGCCGTGGGCTTGGCGCTGCTGGGCGTGGCGGCCGTCGTCGCCTTCGGCCTCCGGGAGCGGCGGGCCCCCGAGCCGCTCTACGACCTCCAGGTGGCGCGCCGGCGCATCTTCTGGGTCGCCGCCGGCGCGGGCATCATCGTCTTCGGCAGCCTGATGGGCGCCATGTTCATCGGGCAGCAGTTCCTCCAGAACGTGCTCGGCTACTCGACGGTCGACGCCGGGCTCGCCATCCTCCCGGCCGCCTTCTTCATGGTCCTGATCGCGCCGAGGTCGGCCAAGCTCGTCGAGGCCAGGGGCTCTCGTTTCACGCTCCAAGTGGGCTACGTCTTCGTGCTGCTCGGGTTCCTCACCATGCTGATCCTGTGGAAGGACGGAAGCTCGTACTGGGAGGTCGGCCTGGCGTACTCCCTCATCGGCGCCGGTGTCGGCTTCGCCGGTACCCCTGCCTCCCATGCCCTGACCGGGTCGGTCCCGGTGACGAGGGTCGGGATGGCCTCGGGCACCGCCGACCTCCAGCGCGACCTCGGCGGGGCCGTGATGCAGTCGATCATGGGCGCGCTCCTGACCGCCGGCTATTCGGCAGCGGCCACCAAGGCCATCGGCTCGTCACCCAACGCCAGCAATATCTCGGCCAACGTCCAGAGCGAGCTCACGAAGTCCTTCGACACCGCCGCCGACATCGCCAAGCAGTACCCCCAGTACTCGAACCAGATCGTCAGCTCGGCCAAGGAGTCCTTCATCCACGGGCAGCACTGGGCCTACGCCTCGGGGGTCATCGCCGTCGTCATCGGCATGGGTATCGTGCACTTCTTCTTCCCGGCCGCTGCCGGCGAGCGGGACCTCCTGGCCTCCTACCTGAAGGCGGACGCCGCCCGGTCCGATACGACGGGGGCTGCGGCCGGAGCTCCCACCAGGGGTACCGCGGCCGGAGCCGATGCCACAGCGAGCGCAGCGGGAGCCGACGTGCCCCCGGCCCGTCCCGGCGCCGGAGTTGACGCGGGCGCTTCCTGAGCTCACTCGCCCGGCGGCCTCGTGGGCCAGGGCAGCTCCGCGCCGCGTCGGCTGCGTCACGACGTGCCGACGGGGGCCATTCCCTTCACGCTGGTGCGATACATCTCGCGCCGCACCCCGCTGTAGTCGTTCAGCGCATTGTGCATCGTGCAGCGGTTGTCCCAGATGGCGAGCGTGTGCACCGCCCAACGCAGCCGACAGGTGAAGTTCTCGTTGATGCTGTGACGGTACAGATGAGTCAGCAGAGCCTGCGATTCCTCCTTCGACCACCCTTCGAAGCGCGTGGTGTAGACGGGATTGACGTAGAGCGACCGGCGACCCGTGACGGGGTGCACGGTGACGACGGGGTGCACGTGCTCGGCGTACGCCTCGGGCGAAGGAGCGATCGCCATCGACGTGAGCTCTTTGAATTGGTCCAACAGTCCACCGGTGCCATAGGCCATGCCGGCCGAGTGCACGGCACGGAGCCCGTCGAGGGTCGCCCGGAGGCCGGACGAGAGAGACTCGTAGGCGAGGCACTGATTGGACCACACGGTGTCGCCCCCGTGATCAGGCACGGCCCAGGCGTGCAGCAGGGTGTACGACGGTGGCGCCGGCAGGTAGCTCAGGTCGCTGTGCCATGCATTCGCGAAGTTCAGGACGTCCGTCGGCTCCTTGACGACTCGGATGACGAACGGCCGGTCCTCCAGCGGCTCTACGAAGGGCGTCACGTCGCGCCCTCCGAGCAAGTCGGTGACCCGTTCGAGGTCGTCGAGCGACAGCGCCTGCTCGGGCAGGAACACGACGAGATGGTCTGCGAGCGCCTGGCGCACACCCTCGAGCTGGCCCGAATCGGTCACTGCGGCCAGGTCGATGCCGGTCACCGTGGCCCCGAGCGCGCCGGCGACGGGTTCGACCCTCAATCTGCTCGCCACGGGGCCACGCGTCGCCATCACACGCCTCGCTCAGGCCAGCCCGAGGAGGTCGGCACCGTTACGCCAGAAGAAGCGCTCCCGGGTGGATTCGTCGAAGTCTGACACCGCGTCGCCGAATGCCTCGAAGGGTCGCTTGCCACCCTCGGGATGGGGATAGTCGGTCGAGAACATGAACAGCTCTGGCCCGCATTGCTCGATCAGCCACGCCGTGTCCTCGAACGAGAACGGAGTGAAGCGGACCTGCCGGCGCAGATACTCGGACGGAAGGAGCGTCAGTTCCCTCAGTGCCGGCTCGAATCTCGAGAAGGACCGCAGTGCATGGTCCACGTTGCGCAGCATGCCCGGCACCCAGCTCGCCCCGAGCTCGATCGCCCCGCCGCGCAGCTCCGGGTGCCGCTCGAAGACGCCGTCGAGGGCCATGCAGGCCAGGAAGCGCTCGGGCGACTGGTGAAGCACGGGGAAATCCTTCGAGCGCAGGTTCTCCCCGCCGCCGAGCCAGTCCTTCGGCCGCGGTCGCCCGTTCTCGTGGAAGGCTCTGGGCAGGAGCTTCCCACCCCCCACATGGAGCACGAAGGGCACCCCGGCCTCGGCCAGCCGCGACCAGACCGGCTCCAGGTCGACGTGTGTCGGCGAGAAGTCCCCGGGGGCATCGGAAGGTACCCACATGGCGGCGATACCTTCGTCGAGGGCCGCCTCGAGCACACCCAGTGCTCGCCCGGGATCGTCGAGGGGAAGGAAACCCACTGGCTTCAACCGCGGATCGGGTCGGCAGAACGCCGTCATGGCACGGTTCAGCGCTCCGGCGCCGCCATAGAGCACCTCGGGATCCTTGCTGCGCGAGAAGTGACCGAGGCTGAACGTCGGGAAGACCAGCTGGGCGTCGATCCGCAGGGCGTCGAGCACGCGTGACCGCACGGCCGTATCGAGCGCTCCCGGCGCCATCCACCCCTTGGGTCCCTGGAGGACCTCGGGACCGATGTCCTGGTGCCGATGGGACTCCCAGAGGGCGGGCAGCCGGGCCATGAGCTCAGCGGCGCCGGCGCCGGCGCCGTCGAAGGGCAGCGGGGCGAGCCCACTGCGGAGTGACTCGTCGGCATAGGCATCGAGCCACTGGGGCGTCTCCATCAGGTGGCTGTCTGCGTCGAAAACGGCTGATTCCACGGGGCCCGGCCTTGATCGGTTCTTGACTCAAAGAGCGTAGACCCGGCCCGCAGGTTTCCTGCGAAAACGCCAGGGCACAGACAACATTTATCCCAGTCATAACTTTCTCTGACCTGGCATACAGACCTGCCCGGTCCAATGGAACCCAGAGATTCCAATGAAGGCCAGAGACGTCCCGGCCGACGGGAGCGCAGACGGAGGAACGATGAGCGAGGACCAGAACGACCAGTCGACAGGCCAGCCGGTCGAGGACTCGGTGGAGGAGACCGCGCCCACTCCCGTGACCGAGGTCACCGGTACGGCCATCCCCTTGCCGTCGACGACCCCCTCGCAGCTCCCGGACGCCGCAGCGAAGCCCCGGCAGTCCGACACACCTCCCCTGGGTGTCCCCGAGGGCACGGCTCCCCTGGGTGCGCCCGAAGGCACGGGCCCGGCGGATGCGGAGGCGGCGAGCGGCGGCCCGGCCGCCACGCCGCCGCAGGGCACCTACGCCATGGGTGCATTGGCCGGCAACCCGAACCTCGGCGCACAGGAACCAGTGCCCGGCGACCCTGAGGCGCAGGGTGCCGCCGGGTCGCTCCACAACCCCTATCCCGAGTCCCCCTACCCCGAGAGCCCTTATCCGGGGTCATCGCACGCCGGGGTGCCCTACGGCGGGGTGCCCTACGGCGGGGCTCCCTACGGGCATGCGGCCGACCCCAATGCTCCGCTGTGGCCCACACCCCCGGCCGCCGGCTCGAACCGCGATCACAGGACCCGCAACGCCCTGCTGGCCGGGGCGGCCGCCGTCGCCATCTTGGCGGCCGGGGTCGGGATCGGTCACGCCGCGTGGACCAGCGGCCAGACCTCGATCTCGTCCGCACCGGCGTCGGGCAACGGGCAGGCTCCGTCGGGCAACGGCTCGCCCTTCGGCGGCAACGGCTCGCCCTTCGGCGGCAACGGATCGCCCTTCGGCGGCGGCTTCTCCGGTGGCAGCGGCAGCGGTGGCGGCACGTCGTCGAGCTCGGGCGGGCCGAGCGACGTCAGCGCCATTGCCTCAAAGATCGACCCCGGTCTGGTCGACATCAACACGACACTCGGCTATCAGCAGGAGCAGGCGGCGGGTACCGGCATCGTCATCTCCTCCAACGGCGTCATCCTGACCAACAACCACGTGATCAACGGTGCGACCAGCATCAGCGTCACGGACGTCGGGAACCAGAAGACCTACGCGGCCAGCGTCGTCGGCTACGACCGGACGAAGGACATCGCCGTGCTCCAGCTGCACAACGCCAGCGGCCTCCAAACTGCCAGCCTCGGCAACTCGGCCAACGCCGCTGTCGGGCAACAGGTGGTGGGCGTCGGCAACGCCGGCGGCACCGGAGGCACTCCGAGCGCCGCCGGGGGTACGATCACCGCCCTCAACCAATCGATCACGGCCACCGATCAGGGTGACGGTACCTCAGAGCAGCTCAGCGGCCTGATTCAGACCAATGCCGACATCCAGCCCGGGGACTCCGGTGGCGCCTTGGTCAACACGTCGGGCCAGGTGCTCGGGGTGGACACCGCCGCCTCGGCCGGTTTCTCGTTCAACACGAACGGAGCGGGCAACCAGGGCTTCGCCATCCCGATCAACACCGCTCTCGCCGTGGCCCATGCGATCGAAGCCGGCTCGGCATCGTCGACGGTCCACATCGGCCAGACCGCGTTCCTGGGCGTCATGATCGATGCCAGCAACTCGGGCGGCTCGGGCGGCTCGGGCAACACCGGCAACTCCGGTAACGGCTTCGGAGGATTCGGCGGCCTCTTCGGCGGGAACTCCGGGAACTCCGGCTCGAGCCCCTCCGTGTCCGGCGCAGCGATAGCGAACGTCGTGACCAACGGTCCGGCGCAGGCGGCAGGTCTCGCCCAGGGCGACGTGATCACCTCGCTCGGCGGCAAGACGATCACGTCGGCCAGCGACCTCACCGATGCCATGGCTACCTACCACCCGGGCGACAAGGTGTCGATCGGCTGGACGGACACGAACGGACAGACCCACACCACGACGGTGCAACTGTCCTCGGGGCCACCGCAGTAACCGGGACGACCCCGGACGCACGCACGATCTCCTGAGGGTGATCCTGGACGGGGCGGGGGTCACGAGGGCCACAGGTGCTCGTGACCCCCGCCCTCGCCGTGCCCACGATGCCGGATCCAGGCACGAACCGAGGAGCACGGCGTTGTCGTGGCTCCAAATTCCGGCCGGGACGAGTCCGGTCCCGTAGGCTTGGCCTCGTCCTGGCGCGCCGGGTTCGACCCTTCTTTCCCCCTCCGTTGAATCCGGGCGCGTCAGGACCTTTGAGCGCCGAGCGTCCGCAGCGCGCCAAGCGTCCGCGGCGCCGCGCGACGCTGCCCTGAACGGCAACCGACGCGAGAATCGGGAGATGGCTCGGCGTGGAAAGAAGCGAACGACGCGGCGGGTCCCGGCGGCTCGTCCTCGGACGCAGAGTTACCGGTCACACTGGCGGGCCGACGGCGCACCAAAGAGCGCCTATCGCTCTCAGGGCGAGGCGCTGTCGGTAGCCGACGAGCGACGCCAGGAATCAGGCGTCGTCCTCACGGCCTACCGCTGCGATATCTGCTCCTTCTGGCATCTGGGCAACACCGGGGGCCCGCTGGGGTGACCATGCCCGGCTGCGACGGGGCCCCATCGGGACCTTCCGATTCGCCTCGCCGATCGCTCTCCGGCTGTCACAGGGGTTTCAATCGCTAAACCCCGTCACGCGCGCTGCCGAAGAACGGGTAGGCGGCGAAATCGAACAAGTCTTGGCCAAGCTTTGGGGGCGACGTGGGCCAGGACTCAGAGATGTCGACCGCGAGGTGGAAGGCCCACCTCGAGCAGGTGTGCATCGGATCAGAGAGTCAGGAACTCCCTTGAAGCTCGGACGGAAAGAAAAGGGCGCAGTCGCCACCAAGCCGAACGATCACCACGCGCCGGCGAAGGAAGGACCTTCGGCCGGAGGGTCTGACCCCATCGCGCCCAAGACGGTCTTGGAGGAGACTCCACGTCCTCGCCCGATGCCCGGCGTCGAGCCCTTCGGCGCGCTCCTGGTTCGTCGTGGACTCGTCAGCGAAGACGACGTCGCACAGGCCCTGGCCACCCAGGACGAGTCCGGGAAGAGGGTCGGCGAGACGCTGGTCTCGATGGGCGTCCTGAACGAGCGCGACCTCGTGCTCGCCCTGGCCGAACTGCTCGACCTGCCGATCGTCGACCTGCGACGAGACAACCCCGAACAGGGCGCTCTCGAGCTCGTCTCGGAGGAGATCGTGCGCGAGCACATGGCGATCCCGTACCGGCTCGACAACGGCGGCCTGGTGATCGCCATCGCAGACCAGCCGTCGCAAGCCGTGCAATCTCTCCTCGAGAAGTCCTCCGGGCACCCGGTCAGTTTCGTGCTCGCTCTCGAATCGGACATCCAGTGGGCCATCGACGCCAGCTATCGGGCGATCGGCGGCGTCGACCGCCTCGTCGAGGCCTTCGAAGCGGTGGAGACCTCCCGCCGGCGCGATGCCGGTGGCGAGGAGACCGAGGTCGTCGTCGGCGACGATGCACCCATCGTCCAGGTGGTCACGCGAATCTTGACCCAGGCCAGGCGCGATCGTGCCTCGGACGTGCACATCGAGCCGTCCCAAGACGTCGTGCGGGTCCGCTTCCGCATCGACGGCGCCCTGAAGGAGGTTCTCGTGCTGCCCGCCTCCATGGGCATCGGGCTCGTGAGCCGCATCAAGATCATGGCGGGAATGAACATCGTCGAACGCCGACGGCCGCAGGACGGGCAGCTGACCACCCAGATCGACGGCGTGGACACCGATGTCCGCGTGGCGACCGCCGCGACGATCTGGGGCGAGAAGTGCGTGCTGCGAATCCTCGACAAGAACAAGTCCGTCCTGCGGCTCTCCGACCTGGGTATGCCGAGGGACACGCACGAGACCTTCTCGAACTTGGTCAAGGCGCCCTTCGGCATGGTGCTCTGCGCCGGACCGACGGGCAGCGGCAAGACCACCACCCTCTATGCCACCCTCGGTGAGGTCACCGACGCCACCAAGAACGTGATGACGATCGAGGACCCGGTCGAGTTCGTCTTCCCCGCCATCAACCAGATCCAGACGAACGACCAGGCCGGTCTCACCTTCGCCAGCGGCCTCAAGTCGATCCTGCGTCAGGACCCCGACGTGATCCTCGTTGGTGAGATCCGTGACGTGGAAACAGCTCGGATCGCCGTGCAATCGGCCCTGACCGGTCACCTGGTGCTCTCGTCACTGCACTCGACGGACTCCGTCTCCGCTCTGCACCGATTCCTCGACATGGGGATCGAGTCGTTCCTGATCGCCTCCTCGGTGCTCGCCATCGTGGGCCAGCGGCTGGTTCGCCGCATCTGCCCCTCGTGCAAGGCGCCCTACACCCCGACTCAGGAGGAGATGGCCTTCTACGAGGAGAGTGGGGGTCCCCAGAAGACGGACTTCTACCAGGGAACCGGCTGCAACTTCTGCGGCCAGACCGGTTACCAGGAACGGATCGGCGTGTACGAGCTTCTCCAGATGACGCCGGAGATCAAGCGCCTCATCGTGGGCTGGGCCACGCAGGACGAGCTGCGGCGTCTCGCCGTGAAGCAGGGCATGCGCACCCTGCGCGAGGAGGCCATCAACCTCGTAGCGCAGGACATCACGACCATCTCCGAAGTCATCCGCAGCATCTACTCCCTCTGAGCAGAGACGGGGCCATTCCAATGGACAAATACCGATACAGCGCCATCGACGCGACCGGCAACACGGTCTCGGGGATCGAGGAGGCCGTCTCGGCCGGCGCCATGCACGTCGCGCTGCTCGAACGGGGCTTCCAGGGCGTCCAGATCTCCGAGAAGAAGAGCAGCGTCCTGCAATTCGAGATCACGAAGAAGCGGGTGCAGCGCAAGCACATCATGCACTTCTCCCGCCAGCTCAGCGTGTTCGTCCGGGCCGGCATCCCGATCATGGAGGCATTGGAGGTCATCGCCGAAGAGACTCCCGACAAACTCCTCAAGAAGGCGATCTACGACATGCTCGAGCGGCTGCAGTCGGGCGACACCTTCGCCTCCGCCGCAGCAGCGCATCCCGAGGCCTTCCCGAACTTCTACGTCGGCATCCTCTCCTCCGCCGAGCTGACCGGAAACCTCGACGCGGTCTTGGACCAGCTGGCCGACTACCTGGAGCGGGACATCGAGGCTCGTTCCAAGGTGACCTCCGCCATGATCTACCCGGCAGTTGTCGCCGTCATGGCGGTGGCCGTCGTGATCATCCTGGCCACCTTCGTCATGCCCAAATTCGTCGTGTTCTTCAAGTCCTTCAACGCCAAGCTCCCCCTCCCGACTCGGATGCTGCTCGGCGTGTCGAACTTCTTCAGCCATTACTGGTGGGCCATCTTCGGCGGCATCATCCTGCTGATCGTGGCGGGGATCGCCGTGCGTCGGTCACGTGCCGGCAAGGCATGGTTGGACTCGGTCATCCTCAAGCTGCCGATCCTGGGCGACCTGGTGCGTACGGCGATCATCGAGCGTGTCTGCCGCATCCTCTCCTCAATGATCCGTGCCGGCGTGGGACTGCCCGACGCCATGCGGGTGACCGCGGACTCCGCCAACAACGCCGTCTACCGTGAAGGTCTCAACCACGTCCGAGAGGAGATGATGGAGGGGCAGGGACTCGCCGAGCCCCTTTCCCGGACCCACCTCTTCCCCGGCGCCGCCCGGCAGATGTTCCGCGTGGGCGAGGAGACCGGGACCCTGGACGCACAGCTCGCCACGGCGGCCGCGTTCTACGACCGCGAGCTCGACGTCAAGCTCAAGCGTTTCACGTCGCTCTTCGAGCCGGCCGTCATCATCTTCATGGGCGTGATCGTGGGCTTCGTCGCCGTGGCGCTGGTGTCTGCCATGTACGGCATCTACCACCAGGTCAAGGTGCAGTAGGCGCTCCGCCAGAGCGACGGCACCGGGGTGACCGCCGGGGGCCGGCATGTACCCACTGGGGTATCGATCACACCGAATATCGGTCACACCGGATGTCGATCACATAGGACTTCCACAAGGACATATTTTCCTGACTTTCGTCTCGACATTGTGTCAATGCCGCCCTCAGCAATATGGCAGTTCAACAAAAGAACAACGAAGGACAACCTCCAGTTCGGCACCGTGAAAATTCCCTCAAGTGCCGTCAGATGAGTGACGATGCAATAGGAGATTAGAGCTCTCCCCATTGGCGAGGGAGTCACGAACAGCAGTCGGAAACAAGTTCCGGTTGCCCGACACTGAAAGGCGGTATAACCGCAAATGATTAGGCATCTCCGCGACACCTATGCGCGTCGGAGGGGTGAGGAGCTCAGCGTGGAGTCGGGCTTCACCCTCATCGAACTGCTCATCGTCATCGTCGTCCTCGGCATCCTGGCCGCGACGGTCATCTTCGCCCTCTCCGGCGTCACCAGCCAGAGCGCGTCGGCCGCCTGCAACTCGGACGCCAAGACCTACGAGGTCGCAGTGGCGGCCTACGAGAACGCACCGCAGAATGCCAGCAACTCGCCGGCGACGACGACCAAGGACCTGTTGAACGGCATCGGCACCAGTGGCCCACTACTGCACGCGGCTGCCAACAACACGGCGTACATCGTTGCTCTGGGCGGCGACACCGTCACCAACAACTCGACAAAAGTCAACAACACCACGGCGAGCACCAAGCTTCCGACGGGTGCCACACCCGATGCCGTCTACGTCGGTAAGCCTGGCTCGACGTTGGTCAAGTACGACACGCAGGGTACGAATACCGGCTGCAACACGCCAAACCTGTAACCGAAAACGACAATAGGTGAGCCAAAGCGCCCGGCCCTCTGGGCCGGGCGCTTTGGACTTCACGGAAGACTTCTGGAGGAGAGGCGACGTGAACGACACCAAGATCGAGCCCATCGCACCGTGGTTGGAGACTTTGTGGGACCGGCGCGGATCGGACCTGCTGCTGGTGACGGGTTCCCAACCGCGCATCCGGGTCGACGGGAAGCTGACCCCCCTCGAGGGTTCACCGGTCCTGACCGGAGAGGTGATCGAGGCGATCGTCAAGGACCTTCTGACCCCGGCGCAGGTGGCGACCCTGGAGAGCCAGAACGACGTCGACTTCTCGTTCAGCTGGCTGGACCGGGCCCGGCTCCGTGGCAGCGCCTTCACCCAGAAGGCTGACATCGCGCTGGCCCTGCGGATGATCCCCTCCGAGATCCCGACGTTCGAGGAGCTCGGGCTGCCACCGGTGGCCGAGTGGATGTCCCGGCTCCCCCGCGGCCTCGTTCTCTTCACCGGCCCCACGGGGTCGGGGAAATCGACGACGCTCGCCTCCATCATCGCTCGCATCAACCAGACGCGGTCGGTGCACGTGCTCACCATCGAGGACCCGGTCGAGTACGTGCACCGGCACGGTCTCTCGGCCATCTCGCAACGAGAGGTCGGGACGGACACCCCTTCGTTCGAGAGAGCCCTCCGCTCTGCGTTGCGTGAGGACCCAGACGTGATCCTGGTCGGCGAGATGCGCGACCTCGAGTCGATCGCGCTGGCACTGACTCTGGCCGAGACCGGTCACCTCGTGTTCTCGACCCTCCACACCAACGACGCCTCGCAGGCGATCGACCGCATCATCGACGTGTTCCCCAGCTGGCGCCAGGACCAGATCCGCGTCCAGCTCGGGTCGTCGCTCGAAGCCGTCGTGGCCCAGCGGCTCCTTCCGAGAATCGGCGGGGGGATGGTGGCCGCCTTCGAGATCATGATCGCCAACAACCCGGTCCGGAACATCATCCGGGAGGGGAAGACGCACCAGCTGCCCAACCTCATCACGACCAACCAGGCCGACGGGATGTGCTCCCTCGAAGCGAGCCTGGCCGAGCTGGTGGCAGCGCAGCTGGTGACACACGACGACGCCCTCACCATCACGTCGCACCCCAAGGAGCTCGGCCGCCAGATCAACCTGCGCGGCCACGTCCTCGCCACGGCATGAGCATGACGACGGGTCGCCGCGGACCTGACCTCCCCTACTCGTTGGTCGCCGGCGTGACGCCGTGCGGCCCGTCGTGGCTCGTGGCCGCGGCGAAGCTGCAGGGCACGATCTTCTCGCCCGAAGAGCCGCAGCTCCTCTCGTCCTTCGCCGACGTGCTGGACCAGCGGCCCTCCTACACCGTCATCGCCCTGAACGCGCCGGTCGGTTACCTCGACTTCCGGGCCCACGGCGGCCGGACGTGCGACCGCGAGGCGCGTTCGCTGCTGGGCCCCAAGCGGGGATCGTCCATCCAGAGCGCTCCCGTCCGTTCGAGCACGAACGAGCTCGAGTTCCAGGACGACCACCTCGACGCGATCAGCCGCACCCTGCTTCCCCGTTACCGCGAGGTCGCCGCCGAGATGGCGCCCTTCCGCCAGCGCACGGTCTACGAGGTGCACTCCGACCTCTGCTTCTACCAGATGAACGACGAAGAACCACTGCGCTACTCCAAGCAGACCGAAGCGGGCAGGGAGGAGCGGCGCGCCCTGCTCGAAGTGAGGTTTCCCGGCGTGCAGCGGATCCTCTCGGCCGAGCTGCCCGGAGCGACGCTCTCCCACCTCCTCGACGTCGCCGCGTTCGCCTGGACCGCCCGACGCATCTTCGCCCGAGCCGCGGTCAGGATTCCCCAGGACCCCGAGTGGGACGAGCAGGGATTGCGCATGGAGATCATCCGGTAGCTGCTCTCCGCCGGCCGCCGCCCTTCGCCGGCAGCTGCCCTCCGTTTCGACCCGCGTCAACAGGCCACCAGCCGCTTCAGTGGTGGAACGGGCGCAGGAGAACCGGACCGGCGAAGACGGCGACCGCGCAGCCCGCGGCCAGGAAGACCCCGTAGGGGATCTGCTGTTCACGGCTCATCCGCCTCGTCGCGATCAAGATCACGCCGACGACGGCCCCGATCAAGTTCGCCGCGAGGAACCCGAGCACGACGTAGCCGACGCCGAGCCAGCCGAGCGCCAGGCCCAGCACCGGGGCGAGGCGCACGTCACCGAAGCCCAGCAGGCGAGGGCTGGCGAAGTTCAGGGCGAAGAACACAACGAACCACGCCGCCCCGCAGATCGCCCCGACGCCCAACTGGTGCCAGACGCCCGTGACGGCCGTCGCCAGGACGAGCAGCACCGCCACGATGAGCGAGTCGACGTAGACGACGGACTTGGGAAGGCGCAGCGTCTGGACGTCGATCACCGAGAGGGCCAGGAGTCCGGCGAAGAGAGCGAGGAACGCCGGCAAGACCCAGGCGGTCCCGAAGCGCGCCGCCGTCCCGGCGAAGAGGACACCGCAGGCGGCTTCGACCAGCGGATACTGGGCCGAGATCGCCGCATGGCAGTGGCGGCAACGTCCCCGCAGCACGAGCCACGACACGACGGGGATGTTGTCCCGGGCCCCGATCGGAGCCCCACACGACGGGCAGGCCGAGGGAGGCGAGACGACAGAGCGGCCCTCTGGGACACGGGCGATGACGACGTTGAGGAACGAGCCGATGGCAAGGCCCAGGAGGGTGCAGCCGACGATCAGCGCTCCGAACACCGACGCGCGTGCCTAGAACGCCCGCCTCGGGATCACGACGACCCACGCTACCGGCCCCGATGGGCTCGAAGCCGGGATGGGTCTCCAAGCCGGACCGGAGGCGCCGGTCGGGGGTTCGCGGGGTCAGTCCTCGTAGCCGTCGAGGTGCGTGGAGTGCCACGCCCAGGCGGAGGAGAGGATCCCCTCGAGGCCCCACTCCGGGCGCCAGCCGAGCAGGTCCACCGCCCGCCGGTTGTCCGCCCACAGGGCCACGGGGTCGCCGGGTCGCCGCTCGACGAACTCGTGCGGGACGGGCCGACCGATCACCTTCTCGGCCGTGGTGAGCACCTCGAGGACCGAGGAGCCGACGCCCGTGCCCAGGTTCAGCACCGTGCTCGACCCCCCGCCCGCCAGGTAGTCCAGGGCCTTGACGTGGGCATCGGCCAGGTCGAGCACGTGGACGTAGTCGCGGATCGCCGTGCCGTCCGGAGTCGGGTAGTCGGTGCCGAACACCTGCAGGGGTCCCCGCCTGCCGAGCGCGGCCTTCATCACCACCGGCACCAGGTTGACCGTCACGCTCCAGTCCTCCCCGATGGAGCCGTCCGGCCACGCGCCCGCCGCGTTGAAGTAGCGCACGCTGATCGAGCGCATCCCGAAGCAGCGGTCGTACCAGGAGAGGACCTTCTCGGTCATCGCCTTGCTCTCGCCGTAGGGGCTCTCGGGATGGACGGCGGCGTCCTCGGCCACGGGGACCTTCTCGGGCGTCCCGTAGACGGCACAGGTCGACGAGAAAACGAAGTTGCCGACGCCGAGAGCGTGCAGGGTCTCGATGAAGGCCGCCGTCTTCGCTGCGTTGTTGCCGAAATAGAGGTGCGGCTTCGTCATCGATTCGGTGGGCGACTTGTAGGCGGCGAAGTGCACGACGGCGTCGACCCCGTGCTTCTCGACGACGTCGGTCACCGCGTCACGGTCGCCCACGTCCCCGACGACGAGAGGGACCGACCCGACGGCCGCCGCATGGCCGAATTCGAGCGAATCGAAGGCCACGACGTCGCGCCCCTGCTCCTGGAGCAGGCGCACGGTGTGCGACCCGATGTACCCGGCGCCGCCGGTCACCAGCACGGTCATCGCGTCAGGCTTCTCCTCCGGGACTCGGGGCAATCCGATGCACCCACTGAGATCCCGATCCTAACGATCGGCTGCCGGGACACACGGCTCCCCCGCAGGCGGCCCGGCGGAACGAAGACAGACGACGAAGACAGACTCAGCCGTGCAACGATAGGCCGATCGAGCCGCACCGCACCCAGCCTCCAGATCCGCTCCCGGAGAAGCCGCCGGAGGACGACCCGTCCCCGGTGCCGAGGTCCGACGCGTGCGACGAAGAGCGAGGAACAGACGACAGCCCGGGGGACGAGGAGGGGGGCGCTGAGGGTGGCGCGGCATTCGACCGCTGGCGTCGGGGCTCGGCGCTCGGCGCCGTGGGTACCGGTGTGGCGCGGGGCCTCCAGGCCGTCTTCGCCCCGCCCGTGGACGAGCCCGTCATCGTGGCCTCGGCTCCGGGCGACCCGCCGGGTGCCGAGGACCGGCTCCGGGTGATCCTCGATCCCGACGACCCGACGAAGGCCGTCGCCATCGTCCCGGAAAAGGGCGACCCGCCTCCCGCCTGACCACGTCGCGAGCGTTCGGACCGCGCTGTCCCGAGCGTTCGGACCGCGCTGTCCCGAGCGTTCGGACCGCGCTCGATCGTTGACAGCGGCCGGACCCAAGACTTAGCATCCGCTCGATCGGACAGTGCGTCCGATCGATCAGAGGAGCTGTACGAACATGAGTGTACGAGCATGAGCACCCTGGCGGGCGTGACCCCGGTCGACCTCTCCGATTCCCGGTCCTACGTGTCCGGCGTCCCCCACTCGTGGCTGGCCCACCTGCGTCGCAACGATCCCGTGCACTGGCAGGAGGAGACCGGAGGACCGGGCTTCTGGGCGGTGACCCGTTACGGGGACTGCGTCACGGTGAACCGGGACTACGAGCGCTTCAGCTCCGCCTCCCGGGGGACCATGCCCTTCGAGATGCCCGACGAGGACATCGAGCAGCAGGGGCTGATGATGCTCAACATGGATCCCCCCCTCCACACCCGCTATCGGCGTCTCGTCAACAAGGGCTTCACGCCGCGCATGGTGCGCGACCTCGAGAAGAGCATCCACCGGGCCACCGACGAGATCCTCGATGAGGTCATCGAGACCGGTGACGCCGACTTCGTGACCCAGATCTCCGCCGAGCTGCCCCTCCAGGTGATCGCCGAGCTCCTGGGCGTCCCCCCGGAGGACCGCCATCGCATGTTCGACTGGTCCAACCGCATGGTGGGCAACGAGGACCCCGAGTACCAGATCGACGCGGAGATGGCGACCATCGCCGCGGTCGAGCTCTACGCCTACGCATCGGAGCTCTTCGCCACCAAGCGCGTCGACCCCCATGCCGACCTCATGAGCGTCCTCACCACCGTGGAGGTCGAGGGCGAGCGCCTCAGCGAGATGGAGCTCGAGCTGTTCTTCCTCCTCCTCACCGTCGCCGGCAACGAGACCACGCGCAACTTGATGTCGGGTGCCATGCACGCCTTCTTCGAGAACCCCGACCAGTGGCAACGCCTCCTCGCGGACCGGGCCCTCCTCCCCGGCGCCGTGGAGGAGATGCTGCGCTTCGTCACGCCAGTGATGAACTTCCGGCGCACCGCCATGGCCGACGTCGAGCTCAGCGGGACGAAGATCGCCGCCGGCGACAAGGTCGTCTTCTTCCACGCCTCGGCCAACCGGGACGAGGAGGTTTTCGACGAGCCCGACGCCTTCGACGTCACCCGGGACCCGAATCCCCACATTGCGTTCGGCGGCGGTGGACCCCACTTCTGCCTCGGCGCCAACCTGGCCCGCATGGAGATCCGGGTCATGTTCGAACACCTGCTCGACCGCCTGCCCGACATTCGGCAAGCGGGTGAGATCCAGCGCCTCCAGTCTCAGTTCATCAACGGCGTCAAGCACCTTCCCGTCGCGTTCAGCCCGTCCCGCCGCGTGGCGCTCTGAGCGCGTCGCGCCAGGGCTGAGCGGCAGTCGAGCGAACGGCTCGGGGCGGAGCACTCGCACGTGGCACGGCGCGCGCCCGATGCGCTCAAGGACGTCATCCGCGACTTTCGGCGTGACCAGATCATCGACACGGCACGCCGATTGCTCGGCGAACGCGGGACGACCGACGTCCCCATGGACGAGATCGCGTCCGAGGCGGGGGTGGCCCGGTCCACGGTGTACGTCTACTTCGCCAACCGCGACGAGCTCCTCCGCGCCTGCCTGCAGTCGATGTACGACCGCATGACCGAGACCGTCGCGCGCGTCGTCACGGAAGACGCCGCGGCGTCGGTGCGCCTGCGCCAGCTCATGGTGGGCGTGCTCGAGCGCGTCGACGAGAATCCGGCGTTCTTCCGCCTGGCCATGGCCACCCAGGGTTCCACCGGGGCCGCCGGATCGGACGCGGTCGGGGGTGCGCTGATGATGATCGGCCTCGACATGATCCGGGTCCTCGAGGAGCTGGTGGAGGCGGGCGTGGTGGCCGGGGACTTCCGTCCCGATCTCGACCGGGACCGGGCGGTCGTGCTGATCGGTCAGCAGATCTTCGGCGCGCTGTCCGTGCGGGCCGGTGAACCGGACCCCATCCCGGTCGCCCGGGCCGCCGACGAGATCTGCGACTTCGTGCGGCGGGGACTCGGGAGCTGAGATGCGTGCCGCGAGGCTGCGCCGGCATACCGGGAGGCCGAAGCGAGTGCTGGGAGCGTGACGTGAAATTCGACCTGTGGGTGCCGACGGCCAGTCCCATGACGACCCCCGACCTTCTCGACGCCCTGGCCGAGGAGGCCGAAGCGCGCGACATCGGGACCATCTGGGTCGGCGAGCACGTCGTCCTCTTCGGCGACTACGAGAGCCGGTACCCCTACGCCGACGACGGGCGGATACCGGCTCCGCCGGGCAGCGGGTTGCTCGAGCCGCTGGTCACGCTGACGTATCTGGCCGCGCGCACGCAGTCGGTGCGCCTGGGCACGGCCATGCTCCTCCTCCCCCAGCGCAATCCGGTCTACGTGGCCAAGGAGGTGAGCTCACTCGACTGGCTCTCGGGCGGGCGCGTCGACCTGGGCGTCGGCGTGGGCTGGCTCAAGGAGGAGTTCGACGCCCTCAACGTGCCCTGGGAACACAGGGGACGACGGACCGACGAGTACCTCGAGGTGCTGCACACGCTGTGGAACGACGACACCTCGGAGTTCCACGGCGTGGCCTACGACCTGCCGCCCTGCGAGATGTTCCCCAAGCCCGTCCAGCGGCCCGGCCCGCCCGTGCACGTCGGGGGCGAGACGAGGGCGGCGCTGCGGCGGGTGGCCCGCCACGGACAGGGCTGGCACACCTTCAACCGATCCCCCGAGGAGCTGGCCGCCGGGCTGAAGGAGCTCGACACCGAGCTCGAGGAGGCGGGACGCAGCCGGTCCGACGTGCGGATCACCGTGTGCCCCTACTTCAACCAGCTCACGCCCGAGTGGGTCGGGGCCTACGCCGAGGCGGGTGCCGACGCGGTCGCCGCGCTCTTCTTCGCCATGAGCGCCGACGACGTCACCCGGGCCTTCGACGAGCTGGAAGCCTGCCGTGAGGCGGCCGTGAGGCGGCCGTGATCGCCGGATGAGCAGCATCGCCGGATGAGCAGAAGGGCGCCGGCGGCTGATGGGCGCGCGCCGGCGGCTGATGGGGGGAATCGGGGCGCCGGCGGCACCATCCTGCGGGCGACGCGAGGAAGCGCTGCATGCTCGGGGCGGAACACACCCGCTTCCTCGCGTCGCCCGTAGGCTTGGCACTTCCGACGCTACGACCGGCGCCCCGAAACCGAATCGGTCAGAGGAATGAACCCTCGCCGAACTGTTTCATTCTTGGGGATGAGCGCCGGTCCGCCCCCTGCAGCGAGGCTGGGGAGATGAGATCGGGGTGGGTCCCGCAGGGAGATCCCGCCCAGGCGGCACTACGATGGTCTTCCCGCCTGGGAACGAAGGATCCGATGGCACCCAGTTCACGTCACCTGTATCCCGCGTGGCTCCGGCCTGGGCCGACGCGGGGTCCTGCGGGCGGAACGGACAGCGACCGCCGTCCCGAGTGGACCTCGAGGGTCTGGGAGCGACTGCGCGACTTCGACCGCCGCTACGCCACCGCCGTCGACGTGACCCTGGCGGTGGCCCTGTTCGTCCTGTGCTCCGGATGGTTCGTCGAGCGAGCCGTCCAACCCAGCCTCGTGCTCGTGGCCGCCCTCGTCGCACCGCTGGTGTTCCGGCGCCGGGCGCCCATGACCGTCTTCCTCGTCGTCGCCGCCGTGGCCTCCGTGCAGTGGCTGGTGACCGGGCCGGCGCTGGCCGACACGGCCCTGCTCGTCGCGATCTACACCGTGGCCCTGGAATCCGACTGGGTGCTCGTCGCCGTGGCGGCCGTCATCCTCGAGGTCGGCGTGATCATGGCCACGGTGCACTGGAGGCCGACGGGGAACCGCTTCGACGGCTTCTTCTTCCTGACCGGTCTCGCCCTGGCCGCGCTGCTGGCCGGCGTCGTGGTGCGCGCGCTGCGCAGCCAACTGGACTGGCTGGACGAGCGGGCCGAGAGACTGAGGGTCGAACGGGACCAGCAGGCCTCGCTCGCCGCGGCGGCGGAGCGGGCGCGGATCGCGCGTGAGATGCACGACATGGTCTCGCACAACATCCAGGTGATGGTGACGCTGGCGGACGCTGCCACCGCCGCGCAGGCAACCGACCCCGAACGCGCCGCCGAGGTCATGGAGGAGGTGTCGACCACCGGCCGTCAGGCCCTGACCGACATGCGCCGCATGCTCGGTGTCCTGCGCGACGACCGGGTCCAGTCGTCACCAACGAACGGGGCCTCGCCGAACGGGGCCTCGCCGAAGGGGAACCCGCTGGACGGCAACGGCCGGCCCACGCTGGCTCCCCAACCAGGCCTGCGGGACCTCGACAGCCTCGTCGAGCGGGTGGGCGGGACCGGTCTGCCCGTCCACGTCGAACGGCGCGGGCGGCCCTTCGAGGTGTCGGGCGCGGCAGGGCTGACGGTCTACCGGATCGTGCAGGAGGCCCTGACCAACGCGCTCAAACACGCGGAGCAGCCGGCGACCGTCGAGGTGCTCTTGAGCTTCGACGACCCCGACGTGACGGTACGCGTGACCGACGACGGCCGCCCTCCGGTGTCGGTCGCCCATACCAACGGCACCCGGGACCCGGTCGGCGGCAGGGACCGGAACACCGAGACGAGGCACGGCGTCACGTCCACCGTCGGGGGCCATGGCGTGGCCGGGATGGCCGAGCGGGCCGCCGCCTTCGGGGGCCGGCTCGAAGCGGGCCCCCGCCCCGACGGCGGTTGGGAGGTCTGCGCCACCTTGCGCGACTGCAAGGCCCCGGCTCCGGCGTGACGGCGTGACGATCCGCATCGTCCTGGCCGACGACCAGGCGCTCCTGCGCAAGGGCTTCCGCATGATCCTCGAAGCGGAAGACGGGATCGAGATCGTCGGCGAGGCGCCGGACGGCGCCGACGCCGTCCGGCTGGCCGAGCTGTACTCGCCCGACGTCGTCCTGATGGACGTGCGCATGCCGGTCCTGGACGGGATCGAGGCCACCCGGGCCATCGTCGGGGCGGACTCCGGCAAGAGCGGCCCCGGAGACGCCCACACCCGCGTGCTCATCCTCACGACCTTCGATCTCGACGAGTACGCCTTCAGCGCCCTGCGGGCCGGTGCCAGCGGCTTCCTCTTGAAGGACGTGCCACCGGCCGAGCTCGTGGCGGCGATCAAGACGGTGGCCCGCGGCGACGCCGTCGTCTCGCCGCGCATCACCCGGCGTCTCCTCGAAGAGTACGCCCACACCCTGCCCGATCTGGCCGGCGTCGTCTCCGGTGCCGGTGCGGGACCCGAGGGGGGTGGCACCGGAACCGGCTCGGAGCCGGGGGCGGCCGAGGACCCTGCGCTCGCCAGCCTGACCGACCGCGAGCGCGAGGTCCTCCTCGCCGTGGCCGACGGGCTCTCCAACGCCGAGATCGCCGAGCGTCTCTACGTCTCGGAGGCGACCGTCAAGTCGCACGTCGGCCGCCTCCTGGCCAAGCTGGGACTGCGCGACCGGGTCCAGGCGGTGGTCTTCGCCTTCCAGTCCGGCCTGGTCGAGCCCGGCGTGGCACAGCGCTCGGCCTCGGCGGCGGCGCAGCATCCGGCGCCGCAGGCATCCCCTCACAGAGATACACACACCTCTACACACACCTCGCCAACACCGTCTCCTGCGCCGCAGCGCCCTCCCCGCCCGTCCTCGCCGTCGGCCTGATCGAGCGTCGCCGCCCGTAGGCTCGAACACCGGTGGCACGGGAACCAGAGGACACGATGTCGATCCGGCGGCGCGATACGGCGATCGGCGTCTTCAGCGACGACGGACCCTGGGAGGTGGAGCCTGACGGCCTCACCTGGCGCCGCGGGCTCGGCGCGGTCCGCGCCGACCTCAGCGCAGAGCTCCCCCGCCTGACCAGGCCGCGCATCCTGCCGCCGGCCCGGCGGCTGGGGACGTCGCTGTGGCATCTCGGCCGCGCCCTGGGGCTGTGGTACGTGCGGGAACGGCGCCGTGGAGGAAGCGCCTCGATCGCCGGCCTCTCGCACCGTCTCCGGGTGGCGGCAGAGCGGCTGGGCCCGACCTACATCAAGCTCGGGCAGATCATCGCCTCGGGCGACGGCATCTTCCCCCCTGAGCTGGTCGCGGAGTTCAAGTGGTGCCGGGACCAGGTGCCACCCGAGCCCTGGTCCGTCGTGGCCCGCGTGCTCACCGAAGAGCTCGGCGGACCCATCGACCAGACCTTCGCCAGCGTCGAGCGGACACCGTTGGCAGCAGCGTCCATCGCCCAGGTGCACGCAGCCACCCTGCGCGACGGGACGCCGGTGGTGGTCAAGGTGCAGCGTCCGACCGTGGCGGCCCGCGTCCACGACGACCTGGCGGTGATGGCCTGGCTGGCGCCGCACCTGGTCGGCCGGATCCCCGTCGCCGCCTTGGCCAACCCCCCGGCGCTGGTCGAGCTCTTCGCCGAGACGATCACCGAGGAGCTCGACTTCCGGCTCGAAGCGGAGAACATGCTCGACATAGCCATGACCTTCGCCACCCTCGACCAGCGTGCCTTCGTGGTACCCCGTCCGCACCCGATGTTGGTGACCCGGCGCATGCTGGTGATGGAGCGGCTCGAGGGCTTCAACTTCGCCGACGTCGCAGGGATGCACGCCGCAGGCATCGACACCGAGGCGGTCGTGCGCGCCGGCATGATCGGCTTCCTCGAAGGTTGCATGCTCTACGGCATCTTCCACGGCGACCTTCACAGCGGGAACCTCTTCGTCCTGCCCTCGGGAAAGACGGCCCTGCTCGACTTCGGCATCACCGGTCGGTTGACCGAGGCCAAGCGCCTCGCTCTGCTCTCGCTGCTCGTCGGGGCCTCGAACGGCGACATACCGTCACAGGTGACCGCACTGCGCGATCTCGGAGCCTTTCCCGACGACGTGGACGTCCAGGACGTGATCGACGCGCTCGGGCTGGAGGGGCCCCCGGTCGATCCGACGATGCTGACAGCGGACGAGCTGGTGGCCGAGATGCAGCGCACGGTCAAGACGCTCCTCGCCCTCGGAGCCCGGCTCCCGAAGGAGCTGATGCTGTTCGTGAAGAACCTGATGTTCCTCGACGGTGCCATCGCCACCCTGGCGCCCGACCTGGACCTGTTCGCCGAGGTCGAGGCGATCGCGCTGATGTTCGCCACCAAGCACGGAGAGCGGATCATGGCGCAGCTGGGCCTCGAAGCACAGGCCGACTGGGCGCCGGACATGGCGGGCATCAAGGCGGGCTTCGGGCTCGACGAGTCGACCGAGCACCTCACGCACCGCGAGCTCCAGGCCCGGCGGGCGCAGGTGCGCGAGAAATTCGAGGCCCGTGGCCGAGATCGCGACGGGTCGCCAGGGCGGGGGTCCGGACCGAGGCATCGTCCCGGACGACCCGGAAGGCGTTCCTAGACAGAGGAAGCGCACACCACGCTGTCACAACACCCCCCTAGGGTCTCTGACCGTGCGCTCCCCCACCACACCGACCCGCATCCCGGCCCCCGACCGGACCGGCCGGTAGGGTTCGGCCGACCTCCCATGCCGCCACGCCGTCGCACCGCCACCTCCAATTTCGGCGTCGGGCGCCGCGAGTCGCACGTGGCCGACGCCTTCTATGCCCGCTTCGAGACGCCGGAGCTGAGCGCCGAAGAGCATGTGACCCCCCACGAGGCCGGAGTGACCTGCCTGTGTGGCGACGCTCGACGAATGGAAGCGCTGGCGGACGACTCGGTCGCCCTCGTCGTCACCTCGCCGCCCTATTTCGCCGGCAAGCAGTACGAGGAGGAGCTCGACCGGGAAGGGGTCCCCGGCTCCTACATCGAGTACCTGGCGCTGCTGCGCGAGGTGTTCACCGAATGCAAGCGAGTGCTGGAGCCCGGCGGCCGCATCGCCGTGAACGTGGCGAATCTCGGACGCAAGCCCTACCGCAGCCTGGCGGCCGACGTCATGAGCATCCTCCAGGACGATCTCCATCTGCTGCCCCGGGGCGAGATCGTCTGGCAGAAAGGCGAGGGTGCGAGCGGTTCGTGCGCGTGGGGCTCATTCCGCTCCGCCGCCAACCCCGTGCTGCGCGACGTCACCGAACGGGTGATCGTCGCCAGCAAGGGCCGGTTCGGGCGAGCCCGCTCCCCCAAGGAGCGCCGGCGCGACGGCCTGCCCCACGAGAGCAGCATCGGGGCCGACGACTTCATGGCGCTCACGCTCGACGTCTGGGACATCCCGCCCGAGCGCGCGCTGCGGGTCCGGCACCCCGCCCCCTTCCCGGTGGAACTGCCGCTACGGCTGATCGAGCTGTACACGTTCCGGGGCGACCTCGTCGTCGATCCCTTCGCCGGCTCCGGCTCGACGCTCGTGGCGGCGCGCCGCTCGGGCCGCGACGCCGTGGGCTACGACCTCGACCCCGCCTACGTCGAGCTGGCGCTGGCTCGCCTCGACGCGGAGGTGGACGAGTGCGCTCACAGGGCCGGCGACGACTCCATCGCAGCTGCGGCGGCGACTGCGGCCGCTCTCCCCTCCCTACCCGGGGCAGTGCCGGCCGACGGCACCTCGGCGGTCACCTTGGCCCGCGCCGCGCTCGCGGAGGCGGGGTTCTCCGACATCCGGCCCAACCGCCGGCTGCGCGGGCTGGGCATGGCCGTCGACTTCACCGGGACCGACGCCAGCGGCCGCACGTGGTACTTCGACGTGGCCGGACCGAACTCCGCCTTCCGGGGCGGGATGACCCGCTCGGAAACGGTCTGGCGGGTTCTCGGGCGCGCCCACGTTCTGGCAGCTCGCGGGGTCCACCCGTTCGTGGTCCTGACCACCCAGCTGCCGCGGGCCGGCACGGAGCCGGATCGGGCCCTGCGAGCGCCGGGCCCCGGCGGCCTCTTCGACGCCGTGGACGTGCTGGCGGCGTCGGCACGCGGGCGGCTCGCCGCCTACGGGGCCGGGCGCGCCGGCAGCCCCCTGCCGGGATTCTGGACGGAGGCCGAGGTGGCCCCGGGGTCGGCCTGAGCATGGGAGCCGTCGTCGCCTGCGCCCTCGTGCGGGACGACCCCCCGCGCGTCTTCGTCGCCGAGGACCTCGACACGCTCAACTGGGTGCTGGCCTGCCAGCTGGTGGCGACGACACCGGGGAGCGCACTGCCGGCCGGTGAGCGTGACGCCCTGCGCCGGGCGCTGCGCGAGCAACGCTGGGGTGACGCCGTGTTCGCCTTCATCGCCCGTACCGGGATCGCGGTCGACGTCTACGAGAGCACCGAACTGCATCTCGCCGCCGACGCTCCCATCGGTCCACTCGAGCTGCAGCTCACGCCACTGTTCACTTCCTAGGCCTCCCCTTCCCTGCGCGAGGATGCGGGGGTGCCGAGTGACCGCACCACGGTGACAGAGCTGGGCACCGGTCTCGGCATGCTGGGACTGGCCGACGTCGACACGGCCGTGCGCTCGCGCACACCGGTCATGCACAGCCTCTCGCCCGAGATGTGGGACCGCCTAGACGGCCTGCGCCGTGGCGGTGCCTACGACGCCGAATTCCACGCTGCTTGGGCCAACGGCCAAGCCTTTCTGGCCGCCCGCGACGGACTGCGCGGCCGCCTGCCGGTCCTGGTCGAGTGGAAGGGCACCGGGCGCGCCCCGGGCGACGAGGTTGCCCCGATCGACCTGCGCGTCGACCACGTGTACCTCGTGAGCTGCAAGTACCTCTCGAACATCTTGTTCAACGTCTCGCCGGCGCATCTGTTCGACTCGTTGCTCACTGCCGGCCAGGGTCGGGGCGGGCGGGCGGGGCGCGAGGTCCTCGCCGGCGGCGACTGGTTCGCCGACGTGGCGCCGCAGCGGTACCAGGCGCTCTACGAGGCCGTGCGGGAGGCGATGGGGCGTTCCCGTGCCGAGCCTGGCTGCGGTCCGGTGAAGACCACGTCCGGCGGGAGGACCCCCCAGCACCAGAGCGTCCGCGGCGCCGTCACCCTGCCGGGGCTCGGCGCGGCGGAGGGCACGGCGGGTCGCAGCGGGCCGTCGCAGGGACATGCGACGCCAGTCACCATGGGCGACCTCCCGCTTCGCGCCGTCGACCTCACCGCCTCCCAGCGCGATGCGCTCGGACAGCGGCTGCGGTCGGGCTGGCCCGAGGGTGCCAAGGACCTCTACGACGCGCTGTCCGACGAGGTGGCGCGCCAGTCGGTGCAGCGCTGGGAAGCCGCACTGGCCGGGGGCGGGAACGCCGAGGCGATGTTGTGGCGCCTGCTCCGTATCGGCAGTGCCCCCTACTTCGTCCTCGGCTCGTCCGCGGCGCGGTCGCTGCGGCTGCGCATCGCCACGTCGTGGGACTGGCGCCAGCAGTTCAGGTTGGTCTCGATGACGTTCGAGCCCCAGGCGGGCGGCCAGCCCCGCGTCGGCTGGCAGGCCGAGGTGCGCGACCGTGTGACACACGAGGTGAGCGAGGTGGCGGGCCACATCGAGGTGCGCTGGAGCCACGGCCGCTTCGGGGGGCTGCCGGAGGCCAAGGGCTATCTCGACACGCCGCACCATCTCGTCCCGGGGTACTTCACGCTGCGATGAAGGCGTTCGATCCCCAGATCTGCGCTCCCCCACTGCGCGTCCCACGCCTCACGAGGCCCCCGGTGGTGCTCCGGCCGTTCGCCGGGACCGACCTCGCCCTGGTGCGCCAGGCCTCGGCGGATCCCCTCATCGCGTCGATCTCGTCCGTGCCACGGAGCTACACCGACGACGCCGGGAGGGCCTTCATCGAGCGTCAGCACCGGAGGGCGGTCGAGGGCGACGGCTTCTCCTTCGTGATCGCGGCAGACGGCGAGCCGCAGACAGGACTGGGCTCCATCGGCCTCTGGGTTCACGAGATCGAAAACGGGCGAGCCTCGGTCGGCTACTGGCTCGTCGACACGGCACGTGGCCGGGGGCTGGCCGCCCACGCCTTGGAGGCGGTCACCACCTTCGCCTTCGGGGACCTCGGTATCCCCCGGCTGCACCTGTTCGTGGAGCCCTGGAACGTTGCCTCGGCACGGACCGCCCTCTCGGTGGGCTTCTGCCACGAGGCGACCCTCCGAGGGTGGGAACGGATCGACGGTACCCAGCACGACTGCGACTGCTTCGCGCTCCTCCGGCAGGAATGGCAGCGCGGTCCCGCCGCATGACCTCGCAGCGTCTGGGAGACTGCGATGCTCCCGAAGAGACCGACGGTTGCAGAGACCCGAAAAGGAGCCGAACAATGCTGGTGCTCGTCGAGGTGGAAGACCGTGTCGCCACGGTCACGCTGAACAGGCCCGAGGCGCGCAACGCGATCTCGGCCGAGCTGCATGCCGAGCTGGACCGGGCCATCACCGACATCGACGCCCGGGACGACATCGGGTGCACGGTCCTCACGGGCGCCGACCCCGCTTTCTGCGCGGGTATGGACCTCAAGTCGTTGGCCACCGAGCTCCGTGCGGTGCAACAGGAGCGCCAACGCAAACCGGTCCGACAGGGGGGCATGATGCCGCCGCACGAGACCCCGGTCATCGGTGCCATCAACGGGCCCACCGTCACCGGCGGCCTGGAGCTGGCCATGTGCTGCGATTTCCTCATCGCATCCGAGCGGGCCAGCTTCGCCGACACCCACGCCCGTGTCGGCGTCATGCCGGGCGGCGGTATGACCATTCGCCTGCCCGAGCTCGTCGGGATCGACCGTGCTCGCCGCATGAGCTTCACGGGCGACTACGTCGATGCCGCAACGGCACGCGACTGGGGTTTGGTGACCGAGGTCGTGCCGCACGAGGATCTCCTCACCCGCGCCCGCGAGATCGCGTCCACCATCGCCTCCATCCCGTCGGAGTACATCCGCGAGCTCCGGCGTGGGTACGACGAGATCGGAGCCCTCACCGGTGCCGACGCGTTCGTGGCCGAGACGCGCTGGTCGCGCGCCTGGATGGAGCAGCGCTTCGACCAGGGGCGTCTCTCGGTGGAGCGCCAGCGGATCGTGGCACGCGGGAGGGAACAGAGCGGGCGGGAACAGAGCGGGCGGACCACAACGGACCGACCAGGCAGCTCGCCGGCGTGAAGGTCTACGCGGGAATGGACCCGCGAACGAGCCTGCGCGACGCCATCACCCATGCACGGCGGGTGGAGGCACTCGGGTACGACGGCCTCCATGTGGCCGAGACGGTGCACGACGCTCTCGCCGTCGCCCTGCTGTGCGCGGAGCACACGACCCGCATCACCGTGCGCACGAGCGTGGCGCTGGCCTTCACGCGGAGCCCCACGCTGGCCGCGTACGCGGCCTGGGACATCGCCGCGCTGAGCGGCGGCCGCTTCGAACTCGGTCTCGGCACGCAGATCCGACAGAACATCGAGGACCGTTACGGCGTCCCCTTCGGGAAGGACCCCGTCGCCCGCCTCGGTGACTACGTGGGCGCGGTGCGCGCGGCTTTCGCATCGTTCGCCTCGGGACGGGCACCCTCGTTCGAGAGCCCGTACTTTCGCGTGACCCGGATGCAGCCCTACTTCAACCCGGGCCCCGACCCCGTCACGCCACCGCCGCGCATCTACCTCGGTGGAGTGCAACGCCGCGCCTGCGAGCTCGCCGGGGCAGTGGCGGACGGATTCGTCAGCCACCCGACCAATTCCAACCCGCGCTACCTGGAAGAGGTGTGCCTGCCGGCGCTCGCCGCTGGCGCCGCCCGCGCCGGACGCGATCTGGCCGGCGAGGGTTTCGAGACGGTCATCGGCACCCCCGTCGTCACGGGCCCCACCCGCGACGCCGTTCGAGCCGAGCGCGAACGCCAGCGACGGCTCTTGGCCTTCCTGTACTCGACGCCGGCCTACGCTCCGACCCTCGAGCTCTACGGTTGGGACGACCTCGGGCCGCGGTTGCGCGAGCTGGCCAGGCACGACCGTTGGGACGAGCTGGAGCACACGCTGTCCGACGAGGTGCTCGACACGCTCGTACCCTGCGGTACGTACGACGAGCTGCCCGAGATCCTCCTCGGGCGGTTCGCCGAACTCGGACAGGGGCTCGTCATGTCCCCGCCGAGCGAGACGGGAAACGACACCGCCTTCCGCCGCGTGGTGGAGGCCGTCCAGATCGGCTGAGCCACGTCCCCTCTGCGCGCCATGGTCAGCGCGGCATGGGGAAGATGAGATCCTCAGGGGCCATGGCGTCCACGGCCGCCGCGCGCGCCTCGTCGCCCAACGGCGTGTAGCGCTCGGCCGACGCCAGAACCCTGGGCAGCAGCGCCATGTCGCCGGGCGTGCAGAAACCGTGGACGCCGGGTGTCGACAACGCGAAATGAATTCCCATGTCCAATCCCGCATCGCTCCCCTGCGGCTCGTACCAGGAATCCGCCCACCGCGACGACGTGGCTTCACTGCCCGCCACCGCGTCGGCCAGTGGTCGACCGTCGGCCCAGGGACGTCGCGCCGCCGCCTTGATCGCCATGACACCGACGTCCCGCTCGGCGCACACCCTCAGCAACTCCTCGGCCGGCTCGCGGTATTCCGGACGTGCCCAAAGCGCCGGGTAGACCGGGAACATGACCGTGTCGAGGTCGAAGCGCCGCAATGCTTCGAGATGGGCATGCGGCACCTCGAGGTCGTGCCCGGTGATCCCCGCGAAGCGCGTGCGCCCTGCATCGCGCAATTGCAGGATGCGTTCCAAAGCACCCGAGCGACGGTCGAGCTCGGCGAGCGACGTCACGGCATGGGCCTGGTACAGGTCCAGGACCTCGGCATGGAGGAGTCGCCTCGTCGTGTCGAACTGATCGGAGACCCCGTCGGGGTTGGCCCGAAGGGTCTTGCCCGCGAGGAAGAGCTTGTCGCGGTGCTCCTCGAGGTGCGGACCGACCACGGACTCCGCCGCACCGTACTGCGGAGCGATGTCGAGGTGGTTGACGCCATGATCGAGCGCAAGGCGCAGCCATGACCCCGCTTCTTCGACGGTGGCCGACCAACAGGCCGCGCCACCGAGAATGGCCACGCTGCTCTCGTGGCCGGTCCGCCCCAGTCGCCGCTGTTCCATCGCCTCTCCTACGACTTCATTTGGAGGACGTTGAACACGACGCCACCGTTGTCGGCCAGCACCGCGAAGCGGCCCGGTTCGATGTCCGTCGGACCCATGTAGACGGCCCCACCGAGCGCCTGTGCCTTGGCAACGGCGGCATCGGCATCGGCCACGGCGAAATAGACCCCCCAGTTCGGTGGCATCTCGGCCGGCATATCGGAGCTCTTGAGCATCATGCCTCCGACCGAACGACCGCGGAGCTTCCACTCGGTATAGACCGGCGGACCTCCGGGAGGTCCCTGGTCCTCGGCGTCCCAATCGAACACGGCCTTGTAGAAGTCCTTCGACGTGCCGAGATCGGTCGTGATGAGCTCGTTCCAGCACAGCGCACCGGGTTCATTGGCCAGCTGCGCACCGAGGTGGGACATCGGCTGCCAGAGGCCGATCACCGCCCCCGCCGGATCGGCGAAGATGCTCATGCGGCCGGCATCCATGACATCCATGGGGGGCACCAGGACGGTCCCGCCGCTCGGCGAGACCGTGGCCACCGTTTCGTCCGCATTGTCGACGTTCACATAGGTCATCCAGACGGGTGGGAAGTCCGGGTTCATCTGCGGGCCGATACCGGCCACTGTCTTCCCGCGCAGGGTGCACACGGAGTAGCCGCCGGCTTCAGGTGGTCCTTCAGGACACTCCCAGCCCAACAGCGCCGCGTAGAATATTTTGGCTCTGGCCTGATCGGGGCTTCCCAGGTCGACCCAGGACGGAACCCCGTTGTCGTAGCGCTCGTACTCCACGGTGCCACCTCCTCGAGCTCGCTGCCCGGCCCTGCCGACCGTACCCGATCGATGTCCCACCCGCACCGGTCCGGGGTGAGAAGATCACAGGAATGTCACAGAGCCGGTGGTCCCCGGTGAGCAATCCGATCGGCGCCCGGGTGGAGCAGCTGGCTCAATCCCTGGCTGAGCACATCGTGCCGCTCATCGTCGACGCCATCGACATCGACGCCATCCTCGAGAAGGTCGACGTGGACAAGATCGTCAGCAAGGTCGACGTGGACAAGATCGTGGACCGCGTCGACGTGGACAAGATCGTGGAGCGCGTGGACATCGAAAGGATCGTCGAGCGGATCGATGTCCAAAAGATCATCGAGCGAGTCGACGTCAACGCCATCGTGGACGAGATCGACATCGATGCCCTGGTCGAGCAGACGGAACTCGGGTCGATCATCGCCCGTTCCACCACAGGTGTGGCCACCGAGATCCTCGACGTGATCCGGTCCCAAGGCGTCGGGCTCGACGACTTCATCCTCCGGTGGGGCAATCGGCTCGTCGGCCGCCGCCGGCGGCTCGCCACCTGGCCCGACGGCCCACCGCTGCTGGTGACACCCAAGCGGAGCATCCGATGACCACCGTTCCGGTGCCCGCGCCGGAAATGACGGTCGGGCGGCAGGGTCACTACGCCGGAGCAGCCAGCCGCCTGGTCGCGTTCGCCGCCGACGTCGGAGCGGCCTGGGGTCTGTACACCCTGGGCGTCGCCCTGCTGAACGCGGCCGTGAAGCTGATCACGGGACATTCCTTCGCGCTGAGCAATCATCAGGGCATCGCTTTTCTCGTCCTGACCGTCTGGGAGTTCTTCTACTTCACGTACCAGTGGGCCGTGAGCGGCAAGACACTCGGCATGGCCCTCTTCGGACTGCAGGTCGTGACACGGAGGGGAGGGCCGATCAGCGGTCGTCAGGCGGCCCTGCGCACCATCGGCCTCGCGTTCACGCTCTTCATCACGCTCGGGATCGGATTCCTCGGCATCGTCTTCCAACGGGAGCGGCGCGGTCTGAACGACCTGATCGCCGGTACCGCCGTCGTCTACGACTGGGATGCCCGTGCCGCTCGCTTGCGCTGGATCGCGCGCAAGGAGAGGCCGCTCCATCGGGGCCAACACGGCCCCGGAACGGAGGCAAAGCGCGCCTGATCCATCGGCTCCGAGCCAACCGGGGGCTCGTGGCCGACATCTACGATGCCCTCCATGTCCTTCACCGAGATCAGCCGTCCTCACCCACAGGTAGCCGTCGTCACCCTGAACCGCCCCGACCGCATGAACGCGATGGCCTTCGACGTGATGATCCCCTTCCGCGATGCCCTCCGAGAGGTGGGGGACGACAACGAGGTGCGGGTCGTGGTCGTCACCGGAGCGGGCCGCGGGTTCTGCTCCGGGGCCGACCACGAGAGCCCCGGCGCGATGCCGAACATCGACGGCCTCACCCTACCGACCATCGCGCTGCGGTCGATGGAAATGCTCGACGATGTGATCGGTACCATCCGTCGCCTTCACCAGCCGGTGATCGCCGCGGTCAACGGCGCTGCCATCGGTGGTGGGTTCTGCCTGGCCCTGGCCGCCGACGTCCGGATCGCCTCCGAGAGCGCCTACTTCAGAGCTGCCGGCATCAACAACGGACTGACAGCGGCCGAACTGGGGCTCAGCTTCCTTCTGCCACGCAGCGTCGGCCATTCGAGGGCAGCGGAGATCATGCTGACCGGGCGCGACGTCGACGCTTCCGAGGCGGACCGCATCGGGCTGGTGTCCCGGGTGGTGGCGGACGCCGATCTGCTCCCCACGTGTTTCGAGCTGGCAGACCGTATCAACGGCTGGAGCCGTGCCGGGGTCGAACTGACCAAGCGCCAGCTCTGGAACAGCCTCGACGCTTCCAGCTTGCAGTCCCACATGGACGCCGAAGGGACCTCGCAACTGTTCGTCCGCATCACGACCCGCAATTTCGAGGAGTCGGTTGCTGCCCGCAAGGAAGGCCGTACGCCGGTCTTCGAAGACTGACAGCGCCCAGGGAAGCCCTTCGGTCTGCGGGTCGCTCAGACCGTGTTGACGAGTGAGTTGGCAGCCATATGGAGGTATTCGCGCATGGCCGAGGCGTCAGCGGGCGTGATCCGACCCTCGCCTTCGAGCTCGAGCAGCGCTCCGAGCATGTGACGCAACCAGGCGTCCCGTTCGGGCACACCGATGACGAAAGGAGCATGCCTCATGCGCAAGCGCGGATGCCCGCGCTCGTCGCTGTAGGTGCTCGGACCACCCCAGTACTGGACCAGGAAGAGTGCGAGATGGCGCGACGACTCCGCCAGGTCGTCGGGGTAGAGCGGCCGCAACAGGGGGTCTCCAGCCACCCCGACGTAGAACCGATCGACGAGGTCGACGAAGAAGGCCTCTCCCCCGACCCTCTCGAAGAGCGCATCGTCCACGGGATGGAGCGTAGAGGCTTTAGACTGCGGCCCTGCTCGCGGCCGTAGTTCAATGGTAGAACCTCAGCCTTCCAAGCTGATGATGCCGGTTCGATCCCGGTCGGCCGCTCTTAGAGAAGCTCCTGGTGGCTCGACGTGAGCGCATCGTCACCGTTCGTCCGTTGTGGCCGC